>NZ_DASZVF010000037.1:0-23133 GCF_035547335.1 Humibacter sp. | reverse complement strand
CTGGCAGACCGCGCCGCTCACCGCCGCCGCCCTGACGATGGCGCTCATCGACAACTGCGTCAGCGTGCGCCGCGACCCTGCGCGCGCGCTGACCGCGCTCGGCGCTCTCGCTGAGCGGGCCACCGGCATCGAGGGGACCCGTGGCGAGGCCGCCGAGGCGGCGGGGCACCTGCTCGCGGACTAAACGCCAAGACGCCGACGGCACTATCGATGCAGATGTGCGCGCAACAAGCGCGCCTCCGGCCATGACCGTGGGTACGTTTCTCGGGATGTGCTCCGACGCCGCCCCTGTCGACCGGACACTCCCTCACGCGGCTGATGCGCTGCGGGACTTCGCTTCTCGTGCGCCCGACCGCGTCGCAATAGTGCTCGGCACCGCATCGCTCACCTATCGGGAGCTTGACCGGGCCGTCGACGCGACGGCTCTGCTCGTAGTGGACCGGTGCCCGGCGGACTCCTTCGTCGGGCTGCGATTCAACGACGGCGTCGACTACGCGATCGCAACGCTGGCCGTGGCCCGTGCCGGCCGGACATCGGTCCCGCTCGACCCGACAGCGCCGCCCGAGCTCCTGATCTCGATGGTCGACGCCACTGAGATGACGCTCGTGCTGACCGACTCTGTGCCTGCCGACGCAGAGGCCGAGCTCGGACGACCAGTGCTTGCACTCGCCGTGCGACGACCCGCTGAGAGCGAAGACGTCTCCCCGGTGCATGCGGCGGGGGCGTCCATCGCTGGAGTTGTGTTCACCTCTGGATCCACCGGTGCTCCTAAGGGCATCCTCATCCCTCCGGCCATGCGTCAGGCGCTCGCGCAGATCCTGGGTGAGGGCCTCGACCTCCGACCGGGGCGGCGGGTCGCCATGCTGAGCGCGGGGTCCGTAGGGCCGTCGGAGCTGATGTTCCATGTGTCCGTGAGCTGCGGCGCCTCGCTTCACCTCTTCGACGTCCGCGTTGCCGGCCTCGCTCCCTTCCGCACGTGGCTGCGAGATGCCGACATCGAAGCCGCGACCCTGGTGCCGACGGTCGTCCGGCACATGGCGGCCGACGGTGCGGAGGACTTTCCCCTTCCCCACCTACGCCGCGTGTGGCTGTTCGGCGAGTCCGTCGCGTGGGAGGACGTGGCCTTGCTCCGTCGCTGGATGCCGCGCGGCTCACAGGTCATCAACGCGTTCGGCCAGACCGAGACGGTCGCGGTCACCAAGACCACCATCAATCCGCACAGCCGCTTGGGGACCGGACCGCTGCCCATCGGGGAAGTCGTGGGTGACTCGATCGTGAGGATCGTCGATGCCGCGGGCCGTGAGGTGGCCGAAGGCGAGCCTGGCGAAGTCGTTGTGGAGAGCGGCTACTGCGCGCTGGGCTACCTCAACGATCCCGAGCAAACTGCGCGGGTCTTCACCGACCTGGGGAACGGCCGCCGGCGCGTGCGGACCGGCGACCGTGCGGTTCGCGAGCGCGGCGTGCTCAGGTACCTCGGACGCATCGACGCGCAGGTCCAGATCGGTGGCGTGCGCGTCGAGCTCGGCGACATCGAGTCCGCGTTGCGCCGCCTGGACGACGTAGCAGCGGCCGCCGCGGCGACGTACCTCGATCGCTCCGGCCAGACACGCTTGGTCGCCTTCGCCGTGCCGCGGACCGGGTCGTCGCTCGACGGTGCTCAACTGCGCGATGCACTGGTGCACATGGTCGCTCGCCACGCGCTGCCCGATCGAGTCATCGTCGTAGACGAGCTGCCTCAGATGAGCGGTGGCAAGATCGACCGGAGCGAGCTGCATGCGCGGGCGGAGCCGGAGCGCACGTCGAGATCAATCGGCGCTGACGAGCCGCTCGTCGAGATGCTCACCAAGCTCTTCGCGTCGGTGCTCGACATCGACGACGTCACGCCGAAGGACGATTTCTTTGAGCTCGGAGGGGACTCGCTGCGGGCGATGCGCCTCTTCGTGCGGATCGAGCAGATGACGGGGATTGAAGCCCCGGCATCACTCATCTTCACGTCAGCGACCCCGCAAGCGCTGGCCGGCGCACTGGCAGAGCGAGGCTGGGGCCAAGTCGCCGTCATCGAGGAAGCCGGCTCTCGCATGCCACTCGTTTTCGTCCACGACGGGCACGGCGAGATCATGTACGTCCGCGCATACTCCGCCTACCTTCCCGACGACCAGCCGATCCTCGCCGTGCGGCCGTTCGAATCGGAAGACCTGCTGGCGCAATCGATCCCCGACCTGGCGGCCGGCTACATCAAGCACCTCCGCGAGGTCTGGCCCGAAGGGCCCTACGCGCTGTACGGACATTCGCTCGGCGGCCTCATCGCCTTCGAGATGACGCGACAGCTCGAGCTAGGCGGCAAGGAGGTCGCTGTCCTCGGTCTCGGTGACTCGTTCGCGCCCGAGAAGAAGTCATTCGGACCGGGCATCGTCGCGCGTGCACGCGGCCGCTGGCGGGAGCTCCAGCTGTTCGACAACCGCGAGAAGGTCTCCATCGCCCTGAACCTCCTCAAGCGACAGGCGCGGGCTGGCACGACGCTTCTGCGGGCCGCTCTCGAGAAGGACCCGATCCTCACCGGTGCTACACCTGCGACTGCGGAGGATCACGTCGTGCGCGAGCGCCGTGTACGAGTCCTCACACATCTCGCAGAGTCGGCGTTCTCCTACCTACCCGAAAGCCGGATCTCGGCGCCCATCGCCTTGTTGCGCGCCGATCCGGCCCACAACAAGGACCATGGCGGTTGGGCGGCCTGGACGACCAGTGGCGTCGAGGTCATCGCGATCCCCGGCAACCACTTCACCTTCGACCACGCCCGTGCGGCGCAGCACCTGGGTCAGGTGGTTGATGAGGCCACCCGAACGTGAGTGTGGAGGGAGAAGGCGGGTGAGCGCGGCGTCCGGCGACTCGCTCACGGTCGACGATCTGGTCGCCATCTTCGCCGAGGTGTTCAACCATGCCGACGCGACCGAAGCACTCGACTTCTTCGCCTCAGGCGGTCGAGCGGCCGAGGCAGGCGAGATCTTCTCCCGCATCGAGCAACGCACCGGTAGGCAGCTTCCGACCTCGCTTCTCCTGCGGGCCCCGACCCCGAGCCAGCTCCACCTCCGCTTGGCCGACTACCGGGACACGACAGTCGAAGCTGTTCTTGACGAGGGCACCCGGCCGCCAGTGTTCCTGCTGCCTGACGCGAGCAGCAGTGCGATCTGGGCACATCCGTTCTGCGAAGGCTTCGGAGCCGGCCATCCGACCTATGCATTGCGCTTGCCGCACTTCGCCGACATCGCGCGGGTGCCGTCGATCGAATCGTTGGCGTCGACATACATCGAGGCGCTGTGCGAGGTCGCACCGACCGGACCGATCATCCTGTACGGATTCTCGATGGGCGGCATCATCGGCTTCGAGATGACGAAGCAGCTGGAGGCCAGAGGACGAACGGTGATCGCGCTCGGGATGGGAGATTCGCCAAGCCCACCGCGACTACCCGGTGCGCGCCTCAGCAAACAGGTCCGGAGCTCTTGCCGCGAGCTCACTCAGGCGACGTGGAACGAACGGCGCGCCGTCGCCCGCATGACGGTGGCCCTGCTTCTGTGGCATCTGCGCAACGTCGCGAAGTCGTTCCTCAAGGAGCTGCGACGCGGACGTGTCACGGTTCCTCAGTTGTTCCTGCGTCAGATCCGTCATCGCACCTCGTTTCCGAACAGATATCGGGAGGGGGAGTGGACGTCGGGGTGGAACCTCATGGACGCCGCCTACCGCTACGAG
Organism: Humibacter sp.; assembly: GCF_035547335.1. Taxonomy (GTDB): domain Bacteria; phylum Actinomycetota; class Actinomycetes; order Actinomycetales; family Microbacteriaceae; genus Humibacter. The sequence continues at coordinate 19,389 of NZ_DASZVF010000037.1, read as the reverse complement.
CTCGGCGCGCCGGTGGCCGCACCGATAGTCCTCATCCGTGTGCACCCTCTGCACCGGCACGACAAGCTCGGGTGGGAAGGTCACAGCCGCACTGGCACCATCATGGAAGTGGTGGAAGGCAGTCACCTCTACTTCGAGCACAAGCGGGCCGGCGAGATCTTCAGAGCAGCGATCGATGCCCGCCCGCGAGCCTGACGTCCTCAACGCCGCTAGACAACCGGTCCTCGTCGTAAACGGGGTTCGTAAGAGCTTCGGCAAAGCCGGGGTCCTGCGGGACGTCGATCTGTGCATCAGAAGCGGCGAAGTCGTCGCTCTCATGGGTCGTAACGGCGCAGGCAAGAGCACCCTCATACGCATCCTGGGCACAACCGTCCTTCCTGACGCTGGACACGTGTCGATCGCTGATGTCGACGTCGTGCAGAACCCGGTAGGGGCCCGGCGGAGGTCGGGATTGGTCCTGTCGGACGAGCGCTCCTGGTACTGGCGCCTCACAGGTCGTCAGAACCTCGAGTTCTTCGCGCGCCTGAGTGGGCTGCGCCGAGCGGCTGCCCGCACGATCGCAGATCAGCTGCTGGAGGAGGTCGAGCTCTCCGACGTGGCAGACCGCCGATTCGATCAGTACTCGTCAGGGATGCGCACCCGCCTCTCCATCGCTCGAGCGCTGGTGCTCGATCCGCCGCTGCTGCTCCTGGACGAGCCGACCCGAGCCCTCGACCCACTGGTTGCGAACGACCTACGTGCGTCGATGCGAGCCCGCGTGGACCGCGGCTGCGCGGTGCTGTGGGTGACGCACGACCCGCATGAGGCGGCTGACGTCGCCGACCGGGTTGTCGTGATGTCGGAGGGACGTCTGGTCCAGGTCGCGGATCGAACCGAGAGGGACATCGGCGCGGAGTCACTGGTTGAAGCCATGCGATCGCTCGAGGTTTCTCAGTGAGGGTCGGGGCGCTGGCAGCATTTGTCCGCCGCGATTGGTACGCCGCGCGGTCGTACCGGCTGCCATTCGCTCTGAGTCTGGCGACGCCGTTGTTCCTCATGGCCATTGTCTTCGAAGCCGGCAAGTTGATCGACCGCGCCCCGCAGCGGGATGTGCGCCTGCACCACGGCTACTTCGCGTTCGTGGTCGTCGGAATGGCCGTGTGGCAGGCGACGTTCGCCACGTTGCACTCGTTCGCCAACAAGCTCCGCGAAGAGCAGGGCATGGGCACGTTCGAGGCGCTGATGGCGACGGCGACATCTCCCGGAATGATTGCGCTCGGCGCCGCCGCGTACGAGCTCATCCAGGCGCTGGTTGCGTCAGTTGCGCTGATCCTGATCGGCGCACTCGCGGGCGCGGACCTGACCGGTGCGCCCGCGGCACTCCTCGTGGCGTTCGTCGAGCTCGTCGTGCTGCTCGCAGTGTTTGCGGCGGTCGGGGTCCTGGTCGCGGCTTTCACGGTTGTCTTCAAGCGGGGGGCGGTTCTGGCTGCGATGGTCGCCGGCATCTGCGCGCTCCTCGGTGGCGTGTACTTCCCCGTCTCGCTGTTCCCTCGCTGGGCGGAGCTGTTGGCTAACGCATTGCCGTTCACCTGGGGTGTCGATGCTCTACGCGACGCCCTCATCCTCGGTGACCTCGACCTGGTCCGGCTTGCCGGTCTGACAGCCTGCGCCGCGGTGACGCTCCCCCTCGCCCTCATCGTGTTCGACCGCTCGGTCGATCACGCCCGGCGTCGGGGCACACTGACCCAGTTCTAGGCAATCAGATCCCTGCGCCGCACCTCGACAGCGCAGGCCAACTCAATCGCATGGCACGATCGGCCGATGGCCGCGCAGAGCTCGTCCGACGGCGGGTACTCGCATGACTTCATCGCTAGCAACGCGGTGGTCGCAGCGCGTCACATCACGGGAATGGTTCGAACTTGGCTCGAACCGGCGTCGGTGGTCGACTTCGGATGTGGGCTTGGCGTATGGCTTGCGGAATGGGCTGCCCACGGCTGTGCGATACAGGGGATCGACGGCGATTACGTCGACCGATCGGCGCTGCGCATCCCTGAACGGGCCTTTCGGGCCGCGGACCTCGCGCAGCCGGTCGAGCTCGAGCGGTGCTACGACCTCGTGATGTCGCTCGAGGTCGCTGAGCACCTCCCGGCCGAGTGCGCCGACATCTTCGTCGAGTCGCTGACTCGCCACGGCGACGCCATCCTGTTCTCCGCCGCGATCCCGGGCCAGGGCGGGGAACATCACGTGAACTGCCGATGGCCTTCGTGGTGGGCGGCCAAGTTCCGGGCGCACGGGTACGACGTCTTCGACGTCGTCCGCCCTCGGATCTGGGGCAACGAGGACATCGCATGGTGGTACCGGCAGAACGTGCTCCTATACGCACGAGGTGATGCCGCCGAGCGGCTCGCGGCGCTTCCCGTCGTCGCTGCGCCGATGGACGTCGTGCACCCACGCTGGTGGCTCGACGCCAGCCTGCCGCGGTCACTTGCCGACGAATCGCGGGCATGGATCGGTGCCGCAAGGCAGGCGGTCGGCCGCCGCCTGCGCAAGCCCGGGCAAGATGCGCGGTGACCGCCGATGCCAGATCGACGAGCGAATCGCCAACGGGCACGGTGTCCGTCGTCATCGTGACGTATCGCAGGCCTGCCACCCTTCGGACGAACCTCGAGCACTTGGATCGTCAGACACGGCGTCCGGATCAGGTCATCGTCGTCGACGGTTCTGAAGATCGTGAGACGGAGCTGGTAACCGGCGACTTCCCGTTCGCTGAGTACGTGCGAAACCCTCGGGGCGCGGGCAACATGACCAGCTCCCGCAATGCCGCTCTTCCCCGCATCGAGAGCGATCTCATCGCGTTCCTGGACGACGACGCTCTCGCGGAACCGACCTACATCGAGGAGCTGATGGCGTTTGCCGATCGCAACCCTCAAGCGGCGCTCGGCTGTTGCCGAACGCTCAACGGCATCGAGGGTGAGGGTGACCATGGCCTCGACCAGATCGGGGTCATCACCCGCGACTGGCAGTTGATCGGAAACTTCGCGGCTGACCCGGGTACCGACGTGAAGATCGCACATGGGATCGGTGCGACGATGTGGATGCGTCGGGCGCTGATCGAGCGCCTCGACGGGTTTCGGGAATACTTCACCGGCGTGAGCGGCGTTCGCGAAGATGCCGATGTCTTCTTGCGCGCGACCAAGCTCGGTGCCGAGGCATGGTTCGTCCGCGGCGCCGTCGCGCTGCACGTTGCCGCGCCACAGGCGAAGGGCCGCCGATTCGACCTCCGCTACACGCACTGGGCGATGCGCAACCACGCTCTGCTCCTCCACGCGAACCTGGGCATGTTCTCGAGCGCCGTGTGGCGAACCCTGCTGTGGAACGTCTTCGTGGGCAATCTCCGGCACGGTCGTGCATTGCATCGACGGATCGTCCGGACCGCGGTGAGCGTCGCTGGGTTCGTCCGGGGGCTGCTTGTCGGAGCCCGCTTCATCGGCGTCGGTCCGAGAGATCCCGTCGGCCGCTTCGAACATCCCTAGATGTAGGCATCGGAGCCCGCGCAGTCGGCTGATGCCGGGTGGATGGGCGATGAGACCTACGGGTCTGGGCGAACGGTCAGCGACGTAATAGCGCGTGCTGACCGCGGACGCGGCGATACCGCCTAGTGGCGCACCAGAAACGCGATCTCGTCGTAGACGTGGACCTCATCCACTGCCGCACGGTCAGAGGCGGCGTCCCAGTGGCTGCGCATCACGTCGTCTATGGCGGATTTCAGAAGCTCGATGGATGTGCCGGCGGTGCCGGGCGGGCCACCGCCAGCGGCGGGAATGTAGGCCGTCGCGAGGTCCTCAATCACATACACGCCGCCCGGACGGACATGCTCGAACAGGGCGGCGTGACTTGCCGTGAGGTGCGCTGCGACGTGGCTGCCGTCGTCGATCACGACATCGAACGGGCCGTGCTCGTGTGCGATGCGTGCGAGGAGCTGGGGGTCGTCCTGACTTCCCTGCACCACTGTTATGCGATTCCCGGGCACCCGCTTGCGCTCGATGTCGAGACCGACGATCTCTGCATGAGGGAAGTAATCACGCCACATCCGAAGCGACTGTCCTCCGAACGCGGATGCGTATCCGAACTTCGAGTTGACGCCACCAACGCCGATCTCAAGCACGGACCGTACGGCGCGACGGGGTGGCAGGTGGCGGAGGTAGTACCGCGTGTACGCGTGCTCTGTGCTTGCCTTGTCGGTCCGGTAGATGCGAGCGAGCCGATCCAGATCCCTGTGGTACGGCAAAGCCCACACTCGTTGTACGTGTGACCGCAGCCGCAGGCGCTGCTCGACCGGCAGCTTTTGCAGGATCTCCCGAAGCACATCGCGACGCTAGTCGGTACCTGGTCCTTCTTGTCCGAAGGCAACGTCGGAAGCACTGTTCACGCGCTCGATCACCGCCGGCCATCGCTCCTCCGGCACAAGCAGAACGTCGCCGAGCCCCTTCTTAGCCGCGACCTCGACGACGCCTTGGGCGACGAAGGCGGCGATGCGGTAGCCGTCGGGCAGGAGCGGAGGCACATCCGTGAAGTCAGTGTTCTGCAACGGCATGAGCTCGGAGTTGAACTCACCGAGGATCACTGGCCGATGCGTCGCGAGGTAGCGCTGTGCACCGCGCAGAAAGGCGACTTCGGTTCCCTCGACGTCGACCTTCAACGCATCCACTGGACGGATGCGGAGGTCGTCGAGCCGCCGGACGGCACAGGTGACCGGCTCCTCGTCAGGTCTTTGTCGCTGGCCGATCCGAGCGTTGCCGGTCGCAGCTCCCAGCTGACGATCCAGCCAGATCGTCACGTCGTCGTCCTCCTCCCCGAGAGCTAGGACGTGCATCTCTACCCGTACCTCGTTCAGAGCGGCAGACGCCCGGAGGCGGGCGGCATTGCGCTCGATGGGCTCGAATGCGACCACCCCGCCGCCACGGTGGGCGATCCGTCGCGCGAGAGGCAATGTGATGAGGCCTACGTTCGCGCCGACATCCGCGACCCACCCGTGCTTGTCGACGCAGAAGCTCAGAACGTCGACCATTCCGGGCTCGTATTCGCCATCCCAGACCGCCGAGCTCTCGGTACGTGATCTCGCATCCAAGATGATGCGTGTTCCGTCTCGAAGGGTGACCGTCACATCGGGCGAAGCTCCTACCCGCGCGGCGGTCGCCGCGAGGATCCGACCGGCGCGTGATTTCGTGCGGCTGGGTGGCATCCGTCGGGCGAGGTCAGAGGCGACACCGAGCAGACTCACAGCGTCCAGCCTGGCAGGCTGCGTCCGGTGGTGGCAGTGTCCGTTGTGATCCCGGCCTTCAACCCGGGTCCGTTCTTGGCGATTGCCCTTGACTCGCTCGTGACGCAGACGTTCACGAGCTGGGAGGCGGTGGTCGTCGACGACGGTTCTCACGAGCCACTGTCGTGGGTTGCCGGTCGAGATCCCCGGATCACTCTCCTCCGCCAGACGAACCAAGGTTTGTCCGCGGCCCGCAACGCCGGCATCCTCGCCACGACCGCACCGCTCATCGCGTTCCTCGACGCAGACGACGTCTGGCTGCCGGGGAAGCTGGACTCGCAGGTCGCGCGCCTCACCCGAGAGCCCGGTCTCGGCATGCTCTCCACGGCCTTCGCGATCATCGACTCTGACGGCCGGATCACCGGCCCGGGTTATCAGGGGTTCAGCACGTCCTACGAAGAGCTCTTGGGGGGCAACGGGGTGTGCGTGTCCACGGCGGTCGTTCGTCGTGCTGCGCTGGAGCAGGTCGGCCTATTCGACACGGGCCTGCGGACGGCGCAGGACTGGGATCTCTGGCTACGCATCGCACGAGTCGGCGCGATCGACAAGCTGCCCGAGGTCCTGGCGCACTACCGCATCCACAGCGGAGGGATGACCCAAGACTGGAGGCTGTCCCTCCACGAGGCGGAGGTCGTCCTCCGTCGTCATCCCAGCCCGCGAGCATCACGTGGCCTCGCTGCGGCTCGCGAGCGCGCCGTCCATCAGGCGTTCGACGCCGCCCGCGCGGCAGCCAGGTCCCGCCGGCTCGGCACGCTCTCGCGGAACCTCGCCTACGTTGCTGCGCACCGACCGAGCGTTCTCGCGCGTGCGGTAGGGCAGCGACTCATAAACCGCGATCGAAGCTAGGCGACGGTTGGTGTTGGGAGGATCTGCTCGTACACCGAGAGGTAGCGAGCGGCGATCATGTCCCAGCTCAGTGCGCGAAGGTGCTCGCGAGCGTCCGGCGGATCCGGCGCTAGTGCGTTGACCATCGCGGTGGCGAGCGCTTCAGGGTCCTCCGGATCAGCGACGATCCCCAAGCCGCCGGTCGCTTCCGGCAGGCCTCCTCGTCCTGAGTGGACGAGCGCGCGGCCGGCCGCGAGGGCTTCCAGCGCAGTCATGCCAAACGCCTCAACGCGGCTCGGGACGACTACGACACGTGCGCTACGGAGAATGTCCAGGACGCCACTTCCGCTGAGGGCTCCGAGGAAGTCGACGCCGTCACTCGCCAGCGCGCGCAGTCTTTCCGTCTCGGATCCGGCGCCGGCCAACAGGAGTCGTGCCTCGGGTACCTGCCGACGCACCAGAGGCCACGCGCGAACAAGCAGGTCATACCCTTTCTGGTGCTCGTGACGTCCGTACGCCGCGAAGGTGGGAGTGACGGGCGGGGGACCGACGCGGAACCGGTCTGCGTCGATCCCGTTGGGGATCACGGTGGCGGCGCGAAACGCTGTCGCGACGCGGCCGGCGGACTCGCAGGTCCATCGACTCGGTGCGACGAGTGCGCTGGCCGATGTGCAAGTTCGCCGGAGGGTGACCCGCATGAAGGTGCTGCGTTGGAACATCTGGCGAGGGTCGGCGACGACCTCGCCGTGGGTCGCCAGCACGAAAGGGACGCGCGCGGCGCGGGCGAAGCGGCCGAGCGGGATCATCTGGTTCGACGCGCCATGAACATTGATGACGTCGGGCACCGGAAGCCCGCGGAGGGCATGAGTCGAGCGCCGGACGTCCCGCAGGTAGGCGGCGATGTGGTGCGGATTGGCACGGGGGATCCCCCAGCGCAGCCGGTGCACGTCCAGACCGTCCAAGCGCTCGAACGGGAGCGCATCGAGGGGGTCCTGGTGCGTGAGCACGGTGATCTCATGACCGGCCCGAGCGAGCGCCAGGCCGAGGGATCGCGTGACTGTCTCGATCCCCCCCGTGCGCGGCGCGTAAGCACTGGGAACCAGCCAGATCCTCAAGGCGCCAGCGATCTGCTAGCTGCGACGTCCCGCAGAATGAATGAGTGCGGGTCGTGATCGGCGCCTTCCCCCTGGGCCTCGAGCTCACGGGTCCGGGCGTGTACTTCGACGGGTTCGCCTCGGACCTTGCCCGTCACCACCGCTACCTCGACCTCGTCATCCATGCAACGTCGAGGCGCCTCGGCGATGCGATGCGTACGACTGCTGATCGTCTTGATCCGGAAGGATGCGTCCGTGCCGTCGTGAGCCCGTTCCCCGCGCGTGTTCTGCGGCCTTTGCAACGACATCTCCGCGTGCCATCGATGAAGATGTTAGTCGGGCCCTACGACGTGTACCACCAGCTGCACCTCGACGCAGAGCCGGCCGTCCCGTCGCAACGCCTCGTGCTCACGGTGCACGACCTCATCGCTGAGCGATGGCCCCAGGCAGAAGGTGCTCCAGCGCCGTTCATGGCGTCCCTGCTACGTCGTGCGGCAGCCGTCATCGCCGTCTCTGAGTTCACGAAGTCGGAGGTGTGCGCAACCTTCGGCGTAGACGCGTCGCGCGTGCACGTCGCCCACAACGGAGTAGACCACCATCGGTTCCAACCTCAAGCGGATCTCCAGCAAGGCATCGCGATGCGCGCTCGAGCTTCCGGAGGTCGGCCCTACCTGCTGTGCGTCGGCGGCCAGACGCCCCGCAAGAACCTAGCCCGCTCCATCGACGCGTTCTGCCGGGCGAAGGCTGCGACGGGGTACGAGGGCATCCTCGTCCTCGCTGGTCCGCTCGCCCCGTTGCGGCCTGACGTCGCGCAGGCTGTCGCGGATGCCGGCGACGCGATCTCGGTCGTCGGGTTCGTAGACGATGCGGACCTGCCGGCCCTGATGCGCGCAGCGGACGGGCTGCTGCTCGCGAGTCTCTACGAGGGCTTCGGCATCCCCATCGCGGAAGCGCAGGCGTGCGGGACACGTGTGATCACGTCGCAGGGCACGGCGTGCGCAGAGGTGGGTGGGGCTGCTGCGTTCCTCGTCGACCCATACGACGTCGACAGCATCGCCGATGGGATCGGCCGCCTGCTGGCGGAGGGACCCGCGGAGCGTTCCGCACGTGTGGCAGCCGGGATCCGCCAGGCCGCCCGTTTCACGTGGGAGGACAGCGGCGCGCGTCACGCAGCCGTCTACCGCGCCGTGGCCGAGGGCACTACGCGACGACGCGCGACCGGCTAGACAGCAGGTCCAGCGGTCGCTTCGCGAGGCGGCGCAACGGCCCCGACAACGCACGGTCAATTGCGGCGCGGTCGGATTCTTGCAGGCCTTCCCGGGTCAGGCGGAGGCCGACCGTGAAGGCAAGGGCACCTACCAGGACAGAGCAGACGACACCGGCAGTCGCCCCTCCAGCGGACCTCGCAGCGACGCCGCTGCCGACACTCAAACCCATCGCCGCCACGCCGACGGCGAACGGCAGGAAGCAGCGAACTAGCCCGGCCACGCCGAGGTTGGACTGGCGCGCCTCGATGGCCGCCAGGACGATGACGGATACGAGCTGAGCCCCGGCGTTCGCCGCGATGGCTCCCCACAGGCCGAAAGGTGGGATGAGGCCGAAGGCAAGAACCGCGTCCGTCCCGAGCGCCACCAGGTTCGTGCGTAGGACGAGGTCGGAGCGCAGGCGCGCACTCATGAACGCACCGACTGGGTTGTTGACGGTCTGGAAGCACGACACCAGTGCGAGCGGCAGCAGCGCCCACGCGGCAGTCGAGTACTGGTGGCCGTAGATCGCCGGGATGGCGAAGATAAGGGCCGGCAGTGCGGTGGCCGTGATGAGTCCGACCACGGTCGCCGAAACACGGATGGCGCGGGCAAGGGCGCCCGCTGCCATCTCTGGCGAGCGGGAGAGCAGGCCCGCGGTGGCGGGTATGAGGGCGTTGAGCATCGCGTCCGCCGGCGCGGTGATCTGCTGACTGATGCCGAACGCCAGCGCGAAGATTCCCAGTGCATGCGTTCGGTCGAGCGCACGCAAGATGAAGATCTCGCTCCGCGAGAACACGAGCATCCCGACGAGGCCGGCGCCGCACGCGTACAAGCCGAAGCGCCAGTACGCGCGCCCTAGGCCCCGTGGTAAACGCGGGTGGAGGACCAACGACTTGCGCTTGCGGTCGAGCAGGATCCAGGAGAATGGCGTCTGCAGACCCAGCAGCAGGATCCGGGTCGCCCACACCGCGGTCGGCGAGTGCGTGATCGTCGCGACCGCAACTGATCCCGTCTGCATGAAGACATTGGCCACGATGGCAACGCGGGCACTCGATGCCACCCGATTCTCGATGGACAAGGTGGCTGTAGCTGCCGCGAAGCCGACGCTGAGCACCTCGCCGACGACCAGTATGGCGAGGATCCACAACGAGTGGTGGCGAGTCAGTGCGGCGATGACGACGATCAGGACGGGCAGCTCGAGCATGAGCTGGTACCCGGTCATCGAACGCAACAGCCGGTCGGTGCGGGCGCGATCCCCTTGGGCTTCGGCCTGGCTGCCGAACTGGATGGTGGCGGTGGTGACGCCGAGGTTCGCGGCGCCGGCGACAACAGCGAGGGTCGCCGTCACGAAAGCAAGTCCGCCGTACTTGGTCACGCCGAGGGTGCGAGCGATGACGGCGTTGGCGACGAACGCGATCGGTACGGATACGACGACATGAAGTGCTGTCCAGAGCGAGCCGCTGATGGCACGGTGCTGCAGCTCCCGCGCCGACAGCGGCTCCCCGCGACTCCCGCTCGGATCGTCGCCCGCCGGGTCCGTGCTCACAGCGCTGTGAAGACTTCGCGGCATGCGTCGAGCCACGCATGTCCCCACGTCTCGTCGGGCTCAAGGTGGCAACCCTCGGCCCACTCGTTCCATGCGTTGATGAACACGAATGGTGGGTCAGTCGGTCGAAGTCGGTCGCGAAGGGCGCGCAACCACCGCGTGAACTCGGCAGGTGACGGGTCGGTCACGATGACTGCGTCGCCGAACGAACGGCGCGCGGTGTTGTCCCACGACGGGAAGGCGGATTCGCAGGTCGGCCAGGCCGGCTGCGTCGATGCGAGGTGCGCGTCGATGACCCGTTGGTAGGAGAACGCATCGTTGTGTCGAAACCGTGGCCAACGCTTGGAGAGGAATCTGCTCTGCAGAGACAGGATCCGCTGCACTCGCGGGTCGAACGCCTCGCGGATGAGCATCCAGTCGGGCGCCCATCTCACTTCGAAGTCGAGCCCGAGCTCACGGACGTCCTTGCTGTCGTTGAAGGCGACACAGCCGCCGACCAACAGCTCCACCCCATGGGCGCCGCACACCTCACGCAGGATCCGCACCATGCGCGCGCGCTCCGGAAGGGCGTACGGCTCGTAGACGAGGAAGACGGGTCGGCCCTCGTGGGTGAAGTAGCGCTCGTTGCAGATGAAGCGTTCTGCGAGCAGCTCGGAGTGCTTCCAGTCATCAGTCTCGGAGTACGTCTGCTCGATGGTGGTCACGTTCTCACGCCCGCGCCACTCCAACGTCCAGCTGCCGTTGGCCCAGCACAACAGGTTCTTCACTGGATGGACGGGGTCGGCGAACATCTCGTCGACGGGGCGGTGCATGAGGCGCCGCCCTTCGAACCAGTAGTGATAGACCGCGAACGCCGATATCCCGGCTTCGAGCGCGAGGTCGCGCTGCTGCGCTCGAACCTCGGGGACGCGCAAGTCATAGAACCCGAGGTCGGTCGGGAGGTGGGGCTGGTCGTGACCGGGGAAAAGCCGCTTGGCCCGCACGACGTTGGCCCACTCGGTGAAGCCTGTGCCCCAGTGCTCGTCGTTCTCGGGGAACGGGTGGTACTGCGGCAGGTAGTAGGCGATGGCGTGGGCGTTCGGCATCGCGTCCGCCATGTCTCTCCTACTGCATCGACCGAAACGCGCTCTCCTTCTGGTCTTCCAACCTAGCCCCGTTGGGAGGACCGGGTCTGTCCAGTGCGCCTCGACGCCGATGTCGGCGTGCGTGGAGTGTTCCTATGATCCGGTGGTGCCAACAGCGCCCGGCGTAACGGTCGTGTCGCTCGAGGCGTGGGACGACGTGTGGCGCCGGAACCAGTACTTCGTACGTGCGCTGCGGGAGCAGGACCTGGCCGGCGAGGTGCTCTTCCTCGAACCTCCCCGCCGGGGAAGATCGACTCGGGGTCGACCCCTCGGGGGCGTGACGACCGTGCGCCCACGACTGGTCCTTCCGAAGCGCGCGGGCGGCCTCCGCTTCGCGGCGCGTGGGGTTGCTTCCGAGGTCGCCAGGACATCCATCCTCTGGGTCAACGACGCGACGGTCGGGCTGCACCTGCTGCGGTCGGGCGTGCGCACCGTGTATGACGTGACGGACGACTGGCGCGCGTCGACGCTGTCACCCCGCGCGCGCCGGCGCCTCATCAGCGCGGAGGACGAGCTTGCCCGCCGGGCGGCGACCGTGGTGTGCAGCGAGGAGCTTCGGCGGCGTTGGTCGGAGCGCTACGGCGTGGAAGCGGCCGTCGTGCCCAACGGCATAGACGCCGCCGCGTGGGCCCAAGACACCGAGCAGACCTTGCCCGGTCATCCTCCGCACGTCGGCTACGTCGGGACGTTGCATGCGGACCGACTAGACATCGGCCTGGTCCGGGAGCTCGGCACGCTCGCAGAGCTCGGCACCGTCCACCTGATCGGGCCCGACGCGCTGGACGAGCAGAGCCGCGCGCTTCTGCTCCGGGAGCCGAAGGTGCGGATGTGGGGGCCCATCGACGCGCGTTCGGTCCCCGAGGTCACGCGGTCGCTCGACCTACTCGTGTCGCCGCACCGGGTTTCGTCGTTCACCGACAGCCTCGACGCGATCAAGAGCCGCGAGTACTTCGCGAGCCGTCGGCCGATCGTCGCGACGCCGACGAGTGGATTCGACCGGCTCAGTGGTGACGGCATCAGGATCGTCCAACGCGACGAGTTCTTGGGCGCCGTCCTTGCGAGCCTGGCATCGGACGTCCGTACCTGGCGCCGAGCGGTGCCCGACGAATGGTCGTGGGACGCCCGCGCTCGTCAGTTTGCGCATGCGCTGGAGCTCATCTGACGTCGTCGCCGGTCTTGACCAAGCGCACTGCGACGGCGTGCGCCCAGCTCAGCCTCTGCAGCCTGGCATGCACCGCCTCGAGCGCGATCAGCCCGGCGAGCAGGGCCGCGTGCCTGTCGAACCACGCCGATCCGCTCATGACGGTCAGAGGCTTGATCTCGGAGATCTCGAAGCCACTGCTGGTTGCCAGATCCAGGAGCTGGGCGGGCGACATCTCGGAGATGTGGTCGTGACCCGCCTCGACGAGCATGACGGCGTGGCCGTGCTCATCGACCTCGGTCTGATCCTTGCCGCTGTAGTAGGCGCGGCCCACCCGCCCACGCGAGAGGCGGTTCGCGCTCGTCGCGAATCGTTTGAACAGTGAGCCCTCGGAGGGCGTGGTGATGACGACCGTCCCTCCGGGCTTGAGCACCCGATGCAGCTCGCGAAGCACGGCAGGGGGGTCGGGCAGGTGCTCGATCACGTCCATGGCGCATATCGCGTCGAACGTCGCGTCGTCGAAGGGGAGCGGCTGCTCCAGGTCGGCGTTCTCGAAGTGACAGTTCTGGTAGCCCGGTACTGATGCGGCGAACGCGCGGGCGAACTCGAGCTGCTCCTCGTTGATGTCTATGCCGAGGAGCCGGCGCGTCTGCGCCTTGCCGAGCTTCGCGTTCAGCATGAACAAGAGGTTGCCGAACGCACATCCGACGTCGAGCACCGCGCTGTCCCCCGCAGCCGCGGCGTGATGGAGCCATCCCAGGACTGTGTCGTCACGCAGGCGACTGGATCGGATGCCCAACGTGTCGAGGGGGGCGGCGTTCTGCAACGCGACGCGCGTCTCGAGAGAAGGTCGATGTGCGAGCTCGTCGGCACTGATGAGAACCTCGGCCAGCGGGGCCTCCTGTGAGCTCACCTCGGAAGTATCCGCGGTTTCGACATCGTGGTGCTCAACCGTCCAGCTCTGCCGTCCATACCCCCAGGGAGGTGCCGGCGAGGCGCCGAGGGCGTCGTGCGCCCGCGGCCTCGATGATTCCCCTGATCAGGCCGTGCCAGTAGGGCTGGAAGTCGTCCCAGAGGATGAGCCCGCCCGGGGCCACCAGCTCGAACGCGGTGATGGTGTCGGCGACACCGTGCTCGTAGTCGTGGGCACCGTCGACCAGGACCAGATCACACCGACCCGTGTAGGGGGTGGGGTCGAACGTTGCCGAATCGGCGAGGATCTGCTCGATCTTGGCCTCAGCGGGCGAACCTCGGTAGGCCGCGCCCACCTGGCTCCCCTGGAAGCCTTGTGGCTTCTGGGTGTCGTCGAACGATTGCGGAGGCAGATCGAGCGTCCAGATGCGCCCGTCTTCCGGCAGCGCTTCGGCGATGAGGCGGGTGGTGCCACCGTTGAACGTGCCGATCTCGAAGGCCGTGCGCACAGACCGGCCGGCGATGATCGCCTGCAGCACGAGCTGGTCCGGCGCGTGCAAGCTCCATGCGTGGCGGGCGTCGACCGGCAGCACTCGGGCGTCGAACGTCACGGCGCCTGTGAGCCGGCTGAGGTCGACGGCGGGCAACGCGCCGATCAACGCGGTGGCATGCCGTTCCAACGGCCCGCGCGCAGCGTCCTTGAGCGACCGTCGGCCGAGCGTGCTTCGCAAGGCACGCGCATAGTCGGTGACCGTCACAGGCATTGCGCCAGCCTAGACACGCTCGTGCGCAAGTCGTATGCACCCGTAGCGCGCCCACACCTCTGCTGTCGTCGATGCGGTCGCGCTCCACGAAAGTGCGCTCACGCGCTCGACCGCATTCGCCGTGAGCTCGGTACGCAGGTCCTCGTCGGTCAACACCGAGCGCAACGCCGTCCGGAGGCTGGCCGTTGCGTGCGGAGACGCCCACACAGCTGCGTCGGGCAACAGCGACCGCAGATCTCCGACGGCGGTCGAGACGACGGCCGCACCGCATGCCAGGGCCTCCACCGGGGGCAGCCCGAAACCTTCGTAGGTCGAGGCGTAGGCGACGACCGTCGCCCCCGCGTAGAGCGCCGGGAGGACCGACCGGGGAACGTAGCCGAGGTAGTGGACGCCCTTGCCTGCGGGTGCTTCGCTCGTGAGGGCGTGGCCGACCACCACCAAGGGAACCCCAAGCTCCCGGGTGATCGACGCCAGTCGAACGAGTCCTTTCCGAGGCTCGAGCGAGCCGACCGCGAGGACGTAGGAATTCGGCAACGCGTAGGTCTCGCGCGCGTCGCGCACCTGCTCGTCCGTGGGGGGGCGCATGTCCGACGGGGCAGCCAGCGGCGTCACCGTGCACTCTCGTCGGAAGCGCGACCAGACCCGTTCAGCGGTGAAGCTGCTCACCGCGAAGACGTGATCGGCTCGCTTCAAAGCGTGGGTGACGAGCAGCTGCTCACCGCGCGCACGGGCGGCGGAGAACGTCCACGGCACGTCGAACACTGAGAGGTCGTGCACGGTTGAGAGGAGTGGCCCTGAGGCTTTGAGCGGAAGGTCCACGTCGAGGCCATGCATCGCGGTGGGGGAGCCGCTCAACATGCCGGTCAGCGCCCGCCGCGCCCCGCTGTGGGGCGGAGCCGCGCGAAGGCCGAAGCCGGCCGGGACGTCGTCGAGCGCGTCGGACTGCACGAGCACAGCCACCTGGTTCCGGACCGGCGGAGGGAGGGCTGCTAGCAGCTCCCTGATGTAGGTGGCCACCCCGGCGCCGTCCGGCCGCAGCGAGAGCGCGTTCAGGTGCAGCGTCGGCAGCTCCGCATGCCGGTGCGCTCGTGAGGTGGCGTCGCGCTTGCCGACCTCGAGGGTGTCGTCGTAAAGGCGCCGCATCGCGCGCCCGACGGTCGGCGCGTCGTATCTGTGAGCGCTGACAGCCGCAGCGGCGCCGAGGCGCGATCGCTTCTCGGGATCATCGGCGAGCTCCCGCAAGGCTGCTGCCAACGCCAGGTCGTCGCCGGCGGGCACGAGCACGCCGTCAACGTCGCCGTCGATGATCTCGATCGGCCCACCCGCGCGGGAGGCCACGACCGGCAGCCCGGCCGCCATCCCCTCGACGATGACCTGTCCGAAGGGCTCAGGAGTTGTGGACGCGTGCACGAGCACGTCCAGCTCGCGCAGCTGCTGTGCGACGTCGTCGCGGAAACCGAGGAAGTGGACCCGGTCGTCGAGCGCAAGATCCGCGACCTGCCGTTTGAGCTCGTCGAGGTAAGGCGCCTCGTCGAACAGCGCGTCTCCGATGAGGCGGAGCTCGGCGCCGCCGTTCGGGAACCCGTGAGCCAGCGCGGAGATGGCGACGTGCTGTCCCTTCCAGCGGGCGATCCGTCCGACCATGCCGATCACAAGCGGTTCGTCGCGGCGGCCGTGCCGGTCCTCGCGTTGGGCATCCTGCATGTCGGGGTGCACAGGGCTTCCGATGACGGTTGACGGGCGGGCGTGTGCTCCGATCGTTGCTTGCGTTGCGCGGGAGTTGCAGACGATGGCAGTAGGCCAGAGACCGAGAGCAGCGCGGGTGGTCCAGACAGCGGTTCGCGGGAGGTAGTCGGGCGCGATGCGATCGCGAACGTGCCACAGGACCGGTGTTCGTGCGAGGTACGCGGCAGCGCTGCCGTAGTACCCCGCCTTCAAGGAGTTGGTGTGGACGAGGTCGGCTTTCAGCTGCCGGAGCCGCCGCGTGAGCTGGAAGGTGTAGGCCGCCGCATGGAGGACGCCTCCCAAGGAGCCGATCCGCAGCGTTGCTTCCCCGCGACGCACGTCGCGTGCGGAGGGTGAGAGGGCGATGACCTCGGTCGGCACGGATCTTGCCCGCAGCAGCTCCACCAGCGGGCCGTCTTCGGCGAGGAGGACGTAGGGCTCCACATCGGGTAGGGCCTCGAGGAGTCGCGTGAGTGCGAGCTCCCCGCCGGACAGCTGAGCGGTGTGATCGACGTAGACGACGCGGAGCGGGCGTCGCTCGGCCGACCCGGCCTCCTTGCGGCCGAGGCGGTCAAGCGCCCCGGCTGCAGCACGGCTGACTGGCGTGTCTTCCCGCAACAGCGGAACCGCGAACGGTCGGTCGGCCCCGGTCGTGCGGGCCGGGTGCCCGTAGAGCTCGACTGCTTCGTAACGGTGGGGCCGCAGTGGGCGGCGGTCGTGCCTGTAGGCGAGGGCTTGTTCATAGAGCGTCACCTGCCCGCGAGCGACCGCATCCCACGTGCACTCGCGGGCCCGGGCGAGACCGGCATCGCGGAGGGCCGACCACCGCTGCGAAGACGACACCAGTTCGACTGACGCGCGGGCGAGCTCTTCCTGATCACCTTCCGGCACGAGAACTCCGGCATCGCCCACGACCTCGGGCAGGGACCCGCTCGCGTAGGCGACCACGGGGGCGCCGGCCGCGTTCGCCTCCACGACGACACGGCCGAACTGCTCGACCCATGTCGACGTCGCGGTGCTCGGCACCATGACGACATGCGCAGCGCGGTAGATGGCGGCCATCTCGGCGGCGCTGACCCAGTCGACGATGTCGACCGCATCGGCCACGCCGAGGTCGGCCGCGAGAGAGCGCGCCGGGCCCGCCTCCGGTCCTGTTCCGACGATCATCAGGCGAGCGCGGCGATGGCGTCGCACCTCGGCGAGCGCGTGCACTGCAGCGCGTACGCCCTTCTCCGGGACCAGCCGACCGGCGATCACCAGGCGGAGCTCAGGATCGGCCAGCGACTGTTCACCAGGGGTGATCGAAGGATGCGGAGGCAGCGGCAGCACCGCGAGCGCGCCGTCGAAGCCCTTGCCGACGACCACGCTTGCGGCCTGACGACTGCACGGGTAGATGCCTTGCAAGCGCCGCAGCGCTTGCCTCTCGTACTGCGCGAACGGCGGCGGGAAGCGCTTGTCGAGGTTCTGAGCGGCGTACGCGACCACCGTCCGGTCGCGGGGCATGAGCCCGAGGACCTGATGCATGACGCTGCTGAAGGGCTCTTCGTGGACGTCGACGATGTCAGGACGGAGCTCGTCGAGGAGCGCGGCGATCCGTCGTGGTTCGCGATAGCTGTGTCGGTTGACATCGCCGGGTCTCCGGACCGGCAGCGCGACGATCGGGCACGGCGCCGATGCTGCGACGTCGTCGAGCGGGGATCCGGGCCAGGCGTCCGGGATGACGAGCGTCACGTCGATGCCCGCGCGAATCAGCGCTGCTTCACGTTCTAGCTGTGCAGCATCGCGCCCCGCGTGATAGATCCGTAGCACCCGCAGCCCGGTCATGTGGCTGTGGCTTTCGAGCGGCCGGCGTACACGGCGTCGAGCTGATCGACATGGTGCTCGATGGAGAGCATCGCGCGCTGCCTCTTCCGCAGCTGAGCTCCGAGCGTTTGGCGCCGGGCGACGTCCGTCCCCAGGCCGGTGAGCTGCTCGGCGGCGGCATCGACGTCACCCGGGGGGAAGAACGCACCCGCCTCCCCGAGCGTTTCGGGATGGGCGCCGGATGACGTCGCGATGACTGGCGTTCCCACCGCCATGGCTTCCACCACAGCGAGGCCGAACGGCTCCGCCGGCGCGGTCGCCAGGAACAGGCTCGCGCGGGAGAGGCGCTCGTACACGTCGTTGACAAACCCGTGGAACCTGACCGATTGGCCGATCTCGAGACTGCTCACCAAATGGCGCAGGTCGCCCTCTTCGGAACCGCGTCCACAGACATCCAATTGCCAGCCCAGCTCCGGAAGGTGCGATCGAGCGAAGGCCCGCACAGCGGTCGCGGTGTCCTTCTCGGTCTCGAGCCGCTGCATGACCAGCACGCTGTCAGTTCGTTCGCTGCCCCGCGTGAGAGAGCGACGAGCCGTGCCGTTGAGGATGACGAGACTGGGTTCTCCGATCGATGCGGCGACGAACTCGCTGATCGAGATCTGCTGGTCGATCCGGGCCCGGATCAGCGGTGCGGCGCAACGGCCCAGCACTGAGGAGCCGCGCCTCTTTGCGAAGTGTCGAGTCACGACGAGCCGACTGCCCAGCCGTTTCTTGAAGAGCACGGCGGGCAGCTCCGCTGCGGTCATGTGGCCGTGCAGGACATCCGCGCCTGAGATTCCTCGGAGCTGGCGCACCACATCGGTCGTCGTTCGTGCCGGTCGGACCTGCACTCCTGCCGCGAGCTCCGACCGCATCCGGTCGGGAGCGCCACCGACGACGGTGACCTGCCAGCCGCGGCGGGCTTGTTCGCTCGCGGTGTCGGCGATGTAGCGCTCCACGCCTGCGAAGGAGTCGGAGCGAACTACGTGGACCACGTGGCCGCTCAACGTGGCTCGCCGTCCGCGCGCCGCACGTAGGTCCGCAGCGTCCGGCTCGCTTCTGCGCGCCGGATCGGGTCGCTCGTGATGAGCCGTCGCCCGGCCGCGATGATGGAGCCGCCGCGCATGATCTGCCACCCCAGCGGTCCGTACCATCGGCGCGCGAACGCCGCGGCACTTCGGTGGAAGTGTCTTTCCCGGGCCGCCGGGTCACTGCTGCTCCTCGCGCCCGCATGCGTTGCGATGACGTCGTCGACGACGCCGACGGTCCACCCGGCCCGCTGCGCGCGCAGCTGCCAGTCGGCCTCTTCGGCGTAGAGGAAGTAGCGCTCGTCGAAGGGGCCGACGGCCGCGAGCGCCTCGCCGCGCAGCAGCAGCACCGCCCCGATGAGGAACTCGGGCCCGTGCCAGAGGCGCGCGCCGCCGAGGGCCTCCGCCCAGACCTGCGCGGGTGACGGGACCGGCCAGGAGACGCGCTGGGCGCTGCCGTCCGTGCCGGTCAAGCGCGGAGCCACTGCCGCCGTGCAGCGGTCCGCGTGCAGACGGGCGACGAGCACGCTGACCTGGGATGGTGTGACCCGCGCATCGGGGTTGAGGAGGAGGACGTCGGACATGCCGTCCCACGATCGGGTGAGGGCCGCGTTCACGGCGGCCGAAAACCCGATGTTGGAGGGGCTCGCCAGATATCCTGAGCCCGCGTCGGCTGCGATGGCCGCCGCACCGCCACCGGGTGCGTTGTCGACCACGACGACGCGGGCAGACCCTCCGAGCGTGGCCAGGCACCCCCGGAGGTCGTCGTCGCCGTGATAGGCCACGATGATCACCAGAGGTCCCTCCGAGGAGGGTTCGGCGCGGGCCACTTGGGAACGGTA
>NZ_DASZVF010000036.1:0-79147 GCF_035547335.1 Humibacter sp. | reverse complement strand
CACGGTGACGTCGGGACCGGCAAGGGCCGCCGTGAGAGAGCGGACATCGGGGGTGCGCACCCTGACCACCCTGCGCGTCGCTCCCGCGATCACCTCGGAGACCGGGGCGTCGGCGAGCACGCGGCCGCGGCCGAGCACGATGAGATGATCGGCGGTCTGCGACATCTCGCTCATCAGGTGGGAGGAGATGAAGACCGTTCGCCCTTCGGAAGCGAGGTAGCGGCAGAACTCCCGCACCCAGCGCACGCCCTCGGGGTCCAGGCCGTTGACCGGCTCGTCGAGGATCAACGTGTGCGGATCCCCGAGCAGAGCCGCGGCGATCCCCAGCCGCTGTCCCATGCCCAGCGAGAATCCGCCGACCCGCTTGTTCGCAACCGACTCGAGGCCCGTCATCGCGATCACGTCATGCACGCGCTTCTTGGGGATGCCGTGAGTCGCCGCGAGGGCGAGCAGATGGTTGAACGCGGTGCGGCCGGTGTGCACGGCCTTGGCCTCCAGCAACGCACCCACCTCGTGCAGCGGTGACTCGTGCAGAGCGTAGGGTCGCCCGCCCACCAGGGCGTGCCCCGCCGTCGGCTTGTCCAGGCCCATGATCATGCGCATGGTCGTGGACTTGCCTGCACCGTTGGGTCCGAGGAATCCCGTGACGACGCCAGGGCGCACGGTGAAGCTGACGTCGTCAACGGCCAGCTTGGCGCCGTACCTCTTGGTGAGGCCTTCGATTTCGATCATGCGTCAACGCTAGGGCGGGCGGGCAACGGTGTCGTCCACCCACAGGATGAGAACCGCTGCACCCGGCGGATTACTCCGCGGTCACCGGCGGTCGCGTTCGTTCGGCGCGTCGACACGAGCGCGCTGCAGGAACGTACCCGAAAAGTGAGGGGCGGGTCGAGGGAACGCCCCTCGACCCGCCCCTGACCATGCTTGGATCGGATGCCCGAATCGGTTGCCGGCCCGTCAGTCGCGAGCGTCGCGTTCCTGCACTCGCAGCGCGCGCTCGACCGTCGCCAGGTTCTCCGACACCATGCGGCGCAGAGCGGCCGGCTCCTGGTTTGTCTCGAGCCAGGCGCGCGTGGCGTCCGCGAGCCGTTCGTCGGCGAGCGGGAACGGATACATCCCCTCGACCAGGTACTCGGCGATCTTGTATGTGCGCGATGCCCACACCGACTGCAGTGCGTCGAAGTACTTCGCGACGTACGGCTCGAGCAGCGCGGCGTCGTGCACGCGCTGGAAGCCGACTCCGGTCATCCTCACGATGGTGTTCGGCAGGTCGTCGGAGTCGAAGACGCTCGACCATGCAGCGGCCTTGCCCTCCGCCGTCGGGATGGCGGCGCGCGCCTGCGCCGCCGCCTGCGCCCCGGTCGCGGTGTTGTCCGCTCGCAGCGCGGTGTCGATCTCGTCCGTCCCTGCCTGACCGCCCGCGACGAGGGACGTGAGCAGCTCCCACGACAGATCCGTGTCGATGGTGAGGTCGTCCAGCACGATGGAACCGTCGCGCAGACCGGACACCTTGGCCAGCTGATCCGGGGTCGAGGCCAGCGCCGCGAAGAACTTCACGAACTGGAACTGCGCATCGCTGCCTGGCTGGGCCGACGAGGCGAGCTCCCACAACGCATCCGCCGCCTGCTGCGCCGAGGAGACGCGCCGGTCGGGGGCGACGTACGCGTGCACGCTGAGCACGAGCTGGTTCAGGGTGGTCCGCAGCGTGGTGGACTCCGTCTCGGCACCGATGTTGCCGAGCACCAGGCGCACGTAGTCGCTGGCGGACGTCTCGGCGTCGCGCGTGGCATCCCACACCGAACCCCACACGAGCGAACGAGCGAGCGGGGACTCGATCTCCGACAGATGCTCGATGGCGAAGGCCAGGGACTCGTCGTCGAGACGGATCTTCGCGTAGGCGAGGTCGTCGTCGTTGATGAGCACGAGGTCGGGGCGGGCCACGCCGAGCAGCTCCTCGACCTCGGTGCGCTCGCCGTCGACGTCGAGCTCGATGCGCTTCTCGCGCACGAGCCGCTGGGCGCCGTCCTCCGTATCCCGCAGGTTGTAGAGGCCGATGGCCAGCCGGTGCGGGCGCAGCGTCGGGTAGTCCGGGTGGGCGCTCTGCAGCACCGCGAACCGGGTGATGGTGCCGTCGGCATCCGCCTGGATCTCCGGGCGGAGCGTGTTCACGCCTGCTGTCTCGAGCCAGAGCTTCGACCACGAGGTGAGATCGCGGCCACTGGTCGCCTCGAGCTCGACGAGGAGGTCACGCAGTTCGGTGTTCGAGTGGGCGTGCTTCGTGAAGTACTGCGAGACGCCGGCCAGGAAGTCGTCCTGTCCCACCCAGGCGACGAGTTGCTTGAGCACCGAGGCGCCCTTCGCATACGTGATGCCGTCGAAGTTGACCTGCACGTCTTCCAGGTCGTTGATCGTGGCGACGATCGGATGCGTGGACGGCAGCTGGTCCTGCCGGTACGCCCAGCTCTTCTCCATGGCTGCGAACGTGGTCCAGGCCTCTGTCCACTCGGTGGCTTCCGCCGTCGACAGCGTCGAGGCGTACTCGGCGAACGACTCGTTGAGCCAGAGATCGTTCCACCACTTCATCGTCACGAGGTCGCCGAACCACATGTGCGCGAGCTCGTGCAGGATCGTCACGACCCGGCGCTCCTTGATGGCATCGGTCACCTTGGAGCGGAACACGTACGTCTCCGTGAAGGTGACGGCGCCGGCGTTCTCCATCGCGCCTGCGTTGAACTCAGGCACGAACAGCTGGTCGTACTTCGCGAACGGATACGGCACGCCGAACCGCTCCTCGTAGAACGCGAATCCCTGCCTGGTCTTGTCGAAGATGTAGTCGGCATCCATGTACTCGGCGAGCGAGGCTCGCGCGTACACGCCGAGCGGGATGACGCGACCGTCGCTGCTGGTGAGCTCGGAGTGCCAGCTCGAGTACGGACCCGCGATGAGTGCCGTGATGTACGACGAGATGACCGGCGTCGTCTCGAAGACCGTCGTCTTCGAGTCGCCCGCCGACTCGACGGCCGCCACGGGGGAGTTGCTGACGACCGCCCAGCGCTCCGGGGTCGTGACCGTGAAGGTGAACCGCGCCTTGAGGTCCGGCTGCTCGAAGACGGCGAACATGCGCCGGGAGTCGGGAACCTCGAACTGGGTGTAGAGGTACACCTCGCCGTCGACGGGGTCGACGAACCTGTGCAGGCCCTCGCCGGTGTTCGTGTACCTGGCGTGGGCGACGACCGTCAGCTCGTTCTCGGCCTTCAGATCAGGCAGCTGGATGCGCACGCCGTCGTTCACCGCCCCGACGTCGAGCTGCTCGCCGTTGAGCTCGATCGACTCGACGCTGTCGGTGATGGCGTCGATGAACGTGGATGCGCCCTCGCGAGCGGCGAACTTCACCGTCGTCACGCTCAGAAACGTCTGGTCGCCCGTCGTGAGGTCGAGCGTCACGTCGTAGCTGTGGGTGTCGATGATCGCCCGGCGCTCGACGGCTTCGGTGCGCGTGAGGTTCTCTCCTGGCATGGTTCTCCTTCTCCTGAGCGGTGGCGCATCGTGTGCGCGGCCCGACGTCCCAGCCTATTCGGCGTAGGGAGGGAGCCTCGAGTCCCTCGGCGCCGCGGGCTCGGGGCACTGTCGCTTAGATGGAGAACATGACCGATGTTGACTTCTGGTTCGACCCGTCGTGCCCCTGGGCGTGGATGACGTCCCGCTGGGTGGACGAGGTGGCGCCGCACCGCGAGCTGAATGTGACCTGGCACATCATGAGCCTGTACGTGCTCAACGAGGACAAGAACGTGTCCGAGTCGTACCGCAAGTCGCTCCCGCGCACACTGAGGTACGCGCGGCTCGTGACCGCGGTGGGCGAGGTGGAGGGCCAACAGGCGGTCAAGCCGCTCTACGACGCCTTGGGCACGCGCATCCACAACGGTCACCGCAAGGACGTCGACGAGGTGATCGCCGAGGCGCTGGCGGAGCGGGGCCTCCCGGCGGACTACTCGCGGTACGCCGACTCCGACGAGTTCGACACGGCGCTGCGGGCAAGCCACTCCGACGGGATCGACAGGGTCGGACAGGATGTCGGCACTCCGGTCATCGCGGTCGACGGCACAGCGTTCTTCGGCCCCGTGCTCTCGCCTACCCCGCGCGGCGAGCAGGCGCTGAAGCTCTGGGACGGCGTGGTCGCCGCCTCCTCGTACGACGGATTCTTCGAGCTCAAGCGCAGCAGGACGCGCGATCCGATCTTCGACTGACGGTCCGCATATCGGGCGTCGCACGCGGACCGTCGAGCGCGCGTGGCGTCCCTAGACTGGACGCCATGCGCATCCACATCGGTACGGATCACGCCGGGCTCGAGTTCTCCCAGACCCTGCAGAAGCACCTGCGAGAGGCCGGGCACGAGGTCATCGATCACGGGCCGCAGGAGTTCGATCCGCTCGACGACTACCCGGCGTTCTGCATCAATGCGGCCAAAGGCGTCATGGCCGACCAGCAGGCCGGGGTGCAGGCGCTCGGCGTCGTCTTCGGCGGCTCCGGAAACGGCGAGCAGATCGCCGCGAACAAGGTGCTCGGCGTTCGGGCCGCTCTCGTCTGGAGTGAGAGCACGGCCCTGCTCGCGCGTCAGCATAACGATGCGAACGTGATCGCCATCGGTGCCCGACAGCACACGGTCGAGGAGGCGATCTCGTACATCGACACCTTCATCGCCGAGCCGTTCTCGTTCGAGGAGCGTCACGTGCGCCGCATCGCCCAGCTCGCCGAGTTCGAGGCGACGGGAACCATCGCGGGCAAGAACGTCGACGAGTAGCGGATGCCAGAAGGCCACTCCGTACACCGCATCGCCCTGCAGTTCCGCCGCAACTTCGTCGGGAAGAGGGTCGCGGTCACCTCGCCGCAAGGCCGTTTCGCCGCGGATGCCGCCCTCATCGACGGGCGGACGATGGTGGATGCCCGCGCCATCGGCAAGCAGCTCTTCCTGGAGTTCGACAACGCTCTGTGGCTGCGCGTGCACCTCGGCCTCTACGGGGCATGGGACTTCGCGGGCGAGATCACCGCTGATGACACGATCGCCTCGGCCGGCGGTCGCATGGGCCAGACGAACCAGCACGGCACCGTGCTGGACTCCCGTGGCGAGGACTCGATAGCCAGCATGGGAGCGCCGCGGCGCACCCGGTTGCGCATGTCCGAGTCGGAGAAGGAGGACGACTCGGCGTTCGTGTTCCCGCCCGACCCCATCGGTGCCGTGCGCGCTCGTCTGCTCACCGACACGGCCGTCGCCGATCTGCGCGGACCGACGGCGTGCGCCGTCATCGACGAGCGGACGGTGGCGAAGGTCGTCGCGGGGCTCGGTCCCGATCCCCTGGTGGATGACGGGCCCGAGGCGGAAGACCGGGTGGTGCGCACCATCACGTCGAAGCAGACGCCCATCGGCCTTCTGCTCATGGACCAGTCGGTGATCAGCGGCATCGGGAACGTGTATCGGGCCGAGCTGCTGTTCCGGGCGCGGCTCGATCCGCACACTCCAGGCAAGAAGGTCCCCACCGAGACCGCTGCCGCGCTGTGGCGCGACTGGGCGCACCTTCTCGACATCGGCGTGCGCACCGGGCAGATGATGACGATGGACGACCTGAGTCCTGAGGACTGGGTGCGGGCGATGGCCAGCCGTGAGGACCGGCACTGGGTGTACAAGCGCGAGGGGCTGCCGTGCCGGGTGTGCGGCACGAACATCGCGATGGAGCTGATGGGCGCGCGCAAGCTGTACTGGTGCCCGAAGTCCCAGGTCTGACGGCGCCGCCGCAGCGGCGTACCTGCCCGACGGCAGAGACGCTTCAGGGCCCCGGCCGAGCTGGCCGGGGCCCTGAAGCGTCTGTCGAAGAGGTCGCGGCTACTTCGCGATGTGCGCGAAGAGCAGCCAGCGGTCCTTGTCGAGCCCGCGCGCGATCTCGATCGCGACATCCTGGCTGGTCTGGTCCAGCTCGTCGAGCTCGCGAACCGCAGTATTCACCGCTTCGAGCGCAACATCGATCTGGCCGATGACCTCCGCGATCGACCTGTCGGACTGCACAAAGCCGTCGCTCAGCGGCGTGGCCTTCGTGTTGGCGGCCACGGTCGAGATGCGCGCGTCGATCGGCAGGCCAAGGGCGACGATGCGCTCTGCGGCGAGGTCCGCCCACTCCTGCGCATCGGCCACCAGCGTGTCGAGGAGCTCGTGCACGCCGATGAAGTTCGTGCCGCGCAAGTTCCAGTGCGCCTGCTTGCCGTTCACCACGAGCGCCTCGAGCTCGATGACCACCGGCGTCAAAAACTGCGCCGTGCCCGCTGCGACGTCGGGATTCGTGGTGGCCTTGGGGGTGGTTTCGATGTTGCTCATGGAGTGCTCATCCCTTCGCTCGTTGTCACCGTCAACGCTACGCGGCCACCCGCATTCCGCAAGGAAGCACAGGCTGGGCTAACTTCGCGTGAGGACGGTCGGGACCCCCGTCAGCCGCGAGCCGCACCGATCCCGTTCACGACGAGCAGGATGTTGCCGAGCAGCCCGAGCGCGCCGAGAACGATGGACACCCAGGCGACGATCCGCGTTCCGGTGTAGAGGCCGCTGCCGTAGCCTCGCACGCGCACGAGCGCCCAGATGCTGAGGCCGATGCCGAACAGCGACAGCGGCTCGAGCAGCCACCACACCCAGGCCGTCAGCGAGAGCACGAGACCGATCAGAGCGATGATGAACGATCGCTGCTTGCGGATCTGCTCCTCCTCGGCCGTGCGTGCCTTGCCCTTGGCCGGGGCATCGTCGGGCCACGCGCTGGTCGCGGCACGCTGCCCGTACTCGGGTGCGGACCCGCCGCTTGTCGTCGTCGTGCCTGCCGCACGCTGGGCGACGGCCGTTCGCTGCTGCGTTCCCTGCGCCTTCTGCCTGTGCGTCATCAGGGTCACCCGGGCCTCCCCGAGCAGTTGCACCTCAGCCTTCTCGGCCTCGAGGTCACCGGCATGGTCGCCGCCTGCCGCCTTCGCCTTCGCGGAGTACGCGGCGAGGATCGCGGCGGCGGAAGCATCCTTGTCGACATCGAGAAGGGCTGCTGCTTCGTCTGGGGTCATGTTCGGCCTCTTCGTGGGCGGGTGGCGCGGGGCGCCAGGGCGGCGAGATCGCGTCGCGTCGTCGCGAGCGTCGCGGCCATTCTCCCAAAACCTGGGAGCCTTCGGCGACGGATGCCGCCGCGGTCCGCTCGCGGCGAGCGGCTACTGCAGCGTCAGCGTGTCGTTCTGCCCGCTGACCCGGTAGTCGCTCGGCTTCAGATGGGTGGTGACCGCGTTACGGTCGCCCTGCACCGTCACCGAGCCGAGTGCGGGAGCCGTGATCGAGTTGCGCTGCCCCGTGAGTTGCACCGACCCGATCGAGTCGGCTGTCACCGAGACGCCGTTGCCCTTGACCAGAGCCGAGCCGACACCGTCGTCGACCGTGACGGAGTCCGACTGACCCTGCACGTTCAGAGACACCGCCCGCTGCAGATGCACCGTGTTGCCGTCGCCTCGCACGTACACGGTTCCGCACCGGCCCTCGATGAAGAACGATCGCGACGAGCCGTCGAGCTCGATGGATGCTCCCGAGGCGCACGCGTGGCGACCACCCGCCGTGTAGTGGGTCGTCGCACCGGAGGGCCGGCCGCCGTCGGTGCAGCCGACGAGTACGAGGACGAAGGCGAAGGCCGTCGCGGCGACTGCGGCGCGAAGTGGTGCTGGCTGGCGCGTCGGCATTGGCCCATCCTGACAGATCGAGGTGCCACGGCGTCCAGGGTTGATTTCCGTGACGCCGGGATGCGGGTCTGAGAAGACGCGCCGATCCGCGCCACACATGTCTCAGCCCGAGTAGTCCTCGTCTATGACGACGTGGATGGCCGCCTCCTCGGCCGAGGACGCGCCGTCGTCGAGCCCGACATCCCTGCCCCAGTACTCGCTGGCCTCATCGGGACTGTCGGGCTCCGCCCAGACGAGCCGCCCAGCGCGAACGGAACCGACCTGGTCGTCGAGGAGCTCGCCGTCCGTGTCGACCGCGTCCCCGAGGCCGTCGCCTTCGATCTCATCGGATTGCTCCGGGACCTCGCGCGCCAGCCGCGCGGCAAGCGGCTCGTGCAACCTCGCCTCGCGAGCCGTGAATCCCCAGGACAGGTCGGCGGGACGGTAGTCGAGGGGGGAGTACGCCAGTTCGTCGACGTCGTCGCCCAGTTCATCGGCATCCAGGCTCTCCTCCGTCGGAAGCAGGTCGACGTCATCGAACGCGTCGTCCGAATCGAAACCGTCATTGCTGGGCATGAGTTCCACCTCTCTCGTGCGTTTCACGCTGTTCGCGGCGGGCGCCGCCGTCCTCTTACCCCCTCTCGGATCGCCCGGCCGCGCGTATAAACAGGACGAAGTAGGCCAGTGCAGTTCCTGCGCAACCGGACAACGTGATCCGGACTGTGCGCTAATGCACAGGGAGATAGGTGGTTTCCGCGTTGCCGGAGGAGGAGTCGCGACCTAATCTGGACGAGATAGTTCTTTTGTTCGAATGGAATCTCGCATGGACGACGACTCTTCCTCCTGGCTCTCCGCACTCCGAGGGAAGGGCACGCGATGCCGTGCCGCGCAGGCGCAACTGCACGAACTGCTTCTGAAGGCCGGGCTGACGGAGGCGTACCGGCGCGGACCGGCCGCGCACATCACAGGTCCTGAGCTGGACGACCTCGCGCATCAAGCGGCCGACGACGCCATGGTGTCCTTGCTCGGCAAGCTGGACTCGTTCCGTGGGGAGAGCCGCTTCACGACGTGGGCGTACCGCTTCGTCGTGCTGGAGATCTCCAGCAAGCTGGGGCGCCACTTCTGGCGCCGCCCGACTGTCGCACTCGACAACGAGGACTGGGACCGATTGCCCGAACGGCACGGCGCGTGCGACCCGCTGGCCACGGCCCAGCATCAGGACCTCATCGCCGCGGTTCAGCGCGCGGTGGAGACGCTGACAGAGCGTCAGCGCCTGCTCTTCGTCGCCACGGTGGTGAACGGCATCCCGATCGACGCCATGTCGGCCCGTTGCGGCGCCACTCCTGGCGCGATCTACAAGACGGTCTTCGACGCACGCCGTAAAATCCGGGCCTACCTGACCACTAACGGGTATCTGGAGGGGGAGGCGCGCATGGACCGGGTCCCATCGGCGCAGACGGGGGCGCAATTCACGTGAGCGAAGCGCCGGACTGGATCGACCGGATCCTGGCTACAGACCCGCGCGATGTCGGCTGCGACGAGGCGAGGGCGAGCTTGCACGTCTATGCGGACCTTGTCGCGGCGGGCGCGGATCCGGCCGAACGCTACCCGGGCGTCGCTACGCACCTGGCCGCATGCGATGCATGCGCGGAAGCCCTCCGTGGCCTCTCGGCTCTGATCGGCGACGAGGCACTCCGGACCGCGCAGGGGACCACACCGCCTGAGCGGGAGTCCGGCCGCACCTGAGTCCCGCCGGCCCCGTTCAATGCCTGTAGCGGCCCACGAACGTCGATCCGTTGGCGACCTCCCGGAAGGAGACGCCGGCCGGCTCTCCCGCCTCGACCACCCATTCCAGGTCGTAGCACGCGCGATAGCTGGGCGGCCAGAACGAGCAGAACCGGCCATGCTCGTCGACGTACCATTCGCCCGCCGTCTCTCGTCCTCTCTCGACGTATGTCGTCGTGCCGTCGGGATCGAACACCTGGGTCGAGCCGTCCTCGTAGACCAGTTGCGCGGCGGTCACGGCGCCTTCGATGTCGTCTCGCACGATGCGTCCGCCCTCGCGGGCGCGTTCCGGAAGGGAGTGCGCTGTCATCGTTCCTCCAAGCTCGTGGGTCAGCAGCGAGAAGCCGCCCAAGGCAGGGTGCCTCTGTCGGTTCTCGTCTGAGGGTTAGCGGCCGGGGGCGACGCGACCTTACGGATGCGGTCCGACTCGGTGCATCCGAGGTGCTGGGGGATCCAGGCGACATCTCGGGAGGCGGAGGAAAGACCGCCGGCTGCCGGCGACACCAACGGTCGATCCTCATTCATCGACCGAAAGAAGAGGCTGACATGTCCGATGCAGACTTCCTCACCGACGCCATCAACCGCAGCGGCGAGACCCGTGCGGATCGGCAAGCGCTCGCAGGCATGGTGGCGAGCGCCGGAGCGCACCAGGTGGACGGCGCAGAAGCGCCCGAGATCAGTGACGGTTCGATCCTCAACTTCGCGCTCAACCTGGAATACCTCGAAGCGGAGTTCTACCTGCGTGCAAGCGGGATGACCCTGCCCGACGAGCTGACGACGGGCGCAGGGACTCGCGGCGACGTCACCGGCGGGCGCCCCGTGCAGTTCACGAATCCGGTCATCCGCAAGTTCGCGGCCGAGATCGCCGCCGACGAGCGAGCCCACGTCGCGTTTCTCCGCAAAGCCCTGGGCGGGGCAGCGGTGTCCCGCCCCGCCATCTCGCTCGACCAGAGCTTCACGGCTGCTGCTGTGGCGGCGGGTCTCATCCAGCCGGGTGAAACGTTCGACGCGTACGCGAACGATCTCAACTTCCTGTTCGCGGCGTTCCTGTTCGAGGACGTGGGCGTCACCGCGTTCAAAGGTGCCGCGCCCTTCATCACGAACAAGACGTACCTCGACGCGGCCGCGGGGCTCCTGGCCACCGAGGCGTACCACGCGGGGATCGTCCGCACCTCTCTCTACAACGAGGGCATGATCGACGACGCCGTGTTCTGCGCCGTCGAGAAGATCTCCGCCGTTCGCGGGGCGGTCGACGGTGTCGGCACCGACGACCAGGCGATCGGCACCGCGGAGTCGATCAACCTCGTGCCGACGGATGCCGAGGGCAGGGCGTTCGGCCGCTCGCCCGAGCACATTCTCAACATCGTGTACCTGACGACGGAGAGCGTGACATCCGGCGGCTTCTATCCAGACGGACTCAACGGCGACCTCCGCAGAAGCGCCAAGACGGCGTAGCGTTTGCGAAGGGGCACAGGCATGGCGGTCTTCACGCGCGGATTCACCGGGCACCGACCCGAACCGGATGATGCGCTCCCGCCGGGACAACACCTGATGCAGAGCTTTCCCGTGCTGTCTGCCGGCGCGACGCCGTCGATCGCACGCGAGAAATGGCAATTCTTCATCCACACGGAGGCCGGTGCGACGCACACCTGGACGTGGGACGAGATACATGCGCTCCCGTTCGAGGACATCGAGTGCGACATCCACTGCGTGACGAGCTGGTCCAAGACCGGCACCCGCTGGCGGGGAGTCTCGCTCGACACCCTGTTCCGTGGAGTCGACACCGAGTACGGGTACGTGATGGCGCACTCCTACGGGGGCTACACGACCAACCTGGTTCTCGACGAGGTGCTCGGCGGCAAGCCGTGGGTGGCATTCGAGTACGACGGAGCCGAGCTGTCCTCCGAGCACGGCGGGCCCGCGCGCCTCCTGGTGCCGCAGTTCTACTTCTGGAAGAGCGCCAAATGGGTGCGTGGGCTCGTCATGCAGGCGCACGACGAGCCCGGATTCTGGGAGCAGTTCGGCTACCACCTCCACGGAGACCCGTGGCGCGAAGAGCGCTACTCCTGACGACGTCCGGGCGACCGGGAGCGCTGCGTCCCGATGCTCAGCGGCCGATCACAAGAGAAGACGGCGGGACACCCGGCAGGGGTGTCCCCTCGTCGCGATGGAGAGATCATGCGAAACAAGAAACCGAAGCAGGTGCAGACGTTCCCGGTGATGGACGGTGCACGCCCGGCCCCGCGGGCCGACCAGATCGCGGGCATCGTCGAACGCGTATGGGCGGACTCGACGGTGTACCACCAAGACGTCGAGGTCCTGCTCAAGGAGTGGCTCGGCGTCGAGGGATGCGTCGTTCAGGAGGAGGAGTTCGCGGCGCTGCTGGCCAAGGCACGTGGCGAGTTTGCGCGGATCGCGACGACATCGAACGACGGTGGAGCCCCGCATTGCCCGGCCGGCGACCTCGTCGCGTGCCTCTACTGGGACGTTCAGGAGCTGGAACGGGCGCGACCGGCGGATCGGGCGGACGGGCGAGGATGACAGCCGTCTCGTTCACAAATGAACGCTTGGGCCCTGAGCTTGCGTCATTCCACGCGCTCGCCGACCGGATGGCGTACGCGTTCGGATACACGGCCGACCTGCCGATCGATCGGCAGATCGCCGAGCTCGTCAGGCTGCGGGTCGCCCAGCTCACGCCGTGCTCTTACTGCCTCATCCTGCACACGCGGGTCGCGGTCGAGTGCGGTATCGACGCGGCCAAGGTCGCGCATCTTCCGAGTTGGCGGGAGAGCCGGATGTTCAGCGAAGCCGAGTGCGCTGCGCTCGCCTACTGCGAGGCGCTGACGAACTACGACCTGGCGAGCTTTGCCCGCGCGCACCGGGAGATGACGAAGCACTATGACGTCCAGGAGATCGCTGCCTTCGCGGCCGTGGTGATCAACATGAACGTCTGGACCCGGTTGAAGCTCGCCGAGGGCGCCGTCCCGGCACTTCACCCGGAGAACAGCGACGACGCCGTCTCGACGGCCGCGAAAGTCGACCACTTTCAGAATCAGGAGCACACATGAGCATCATCCAGACGATCGATCAAGGCATCGCGACCAGGCTGGGTCACTACGCGGACGCCGTGGTGATCCCGGCAGGCTTCGACCAGGTCCTCGTCTCCGCTACGCCGGGGATCGACCAGGACGGCGACATCCCCGACGACATCACGCTGCAGTCCGAGCAGGCATGGGAGAACGTCACACGCGTGCTCGAGGCGGCGGGCGCCTCGGTCGACGACATCGTCTACACCCGACAGTGGCTGACACGAGAGTCCGACATCGGCGAGTACCTGGCGGTGCGCACCCGCTACCTGAGTCACCGGCCCGCTTCGTCGGTGACGGTAGTCCGCGCTCTGGAGCGGCCCGAGTTCCTTGTCGCCGTCGAAGTGATCGCCGAGCGGCAGGTCGAGGACTGACGAGAGTGGAAGCACTTGTCGCGCGGGCAGTCCGCGTTGCTGGCTCGGCTCCCGAGGACCATTGGTGGAACGCGCGCGTCGTTTCGCGCAGGTCGAGTTTCCCACCCCGGCCCGGATAGGGACGGCGCTGGCCGCGCCCGTTCTCGTACGGTGCTGCGGTCGTAGGATGACGTCGTGGAGGAGAGCTCGCGCACGGCCGCGGTCGCGCGGCTGACACCGCGGGGCGCCAAGACGAGAGCGAAGATCGTGGCGACCGCGGCCGACCTCATCCGCGCTCGCGGAGTCGGCGGAACCACCCTCGACGATGTGGTCTCGGCGAGCAAGGTCAGCAAGTCGCAGTTCTACCGGCACTTCGACGACAAGACCGCCCTGGTGCGCGCCGTGATCGAGTACGTGGGCGATCGCAAGATCAGCGAAGAGCGAGAGCGTCTGGAGAACGTCGGCACGTTTGCGGGCCTGCGCAGATGGCGCGATGCCGTCGTCGAGAACAACGCGCTGCAGAGTGGTCGGTACGGATGCTCTCTCGGTTCGCTGGCCAACGAGGTATCCGACCAGGACCGCGTGGCTCGGCTGAAGCTCAATGAGCTGTTCGACACCTGGAAGGAACTGTTCCTGGTCGTCCTCCGCCGATTCCAGGAGAACGGCCTCATCCCGGACGAAGCGGATGTCGATCGGCTGGCCACGGGGTTCGTCGCGTCGGTCCAGGGCGGCTATCTCCTGGCGCAGACGGCGCGGGATGTCGCGCCGATGGCCTCCGCCATCGACGTGGCGATTGACAATCTCCGGCTCCTGGCCATGGTCGACGAAGGCGAGCTCGGCAAGCTGCGCGCGTGACGCCCCGTGCTCGTGCCGGCGTCCGCCGCAGCCAGGAGAACGAAGGCGAGGAGAAGAGATGACTGACACCGCATCCGCGAAGGAGACGGAAGGGTTCTACGCCGATTTGGCCGCGGAGTTCTTGCAGCACTACACGCGGGGACCGCGTTTCGTCGCCGTGACGGGCGTGCCGGAAAGCGACCCGGCCCGAGCGGCAGATCTGCTCGCCGGCGCGCTGCGGGACGCCGGCCAGCGAGTGCGCAGGAGCAGCATCGACGGCCCCACGGGTGCCGACACGTTCCGCGAGCACACGGTCGCGCCGTTCCTCTCGGAGGACGGCGTGCTGATCGCCGAGGGACCCGGCCTGCTGGACTCGGACTTCCGCGGGTTCTGGAACTTCTCGGTGTGGATCGAACACGATCCGGGGCGCAGCCCGGACTGGTCGTTCGTCAGCGCGGGCGACCACGACCGCGTCGGAACGGCGAGAGACGTCGCATCCGTGCTGATGGATGATGCCGACATCGACCGACCGAGAAGACTGTGGGCCGACTCCTGCTGAACGCGATGGATTCGGAAACGGCGTCGGCTCAGGCCCAGAGGGTGGGGTGACTCGGCGCGCCTCGCGTGCCTCTCGCGACCGGATTCGCATCGAACGCGTAAGAGCAACGGCCAGGAGTGACGCGATCAGCAGGGGAGAAGCCGAGAGATGACGGACACCCGTCCGTCTCGCGCAGCTTCGCAGTAGCCCGCCTGAGCCCTCGGATCGATAGGAGAAGCCATGATCGCAATCGGAGCCCGAACGGTGGACGGACCGGTCGAAGTCCTCAACCTGCCCGAGCCGCGACAGCCGAAGACCGGAGAGGTTTTGCTGCAGACGATCACCGCGGGCATCGGCCCCTGGGACGCCCTGCTGCACATCACCGACGGATGGGACGTCGAGCTCGCCCCGCCTGCGGCCCTCGGCGTCGAAGGCGCCGGACGCGTCATCGCTGTCGGATCGGACGTCGAAGGATTCGGTGTCGGCGATCTGGTCGTCGTGCACGACACCCCGCTTGCAGGAGGCAGTGGATTCTGGGCCGAACAGGTTCTGGTGCACGCCTCGAGCGCGGCGCTACTCCCTGCGGACCTGGATCCCGTGCACGCCGCGGCTCTGCCGGTTGCGGCACTCACGGCGAGCCAGTCGCTCGACGAGCTTCAGGTGCGCGACGGCACGCGACTGCTCGTCGTCGGCTCCGGTCCGACGGCGACGATCGCGGTGCGGCTAGGCGCGCTCGCCGGAGCGGAGGTGGTCGCGGCCGCGAGCCCTCGGCACGCGGACCGCCTTCGCGGGCTCGGGGCGGTCGATGTCATCGACTCGCACGCGGAGGGCTGGGCTGAGACGACCGACCGCCGGTTCGACGCCGTGCTCATCGCGATCGAGGGCACGTCCGGCGAAGCGATCAAGCTCATCGACGACGGCGGGCGACTGACCTCGCTCACCTCGGACGCCCCGGATGCCGCGCGCGGCATCACGACGAACAACCTGTACGTCAGGCCAGATGGGCTCGACCTCGGTCGGCTGGCGAAGCTCGCCGCAGAGCGGGAGTTCACGCTCCAGGTCAGCACGGTGACCGCCGAGGAGGCTCCGGAGACGGAGGCACTGGTCGCGGCCGGACGTTCACGCGGCGTGAAGTACGTCATCGACTTCCGGCCGGCGGGGGAGCGTGCGACCGCGGCCTAGCCCAGCAGACGGACAGGCGCCGACAAAAGAACCCCCGGCGGATCGAAGATCGGCAGATAGCGGTCACGGCATCCGAGCGGACCGCGAGCAGGACCGAAGACATCAGCGCCTCGGCGAGCGATCTGCAGATGCTCTTGAACGCCTAGCGCGAGCTCCTCTGCCTTGGCTCCCGGAGTGGCTCGATGCCGATGGCCGCTATCGACTCCTCAACAACAGGAGCGACATCGCGGTGACAACGAGCACAGAGGTCGAGAACCACGACTAAGCCACGTGGCTCGGTACACGAAAACCTTTGGAAGGTGATCATGAATGCGTAGGGTCCGGCGGCGCTTGCGCCGTTCGCCGGCGCCAACGAATGCCAGGGGTCGTCTACCTGTACCAGACCGATACCCCACCGTGATGTGAGCAGGTGCCTTGGTGCGTTGCAGAGTACGAAACGGTGCCGTCGTTGCACAGTGCGGTTGCACCATTCCCGGCGGGCGCAGGGGCCGGAGCAGGTGCCGGTGGCGGTGGCGGTGGAGGCGGCGTCACCGTCACGCGAACGGTCGCACCGCTGAAGAGGGGAGTGCCCGGAGCTGGATCCGTGCTGGCGACCGACCAGCCGGTGGCATCGGGGACGGTCACCCCACTCGCGTCCACGAACACCACGACGAGCCCCTGCGCCTGCAGTTCTGACAGGGTCTGTGCCGCCTGTTCGCCGGTGTGATCGGTGGGAACGATCGAGGGCGTCGGGGTCGGTGTCGGTGTCGGGCTGCGTGTCGGTTTCACCGCGTTCGTGCTGATGCTCGCGTGATGTGCGGCGTCGGCGGCCGACACCGTGCCGGAACATGCCGCGAGGCCTCCGAGAGCGAGCACGAGTGCCGAGACGGTGGCCAAACGTCGGAAGACTCTCCGGGTCTTCTGCGATGCCATCTTGGGCCTCCTCGCCGTGGTGCCACGAGCGTATGGGGGCACCCGTCTGCGGCGACGCTCCCAAAAGGAGGGGCACGACATACGCAGACGCAAGAGCCGCCCTGCATCGCGACAGGGCGGCTCTTGCTCTGATTCTCGGCTAGGTCGTGGCCAGTTCCTCGGTCTTGTATCGACTGGCCTCGAGCCTCACGATGTCGATGATGGCGTTCGCTGGGCCGGTGGGGATCTGACATGGCGGCTGCGAGCTCCCGTTTTCGTCGCCCCCGCGACGATCGATGTCGACCATGAGCCGGTCGTCTAGCCGGAGGGCTCAACCGGCGTGAGGCATGGCAGCCAGGGCTCGCCTGCCGTCAGCGGTGGGAACGAGCATCGCGCCCGAGGCGGATAATCGGAAGCTCGCCGAAATCAACCGCCGCGCTCACTGCTGCCCAGGGCGCTGGGTATGGAGCAGTTCGACCTGCACGACATCAGGCACGCTGGGCTCATCACGCCGGCACAGGTGGGCGCAACGACCCGCGAGCTTACGCAGCCGCCCGGGCACCGCTCGACGACGGTCGTACTCACCGACCAGCACGCCGGATGGCAGCGCGGAGGATCGTCGCGGCTGGCAGGGATGCCTTTGGGCGGCATCACCCGACGGTGCTCATGGCACTCGGGTGGCACGAACGGCCGCAGTAGCGCTCGAGAGGTAGACGCCTCGCAGCAACCCTGGGTACAGGGGTTCTCTCGTATGGAGGGGATGACGGGAATCGAACCCGCACCATCAGTTTGGAAGACTGAGGCTCTACCATTGAGCTACATCCCCGGGGAGCACCACGGTGCGCCGCTGTGCAAGTGTAATGCATGCCGGCCGGGGGGTCGGAACCGCCGCGGAACGGGCATCCCTCTTTGTTCGCTAGACTGTGCGAGGTCATTTCGGCTTGCTGAGCGCTCCGGCGCATGCCCGGCCGGTCGCACCTCACGGGTCACCACGATCCGGGGCGTAGCTCAGCTTGGCTAGAGCGCCCGCTTTGGGAGCGGGAGGCCGCAGGTTCGAATCCTGTCGCCCCGACAAGGTCGACTCTGACCGAATCACTTTCGAACACAGGAGATCTCCCACGTGAAGACCACGGTCGAGAAGCTGAGCCCGACGCGCGCGAAGCTCACCATCGCAGTGACCCCGGACGAGCTGCAGCCCAGCATCAAGCACGCTTACGAGCACATCGCCGCCGAGGTGAACATCCCCGGCTTCCGCAAGGGCAAGGTTCCGCCGCCCATCATCGACCAGCGGGTCGGCAAGGCCGCCGTTCTCGAGCACGCGGTCAACGAGGGACTCGAGAACTTCTACCGCACGGCGGTCGAGGAGAACGACGTCAAGCCGGTCGGCCGTCCGGAGGCGGACATCACCGAGTGGCCGAGCGAGAAGGACTACTCGGGCGACCTCGTGGTCGCGATCGAGGTGGACGTGCGCCCGGAGATCACGCTGCCCGAGTACGACGGCATCGAGCTCACCGTCGACGCGGCAGAGGTCACCGACGAGGATGTCGACGCCGAGTTCGAGCGTCTGCGCAGCCGGTTCGGAACGCTCGTGACGGTCGATCGTCCCGCGAAGAAGGGCGACTTCGCTCAGCTCGACCTCGTCGCCACCATCGGCGACGAGCAGGTGGACACGGCGAGCAACGTCTCGTACGAGATCGGCTCCGGCGAGCTCGTCGAGGGCATCGACGAGGCGCTCGACAGCCTCTCCGCAGGCGAGACCACCACGTTCACGTCGAAGCTCCTGGGCGGCGACCACGAGGGCGAGGACGCCGAGATCACGGTCACGCTCAACGCCGTCAAGGAGCGCGAGCTCCCGGATGCCGACGACGACTTTGCGCAGATCTCCAGCGAGTTCGACACCATCGCCGAGCTGCGCGACAGCCTGCGCGGCGAAGCGGCCCGCAGCAAGACGTTCAGCCAGGGCAGCGAGGCGCGCACGCTTCTCGTCGACCGCCTGCTCGAGCTCACCGACATCCCCGTTCCCGACGGGCTCGTCGAAGACGAGGTGCACCGCCACCTCGAGGCCGAGAACCGGCTCGAGGACGACGTGCACCGCGCCGAGGTGAAGGAAGCCAGCGAGAAGGCGTTCCGCACGCAGGTTCTGCTCGACGAGATCGCGCAGAAGGAGAACGTGCAGGTCAGCCAGGACGAGCTGAGCAACTACCTGGTGCAGGCCGCGGCGCAGTACGGCATGGACCCGAACGAGTTCGTGCAGATTCTCGGCGAGAACGGCCAGCTCCAGCAGATGCTCGGTGAGGTCGCCCGCAACAAGACCATCGCCGTACTGCTCGGTCGCGCCGTCGTGAAGGACAGCAACGGCAACCCCGTCGACCTCTCCGACTTCGCAGCGGTGAGCGAGATCGGCGGCGACGGAGACGAGCCGGACGCAGCATCCGAGGCGGCCGATGAGCAGGACGCCGAGGGCGCCGCCGACGCGGGCGCCGAGTCGGACGCCGACGAGAAGCCCAAGAAGAAGTCGGGCAAGAAGGCGTAGGCCCGGTCGCACTAGAGTCGCTCGAAGGGGGTGGATGGGTCGCATCCGCCCCCTTTCTCATCGGCGCAGCAGCCTTCACCCGGCCGTGTCCGCTGATCACGACGAGAACGACCGAGCGGAGGATGTCGGTGACCGACTGGGACAAGCAGTTCGACGCCGTGTGGGCAGACGAAGAACTGAGCGATGCGGAGCGCATCGAGCAGATCGACCGGCTGGCGGCCGTGTGGGGCGACAACGCCGTGGCGCTGTTCCATCGAGCAGGTGCGCGGGATTCCGCCGGTAGGGAAGAGGAGGCGGAGCCGCTGTACCGACGCGCGCTGCAACTGGGGCTGGACGACGATCACCGGGTGCGCGCGGTCGTGCAACTGGCGAGCACGCTCCGCAACCTCGGCCGAGTGCACGAGGCCGTGTGGATGCTCGGCGACGAGTACGCGAACCACCCCACCTCCCCCTACCGCGACGCCGTCGCCGCGTTCTACTCCCTCGCGCTGGTGACGAGCGGCGATTCCCGGCGCGCAGCATCCATAGCTCTGACCGCGCTCGCGCCGCACCTTCCGCTCTACACGAGGTCCGTGGCGGCGTACGCCAGAGAAATCACGTACTGAGACGTGGGCGCAGCAGGGGCCGGACGCGCACGGCTCTGCCGACGGCGAACAGAGCCGTGCCGGTGCGACCGCTTCGATAGATTCGAGACCACGTAAGAAGAAGGAGCACGTTCATGGCCGAACCGACACTGCAACCCAGTGTTTTTGACCGACTGCTGAAGGACCGCATCATCTGGCTCGGTTCGGAGGTGCGCGACGACAACGCCAACGAGATCGCGGCGAAACTGCTGCTCCTGGCGGCCGAAGACCCCAAGCGCGACATCTACCTGTACATCAACTCGCCAGGTGGCTCGATCACCGCGGGCATGGCCATCTACGACACCATGCAGTTCGTTCCGAACGACATCGTGACGGTGGGCATCGGCATGGCGGCTTCGATGGGACAGCTTCTGCTCACTGCGGGAACCAAGGGCAAGCGCTACATCACGCCGAACGCGCGCGTGCTGCTTCACCAGCCGCACGGTGGTTTCGGCGGAACGGCCAGCGACATCCAGACGCAGGCGCAGCTCATCCTCGACATGAAGAGGCGGCTCGCCGAGATCACGGCGGCCCAGACCGGCAAGACCGTCGAGCAGATCAACGCCGACGGCGACCGCGACCGCTGGTTCAACGCCCAGGAGGCGCTGGAGTACGGGTTCGTGGATCACATCCGCGAGTCGGCGACCGACGTCGTCGGCGGCGGCGGGACCCAGGAGTAGGCGAGAGAGCGAAGGACACGAAACAGATGGAAACCCCGAACTTCTCCGGTCTGGCCGGCGGCGCACCGCGCATCGCCATGCCGGGCGCGCGCTACATCCTGCCCAGCTTCGAGGAGCGCACGGCATACGGCTACAAGCGTCAGGACCCCTACGCGAAGCTGTTCGAAGACCGCATCATCTTCCTCGGAGTGCAGGTCGACGACGCGTCGGCAGACGACATCATGGCCCAGTTGCTCGTGCTCGAGAGCCAGGATCCCGACCGCGACATCGTCATGTACATCAACTCGCCCGGCGGCTCGTTCACAGCCATGACGGCGATCTACGACACGATGCAGTACATCCGTCCGCAGATCCAGACCGTGGTGCTCGGCCAGGCGGCGTCCGCCGCCGCCGTGCTCACGGCCGCAGGAACCCCGGGCAAGCGGCTCGCACTGCCGAATGCTCGCATCCTGATCCACCAGCCCGCCGTTGGCGAGGCCGGCCAGGGGCAGGCGTCCGACATCGAGATCCAGGCGAACGAGATCATGCGTATGCGCACGTGGCTCGAGGAGACCCTCGCCAAGCACACGGGCAAGGACATCGCGCAGGTCAACAAGGACATCGACCGCGACAAGATCCTGTCGGCCGAGGAGGCCCGCGAGTACGGGCTCATCGACCAGGTGCTGACCAGCCGCAAGAGCCTCCCCGCGCTCACCGCGAAGTAGGCGGACGACGGCGAAAGCGGCGGAGGAACACGCCAGTCCTCCGCCGCTTTGCGCTCCCGGCATCGGATTGCCACACCCGACAGACAGCTACCGGCCATTGTCGGCACCACAGGTTAGGCTCGTAAGAAGCGGCCCACTCGGGAGGTTCCATGGCTCGCATCGGAGAAAGCGCCGATCTGCTCAAGTGCTCGTTCTGTGGAAAGAGCCAGAAGCAGGTCCAGCAGCTCATCGCGGGCCCCGGCGTGTACATCTGCGACGAATGCGTCGAGCTGTGCAACGAGATCATCGAAGAGCGCATGGCCGAATCCGGCGAGGAGAGCACCGGCCAGTTCGACCTCCCGAAGCCGAAGGAGATCTTCGCGTTCCTGGAGGAGTACGTCATCGGCCAGGAGCCGGCGAAGAAGGCGCTCTCGGTCGCGGTCTACAATCACTACAAGCGGGTGCGGGCACGCACGACGCTCGGTCCCGCTGAATCCGTCGGGGACGAGATCGAGATCGCGAAGTCGAATATCCTGCTCATCGGACCGACGGGATGCGGAAAGACGTATCTGGCGCAGACGCTGGCGAAGCGGCTGAACGTGCCGTTCGCGTTCGCCGATGCCACGGCGCTCACCGAGGCAGGCTATGTCGGCGAGGATGTGGAGAACATCCTGCTCAAGCTCATCCAGGCCGCCGACTACGACGTCAAGCGTGCCGAGACGGGCATCATCTACATCGACGAGGTCGACAAGATCGCCCGCAAGGCCGAGAACCCGTCGATCACCCGCGACGTCTCGGGTGAGGGCGTGCAGCAGGCGCTGCTCAAGATCCTGGAGGGAACCGTCGCGTCGGTGCCTCCGCAGGGCGGGCGCAAGCATCCGCATCAGGAGTTCATCCAGATCGACACGACGAACGTGCTGTTCATCGTGGCCGGTGCGTTCGCCGGCCTCGAGGACATCATCTCCGCGCGTGCAGGCAAGAAGGGCATCGGCTTCGGCGCCCCACTGCACAGCAAGGGCGACGACGTGAACCTGTTCAGCGAGGTGCTGCCGGAAGACCTGCACAAGTTCGGGCTCATCCCGGAGTTCATCGGACGTCTTCCCGTCGTCACCACTGTCGCTCAGCTCGATCGCGAAGCGCTCATCCAGATCCTCACCGAGCCGAAGAACGCGCTCGTCAAGCAGTACCAGCGCATGTTCGAGCTCGACGGCGTCGAGCTCGAGTTCGACGCCGCGGCGCTGGATGCCATCGCCGACCTCGCCGTTCTGCGGCAGACCGGTGCCCGCGGCCTTCGCGCCATCCTCGAAGAGGTGCTCGGACCCATCATGTTCGAGGTGCCGTCGAGCGAAGAGGTCGCGCGCGTCGTCGTGACGCGCGAGGCCGTGCTCGACAACGCGGCGCCCACGATCGTTCCGCATCGTCGCACCCGGCGCGAAGAGAAGTCCGCCTGACGCCTCGCGGCGTCCCGGGCCGGCATCCGGGCGTATCCGCCGCAGCGTCGTACTCGCGCACGCCATGGTGCCCGCGCACGTTCGCACCGGCCGTCAGCGGTGCGGTCAAGCCGTGGCACCCGGCGTCGGCGGCGCGTAGCATCGCCGTGGTATCGGATGAGGCGATACCACACCGGTGCGATGACGGAGCGGGGGCTTCGATGGACACGAACATGACGGCCGAGATGATGCAGAACATGTCGATGGACGCGATCGGCATGCCGGCGATAGACCCGATGACGATGCAGGAGTGCATCGAGGCGTGTTCGGCGTGCGAGCAGGCGTGCACGATGTGCGCGGACAACGCGATGGCCGACGGCATGATCAAGTGCGCGTCGATGTGCATGGACTGCGCCGACGTCTGCAACACGATGATGCGCATGATGATGCGCCCCAGTGGCTTCGACATGGCGGCGATGAAGGCCATGCTCGCCGCGTGCATCGCGATGTGCTCGGCCTGCTCCGACGAGTGCGGCAATCACGCGGAGATGAGCGAGACGTGCCGCATGTGCGCCATGGCGTGCGACGCCTGCGTCAAGGCCTGCCAGGCCGTGCTCGAGATGATGCGCGAGTCGGAGGCGGCCTGAAGCTCGACCCGGTGCGGTCGCCCGACGTCGTCATCCGTGGCCGCCGGCTCGCGATGATGCCGTCGGGCCGCTCGCCGTCGGGCCGCTCGCCGTCGAGCCGGGTCTGGCCCTCGCGCGTGAGGATCAGGCCGCGCGCGCGAGCACGTTGAAGCGTCGGGCACCTGCGCTGAGCACGTTGTAGATCGAGTGCACGGCGACCGGCTCGCCCGGGGTCACGACCTCGGCGAGGTCCCCGTGGTTCCACAGCGACAGCGTCGCGCCGTCGAGAGTCACGGCATCCACCCAGCCATCGTGCACTCCGACGACGACGGCATCGTCCCAGCGCGACGGGGTCGCGGCAGCGAGCCGAAGCTGCAGCGCGTGCAGGCCGTGTCCGGGCCGGGTGTCCGCGCACATCGCGCCCGACTCGCACGCGCAGGAGGCGGTGTGGTCGAGTTCGGGGAGGTGTGCCATGGGCTTCTTCCTATCCGGTGATGGGGCCGCCGCCGTGAGGAGGACCCGATCACCGTACGAAATGCGCCGCGGCCACGCACCTCGCGCCGTCACGGCGCGCAACATTGGCCGGATGCCGCCGCGCGCCGGCGCCGGAGCTTCCGGTCGTGCCCCTCAGTCCA
This sequence comes from Humibacter sp., assembly GCF_035547335.1. Lineage (GTDB taxonomy): Bacteria > Actinomycetota > Actinomycetes > Actinomycetales > Microbacteriaceae > Humibacter. The sequence continues at coordinate 55,549 of NZ_DASZVF010000036.1, read as the reverse complement.
GGCCCCGGCGCCTCAGCAGCGGCTCGATCGCGGCATCCCGCCCCCGGAAGTCGCGGTACGCCTCCAGCGGATCCTTGGAGCCGCCGACCCCGAGCAGCCGCCGGCGGAACCGCTCGCCCGCCTCGCGGGAGAGTCCGCCGTTCTCCTTGAACCACTCGACGGTGTCCGCGTCGAGCACCTCGCTCCAGATGTACGAGTAATAGCCGGCGTCGTATCCGCCCGAGAACGTGTGCGCGAAGTACGTGCTCGCGTACCTGGGCGGAACCGCCGGATCGTTCAGGCCGGCATCCTCGAGCGCCTGGGCCTCGAAGTCCTCCACCGACGAGACGCGGGTGCCGGCGTCGATGCGGTGCCACGCCTGATCGAGCATCGCCGCCGCGAGGTACTCGCTCGTGGCGAACCCCTGGTTGAACGCCTCTGACGCGCGGATGCGCTCGACGAGCCGCTCTGGCATCCGCTCGCCGGTCTGGTAGTGCCTCGCGTAGTTGTCGAGCACCTCCGGCCAGAGCTGCCATATCTCATTCACCTGGCTCGGGAACTCGACGAAGTCGCGGAACACGTTCGTGCCTGCGAACTTCGGATACCGCGTCACCGCGAAGAGCCCGTGCAGCGCGTGCCCGAACTCGTGGAACAGCGTGCCGACCTCGTCGTACGTGAGCAGGGTGGGCTCGCCCTCCGCGGGCTTCGGCACGTTCAGGTTGTTCACCACGATGGTCGAGCCGCCCAGCAGCAGCGTGCGCTCGCCCAGCTCGTTCATCCAGGCGCCGCCGCGCTTGGAATCGCGGGTGTACAGATCGTTGATGTAGAGGCCGATGGCAGTGCCGTCCTCGTCGAACACCTCGAACACGCGGGCGTCCGGGTGGTACGCCGTCAGCTCCGGCCGCTCCTCGAAGCGGATGCCGTACAGCCGGTTCGCCGCGAAGAACACGCCGTCGACCAGCACCCGCTCCGCTTCGAAGTACGGACGCATCGCCGCTGTGTCGACGTCGTACTTCGCCGCGCGGACCTTCTCCGAGTAGAAGGACCAGTCCCACGGCTCGATCGCGAATCCTGCGGAGGCCTGCAGGTCGGCCTTCTCCGCCGCGGCGTTGCGGGCGGCCGCGGGCGCGAGGCGTCCGAGCATCCCGGCGACGGCATCCGGGGTGCGCGCGGTCTGCGACGCCGTGACGTACGCGGCGTGGTTCTCGAACCCGAGCAGACGGGCCCGCTCGGCACGCAGTGCCGTGATCTGCAGGACCAGGTCGCGGGTATCGTGCTCGCCGCCACGCGTGCCCCGCGCGCGCGAGGCGCGCATGATCCGCTCGCGCACGGCACGGTCGGTGAGCCTCGCGAGATACGGGTGGCCAGTGGGAAGCACCAGTGTGACGAGGTAGCCCTCCAGCCCGCGCTCGCGCGCGGCCTGCTCCGCCGCGGAGATCTCGGCCGGCGTGAGGCCGTCGAGCTCGGCGGCATCCTCGAGGTGCACGGCCAGGTCGTTCGTGTCGGCCAGTAGGTTCTTCTCGAACCGGGTCGACAGGGTGGAGAGCTCGGCGTTGAGCTGCCGCAGCCGCTCCTTCTCCGCTTCGCCCAGGCCTGCGCCGGCAAGGGTGAACTCCTCGTGGTAGCGCTCTACGAGGTAGCGGGACTCCGCGTCGAGGTCGAGCGAGTCGAGTCGGGAGTGCACCGCCTGGATACGCGCATAGAGTGCGGGATCGAGCCGGATGGCGTCTTCGTGGGCGGCGAGCATCGGGGCGAGCTCTTCCTCGATCGCACTGATCGCGTCGCTCGAGTCGGCCGAGCTCTTGTTGTAGAACACCTCCGCCACTCGTCGCAGCAGCTGCCCCGATCGTTCGAGCGCGACGAACGTGTTCTCGAAGTCGGGCTCCGCAGGCTCCGCCGCGATGGCCGCGACTTCGCGGCCCTGTTCCGCCATGGCCTGCTGGAAGGCCGGCAGATAGTGCTCGTCGCGGATCTCAGCGAAGGCAGGCAGGCCGTGAGGCAGGGGACTCGGCGTCAGCAACGGGTTCGTCGTCATAATTCTCAGCCTAGGGCGCGCCGTTTCCTAGGCTGAGCGCATGGCATCCCACGACAACGAGCGTTACCTGCACGGGCACCACGAGAGTGTGCTGCGTTCCCATTCCTGGCGGACGGCGGAGAACTCCGCCGCCTACCTGATCCCCGAGCTGAAGAGCGGACAGGACGTGCTCGACGTGGGAAGCGGGCCAGGCACCATCACGCTCGACCTGGCGCGCCTGGTGAGCCCTGGACGCGTCGTCGGCATCGACGCGTCGGAGCAGGTGGTGGCGAACGCCAATGGGCTCGCGTACGACAACGATCTGCACAACGTGTCCTTCCACACCGGTGACGCGTACCACCTCGACTTCGAGGACGAGTCGTTCGACGTGGTGCACGCGCATCAGGTGCTCCAGCATCTGGTCGATCCCGTGGCGGCTCTCCGAGAGTTCCGCAGGGTGCTCAAGCCGGGAGGCATCGTGGCGGCGCGCGACGTGGATTACGGAGCGACGGTCTGGTATCCGGAGCTTCCCGGCATCTCCGAGTGGTTGCGCGTGTATGTGGAGGCTGCGAACGCCAGCGGGGGAGAGCCTCACGCCGGTCGGCGTCTGAAGGCATGGGCCCACCAGGCGGGGTTCGACCACGTCTCGGCCTCGGCGTCGGTGTGGTGCTTCTCCTCGCCGGAGGAGCGCGAGTGGTGGGGCTCCTCGTGGGCAGAGCGTGCCACCGAGTCCGACTTCGCCGCCAGGGCGATCGAATCCGGACACGCCGATCTGGATGACCTGAAAGCGATCGCCGCAGCGTGGCGCGAGTGGTCATCCGCCCAGGACGGCTGGTTTTCGCTCCTGCACGGGGAGGTTCTCGCTCGCAAGTAGCCACGGTGCGGCCCCAGCAGGACTTCCTCAGTCTCCGGGCGTCGGCTCGTCGGCGGCGAGCCAGAGGGATGAGCATTGCCGGTGCGGAGCACCGATCGCAAAGGACTCGTTGCAAAGAAGGCGTTGCAAAAGGTTAGTTGCAAAGAATGTGTTGCAAAGCAATCTTTGCATATGTAGTCTTGAAGCATGGATGAGCAGAGCGACGCTCTCGGCGACGCCGTCGCCACAGAACGCGGGATCGATACTCCTCCTCGCGCACGGGAGACCGCGCAGGCGGCAGACCGGCATGTCGACCTTGCGGCTCTGAAGGTGATCGCGCACCCGCTGCGCGTGCGCATCCTGGACGAGCTGTCGAAGTTCGGTCCCCTGACGGCGAGTGGCCTGGGGGAGAGGCTCGGCGAGTCCAGCGGGGCGACGAGCTACCACCTCCGTCAGCTCGCGAAGCACGACTTCGTGCGCGAGGTGGAGGGAAAGGGCAGCGCGCGGGAACGGTGGTGGCGACGCACCCCCGTCGGTCTGAGCATGGATCCGACGGAACTGAGCGACACGCCGGCCGGCCGTGAGGCGTACGACCTGGTGAACCGGGAGTTCCGGCGCAACCAGGAACAGGCGCTCGACGACTATCTGGCCCGCGGCACCGACGTTCTCTCCCGCGCCTGGATGCAGGCGACCACCATTTCCACGGCGAACCTGCGGATGACCGCGGAGGAGCTCGAGCGGCTCTCGGTCGAGGTCTACCGGGTGCTCGACCAGTCGATCCTCGCGTTCCGCGATCGGGAACCACCGGCGGGAGCTCGGCCCGTGCAAGTGCAGTTCAACGCGTTCCCCATCATCGGGGGAGAGGAGCAGAAATCGTGAGCACCATCGGGGCCGTGCACTCCCGCGGATTCGCCATCGAACGCGTCGTCATCCGCGTCGGGAGAGCGATGGTGGTGTGGGGCGAGCGACGGACACGCCGAGAGGATGCCAGGCAGGCGCTGTACCGGCGCCAGGCCGTCGTCGAGCAGGAGGCATCCATGCGGTCGGCGCTCGTGAGGTCTCAGCTGCTTCCCTGACGCGGCCTCGGACGGCTACTCCTGCTCGTCGCCTTCGTCGGGCTGGGACACCGTCGCGGTGTCCTCCTCCGGGTGGTACCGGATGACGGTCCCATCGTCGAGCGTCACGACGGGCTTGTGCTCCAGCCAGGTCAGCGTCCACCGCCACGTCGCGGCGTCGACGTCGAGTGCCTCGAGCTCGTCCTCCACGGCTCGCACCGCGGAGAGCACGACCGAGGGGAGCTGCTCGGGGGCCGTGCCGCCCACCGGCCACCTGGTGCCCAGCTGCATCCTCAGCTCTCCTGGGGACGCAGACGGTAGACGACCACCTCCGAGGCGTCGGCGATCTCGTCGTAGAAGCCCCTGACCTCGGTGTCGGCAGGCTTCGCGATCCACTCCACGATGTCGATCCCCGACGTGGCGCCGACGGCGGCGACCGCCTCGATCAGCGCGCGCCCGTGTCCCTGCTCCCTCTGCTCCTCGAGAACGAAGAGGTCGTCGATCTGCAGGGCGTGCCGTCCGTCCAGCGGACGCGGAACGTCGTGGAAGTGCACGAGGCCGACCAGCGCGCCCTCGTCGTCCACGGCGACCAGTCCGCGCTCGGTGTGTGCGGCATCCGTCAGCCAGCTCCACACGAGCAGGGCTCCCTGATCGGTGAGCGTTCGTCCGTAGAACGCCGCGTAGTCCTCATAGAGCGCGAGCCACGAGAAGAAGTCCCCTTCGCCGGGCTCTCGAATCGTGATTCCCATCAGTCCCCCTCTGCACAAGCCGATCGCGGTATTGCGCACTGTGATCTACAACTTAGGCCGTATCCGGGCGTTTACGCCGCTACGCGACGCTCTCGTCCGCCAGCTCGACCTCGACGCTCAGACGCTCGCCGGGCGCGAAATCGAGAACCTCGATGCGCCCGACCGCCCGGATGTCGTGCCCGGCCTGCTCGATGGCCGAGAGCTCGTCTTCGGGCGCCGTGACGACCGCGCGAGCGACAGGAGCCTTCTGCGAGGCCTTGGCGGACGTCTTGGCACCGCGGATGCCCACCAGGACTCCCGAGGTGGCCGTGAGCACCAGCGGCGTCGCGTCACCGGCCGCCGTGCGCACCTCATCGGCCGACGGCCACGCGGCCGTGTGCACGGAGCCGCTCTGGAACCACGACCAGGCCTCCTCGGTGGCGAACGGCACGAACGGAGCGAAGAGGCGCAGCAACGTCGACAGCGCGATGCGCAGGGCGGCAGCCGCAGAGCCTGCGCCCGGACCGTCGCTGTACGCGCGCTCCTTCACGAGTTCCAGGTAGTCGTCGCAGAAGGTCCAGAAGAACCGTTCGGTCGTCTCCAGCGCTCTCGCGTGGTCGTAGCCCTCCAGCGCGGTGGTGGCGTCCGCGACCACCTCGGCGAGCTGTGCGAGCATGCTGCGGTCCAGCGCCTCGGTCACCTCCGACTCGCCTTCCGGGAACCCGAGGATGAACTTCGCCGCGTTGAGCACCTTGATCGCGAGACGGCGGCCGATCTTGATCTGGGTCGGGTTCTGCGGATCGAAGGCCGCGTCGGTGCCGAGCCTGCTGGATGCCGCCCAGTAGCGCACGGCATCCGAACCGTGCTGCCTGAGGATGTCGGCGGGCGTCACCACGTTGCCCTTGGACTTGGACATCTTCTTGCGGTCGGGGTCGACGATGAAGCCGGAGATGGCCGCGTTCGACCACGGCGAGACGCCGTCTTCGAGCTGAGCACGCAGTAGCGTTGAGAACAGCCAGGTGCGGATGATGTCCTGACCCTGCGGGCGCAGGTCGTACGGGAACACGGCCTCGAACAGCTCGGGGTCGCGTTCCCAGCCGCCGACGATCTGCGGCGTGAGCGATGACGTCGCCCATGTGTCCAGGATGTCGGTCTCTCCGACGAAGCCGCCGGCCTTCCCGCGCTGCGACTCGTCGTAGCCAGGTGCGGTGTCGATGGTCGGGTCGACGGGGAGCTGCTCTCGTGCCGGCAGGATCGGGTTTTCGAAGTCGGTCTCGCCCTGCTCGTCCACCGGGTACCACACAGGGATCGGCACACCGAAGAACCGCTGGCGCGACACCAGCCAGTCGCCCGAGAGGCCGCCGACCCAGTTCTCGAAGCGCACCCGCATGAACTCGGGATGCCAGTCGATCTGCTTGCCGAGCTCGATGAGCCGCTCCGCGAGCTCCGGGTCGCGGGCGCCGTTGGTGATGTACCACTGGCGGGTGGACACGATCTCGAGCGGGCGGTCGCCCTTCTCATAGAACTTCACCGGATGCGTGATCGGCTTCGGATCCTCGAGCAGGTCGCCCGACGCCTTGAGCAGCTCGACCATCGCCTGCTTCGCCGAGAACACGGTCTTGCCGGCGAGCTGCGCGTAGGCGGCCTTGCCCTCGTCCGAGGCGATCGCCTCGGGCGGGTCGCTCAGGATGCGGCCGTCGAACCCGATGATGGGACGCGTCGGCAGGTCGAGCTCGCGCCACCACGTGACATCCGTAATGTCGCCGAACGTGCACACCATGGCGATGCCGGTGCCCTTGTCGGGCTCGGCGAGATGATGTGCCAGCACGGGCACCTCGACGCCGAACACGGGGGTGCGCACGGTCTTGCCGAACAACGGCTTGTACCGCTCGTCGCTGGGATGCGCGACGAGCGCTACGCACGCAGGGATCAGCTCGGGACGCGTCGTCGCGATGACGACCTCGCCGTCGTCGCCGTGGAACGACAGCGTGTGGAACGCGCCCGGCTGGTCCCTGTCCTCGAGCTCCGCCTGCGCGACCGCGCTGCGGAACGTCACGTCCCACAGCGTCGGAGCCAGCGCCTGATACGCCTCGCCGCGCTCCACGTTGCGCAGGAACGCGAGCTGGGAGACGAAAAGCGACTCGTCTCCGATGGTGCGGTAGGTCTGCTTCCAGTCGACGGACAGTCCGAGGTCGCGCCACAGCGCCTCGAACTGCTTCTCGTCTTCGATCGTCAGCCTGGCGCACAGCTCGATGAAGTTGCGGCGCGAGATGGGCTTCTGGTCCGCGGCACGGGAGCTCTTGTTGTCACCGCCCTCGTAGGGCGGCACGAAGTCCGGTTGATACGGCAGAGACGGGTCGCAGCGCACGCCGTAGTAGTTCTGCACCCGGCGCTCCGTGGGCAGGCCGTTGTCGTCCCAGCCCATCGGGTAGAACACGTGCTTGCCGCGCATGCGCTGGAAGCGCGCCGCGATGTCGGTGTGCGTGTAGCTGAAGACGTGGCCGATGTGCAGCGATCCGGATGCCGTGGGCGGGGGAGTGTCGACCGAGTAGATCGCGGACCGGCCGGCCGCAAGCGCCGCTTCTCGGTCGAAGTGATACGTGCCCGCCTCGCGCCACCTCGCATCCCACACCTGCTCGAGACCCTCGAGTGCCGGCTTGTCGGGGATCGTGCCGAAGGCACCGGGTGCGGTGGATGCGTCGGGCTTCGCGGCGTCGGTCATGGCGGATCTCCGGGTCGATATGTGCGGCACCGCGTCAACTGGTGCCTGAGTGTGGGATGTGCCGATTCTATCGTGAGAACGCGGACGCTCCCGGCGACGGGCTCTGCAGCGGGCTCACGCGCGCGTTCGCCGACGCGGGCCCGGCGTTTCCGCTGCCGCGAGTTCGGGCCGTTCCGCTGCCGAAGTTCCGTTATTCAGCTGAGGTGGTTCGCCTGCTCAGCTGCCGCAGGTTCGCCTACTCAGGTGCCCCGGTTTGCCTACTCAGCTGCCGCGAGCTCGGCCGCTTCCTCGGACTCGAGCACGTCCTCCGTGTCCGCGACGTCTTCGCGACGGCGACGGGCGATGCCGGCGGCCGCCAGCGCCGCGACCAGCGTGATGGCCGACAGCACCCCGAGCACGACCCCCGGGTGCCACCAGGCGTTGTGCGTCGCGGCTCCGAACGCCTCCGTGACAAGGGGGATGAGACCGGACAGCGCGGCGGCGACCGCGTACGCGATCGAGAGGGCGCTGTACCTGATCGACTGCCCGAAGATGTCGGCCATGAGCCCGCCGAGGCCCGCCCAGCTCAGCGTGGGGAAGATGCCGCCGACGATCATCGTTCCGACGAGGATCGGGAACGTGGCGAACTGCAGCAGGTAGTACATCGGGAACGCGATCAGCAGCGTGGTGAGCGCGCCGATCCAGACGACTCTGGCCGAACCGATCCTCGTGGCGAGGAGTCCGAACAGCGGGATGGTGACCAGCTGAAGCAGGCTGCCGATGGTGGTCGCCACGAACAGCTGGTTGTAGTCGAAGTGCAACGCGTTCACGCCGTAGCTGATGGTGTACGTGTTCATCAGCGAGTACGACCCGATGCCCAGAAGCGCGGCGCCCACGGCCACGACGAGCGCGACCGGCTGCCTACGGAACACGTCGAGAACGGGCAGCCTGGTGCGTCGCTTCTCCTGCACGAGATGCGAGAACACCGGAGTCTCGTCGATCGAGAGCCGCAGGTACAGCGAGACCGCGAGCAGCGGAAGGGCGAGCAGGAACGGGATGCGCCAGCCCCACGAAGCGAGCGCCTCGCCCGGCATCGTCGAGCTGAGCACCAGGAAGAGCACGGACGTGACGATGGTGCCGATCGGCGAGCCGAGCTGGGGGAGCGCGGCATAGAAGCCGCGACGCTTCTCCGTCGAGTGCTCGACGCCGACGAGGATCGAGCCGCCCCATTCACCGCCGAGCGAGATGCCCTGGATGATCCGCAGCAGGATGAGCAGGATGGGCGCGGCGACGCCGAGGGTCGCGTACCCGGGCAGCAGTCCGATCAGGGCCGTGGAGACGCCCATGATGCCGATGGTCCAGATGAGCGTCGCGCGCCGCCCGATGCGGTCTCCGAGGTGCCCGAACACGATGGCGCCGATGGGGCGCACGAAGTACGACGTGGCGAGCGTGAGGAAGGCCGCGAGCGTTCCCGCCACCCGGTCCTCGGTGGGGAAGAAGACGGACGCGCTGAACAGGGCGCTGAAGTAGCTGAAGACGTAGAAGTCGTAGGACTCGAGCGAGGTGCCGACGACGGAGGCGAGGGTCACCCGCCAGGCGTTGCGGTCGGCCTTGCGTGCTGCGATGGCTGTGAAATCGGTCACGGGCTTCAAGTGTGGTGCGTGTGCACCGCCGGGGGGCGAATGTTTCCTCCAGCGTACGGCCGCCGGAGTTGTGCACCACCTCTCAGGGCCGGCCGTCGGTGCGCAACCTTCAGTGCCCCACCTCGCAGTGCACCACCTCTCAGTGCCGGCCGTCAGTCCGCGAGGTCGAGCCAGGCCAGAACGGCGAGAACCCGCCGGCGATCCGCTCCCGAGTCCTCGAGGCCGAGCTTGGCGAAGATCGAGGTGACGTTCTTCTCCACGGCGCCGACTCCCACGTGCAGACGCTCGGCGATGGCGGCGTTCGTGCGGCCCTCGGCCATGAGCTCGAGAGTCTCGCGCTCACGGGGCGTGAGGGCGGAGAGCGGATCGGCCCTGCGCCCGACCAGCTGGGCGACCACCTCCGGGTCGAGCACGGTGCCGCCGGCCGCGACGCGGGTCACGGCATCCGCGAGCTCGTCCAGGCTCGCCACGCGATCCTTCAGCAGATAGCCCATGCCGCCCGCCCCGCCGCCGAGCAGCTCTCGCGCGTACGTCGTCTCGACGTACTGGCTGAGCAGCAGCACGCCGCACGAGGGATGCGCGCTGTGCAGCCGGAGCGCCGCGCGCACCCCCTCGTCGCGGAACGTGGGAGGCATCCTCACGTCGAGCACGGCCACGTCGAAGGCCGTCGTGCTCGCCGCCGCGAGAAGCGCGTCCGCATCCCCGAACGCGCCGACGGGGTCGAAACCGGCCTCTTCGAGCAGCCGGACGAGACCCTCCCTGAGCAGAACGGAGTCGTCGGCCAGCAGCACACGAAGAGGCGCGGTCACGCTCTCACGATAACGGCACGGAGATCCTCAGCGTCGTGCCGTTCGGCCCGGAGGTCAGCTGGGTGGTTCCGCGCATGGCGGTGACGCGTTCCCTGATGCCGGACAGGCCATGACCGTTCTCGGTCGCGCCACCCGTTCCGTCGTCAGCCACCACGAGAGCGAGGAAGGAGCCGTCGACGGCCAGCTCGAGTCGCGCTGAGGTCGCGTTCGCGTGCTTGGCCACGTTGGTGAGCAGCTCGGCCGCAACGAAGTACAGGTTGCGTTCCACCTCGGAAGGCACAGTCGGCTTGGAGGACGGAGGCAGCTCGTCGAGGCGGTTCACGACAGTGACGGGAACGACGCTGCGGGCGGCGAGCGACTCGAGTGCCGCGGCCAGTCCGCGATCCTGCAGGATGGGCGGCGCGAATCCGCGGGAGAGCGCGCGCAGCTCGTCCAGGGCGTCCTGAGCACGGGTGCCCGCCTCATCGAGCAGCCGGTTCGTCGCTTCCGGGTCCTCCCGCAGGCGGCGCTGCGCCGCCGCGATGTCCATGCGCAACCGGATCAGCTGCTGCTGGGGTCCGTCGTGGATGTCGCGTTCGAGCCGGCGCAGCTCGCGGTCCTCGGCGGCGACGGCGGCCGCACGGGACTCGGACAGCTCGCTGACCTCGCGGCGGAGCGCGTCGGTCTGCCATGACCCGAGGAAGCCCCTGGCCACGACCCAGTGCAGGCTGATCAGGCCACGGGTGACGAACGGAAGCGTGAAGAGGAAGATGACACCGGTGACGCCGTACAGCACCACGTCGCCCGCCAGCGGGTCGAACGTGGCAGAAGAGTGCGTCGCCCACTCCCAGATCACCTGAGACAGCCACACCTCCTGCCCGTCTCGCGGCAGGAATCCGGCCCAGATCCAGTACGTGACGCCGCCGAACGCCACGGACGCCCAGGTGATCAGGATGCCCCAGGTCACCGTGGTCAGCGCGACCTGCACGACCATCGCGTCCAGCAGGTACAGCCAGTAGTGCCCGTTCGCGAACGGTCCGAACACCCTGCCGAGGAACCCGGTGCCCACCTTGCGGTCCCACACGGGCCTCGCGATGCGGGGACGCCCGGCGGCCTCCAGGAGAGTGAGCGTCAGGGTGCCGTATCCGCGCGCCACGTACAGCGCCGCCAGCACGAGGAAGAAGCCGGCGATGAGCACGAGCAGGCCGAGTCCTGTGGAGAACACCGACCACAGCACCGACATCGCGATCACCGCGAGCGGGAACGCGATGAAGAGGACTCCGGCCTCGATGGGAGCTCGCGACCAGAGCCTGCCGTACGAAGCCCAGAACCCGTCCGGCCGGTCGTACCGGCTCGGCGAGGGAGCGATGCCGGGCGTGCTCGCTGTCATGCTGACAGTCTGCTGCGTCTCCGCCGGTACGGGCTCCGTCAGTGCGGGCCCCGTCGGCGCGGGCCCGCTCGGTGCGATGCCGAGCCCGGTCGAGGCGATGGGCAGTGGCTGACCGCCCGCTGTAGGTGTGCTCATGATCGGCTCCTCCTGGATGCTGCCTGCCGGCACGCGCGGCGGAGTGTCCGTCGGGTTCGGCACGCGAATGGATGCATGCCTCCAGCGTCGCCGCGCGAGGGGTCGCATCCCATCCGGCCCGTTCCCGAAAGCGAACGGGGGTTATCCATACAGGGGCGGCTTGCAGCGCCTGTAGAATGGCGGAAGCGACTGCGATCCGGCCATCACCGGGGAGTCCCCGGAAGAACGATGCGACGGCACGGCCGGAGCATCCAGTAGAACCGGGCGGGCGGGCCCGTCACAGCCTGACATTGAGTGGTCGCGCCTCGCCGACGGATGCCGGGGTGCGGCAAACGGGGTGGTACCGCGTCTCCCGCAACGTCTCGAAACGTTCGGCGGCGTCCTCGCGCAGAAGTCCTCACCTGCCAGGAGAAGCATGACGTACCCCCGATCTGAAGACTCACGGGCTGCCGAGCGCCGGGACGCAGGCGCCTCGGCCGCCGCCGCGCAGCAGGTCACACCGTCTCCGCGGTTCCCCCAGATCGAGGAGGAGATCCTCGCGTTCTGGAAGCGTGACGACACGTTCCGCGCATCCGTCGAGCAGCGCGAAGGCTCCGAGGAGTGGGTGTTCTACGACGGACCGCCGTTCGCCAACGGACTTCCGCACTACGGTCACCTCCTCACCGGCTACGCGAAGGACGTCTTCCCGCGCTTCCAGACGATGCGCGGCAAGCAGGTGCATCGCCGGTTCGGCTGGGACACGCACGGCCTGCCCGCCGAGCTGGAGGCCGAGCGGCAGCTGGGCATCACCGACAAGAGCCAGATCGAGAAGATGGGCATCGCCGCCTTCAACGAGGCGGCGCGGTCCTCGGTGCTGAAGTACACCCGGGAATGGCGCGACTACGTGACGCGCCAGGCACGCTGGGTCGACTTCGACAACGACTACAAGACGCTCGACATCGGCTACATGGAGTCGGTGATCTGGGCGTTCAAGCAGCTGTACGACAAGGGCCTGGCCTACGAGGGCTACCGCGTGCTCCCGTACTGCTGGCGCGATCAGACGCCGCTGTCGAACCACGAGCTGCGCATGGATGACGACGTCTACAAGATGCGTCAGGACCAGACGGTGACGGTCACGTTCCCGCTGGTGGGAGAGAAGGCCGAGGCGCTCGGCCTCACCGCCGTGCGCGCGCTCGCCTGGACCACCACGCCGTGGACGCTCCCGACGAACGCCGCACTCGCCGTAGGCCCGCAGATCGAGTACGCGGTGGTTCCCGCAGGACCGAACGGCACCCCGGATGCCGAGGTGGAGCGCGAGGGCGGTGACGCGTCCGTCGTGCTGGGCGCCGAGTACCTGCTGGCGCGCGACCTCGTCGGCTCGTATGCGAAAGACTTGGGCTACGACTCCGCCGACGAGGCGATGGCTGCCGTCTCCCGCACGGTGACCGGCTCCGGGCTGGCCGGCGTGAAGTACGACCGGCTGTGGGACTACTACGCGGATGCCGAGAAGTACGGAACGCAGAACGCCTGGCAGATCCTGGTCGACGACTACGTCTCCACCGAGGAGGGCACCGGCATCGTCCACCAGGCGCCCGCCTACGGTGAGGACGACCAGCGGGTCTGCGCGGCAGCGGGCATTCCCGTCGTCATCTCGGTGGACGAGGGCGGCCGGTTCCTTCCCGAGGTGTCCGATGTCGCCGGTCTGCAGGTGTTCGATGCGAACAAGCCGCTCACGCAGTCGCTGAAGGCGATGGGACGGCTGCTGCGGCAGGCATCCTACGAGCACAGCTATCCGCACTGCTGGCGCTGCCGCAACCCGCTCATCTACAAGGCGGTCTCGAGCTGGTTCGTGCGGGTGCCGGAGTTCCGCGACCGCATGGTCGAGCTCAACCAGCAGATCGAGTGGGTGCCTGACAACGTCAAGGACGGCCAGTTCGGAAAGTGGCTGGCCGGCGCGCGCGACTGGTCGATCAGCCGCAACAGGTACTTCGGCTCGCCGATCCCGGTGTGGAAGAGCGACGACCCCGCGTATCCGCGCGTGGACGTCTACGGCTCGCTCGCCGAGCTCGAACGCGACTTCGGCCGGCTGCCCGTGAACGCCGACGGGGAGCCCGACTTGCACCGGCCGTACATCGACGAGCTGACCAGGCCGAACCCCGACGACCCGACGGGACGGTCGAGGATGCGCCGCATCACCGACGTGCTCGACGTGTGGTTCGACTCCGGCTCGATGCCGTACGCGCAGGTGCACTACCCGTTCGAGAACCGCGAATGGTTCGACGCGCACAATCCGGCCGACTTCATCGTGGAGTACATCGGCCAGACACGCGGCTGGTTCTACCTCATGCATGTGCTCGGCACGGCGCTGTTCGACCGGCCGGCGTTCTCTCGAGTCGTCAGCCACGGCATCGTGCTGGGCAGCGACGGGCAGAAGATGTCGAAATCGCTGCGCAACTACCCCGACGTCGCCGAGGTGTTCGACCGGGACGGCTCGGATGCCATGCGCTGGTTCCTCATGTCGTCGTCCGTGCTGCGCGGCGGCAACCTCATCGTGACGGAGGAGGGCATCAGGCAAGGGGTGCGCGAGGCGCTCCTTCCGCTGTGGAGCACCTGGTATTTCTTCTCCCTGTACGCGAACGCGTGCGGGTACGAGGCGAGCTGGCGCACCGACTCGACGGATGTGCTCGACCGCTACCTGCTCGCCAAGACGAACGAGCTCGTGGATGCCGTCACCCGCGACCTGGAGAACCTGGACTCCACGCTCGCCGCCGCGAAGATCCGCGACTTCGCCGACGTGCTCACCAACTGGTATGTGCGGCGCTCGCGCGACAGGTTCTGGGAGGGCGTGACGCCGGACGGCGGCAACGCGGAGGCGTTCGACACGCTCTACACCGTGCTGGAGACCGTGACGCGCGTCGCCGCGCCGCTGTTGCCTCTCATCACCGAGCGCATCTGGAAGGGGCTCACCGGCGGGCGCAGCGTGCACCTCACGGACTGGCCGGATGCCGCACGGTTCCCGGCGGACCACGCGCTCGTCTCCGCCATGGACCGCGTTCGTGAGGTGAGCTCCGTCGCCTTGTCGCTGCGCAAGGCCGCGGGACTGCGGGTGCGTCTGCCGCTGGCCGAGCTCACGGTCGTGACCGAGGCGGCCGGGGCGCTCGGGCCGTTCGACGGCATCCTCCGCGACGAGTTGAACGTGAAGGCCGTTCGACTCGTGGAACTCACGGACGACAGCCCCGCCGAGTACGGGGTGAGCAAGCGCCTGACGGTCAACGCGCGCGTGGCGGGTCCTCGCCTGGGCAAGAGTGTGCAGACGGCGATCCGCGCTGCACGGGAGGGCGACTGGAGCGACGTCGACGGCGTCATCACGGCCGGCGGCGTCCAGCTGCAGGACGGGGAGTACGACCTCGTGCTGGAGACCGCGGACGCCGAGGAGACCGGGCGCGCGTTGGCGCTGTTGCCTGGTGGCGGGTTCGTTCTGCTCGATACCAGCACCGACGAGGCGCTCGAGGCGGAAGGCCTCGCCAGGGACGCCGTGCGTGTGGTGCAGGAGAGCCGCAAGAAGGCAGGCCTCGACGTGAGCGATCGCATCCGGTTGCGCCTGGTTCTCGATCGAACGGGCGCGGACGCGGTTCGCGCGCACGCCGATCTGGTGAGCTCGGAGACGCTGGCCGTCGAGCTCGATGTCGATGTCGACGACGATGTGGCGGCGGCCGAGGAATCGACGCCCGTCGGCGCGGGTTCTGCTCTGCTGGTGAGCTTGGAGAAGGTGCGATGACCGACGCGACTGACGACGACGAGTTCCGCGAAGCGGCCGACGTCGTCTACGAGACCCTGCTCACCCGGCTAGGAGAGGGCAGCCCCCGACCGCGTCTGGCGCCGACCAGGCGCGCGGTCGAGCTACTGGGCGACCCGCAGCGGGCGTACCCGATCATCCATGTGACCGGCACGAACGGCAAGACGTCGACGAGCCGGGTCATCGAGAGCATCCTGCGGGCATACGGTCTTCGCGTCGGGCTGTTCACCAGCCCGCATCTGCTGCGGTTCAACGAGCGGTTCATGATCGACGGCGAGCCGATCAGCGACGAGGCGCTGGCGCGCAACTGGGATGACGTCGCCCCCTACATCCAGCTGGCGGATGCCGAGCTCGCCGAGCAAGGCGAGCAGCGGCTCACGTTCTTCGAGGTCATCACGGTGCTCGCCTTCGCGTGCTTCGCCGACGCGCCCGTCGACGTCGCCGTGATCGAGGTGGGCATGGGCGGCGAGTGGGACTCCACGAACGTCGGCGACGGCCAGGTCGCGGTCTTCACGCCCATCTCGCTCGATCACACGGAGCGGCTGGGCTCGACCATCGCCGAGATCGCGCGCACGAAGAGCGGCATCATCAAGCCGTCCGCCTCCGTCGTGAGTGCGGCCCAGGTCGAGGATGCCGTGCGCGAGCTGGTGTGCGCCGCCGAACTGCGCGAGGCGTCGATCGCGTTCCAGCCCGTCGAGTTCGACGTGCAGGACGACGCCGTGGCCGTCGGCGGCCAGCTCGTCACCATCCGGGGCCGCGCTGGCACGTACAGCGATCTGTTCCTGCCGCTCTACGGGGCGCACCAGGCTCAGAACGCGGCAGTGGCTGTTGCTGCCGTCGAGACGTTCCTCGGCGATGGAGCGGAGCCGCTGCGGGTTCCGCTTCTCGAGGAGGCGTTCGCGACCGTCACGTCGCCTGGCAGGCTGCAGCTCATCGGCACCGACCCGACGATCCTGGTGGATGCCGCGCACAACCCGGCCGGCGCGCTCACGCTCGCGAAGGCGCTCCCCGAGTTCTTCGACTTCGACGAGATCGCGTTCGTGCTGGGCATCCTCAGAGACAAGGACGCGCACGGCATCGTCGATGCTCTCGCGCCGCTCGCCGCTCGCATCTTCGTGACGCAGTCGCACTCCGAGCGCTCGACCTCGTCGGCCGAGCTCGCCGACAGCGTCGAGGAGTGGACGCACGAGCACGCCGAGGCCCATCACGAGCTCGGCGACGCGATCGAGGCGGCCCGCGACTGGGCGGCATCCGATCCACGGCGCGCCGTCGTCGTGACCGGCTCGATCGCGCTCATCGGCGAGGCGCTGGGTCTCGCGCAGGAGCGCGACTGGAAGGCGAAGACCGAATGAGCGATCCCACGTCCTCCCGCTCGCCGCGCGCCCGGCGCGAGCGCTCGGCACAGGAGAGCCTCGGTGCCATCGTGCTCGGCTTCGAGCTCGTCGTCGTGTTCCTCGGGGCGCTCGTGGTGTTCGGCCTGCACTCCCTTCCGCCGCTGCAGGCGCTCGGCGGGGGAGCGGTGCTCATCCTGCTGATGATCGTGGCCATCGGGCTTCTGCGATACCGCGTCGGCTATTGGCTCGGATGGTTCGTGCAGCTGGTCGTCGTGGCATCCGGGTTCCTCGTCGGCATGCTCTTCATCGTGGGCGCCATCTTCACGGCGATCTGGGCGTACGCGATGATCGCCGGCGCCAGGCTCGATCGGAGGAACGCGACGCTTCGCGCGCAGCTGTCCCCGGAGTCGTCGTCCGCTCAGGCGCCGTCCGCCCAGCCGTCGACTGCACAGTCCCCGTCCACCGGGCCGGTACACGAGAACGGCCGGCCGACCCCGGCACATCCAGCGGAGTCCGCCAGGAGATCCGACACCACAGGCAAGGAGAAGGAATGACCACCATCGAAGAGACCCTCGTGCTCGTCAAGCCCGACGGCGTGGCGAGAGGACTCACCGGCGAGATCCTGCGCCGCATCGAGGCGAAGGGATACGCGCTGGTCGACCTGAAGCTGGTCGAGGCCGACCGAGAGCTTCTCGCCCAGCACTACGCCGAGCACCAGGGGAAGCCGTTCTACGAGCCGCTGGTGGAGTTCATGGAGTCGGGGCCGATCGTGGCGATCCGCGTCGCAGGCAACCGGGTGATCGAGGGATTCCGTTCGCTGGCGGGCGCGACCGACCCGACGACCGCGGCACCCGGCACGATCCGGGGCGACTTGGCCAGGGACTGGGGACTGCCGGTTCAGCAGAACCTGGTGCACGGCTCCGACTCTCCGGAGTCCGCTGCCCGCGAGCTAGCACTCTGGTTCTAGGGTCCTCTTCGGCCGCCGGCCGAGAAGGCGCCCGGCGCGGACGCGTGTCGCGCTGGGCGCCTTCTCGTACCGAAGCCGACGCGGCGGGTGCAGCGAGGGCGTCCAGCCGAAGCGGCCTAGCGGAACGCGTTGGGGATCCACTGCACCTGGATCTGGGCGAAGACGGCCACGATCACGTAGCAGACGAGCGTGATGAGCGGGATCCAGCCGTATGCGGCGGCGAAGAAGTCCCGCGCGCGCTCGTTGCTGGGGATGTTCCCCTCTTTCAGGTTGTAGAACGTGACGGCCCAGAACGTCGGGATCGTCACGACCCAGGTGATCATGCAGTACGGGCACAGCACGTAGAGGTCGTACAGGCTCGAGTAGATCAGGAAGATCACGAGCACCAGGGCGCCGAGCACGCCGAGGTTGAACAGCATCCAAAACCACCGGCGGAACCGGGCGCCAGCCAGTATGCCGACACCCACCGCGATCGGCGCAGCCCAGCAGGCGATGCCGATGATCGGGTTGGGGAACCCGAGAACCGAGCCCTGCCAGGAGTCGAGGTTCTTGCCGCAGCCGACCAGCGGGTTGATGTTGCAGGTCAACTGGGCTGCCGGATGCTCCAGCAGCGTGAACTTGTCGAGAGTGAGCGCGAAAGCGGCGAACCAGCCGATCAGGCCGGCCACGATCAAGAAGATCGCGAGACCGATGGGTCGACGGGATTCGGTGGGGGAGTCGAGCGACACCATCGCATTATGGCAGAGCGACACGCGAGCTCCGCTGGGGGCTGAACCGGTCTTGCAGCACGCCGTGCGATAATGGTGCGCAGCCGACCGGAGGCCATCCGTTCGGCGAAGAACAAGCTTTTCGAGCATCGCCGAGAGTGCGGATGCTCGTGGTTCGATCGCGCGCGATCGAACGAGAAGACAGTGCAGACCACGTGACAGACAGGGATGGGCGAACGAAAGCGAGAGCAGCGACGGCAGCGCCACGAAGCGCAGCATCCGTCGCGCACCCTTTCGATCGCCGCACCGAGGATTGGCGAGCGAGCGCCCAGCGCGCAGCCCGCATGAGTACACCCGTACCAGGCGCGCGCGTGCGCCGTGCGGTCGAGGAGTGCACCAGAGATGGTGGAGAACGATCAGAATTCACGAGACGATTCGAACGGACGCAACGGGGAGGGCGGATCGCAGCGTAGGCGCGGACGGCTCTTCGGCGGTCGTCGAAGCGGCCGCAGGTCCGAGCAGGCTCAGGCGCCTTCCGGTCAGACGGATGCGGTGATGCGCGATCAGGAGCCGCAGGGCGGCACCTCGTCGGTTCCGCCAGTGCAGCAGACCGAGGTGCAGCAGCACGTCGCCGCTCACGATGGCACGCCCGCACAGCAGAGCGCGTCCGAACAGCAGAGCGCGTCCGAACAGCAGAGCGCATCCGAACAGCAGAGCGCATCCGAACAGCAGCGCTCGTCCGCGGAGCCGAGCGCAGCTGTCGGGCAGAGCGATGCAGTCAGTGGAGCCGGCGCAGCTCTTCCGGTCAGTGCGCAGGCATCCGCCGAAGCGCACCCCGCCGCGTCCGACGCGGGATCGACGGTCTCGACACCGGCCGGCGAGAAGCAGGATGCCCCGGCATCCGCGACCCCGTACGGTCACGTCGCCAAAGCGCCCGGCCTGCCCAGCACCGCGTTGTTCTTCCAGGCACCGCCGGAGCTTCCGCAGCTGCCGGCCGCGCCACGCGACGAGGACGAGGAGCGTGGAGAGACGTCGTCGTCCCGGCGCCGCACGCGTCGCCGCGGCGCGTCGAGTGACGGCCAGGAAGAGAGCGGCAGGCGCCAGCGCGACCGCGAGCCCGAGCTCATCACCGAGCCGCAGAAGGTGAAGGGCTCGACGCGCCTCGAGGCGAAGAAGCAGCGCAGGCGAGACGGCCGCGACGCAGGCCGCCGGCGTCCCGTCATCACCGAGGCGGAGTTCCTCGCGCGCCGCGAGGCCGTCGATCGCCAGATGATCGTCCGCTCCAAGGGCGGCCGCATCCAGATCGGTGTGCTGGAAGACGGCGTGCTCGTCGAGCACTACGTCGCCCGGTCGCAGGAGGCGTCGCTGATCGGCAACGTCTACCTCGGTCGCGTGCAGAACGTGCTGCCCAGCATGGAGGCGGCATTCGTCGACATCGGTCGCGGTCGCAACGCCGTGCTGTACTCCGGCGAGGTGGACTGGGATGCGGCAGAGACCGGCAACCAGCCGCGTCGCATCGAGCTCGCCCTCAAGCCAGGCGACAAGGTGCTCGTCCAGGTCACGAAGGATCCCGTCGGTCACAAGGGCGCGCGGCTCACGAGCCAGGTGAGCCTCCCGGGCCGGTACCTCGTCTACGTTCCCAACGGCTCCATGAACGGCATCAGCCGCAAGCTGCCCGACACGGAGCGTGCTCGCCTGAAGAAGATCCTCAAGGAGGTCCTTCCGGAGAACACCGGCGTCATCGTGCGCACGGCCGCCGAGGGTGCGACCCAGGAGCAGCTGACGGTCGACGTGAACCGTCTGACCTCGCAGTGGGCGGAGATCGCGAAGCAGACCGAGACGGTTCAGGCTCCCGCCCTGCTGCACAGCGAGCCCGACCTCTTGATCAAGATCGTGCGGGATGTCTTCAACGAGGACTTCCAGAAGCTCATCATCGCGGGCGACGACGCCAAGCAGACGATCGAGAGCTACCTGCGTCAGGTGGCGCCGGACCTGGTCGATCGGATCGAGTCCTACGAGGGCGCCCGTGACGCGTTCGACGAGTTCCGCATCACCGAGCAGATCGAGAAAGCGCTGGACCGCAAGGTGTGGCTGCCCTCGGGAGGCTCGCTCGTCATCGACCGCACAGAGGCGATGACGGTGATCGACGTCAACACGGGCAAGTTCGTGGGATCGGGCGGTAACCTCGAAGAGACCGTCACGAAGAACAACCTCGAGGCGGCCGAGGAGATCGTTCGCCAGCTGAGGCTGCGCGACATCGGCGGCATCATCGTCGTCGACTTCATCGACATGGTGCTGGAGTCCAACCGGGATCTCGTGCTGCGCAGGCTCGTGGAGTGCCTGAGCCGCGACCGCACGAAGCACCAGGTGGCGGAGGTCACGTCTCTCGGGCTCGTGCAGATGACGCGCAAGAAGCTCGGTCTCGGCCTGCTCGAGACGTTCAGCGAGCCGTGCGAGGTGTGTGCGGGACGCGGTGTGATCGTGCACCACGACCCCGTCACACGACACAGGGCACCGCAGCCGCCGGAACGTCGCCGCGGCGGCAAGGGCGGCGGCCAGAACTCCGGGTCGAACGGGAACGGCGGAGCGTCATCCGCCAACCACACGGGCACGCACGCCGTGACGGATGACGTGAAGAACGCGCTCGCCCAGATCGCGGCGAGCACGTTGCACACGCATCAGGATGCCGCGACCACCGCGGCCGAGCACCAGGATGCGTCGCTTGCGGGGTCCTCGTCCGCCGCATCCGCATCGAGCGACGCTCAGGCTCGAGACGGTCAGGTCTCCGATTCCAAGGTTCCCGACGCGCAGCGCGTGGAATCCCCGAGCGGCGAGCCGCGCGAGGACGAGCGGGCCGCCGGCGATCAGGCTCACCCGCGCCATCTCGCGGGCGAGGTCACGGCCGCAGGGCAGGCCGGCAGGCAGGATGCCCCTCGTGGGCGCCGAGGCAGCCGCGGTCGCGGTGCGCGCCGCATCCAGGATGACGCCGACAAGACGGTCCAGGCGGCCGGCGCGTTCGATGACCGATCGGATGACGCGGCTGGCGCCCAGAGCTCGCGTCCCTCGGATGCTGCCGTCAGTGACCAGTCGCCTGTATCCCGCGACCCGGAGGGCGGCGAGCTGCCGCCGTCGCAGACGGCCTCCGAAGGCGCTTCGCGCCCGGCGGCTGCGGTGTCGATCCTCGACATCCCCGTTGCCGCGCATGTCGATCAGAAGCCTGTCGTCGACCCGGCTCAAGCGCAGGAGATCCTGGGCTCCGTGCTCGACGCCCTTCCTGAGCCGAAGAAGCCGGGACAGGGTCGGTCGCGGCGACGCGTCACAACGGCCGGACTGACCGGCGGCACCGTGGCGACGCAGGCGGACGACTCACAGGCCAGCTGACTCGCCAGCCGGCCGACTCGCAGACCGGCACCCGCCGGCCGGCGCTCTCGGGCGCTGGCATGCAGTGGAGTGAGCGACGCCGTCTCAGTCGCGGCGTCGCTCTGCCTGGCTGATCCGCAGTCCGCTGGCGAGCAGCCGCACGACGAGCTCCCGGTTGGAGACCTCTCGCGCACCGGCCTCCACCAGCTCGGCGTGTCGGGATGCCGGAACGTCGTAGTGATCGAGATCGAACGCGCGAGCCGGCACCTCGTTGGCGCGAGCGAATGCGTGCAGCTCATCCAGTGAGGAATCGCTGACCAGATGCGACCACAGGGTGCCGTGGTTGGGCCACATCGGGGTGTCGATCAGGATCGCCATCCGGCGAGTCTACGGCCGCCCCGGTTTGAGCGACCAGAGCCGGTCTGGTAGGGTTGGGCGTTGGTGTGCGCTGACTTATCGCGGCCAGCACCCTTTCGTTTTCTGGCTCGAACCCTTCTCCCACTTGGGGGCGTGACCAGCGAAAATCAACGTCAGTCTGGGGCTCCGACGCCCCTCATCAGATAGGTACGAGTAGTGGTTTACGCAGTTGTGCGCGCCGGCGGTCGGCAGGAGAAGGTCGAGGTCGGCACCATCGTGACGATGGACCGCGTCAAGGCCGGAGAGAACGGCACCGTCGAACTTCCCGCAGTCCTCCTCGTCGACGGTGACAAGATCACCAGCGACGCCGAGGCTCTGGCGAAGGTGACCGTCACCGCAGAGGTGCTCGGCGACCTTCGCGGCCCGAAGATCGTGATCCAGAAGTTCAAGAACAAGACCGGCTACAAGAAGCGCCAGGGCCACCGCCAGGAGCTCACGCGCGTCAAGGTCACCGGCATCAAGTAAGCAGCGCGAGGAGAGACACTCATGGCACACAAAAAGGGAGCGAGCTCCACTCGCAACGGTCGCGACTCGAATGCTCAGCGCCTCGGCGTCAAGCGCTTCGGCGGCCAGGTCGTGAACGCGGGCGAGATCATCGTCCGCCAGCGCGGTACGCACTTCCACCCGGGCGCCAACGTCGGACGCGGCGGAGACGACACGCTTTTCGCCCTCGAGGCGGGCGCCGTGCAGTTCGGCGCGAAGGGCGGCCGCAAGGTCGTCAACGTGGTGGCGGTCGACTGACGACTGAGGTGAGATCAGTGCGCGCTTGCACGCTTTGCCGAACCGATGGAGTCAGTCGGAGCGCGAAGCGCGAACACTGACCAGTCCTGTGACGAACACAGCCGATGGGCGGGCCTCGTGCCCGCCCATCCGTGTTTGCACGGCCGGAACAAGGCGTGACCGCCTCCCGGCATCCATCGATCCAGTGAGAGCCCGCGTGCGGGCGAGAGGAGCATCATGGCGACGTTCGTCGACACCGTGACGCTGCACTTGCGGGCGGGCCACGGCGGCAACGGGTGCGTCTCGGTGCGCCGCGAGAAGTTCAAACCCCTGGCCGGACCCGATGGCGGAAACGGCGGGCACGGCGGAGACATCGTGCTCGTGAGCGATCCGGGCGTGACCACGCTCCTCGGCTACCACAGGCATCCGCACCGTTCCTCGGAAAGCGGCGGCTTCGGCATGGGTGACAACCGCAGCGGGGCGTCGGGAGCCGACCTCCAGCTGCCAGTTCCGGTCGGCACCGTCGTGAAGGATGCCGACGGCCAGACTCTCGTCGACCTCGACCAGCCGGGCATGCGGTTCGTGGTCGCGCCCGGCGGCCAGGGCGGACTCGGCAATGCGGCGCTCGCCTCACCCAAGCGCAAGGCTCCGGGGTTCGCGCTGCTGGGCACGCCAGGCTGGGAGGGCGACGTCGTCCTCGAGCTGAAGACCGTCGCCGACGTCGCGCTCGTCGGATTCCCGTCGGCAGGCAAGTCGAGCCTCGTCGCATCACTTTCGGCCGCGAAGCCGAAGATCGCCGACTACCCGTTCACGACACTGCACCCCAACCTCGGTGTGGTTCAGGCGGGCGACGTGCGCTACACCATCGCCGACGTTCCCGGGCTCATCGAGGGTGCGAGCGAGGGAAAGGGGCTCGGCCTGGAGTTCCTGCGGCACGTCGAACGCTGCAGCGCCCTTCTGCACGTGCTGGACTGCGCGACGCTCGACCCGGGCCGCGATCCGATCACCGACCTCGACGTCATCCTTCGCGAGCTCGCCGCCTACCCCGTGCCCGAAGGCCAGGTGCCGCTGCTCGAGCGACCGCAGCTCATCGCGCTGAACAAGGTCGACGTGCCGGATGCCGAGGAGCTCGCCGCGTTCGTGCGCCCCGATCTCGAGGCGCGCGGCTACCGCGTCTTCGAGATCTCGACGGTGAGCCACGCGGGTCTTCGTGCTCTCTCGTTCGCGCTGGCCGAGGTGGTCGAGGAGGCCCGCAAGGCGGCGGCCGAGGACCTCGATGTGCGGCCCCGCATCGTGATGCGGCCGCGGCCGGTCGACGACAGCGGCTACGTCGTGCGCGTCGAAGGCGGGACGGATGGCCCGGTGTACCGCATCGTGGGCGCCAAGCCGGAGCGGTGGGTCGCGCAGACCGACTTCGCCAACGACGAGGCGGTCGGCTTCCTGGCCGACAGGCTCGCGAAGCTGGGCGTCGAGGACGAGCTCGTGAAAGCGGGTGCGGTCGCAGGGTCGACCGTGGTGATCGGCGAGGGCAACGGCGTGGTCTTCGACTGGGAGCCGACGCTCACCTCGACCGCCGAGCTCGTGACGTCGCCGCGCGGAACCGACGTGCGCCTCGACGACCATCACCGCCCGACGCGCGGCCAGCGCCGCGAGGAGTACCACGAGCGCATGGACGCCAAGGCGGAGGCGCGCGCCGAGCTGATCAGGGAACGTGAAGCCGGACTGTGGCGCGACGACGAGGAGGACTCGTAGGCAGATGGTGATCACCGACCGTTCGCTGGTGCCCTCTGCCCGGCGCATCGTGGTGAAGGTGGGGTCGTCGTCGATCAGTGGCGATAACGCGCACCAGATCGGCCCTCTGGTGGATGCGCTCGCGGATGCGCACGGGCGGGGGACGCAGGTGGTGCTCGTGTCGTCGGGCGCCATCGCGACGGGCATCCCGTATCTGTCTCTGAGCGAACGGCCCAACGATCTCGCTACCCAGCAGGCCGCCGCGGCCGTCGGGCAGAACGTGCTGATCTACCGCTACCAGGACAGCCTCGACCGTTACGGCATCGTCGCAGGCCAGGTACTCCTCACGGCCGGCGACCTGGAGAACCCGACGCACCGCTCGAACGCGCGCCGTGCCATGGAACGACTGCTCGACCTGCGCATCCTGCCCATCGTGAACGAGAACGACACGGTCGCCACGCATGAGATCCGCTTCGGTGACAACGACCGGCTCGCCGCCCTCGTGGCCACGCTGATCGGTGCCGACCTGCTCGTGCTGCTGTCCGACGTGGATGCGCTCTACACGCGACCGCCGCACGAGGCGGGCGCCGAACCCATCCCGTTCGTCTCGGCGGGCGATGGGCTCGACGGGGTCGAGATCGGTGCAACGGGGCTGGCCGGGGTGGGCACAGGGGGAGCCGTGACGAAGGTCTCCGCAGCGCGCCACGCTGCCGAGGCGGGAAGCGCCGTGCTGCTCACCTCGACGGCACTGGTCGCCGCCGCGCTGTCGGGGGAGCAGGTCGGAACCTGGTTCGCACCCCGCCTGGACCGCGATCGGATGGCGTCGGGCGGTTCCGCGACCTCTGCCATACCGGACTGAGCGTCCGGAACCGTCCGGACGGGTCGGCTGTGACCACCGACCCCTCGTCCGTTCCCACCCCGGGCCGGCGCGGTAGCCCGGATAAACTGGGCTCATGGCTCTCGACACGCTGGAATCCGCGCCGGTGGCGGACGCCTCCTCGTTCACGCGTAAGCTCGAGGCGGCGAAGGCGGCATCCGTGCCACTGGCCACCGCGACGACGGCACAGAAGAACGATGCCCTGGAGCGGATCGCGCAGGCGCTCGAGGCGAACCAGGGCCGGATCATCCTGGCCAACGCCGACGACCTGCAGCGCGGGCGCGAGAGCGGGATGTCGCAGGGACTCCTCGATCGCCTCGCCCTCGACGAGCGTCGGATCGCCGGTCTTGCCGGTGCGGTGCGCGACATCATCGCGCTGCCCGACCCGGTGGGTGACTCCGTGCGGGGAAGCAGGCTGCCGAACGGTGTCGTCATCCAGCAGGTCAGGGTGCCGTTCGGCGTGGTCGGCGCCATCTACGAAGCACGGCCCAACGTCACCGTGGACATCGCAGCGCTCGCGCTGAAGAGCGGAAACGCGGCTGTGCTGCGCGGTGGACGCGCGGCACAGTCGAGCAACGCGGTTCTCGTCGAGCTCATCCAGGAGGCCATCGCCGCTGGAGGCATCCCGGCGGATGCCGTGCAGACCGTCGACGAGTTCGGTCGCGAGGGCGGAGCCCGCCTCATGACGGCAAGAGGTCTCGTCGACGTGCTCATCCCACGCGGAAGCGCCGAACTCATCCGCACCGTCGTCGAGTCCTCCACCGTGCCCGTCATCGAGACGGGCGCGGGAGTGGTGCACATCGTCTTGGACGAGAGCGCCAACGAGCAATGGGCCGTCGACATCGTGCGCAACGCGAAGGTGCAGCGGCCCAGCGTGTGCAATGCCGTCGAGACCGTGCTCGTGCACCGCGCGGCGGCGGAGCGCCTGCTTCCGCCCGTGCTGAACGCGCTGCGCGCCGAGGGCGTCACCGTGCACGCCGATGACCGCGCCAGGGCGATCTTCCCCGACTCCGTGCCCGTCACCGACCACGACTGGTCGACGGAGCACATGAGCCTCGACGTCTCGGTCGGAGTCGTGGATTCGCTCGATGACGCGATCGCGCACATCCGCCGGTACTCGACGCAGCACACCGAATCGATCATCACCGACGACCTCGGCAACGCGGAGCGCTTCCTGGCCGAGGTGGACTCAGCGGTCGTCATGGTGAACGCCTCGACCAGGTTCACCGACGGCGGCGAATTCGGGTTCGGCGCCGAGGTCGGCATCTCCACGCAGAAGCTGCACGCGCGCGGCCCCATGGGCCTGTCCGAGCTCACCAGCACCAAGTGGATCGTGCGGGGTACGGGTCAGATCCGGTCGTGACCTCCCGTCGGTGACGCGCCGCCTGGCGCGGCCCGCGGCACCTGAAGGAAGTTCATGAGTAGACTTGTACCCTGGCGTCAGCCGTGAAAGGAAGAGTCGCATGTCGTTCGTCGCAGCATCCATCGCCGAGGCAAGCAACCCGGTTTTCGGGGTGGAGCCCTGGGTGCTCGGGATCGTCGTTCTGTGCTTCTTCGCGGCACTCGCCTTCGTGACCTGGACCTATCGTGACGTCGCGAACCGGCACAGCCACCGGCCCGACCCGGATGCCGCGGAGCACGCCGGTGCGCCTGGCGCGTATCACCACGGAAGCGGACACCCCACGACGCAGGATCACTGACCGGCGAGCTCCATGCGGCCGTCAACGACCACGGGACCGTCAGGAGAGCGCCGTCGGCGTCTCGGCGTGATGGGTGGAACGTTCGACCCCATCCACCATGGGCACCTGGTGGCCGCCAGCGAGGTGGCTCAGTCGTTCGACCTCGACGAGGTCGTCTTCGTGCCGACCGGTCAGCCCTGGCAGAAGGGCCACGTGACCGAGGCCGAGCATCGCTACCTCATGACCGTCATCGCAACGGCATCCAACCCGCGCTTCACCGTGAGCCGCGTCGATATCGACCGCGGCGGACCGACCTACACGATCGACACGTTGCGCGACCTGCAGGCGTCGCGGCCGGACACCGACCTGTTCTTCATCACCGGAGCGGACGCCATAGCCCAGATCCTCAGCTGGCGAGACGTCGAGGAACTCTGGAAACTGGCCCATTTCGTCGCTGTGAGTCGTCCGGGACATCTGTTGGAAGTGACGGGTCTCCCCAACGGAGACGTAAGCTTGTTGGAGGTTCCAGCATTGGCGATCTCGTCGACCGACTGTAGGGACCGTGTCAGCAGGGGGTTCCCTGTCTGGTACCTCGTACCCGATGGAGTTGTCCAGTACATCTCCAAGCATCACCTTTATCGGAGTGTGGCATGACGTCGTGGCCAGACCAGCCGCCACAGACGCGGCGACAGGCTAGGGAGAGTTGGCGCGCCGCCGAGCGCGAGCTGGACTCGTCGACCCCCGAGCAGCCGAAGCCCACCTCTCGTCGCGCAGCCACCGCCACCCCGACTCCCGCAGGCGAAGTACCCGACGTCGCGACTCCGTATTCGTTCTCCTCCACCGTTAGGGACACCTCGACTCAGCAGGACCATGGGCCCTCGGATGCGCCGCCCGTGCGACCGCGCGCACCTCGATACGAGAACCTCTCCTTCGACAGCCTGCTGGCGGCGTCGCACGCCGGTGGTCCGATGGGCTCGGCGCCCGCCGAACAGCGCTCGGCCGGCCGACCTGGAGCGGTCGCCGTCGCACCCGTGCCCGCCGATGACTCGGCAGCGGCGCGCAGCGCAGACGACGCTGCATCATCGTTCGCATCCCGTGCCACCCCTGCCGGCGCGGCGCCCGTCCCACCGGACCGCGCAAGCGAGGCCGACGCGGCTGCCGACACCGAGCCCGAGCAGCGTCCCGCGCCGGTGCTGCCGACGGTGTCTCCTGTCGACGGACATCCGCTCACGCGACGTGAGCTGCGCGCCATGCTGCAGGCTCAGGCCGCGAATCAGGCAGCATCCGCGAATCAGGCGGCGGAGGACGGGACGCCGGACTCCGGCGTTGCCGGCCAGTCCCACGCGGGCACGTCGGAAGCGCCGACGGGCCGAGCCGCCCAAGCGGCCGCCGCCGTGTCGCAACCTGACCGCGTCGAACTCCCCGCTTCGGTGGCGGAACCGGCCGAGCTCACGTCGCACCGGATCATCCCGCCCGCGACGCCTGCCCGTCGTGACGACAGCGCGGCGCAGACACCGATCACCGCCGTTCGGTCGACGCAGAACGCGTCGGCGGTCTCGCCGGTGGTTCTTCCGGAGACGTTCCCCGACGAGACGGTCGACGATCGTGCGGCAGGGGCCGAAACCGGTGGCCGCGTCGCCGGTCCCGCGACGGATCCGCAGCTCCGGGCCCGCGCTGCCGGGCACTGGTCGACCATGGGCGACGACGAGGACGCGACGGGCGGCACTCCGCGCTCCGCGGTGTCCACCGGAAGCGTGACGACGGCGAACGCGCTCATCCTTCCGTCGATCCCGGCGACCGGCTTGGCTACGTCGCCGCTCACCAGCACCGGAGAGGTGATGGTCACCGGCTCCATCGACCTTCCCAAGTCGCTGGGCGCCACGGGTCAGCATCCCGACCACTTCGACACGTCCGACATCGATCGGCTGTTCGAGGAGTCGGATGCGGCTCCCGCGACGTCCGGTGTCGCACCGGTGCGCGCGAGCAAGGCCGTGGCGACGCACACGTCCACTCGAGGCATGATCGCGCCGCCCAAGGCCAGAGGCAACAGGCTCCCCGTCGTGCTGGCTGTGACGGCGGCCTTCCTCGCGCTCGGTGTGGCAGCGCTCCTCGTCGCCGGCTTCGTCTTCCATGCCTTCTGAGCCATTCGCCTTCAGCACCATTGCTTTTCGACTCGCTGCCCGTCGTTGCGATGACGGCGCGCGGCAGCGAGCAGAACCAGACGACATCCCTCTGACATTCAAGGTGGTACCTGTATGACTGCGTCCGCGCGCTCGCGCGAACTTCTCCAGCTCGCGGCCGAGGCCGCCGATTCGAAGGCCGCGACCGACCTCGTCGCACTCGACGTGTCCGGTCCGCTGCCACTTGTCGACGTGTTCTTCCTCGCCTCGGGAAACTCCGAGCGCAACGTCATCGCGATCGCGGCAGAGGTGGAGGACCGGCTCAACGAAGCAGGAGCGAAGACGCTCCGCCGGGAGGGCCGGTCGGAAGGCCGCTGGATCCTGCTCGACTTCGGCGACCTCGTCGTGCACGTGTTCCACCAGGAGGACCGCACGTTCTACTCGCTCGAGCGGCTGTGGAAGGACTGCCCGACGGTGCCTTTCGAGCTCCCGGTCGCCCACGAGGCGTGAGCGTCGCCGATTCGTATCCGGTGCGGGCGATGTAGTACTCTGGTGAGGTTGTTCCGCACGGCGGAGCGGCCATCACGGGTCTGTGGCGCAGCTGGTAGCGCACCTGCATGGCATGCAGGGGGTCAGGGGTTCGAGTCCCCTCAGATCCACCATTCGGAACTCACGAAGGGCTCCGTCACCACCACGGTGACGGAGCCCTTCGCTCGTCGTCGGCGATTTCAGCCGCGCGACACCGGTTGCACGAGATCTGTGACCCATTCGGACTGCGGCCGGTCTGCTGGCGTCCAGTAGACCTCCCGGCAGACGCCGGCCAGTTCGTACCCCTGCTCGCCGGCCCAGGTCACGACCGCATCCCACGATTCGCCGATCGTGGCCATCTCACCTCGGTGCACGGTGACCGCAGCCTGCGCGATGGCGGGCAGCGTCTGCACGTCCAGTCCGTCGATGGACGCCGTGCCGTCGGGTACGACGAAACCGGCGGTGATGCGTGCGCCGGTGCCGTCACCGGACTCGTCGGCCTCGTAGAGCGCGATGGCTGGACCGAAGTCGGCGATGCCGGCTGCCTGGATGAGTGCGGCGGACTCGGGAAACATCGGCCCGACGACGGGGCCGATGTTGGCGGGGCCGAACCCTGGTGCCCGGCGGGTGAGCGTGGCGACTCGCTGGGCGTCGATGGATCGCACGTCCGCGGCGATCGTCTGTGCGGTGGGCATGACTGTCTCTCCTCTGATTCGGCGGAGGTTCGCGTCGAGCCGGCGCAGGCGTGCGTGGGCGGCCGCGATCGTCGTCTCCAGCTCGAGCCGAGCCGATTCCAGGATCTCTTGGATCTCGGTGTCTGCCGGCTCGCCCCAGACGACCCGCGCGACCTGCTCCAGCGTGAGACCCAGGCCCTTGAGCTCGACGATGCGGGTGAGCGTCGTGAGCTGCATGGCCGTGTAAGCGCGGTATCCCGTGTTCGGGTCCACGTGCGCGGGGCGCAGCAAGCCGATCTGGTCGTAGTGGCGGAGCATCCGTACGGAAACCCTGCCGATCGACGCGAACTCTCCAATGGTCAACATGACATCTCCGAGCGTGAGGCCTGACACCGTGTGAGAGTCAACACCATCGAAAGGCGCACCATCGAGCGTTGAGCTCGCCGAAACCCGGCGGTGCGGCTGCCGGCGGTTTCGACGAGCTCAACCGACGGCACCGAGGGTTGAGCCTGTCGAAGCCCGGCGGCGGTTTCAACGGGCTCAATCGGCCGTATCGAGGGTTGAGCCTGTCCAAACCCGGGCGGTATCGGCTGGTGGCGGTATCGACAGGCTCGACCGGCGGGGGAACCGTAGCAGGACTCAGCCGAGGGCGGGCTTGATGTCGCGCACGATGGACTCCAGGATGCGCGCATTGAAATCGACGCCGAGCTGGTTCGGCACCGTGATGAGGATCGTGTCGGCCTCCTGCACCGCGGCATCCTGCGCGAGTTCGGCGGCGATGACGTCCGGCTCGCCGATGTAGCTGCGACCGAAACGGGCGAGTTCGTCGCCGATGTAGCCTACCTGATCCTGCGCGTCGGCTTGGGCGCGCAATCCGAAGTACCGCTGGGTCTCGTCGTCGATGATGGGCAGGATGCTTCGCGACACGGAGACGCGCGGCTCCCGTTCGTGCCCGGCCTGACGCCAGGTGTCGCGGAACAGTCGCACCTGCTCGGCCTGCAGCTCGGACAGCGGCACCCCGGTGTCCTCCGTGAGCAGCGTGGAGCTCATCAGATTCATGCCATGTTCGGCCGTCCAGGCGGCCGTCGCCCGGCTTCCCGCTCCCCACCAGATGCGTTCGGGCAGCGTCTCCGATCGTGGCTCGATCCGCAGCGGAACCCGCTGACCGGTCATCTGCGGGTTGGAGTACACGAGACCTGCTCCCGCTATCGCCGCACGGAACAGCTCGGTGTGCGAACGGGCCATGTCGGCATCCGTCTCGTCCTCGCCCGGGGTGAAGCCGAACGACTCGTAGCCCTTGTCGGCCGTC
This sequence comes from Humibacter sp., assembly GCF_035547335.1. Lineage (GTDB taxonomy): Bacteria > Actinomycetota > Actinomycetes > Actinomycetales > Microbacteriaceae > Humibacter. Next base: position 24,065 of record NZ_DASZVF010000036.1, on the reverse strand, counting down.
TCCGGTGAGCCCCGGCTGATGCCCAGTTGCAGCCTGCCGCCGGCGATGAGGTCGGCGGCGGCCGCGGACTCCGCAGCGTACAGCGGGTTCTCGTACCGCATGTCGATCACCGCCGTGCCGATCTCGATGCGCGACGTACTGGCACCGATCGCGGCCAGAAGCGGGAACGGCGAGGCGAGCTGCGGCGCGAAGTGATGGACGCGCACGAACGCGCCGTCTGCACCGACCTCCTCTGCGGCCTGCGCGAGCTCGATGGTCTGCAGCAGCGCGTCGGATGCCGTGCGCACGACGGAGCCGCGAGCCGGCGACCAGTGACCGAACGACAGGAAACCTATGCGTTTCACTACATCCTCAGCAGCCACAGGCGATCAGCTATTCCTCGCGCGATCAGTACCAGTGCGGGTTCTCGGAGAGCTCGTGGTCCCAGGCGGCACAGGGTGAGCCGTACCGGCCCGAGATGTACGAGAGGCCCCAGCGGATCTGCGTGTTCCCGTTCGTCATCCAGTCGCCGCCGGCGCTCGCGAGCTTGTCCGCGGGCAGCGACTGCGGGATGCCGTACGCGCCGCTGGAGGAGTTGTACGCGTTCCAGCGCCAGTTCGACTCCATGTTCCACAAGCTGACGAGGCACGACATCTGGCCCTGGCCCCACCCGTAGCTGCCGAGGATGCTGCTCGCGTACGCCTGGGCGGCGCCGGCCGTGCACCCCCCGGTGCAGGAAGCAGAAAGGTCGACGTCGCTGTCGCTCCCGCCTCCGGTCGATGCACTCTGGTTCTGGGCATCCCGGGCGAGACCCGCTCTGCGCTGCGCATCGAGCTGCGCGGCCTGCGCGTTCAGCGTGGCGGCCTGGGCCTGCAGCACGGCACCCTGAGCCTGCTCGGCCGCCAGCGCCGAGTCCGCCGCGGCCTTCGCGGCTTGCGCCGCCTTGTACTTGCTGTCGGCATCCTGCTCGAGGCCCGCTCGGATGCCTTCCGCCTGTTTCGCCTGCGCCTGAAGCGACGTCACGATGTTCTGCTTCTGCTTCGCGTAGGTCTGCAGCTGCGAGATGTGCCCGGTCAGCTGGCTCATCGACCCTAGCTGATCGAGGAGGTTGTCGCTCGTGCCGTTGTCGAGCAGGAGCTTGGCCGTGAGGCTTCCGCCACCGGAGATGTAGAGCTGCGACGCGAGCTTGCCGTACTGCGTCTTGGCCTGGGTGGCATCCTTCTGCGCGCTTGTCACCTGCTGGTTGATGGTGTCGAGCTTGGCGGTCTGGGCGTCCAACGCATCCTTGGCCTGCGTGTATTCGAACTGCTTCTTCAGCTCGTCGGCCGCCGCCGCCTGAGCCGCCTGCTGCAGCCCGTCGATCAGGCTCGCGATCTTGGCGTACTCCGCCTGGGCGGCCGCCGCGTTGGCCTTTGCTGCCTGCACCTCGTCCCAGCTGGGGTAGTCGTCTGCGCGTGCCGGCCCCGCCGTCACCAGAGGTATCGCCACCGCGGCGACGGCGCCGAGGACCACGAGGCGCGCGCGGATGCCGACGGGTCGTCTCCCCGTCGTCGCGATCTCGTTGCGCGCAGCCACGGTCTCCACCCTAAGCAGGGTGAGGCTGCGTTCCGTGGCCATCGCCCGGCATGCCGCTTCGTGCTTCGGCGCGTGCTGCGGCCGCGAGTGGGGAGCCGGCTGCGGCGCGAATGGAGAGAGTGCGGACCCCGGAGCACCGCTCGCACGGCTCACAGCGCCGACCAGGGGGAGCGGATGACACCCGTGAGTGCTTGACTGGCGTTCGTGAGCTCCCTGCAACGTGCCGTGCTGACCGTGGCGATCCTCGCCTCGCTCGTCGCCTTCCTCGATGGCTCGGTCGTCAACGTCGCGCTTCCGGCCATCGAGCGGGAGCTGGGCGGCGGGCTCGTGCTGCAGCAGTGGGTGGTGGATGCCTACCTCATCACGCTGGGTGCGCTCATCCTGCTCGCCGGCTCGCTCTCCGACGCGTTCGGACGCAAGCGCATCATGATGATCGGGTTGTTCGGCTTCGGCCTCGCGTCGATCGCGTGCGCGCTGGCGCCGGACGGCGTGTCGCTCGTCGTCTTCCGGGCGGTGCAGGGGATAGCCGGCGCGCTGCTCGTGCCGAGCTCGCTCGCGCTCATCATCCAGGTCTTCAGCCAGGACGACCAGCCGAAGGCGATCGGCAGGTGGACGGCCTGGACGTCAGCCGCGATGCTGGCCGGGCCGCTTCTCGGCGGCCTCTTCGTGGACACGCTGTCGTGGCGCCTCGTGTTCTGGATCAACCCGCTGCCGATCGCCGTGACGGTGCTCATCCTCTGGCGCGTGCAGCTGGACCACAAGCACGCCCACGGCAATGTCGACTACGCCGGAGCCGTGCTCGGTGCGGTCGGTCTCGGCGGAGTGGTCTTCGCACTCATCGAACAGGGGCAGGTCGGCTGGTCCAGTCCGCTGGTGTGGGCGGTAGGACTGATCGGATGCCTGGCCCTCGCCGCGTTCACGGTGGTCGAGTTGCGCAGCACGCATCCCATGCTCCCGTTCACCCTCTTCCGCATCCGCAACTTCGGCGTCGGCAACCTCGCCACGCTCGTCGTCTACGGCGCGTTGTCGCTCGGCACGCTCATGATCGGCATCTACCTGCAGGAGGTGGCCGGGTATCCCGCGACGTTCGCCGGCCTCGCGCTCATTCCGCCCACCGTCGTGATGCTGCTCCTCTCCGGCCGGTTCGGCGCGCTCTCCGGCAAGATCGGCCCGCGCTTGTTCATGGGGGTCGGTCCCGTGGTCGCCGCCGGAGGCTTCGCGCTCATGCTCATGATGGGCACCCAGGTGAACTACTGGGTCGAGCTGCTGCCCGGCATCCTCGTGTTCGGCCTGGGCCTGTCGATCACCGTCGCACCGCTCACTGCGGCCATCCTGGGCGCCGTTCCGCCGGAACACGCCGGCATAGGATCGGCGATCAACAACGCCGTCGCCAGGATCGCGGGCCTCGTCGCCGTGGCGTGCGCCGGGCTCATCGTGGCCGGCCCGCTCGGACAGGCCGGACTTCAGCGCGTGCTCATCGTCTGCATCGTGCTGCTCGTCATGGGCGGCGTCGTCTCCGCCATCGGGATCGAGAACAAGAAGGCGCCTGCGCAAGCAGACCTGCCTCCCGCCTTCACGCCGCCAGTACCGAGCCAGCAGCCACCAGCGCGATGACGTCGACGACGGCGCTGCCCATGATAAGCCGCATGAGCCACCTCGTCCGGCTGCCGCGCAGCGTGAGTCCCACGCCCGCCGCCGCGATGAGCACGGTGAGCACGGCTCCCGCCACCACCGGCGCGGCCGGCCAGCCCCGAAGTCCCGATGCCAGTGCGCCGACGGCGATCACGATGCCGACGAGTGCCAGCAGACCGAAGGCGACGAGGCCGCCTGCCGTGGCGCCGAGCAGGTGGCCGAAGCCCCGCACACCCGTCGCACGGTCCTGCTCGAGGTCGGGCAGCACGTTCGTGATGTGCGCGGCAGCGCCCAGCAGGCATCCGGCCGTCACCACCCACCAGGCGGGAATCCGGGGCTCGAGCGCTCCCAGCGTCACGATGGCAGGCAGCAGGCCGAAGCTGACGACGTAGGGCAGCACGGAGAGCACGCTCCGCTTCAGCCAGGCGTTGTAGCTCCACGCGCTGAGCAGGGCCAGCGCGTGCGCCGCCAGAGCGAGCGGGCCGAGCGCCGCAGTGAGCAGCAGGGCTGAGGCGAGAGCGATCCAGGCGGCGACACCGACGGTTCGGCGTGAGACGAGTCCGAGGGCGACCGGCTTGTCGGCGCGCGCCACCGCGCGGTCTCTGGCGGCATCGATCCAGTCGTTGGACCAGCCGACCGAGAGCTGGCCGGCGAGGATAGCGGCCGTCAGCATGACGAGCCGGCCAGGCGGGTAGGAGACGGATGCCGCCAGCACGGCCGCGACGGCCGTCACGACGAGCGCGGGCCCCGGGTGACTCGCTCGCGCGAGACCTCGCAGGGCTGCCGGCATGAAGGACATGTTAGATCGAGTGGGACACCGTCTCTGCGCGGCACCCGTCGGCTTCTTGCGTAATCCCGCAAAGGTTTGCAACGATGGCTGCATGGCGAAGCGTCTGGCCGAGGTGGCTCGCAAGGTGGGAGTGAGCGAGGCGACCGTGAGCCGCGTTCTCAACGAGAAGCCCGGGGTGAGCGAGGCCACCCGCCAGGCAGTGCTCACGGCCCTCGACGTGCTCGGCTACGAGCGGCCGACGAAACTGCGTGGAGAGCGGGCGCGACTCGTGGGTCTCGTACTCCCCGAGCTGTCGAATCCGATCTTCCCCGCGTTCGCCGAAGTGGTCGGCGGCGCGCTCGCGCAGAACGGATACACGCCGGTGCTGTGCACGCAGACGGCAGGCGGCATCTCCGAATCGGACTACGTGAACCTGCTCCTGGAGCAGCACGTGTCCGGCGTCGTGTTCGCAGGCGGTCTCTACACCCAGGAGCTCGGATCGCACGAGCACTACGACAGGCTGCGCGACGTCGATCTCCCGACCGTGCTGGTCAGTGCGCCGATCGACGGCATCGGGTTCCCCACCGTCTCGTGCGACGACCGGGTCGCCACGCAGCTCGCCATCAGGCATCTCCTGCAGCTCGGCCACACGCGTATCGGGTTCGTGCTCGGCCCGCCCGACCACGTGCCCTCCAAGCGCAAGTACGAGGCGGCGCAGCAGGAGCTCCACGATGCCGGGCTCGAGTTCGACGACAGCCTCGTCGTGCGCTCGCTCTACTCGCTGGAGGCCGGCCAGGCCGCGGCCGTCCAGCTGGTGCGCGCCGGGGTCACCGCCATCGTCACCGCCAGCGATCCGCTCGCGCTGGGTGTCATCCGGGCCGTGCGGAGAGCTGGTCTCAGCGTGCCAGACGACGTGTCGGTGGTGGGATACGACGACTCGGCTCTGATGGGATGCGTCGAGCCGCCGCTGACCACGGTGCGGCAGCCGATCGAACCCATGGGCCGCATGGTGATGGAGCTCCTGACCCAGCAGATCAGCGGCGTGCGCCCCTCGGTCGACGAGTTCCTGTTCGAGCCGGAGCTCGTCGTGAGGGCGTCGACGTCGCCGGTTCGCCGCTGACAGAGAGGCGCCGAGCACCGCACACTCGCGGGGTTCCGCGCGTGCGCATCGGTTCTGTGCGTGCAAACAGACGCAATTTCACGCAAGCCAATTGCCAAATGGTTAGTTCTTGCGTCATCTTGTCGAGATAGCTACTTTTGGCTTTCAAGCCTCCGGTCAACCGTGTCGCGTGGCCCTTCAACCCGCTCTTCTGTTCCGGCATCGCCGCCTTGCGCGGCCGTGCCGCCGCCCCAGAAAGGCTCCTTCAGTGGACCTTCCCGTTGCCGATGCCGTGCGCGCTCATCCGCCGGCGCCCGTCGAACAGGCGGCGGCCGCCGGCCGTCCGTCGCCGTCGTCGGACGATCCCGCGTGGTGGCGCAGTGCAGCCATCTACCAGATCTACCCCCGCAGCTTCGCGGACGGGAACGGTGACGGAGTGGGCGATCTCGCCGGCGTGCGATCCCGTCTCGGCTATCTGAAGGATCTCGGAGTCGACGCCATCTGGTTCACGCCGTGGTACGCGTCGCCGCTCGCCGACGGCGGCTACGACGTCGCCGACTACACCTCGATCGATCCGCGCTTCGGCACGCTCGAGGAGGCGGAGGCACTGATCAGGGATGCGCTGGCGCTCGGCATCCGCACCATCATCGACATCGTCCCCAACCACATCTCCGACCGGCACCCCTGGTTCCAAGCGGCGCTGGCAGCGGGGCCGGGCTCGCCGGAACGCGAGCGGTTCTGGTTCCATCCGGGGCGAGGAGCGGACGGCTCCGAGCCTCCGACTCACTGGGTGTCGAACTTCTCGGGCGAGACCTGGACGCGCACGACGAATCCCGACGGAACGCCAGGGGAGTGGTTCCTGCACCTCTTCACCCCGCAGCAGCCCGACCTGAACTGGAATCACCCCGACGTGCGCCGCATGCACGAGGACGTTCTGAGGTTCTGGTTCGATCGAGGCGTCGGCGGGGTGCGCATCGACTCGGCGGCGCTGCTCGTGAAAGACGAGAGCCTGCCGGAGGTGCCGGAGACCCCGGGCCCCGGTGAACACCCGACGCAGGATCGCGACGAGCTCCACGACATCTACCGGAACTGGCGCGCGATCGCGGACTCCTATCCGGGCACCAGAGTGCTGGTGGGAGAGATCTGGCTGCCCGACATCGAGCGCTTCGCCAAGTACCTGCGGCCCGACGAGCTGCACACGGCCTTCAACTTCGAGTTCCTCGCCCGACCGTGGGATGCCCGTGAGCTGCGCGAGTCGATCGACGCCACGCTGCGCGCGCACGCGCCGGTCGGAGCACCCTCCACGTGGGTGCTCTCCAATCACGACGTCACGAGGCCCGTCACCAGGTACGGACGTGACGACACGTCGTTCGCGTTCGCGAAGAAGCGCACAGGGACGCCGACCGACCTGGCATCCGGAACCAGGAGGGCTCGCGCGGCCGGGCTGCTCACGGCTGCCCTTCCCGGTGCCCTCTACCTCTATCAGGGCGACGAGCTCGGGCTGCCCGAGGTGGAGGACCTGCCCGAGGAGGTGCTGGAAGACCCCATGCACTTCCGCTCCGGCGGGGTGGATCCCGGGCGGGACGGATGCCGGGTGCCCCTCCCGTGGAGCGGGGTCGCGTCGCCGTTCGGGTTCAGCCCCCGCTATGCCACGGCCCGGCCGTGGCTGCCGCAGCCCGCGAACTGGGCGTCCCTCACCGTGGAGGCGCAGCAGGCGGACCCGTCGTCGATGCTCTGGCTCTACAGGCAGGCGCTCCGCCTCAGGCGCGCGCTCAACGCAGCTGCAGGCGGCGCCTTCGCGTGGCGCGACCTGGCCGACGGCATCCTCGCATTCCGACGCGGCGAGCGATTCCTGTCGGTCACCAACCTGACCGGGGTGAGCGTCCAGCTGCCTGAGAACGACGGCATCCTGCTGGCCAGCAGCCCGCTCGATCGGGGACTGCTGCCCCCGGACGCCACGGTCTGGCTTCGCACCGACCCCGACGGGACGCATCGCGCTCGGCACACCGGCCGCAGGGACAGCACATGACGGCACGGTCCGGCCCGACACCGACCCCCGTCCTCGCGGACGCCGCGGGCGAGCCGCTCGGACAGACGACCCGAATCACCAACCGCACCATCACACTCCGGAAGGACAGGACAATGAAGTCACCAGGAAAGATCGCGATGCTGACCGCTGCGGCGCTCGTCGGCGTCGGCATCCTCAGCGGCTGCTCCTCGAGCAGCGGCGGCGGCGACGACGGCAAGGTGAACCTCGTGGTCGCACCCGTGCTGCCCGGCGCGACGGCGGATGCGCTGAAGTCGCTGCACGATCGGGTCGCGCAGTTCGAGAAGAAGTACCCGGACATCAAGGTGAAGGCCATCGAGTATCAGTGGACCGGCACCACGTTCGCCGCTGAGCTCGCCGGCGGCACGCTGCCCGACGTCTTCAACGTGCCGTTCACCGACTCGAAGACGCTGGCGAACAACGGACAGCTCGCGGACATCACGAAGTACTTCAAGCAGACGCCGACGGCCGACAAGTGGAACAAGAATGTGCTGGACGTCGCCACCGGTAACGACGGGAAGATCTACGGCATCCCGTGGGGTCCGTACGCCATGGCGCTCTCGTACAACAGGGACATCTTCACGAAGGCCGGGCTCGATCCCGACAAGCCGCCGACGACCCTGGACGAGATCCAGCAGGACGCGAAGACCATCGCGGCGAAGGTGCCGGGCGTCGCCGGCTACATGCAGATGACCGAGGACAACACGGGAGGCTGGGAGCTGGCCACCCTGACGCAGTCGATGGGCGGCAAGCTCGAGAAGGTCGCGTCGGACGGCAAGGTCACGGTGACGGCCGACAACCCGCAGACCAAGCAGGCGCTCGCCTGGCTGAAGAAGCTGCGCTGGGGCGACAACTCGATGGGCAGCAACTTCCTGTTCGACTGGAGCGGGATCAACCAGGCCTTCGCCTCCGGTCAGATCGCCATGTACATGAGCGGATCCGACGTGATCGGCTCGCTCATGCAGGCCAACGGATTCGACCAGAAGAAGTACGGGGTGACCACGTTCCCGCTGGCATCCAGCGCGAGCGCAGGCATCCTCTCCGGCGGCAACGTCGACGTGGTGAACGTGAAGGACAGCCCCGAGCAGGTCGCCGCGGCCGTGAAGTGGATCAACTTCTACCGCACCGAGCCCACGGTCGACAAGACCGCGGCGATCAACAACGCGAAGACCCTGGCCAAGGGCGACCAGGCCGTGAACGCGCCGACGCTGCCGGTGTTCGACAAGGCCACGTGGGAGCAGAACCAGGAGTGGATCAAGCCGTACGACAACATCCCCGTCGAGAACCTGAAGCCGTTCAACGACAACATCTTCAACCAGAAGATCTCGCCTGAGCCGCCATCGCACACGCAGGACCTCTACGGAGCGCTCGACAGCGTCGTGCAGGCCGTGCTCACCGATCAGAACGCCGATGTCGACACGCTTCTGAAGGGTGTGGACACGAAGGTGCAGGCGCTGGTGGACGCGGACGGCAAGTAGCCGCACGCCACGCAGCCAGACCGCGAGTCGCGTGGCCGCCGGCCCAGGTCGGCGGCCACGCGTCGCGGTGTCCGACATCGAGACGAGAGCACCATGAGCGTTCACACTTCTGCCCGTTCGCAGAGCGGCACGGCGCGGCTGCGAATCGGGCGGCGGCACAACCCCGTCACCTGGGTGCAGCGCGGCGGCCTGACCACGCTGGTCTTCCTGCTGCCGCTCCTGATCATCTTCGGAGTCTTCTCCTGGACCCCCATCGTCGAGGCCGTGGTCATGAGCTTCCAGAAGACCAATCTGGTGACGGCACCGGTCTTCGTCGGCTGGGACAACTTCGTCGCGGTGTTCCGCGACCCGGTGTTCTGGATCGCCGTGCGCAACACGGGGTACTTCGCCGGGCTCGCGCTGCTCTTCGGCTACCCGATCCCGCTCGTCGCCGCCGTGCTGATGAGCGAGGTGAAGCGCATGAAGGGCTTCTTCAGCGTGCTCGCCTACCTGCCGGTGGTCATCCCGCCCGTGGTGTCTGTGCTGCTCTGGAAGATCTTCTACGACGCGAGTCCGCGCGGCGTCTTCAACACCATCCTGGGCTGGGTCGGCATCCCGCCGCAGCCGTGGATCCAGGATGCCGCCACCGCGATGCCGTCCCTTGTGCTCGAGGCCACCTGGGCGGGAGCGGGCGGCACCATCATCATCTACCTGGCGGCGCTCACGTCCGTGTCGCCCGACCTCTACGACGCCGCGGAGGTGGACGGCGCCTCCCTCTGGGGCAAGATCTGGCACGTGACGCTGCCGCAGCTGCGCGGCATCCTCTTCATCACGCTGATCCTGCAGATCATCGCGACCGCGCAGGTGTTCCTGCAGCCGTTCCTCTTCACCGGCGGCGGACCCGTCGACTCGACGACGACCATCCTGCTGCTCATCTACCAGTACGCGTTCACCCAGTCGCTCGGCGGGGCGTACGGGGAGGCGACGGCGCTCAGCCTCATGCTCGCCGCGTTCCTCGCCGTGCTGTCGATCGCGTACTTCAGGCTCACCGCGAGATGGAGCGACAATTGACCACCAGCATCCAGGCCGAGCTTCCCGTTCCAGAGCAGGCCGCGGAGCCGCCGAGGCGCCGTGCACGCAGGAGCGTTCAGGAGCAGGCCGATCGCGGCATCCTCTCCACCGCCGATCGGCGCCGTCCGCAGGTGCGCATCGTGGGAACGATCCTCAGCGTCGCCCTCGGGGTCTGCCTGGTGGCGGTCGGCCTGCTTCCGCTGCTGTGGCTGCTGAAGTCCGCGATCACGCCGACCCAGGACACGCTCGCGCATCCGCTCGCGCTCTTCCCGGGCGGCGCTGCCTGGTCGAACCTGGCCAGGGCATGGAACGACGTGCAGATCGGCAAGTACTTCTTCAACACGATCTGGATGGCGGCGGGAGAGTGGGCGGTTCAGCTTCTGGTGGCCACCACCGGGGGATTCGCGCTCTCGGTGCTGAAGCCCCGCTACGGCAGGATCATCAGCGGTCTCGTGCTCGCCACCCTGTTCGTGCCGGCCGTGGTGCTGCTCGTCCCGCTGTATCTCACCGTGCTGCACCCTCCGCTCATCGGGCACTCGCTCATCAACACGTTCTGGGCGGTCTGGTTGCCGGCCGGCGCCAGCGCATTCAACGTCCTGCTCGTAATGCGGTTCTTCGACAGTCTGCCGAAGGAGGTGTTCGAGGCGGCCAAGACCGACGGCGCAGGCACGTTCCGGCTGTTCTGGTCGGTCGTGCTGCCGATGTCGAAGCCCATCCTCGGCGTCGTTTCCGTGTTCGCGATCAACGCCGCCTGGGCCGACTTCCTCTGGCCCAATCTCGTGCTGAAAGACATCGGCATCCAGCCGCTGTCGGTGCGGCTTCCGCAGATCCAGTCGTCGACGGACCTGGGCGTCTACCTGGCCGCGCTTACGATCGCGACGCTCATTCCGGTCGTGATCTTCCTGATCTTCCAGCGCACGTTCCTGCGCGGCGGAGGGCTGGGCGGTGCCGTGAAGGGATGAACGGGCGTCGCGAGCGGCTGGCCGCCTAGCGTTCGGCCTCCCGGCGTTCGCGGCGGCTCCGCCTTCCGGGTTCACCCCTGGCCCGCCGCCGGTCCCGCGCGTCGAACACGTTGCTCACGATGAAGAGCAGGAAGGCGATGGAGCCCACCCAGATCGAGGCGATCGCGACGCCGGCGGAGATGACCATGGCGATGAGGGCGTTGCGTTGCGACAGCCGACGGTAGTGGTCGGACATGTTCGGGGTCATCCCGCGGGAGGCGGACGACACGTACCGCCACTGCACCCAGCCGACGGCGATCACGTAGAAGAAGTTGAGCGGGAGCAGGAACCTGCCTGGCACGGTCTCGTTGAATCTGTCCGTCAGGCTCGTGGTGAACGGGATCAGCACGACGCCGAGAAGCCGGAGCGTGTTGAGCGTCAGCACCATGCCGTCGACGCGTTCGACGAACTCGAACTGGCGCACGTGGATGCCCCACAGCAGCCCGAGCAGGATGAAGCTGATGGCGAAGCTGAGGAAGCTCGCCCAGTCCTTGCCCAGGGCATCCCAGAGCTCGCCGGATGTCGGATCAGACCCCACTTTCAGCTTGTCCACGCTGAGGTCGAGCACGAGCAGCGTCGCGGCGATGGCGAAGACGCCGTCTGAGTACGCCTCCAGACGGCGAGAGGACAACGTCTTGGGAACGGCGTCGTGCACGTTCGTATCCCTGGGGGTCGCGTCGCCGGACATGATCACAACGTAGGGCGGCGCATGTCGCGCTGCTGGACAGGCACGCCGAACGATGCCATGGGCTGCAGTGACGAACGCCGTCGCCGCTATGCCCGTGAGACGCCGAGGAACCGCGCCATCCGATCGACGGAGGCATCGAAGCCACGGCGTTCCGAGGCCGTGAGCGACGTGAACGGATCCGTCTGCACGATCAGGCGTGAGCGCTGCACGCTGTGGCGCCAGGTGCCGACGACGCGACCGGAGGACACGATGGTCGGCAGGAACACGCCGTTGCCGGTCGGCGAGACGCGGCCCGCGAAGGCCGGATCGAGCACGGGGGAGCGCTCGCGGTAGCCCAGCACGTACTCGTCCCATGCCGGCGTCGCCTGCACGGGCGCGAGGGCGGATGTGCCGCCCGACGGCGAGCCCTGCACCAGGGACTCGCCCTCGGCCGGCACGAGCCAGCCTTCTTCGCCGAGCGACTCGATGCGACGGCCGGCCACGGCAACGGCACGGCGCGCATCGGTGAGCGTGAGACCCGACCACCACGCGAAATCGGACACCGTGACGGGTGCGTGGCCTGTGGCGTATCGGAGCAGGAAGCGCGCCAGCGCCTCATCGCGGTCCGCCTCGCTCGCCGCTGCGACGGGGCCAGGCACCGCGACGAGCTGCTGCTGCTTGCCGCGCGACGGTCCCCACGCCACGAGGCCGCGCAGCGCTGCGTCTCTGATGAAGCGGTATCCGCGCTCGTTGCCCACGTCGACGCCGGAGCGCTGCAGTGCCGCCAGCGCCTCTGCCCGCGTCAGCGGACTGCTTTCGTCGACCTCCTGTGCGATGAGCTCCGACGCCCGCTCGAAATCCGCCTCGGTGATGCCCCTCACGACGGCCTCGCGTGCGGCGCCCGCCCTCTGCCGAGCGGCAGTGAGCGACAGCATCCAGCCGAGGTCCTCTGCGGCGACGATGTGCAACGTGCCGCGCATCGTCCACGACCGCACGATGGCGCCGTCGGCGTACAGGCGCTCGATGTCGCCATCCGTCGCGCCGGCCGCACGGAGGCCGATCGCCCACCTGCCAGCGAGGGCGTTCTGCGCCTGCACGGCGCCCAGAGTGCGTACCACCTCGAGAGGGGAGGCCTCGGTGCCGTCGAGGAGCTGCGAGCGCAGCCGTTGAGCGCGTAGCCAGGCCGTGGACGGTGTGCCGGTCATGCGGTCATCCTCTCAGCGGCCGCCGACACCGGCCTCAGGCCTGGATGCCGAGCTCCTTGAGCTGCGCCAGCAGGTCGGCGCCGTCCCCGCCGTAGACCCAGGGGACGCCGCTGGTCTGGGCATGCTTCTCCGCCGTCGAGCGGCCACCGGCCAGCACCGACTCCGTGCTGGAGAGCTGCCTGATCGCCACGGCGGACACGTTCTGCGGATGCTCTTTCGCGAACTGCGCGTAGATCTCCTCGTCGTGCTGGCCGTCGTCGCCGACGAGGAGCCACTTCACGCCCGGGAACTCGCGGGCGAGACGCCGCAGGCTCTGTTCCTTGTGCTCTCTGCCGCTGCGGAACCAGCGGTCGTGCGTCGGCCCCCAGTCGGTGAGGAGCAGCGCACCCGGCGGGAAGAGGTTGCGGGAGAGGAACCGGGTGACGGTGGGCGCGACGTTCCAAGCGCCGGTGGAGAGATACAGCACCGGAGCGTTGGGATGAGAGGCGGCCAGCCGTTCGAGCAGCACGGCCATGCCCGGCGTGGGCACCCTGGCGTGCTCATCGAGCACGAACGTGTTCCAGGCGGCCAGCAAGGGCCGGGGGAGCGCCGTGACCATGACCGTGTCGTCCACATCGGAGATGACGCCGAACGGTGTGTCATCCCCGACCACCTGCACGGGCGCCTGTGAAACGTGACCGCTGCGGTTCGCCCGCAGCGTGACCGTGTGGATGCCCGGCTCCAGCCGGACGGGGATGACCTCGTCGATCACACCGCCGCGGTCCGGTCTGACGGCATGACGCGTTCCGTCGACCTCGACGACCACCTCGGCCTCGCTGTAGGGAACGCTCATGAAGCTGCGCCACCCGCGCACGCTCTCCTCACGCCGGCGGTTCTTGCGCTCGGCGCGGGATCCCGGCCGTGGATCCCTGGCGAGCACGACTCTGCCGAGCACGCGGATCCATTCGGTCGTCCCGTACCCGGTGTACGACAGCACGGTCGGCAGATATCCGCGTTTCAACGCGCGCCGGGCGCGAAACGCGTGGAAGGCGTCCTCGATGCGTGCTGCGCGGTGGATGCGCGTCACGGAGCGGGGACGTTCGGCCATCGGTACAGTCTTCCACGCCCGTTGCCCCGGGTGACGGTTCGGGCAAACCCTAGGAACATGAAGAACAGTCGGGTACCGTCGCAACGGACGCAATGGCGGTGAACGTGCGCAGTGTCGCGCGCGGTGAAAGGAGTTGGCAGTAGATGATCGAGGAGATCCTCGTCGGAACGCAGGAGACGGTCAGTGCCGGGGCGCTTCGCGTCGAACCGGCGCAGGAACGGAGTCTCGCGCGGATCGATGCGCTTCTCGACGCAGCTGCCGCCGTCGTCGACGAGGTGGGCTTCGACCGGCTCACCACGGCGCAGGTGGCGGAGCTGAGCGGAGCATCCATCGGAACCGTCTACCGCTACTTCCCCGACCGCATCGCGCTGCTGTCCGCATTGCATGACCGCGCCGTGCTCCGGTACCGGCTCGCGGCATCCGAGGAGCTGGAGCGCAGGCAACCGGCGACGTGGCAGGAGGCGATCGCGACGCTCGCTGAGCAGTTCGCCGCGATGTTCCGCACGGAGCCCGGATTCCGCATCATGCGGTTCGAAGAGGTCCGCGGCGTCGACGACGGCACGACCACCGTCGACCACGTGCACGAGTTCGCCGAACGCCTCGCCGAGATCCTGGTCGCCAGCTACGGCTTCAGCTACGACGACGAGCTCGTGTTCCGGCTGGACATCGCCAGTCAGATGGCGCAGTCGCTCATCGAGCGCGCCTACCTGCGGGCGCCGGACGGCGACGCGCGCATCCTCGCCGAGGCGGCCGTCGTGGCCATCGCCTACCTCGAGAAGTACTACGACTGACCGGAGCCGGCGTCCCCGATCCTGACCATAGCGACCAGCTGAGCGCGGCGCGGACTGTGTCGCACTTGAACGGTCCTACCGAACGGGAACGCCGGTTACAGCGTATTTCCTGAACAACGCCCTGAATGTCGGTGCCTTACGACATAGTTGTTTCCGGGGTTCGCCCCGCCCAGCAGCAGCGGTTCCGTGATTCGCTGGGGCACAGCAACTCGATGCGGCCGTGGCGGTCGCCACCCAGGAATGAGCCAGCCAGACGATGATCGAGTTCCGATCGGTGACGAAGCAGTTCCCCGATGGCACCGTTGCCGTCAGGGACTTCAGCCTGGTCATCCCGTCGCGCAAGACCACGGTGCTCGTGGGGTCGTCCGGGAGTGGCAAGACCACCATCCTCAAGATGATCAACCGCATGGTCGACGCGACGAGCGGAACCATCGAGATCGACGGCGCCGACGTGTCCACCCTCGAACCCGTCGGTCTGCGCAGAAGCATCGGATACGTGATGCAGAACTCCGGTCTGCTCCCGCACCGCAAGGTGGCCGACAACATCGCGACGGTGCCACGGCTGCGAGGCGTGTCCCGCACCGACGCGCGAGCGAGGGCGCTCGAGCTGATGGACACCGTGGGTCTCGATCGTTCGCTGGCCGACCGGTACCCCAGCCAGCTCTCCGGCGGCCAGCAGCAGCGGGTCGGGGTGGCCAGAGGACTGGCGGTCGATCCGAACATTCTCCTCATGGACGAGCCGTTCGGCGCCGTCGACCCGCTAGTGCGCGCCGAGCTGCAACAGGAGCTCGTGCGCCTGCAGCGCGAACTGGACAAGACCGTCGTGTTCGTCACGCACGACATCGACGAGGCGTTCCTGCTCGGCGACCAGGTCGTCATCTTCAAGAAGGGCGGCATCGTCGCCCAGATCGGCACGCCGGACGAGATCCTCGCCGAGCCTGCCGACGACTTCGTCGCGCGCTTCGTGGGAGCGGATCGCGGCAAGCGCGCGCTGCACCTCCGCTCGGAGGCGGGACGGGAGCTCGTCGTCGACGGCGACGGCCGTGCCGCCGGCGTGCTCGTCGACGGGCGGACTCGAGACGACTCGCGCGGATCCGGGGAGAAAAACGACAGCGAAGGCCGGGCGACGACGACCGCACTCGGTTCTTCCGACGAGGCCGGAGCGGCCGCCACCGCTTCGGGTGCTTCGGCGCAGGGTGATCGGCAGCCGTGAACTGGCTGGTCGAGAACGCGGGTCAGATCTGGGAGCTGACCCTGGTTCACGCGGCCCTGTCCGCGGTGCCTATCGTCGTCGGATTCGTGCTCGCCATCCCCGTCGGCTGGCTCGCGAATCGCTACCACGCGAGCCGCGGCACGGTGCTCGCCATCGTGGGGCTGCTCTACGCCATCCCGTCACTGCCGCTCTTCATCGCGCTGCCGAGCCTTCTGGGCACGCGCATCCTCGACCCCGTCAACATCGAGGTCGCACTGAGCCTCTACGCGCTCGCGATCATGGTGCGCACGGCCTCGGACGCGTTCGCCTCCGTGGATGTCGACATTCTGCTCTCTGCAACCGCCGTCGGATTCTCGACGTGGCGCCGGTTCTGGTACGTCGAACTGCCGCTGGCCGGGCCTGTTCTGCTGTCGGGCATCAGGGTGGTGTCGGTCAGCACCATCAGTCTGCTGAGCGTCGGCTCGGTGATCGGCGTGACGAGCCTCGGATACTTCTTCATCGACGGCTTCCAGCGTGACTTCCCGCTGGAGATCCTGGTCGGAATCATCGGCACCGTCGTGATCGCGGTCGTGTTCGACCTCGTGCTCGCCGCGGTCGGCCGGCTGCTTCTGCCCTGGACGAGCCGCGCCGTCGGCCGTCAGCGGGGTCGGGCCGCCGAGAGGACACAGCTGGCGGGTGCAGCATGACCTCCTGGAATCTCGCGTTCGTCTGGCTGCTGGATCCCGCCAATTGGGCCGGTCCAGGCGGCATCCCGGCCCGTGTCGGCGAGCACTTGCTGTACACCATCGTCACCCTTGTGATCGCCGCGGTCATCGCCGTGCCCATCGGTCTGGCGATCGGCCACACCGGCAAGGGCAGGGCACTCGCTGTGCAGCTCTCGGGAGTGCTGCGCGCGCTGCCGACGCTCGGCGTGCTCCTGCTGCTCGCCCTTCTGCTCGGACTGGGATTCGGTCCGGCCCTGATCGTGATGGTCGTTCTGGCGCTGCCGCCGCTCCTCGCCGGCGCGTACGCCGGTGTGGATGCCGTCGACCGCGAGACCATCGACGCCGCGAAGTCGATCGGCATGACCGGGTGGCAGGTGCTCGTCAAGGTCGAGCTTCCCCTCGCGCTGCCGATCATCATCGGGGGCGTGCGGTCGGCATGTCTCCAGGTGATCGCCACCTGGACCGTGGCGGCGTATCTCCCGCTCGGCGGGCTCGGCCGGTTCATCTACGACGGCCTGGCCGTGCAGAACTACGCTGAGATGCTGGGCGCATCCGTGCTGGTCATCCTGCTCGCCCTGATCGCGGACGGCATCTTCGCCGTCGTACAGCGGCTCGTCGTGCCGCGCGGCGTCGTCGTCGGACGGGCGTCCGACGTGCGCGTGCGGTCATCCAAGAGGCTCGCCACGACCTCGCAATCCACCACAGCAGGCTGAGTGCAGTCAGGTCTCAGCCCATCACAAGAAAGCGAAGCACCATGTCACTGAGAACACGCGCTATCGCCCTCGCAGCCGTCGCGGCGGTGAGTGCCCTCGCTCTTGCCGGCTGCTCGTCAGGCAACCCCCTGGACTCCTCGTCCTCGTCTTCGTCCGCCAAGCCCGGCGGAGCCATCGTCGTCGGCTCGGCCAACTTCCCGGAGTCCGAGATCATCGCCCAGATCTACACGCAGGCGCTGAAGCAGAACGGGGTCGACGCCAGCATCAAGCCGAACATCGGCGCCAGAGAGGTGTACCTGAAGGCGCTGCAGGACGGCTCGATCGACCTCGTCCCTGAGTACTCGGGGAGCCTCCTGCAGTACTACGACCCGAAGAGCGACGCCAAGTCGAGCGACGACGTCTATGCGGCGCTGAGCGATGCGCTGCCGAAGGGCTACGAGGTGCTCGATCAGTCGAAGGCGCAGGACAAGGACTCCTACAACGTCACTAAGGAGTTCTCGCAGAAGTACAACGTGACCTCGTTGTCGGATCTCAAGAACGTCACCGAGCCGCTCAAGGTCGGTGCGAACCCCGAGTTCGCCGAACGGCCGTACGGCATCAAGGGCCTTCAGCAGGCGTACGGGGTGACCGCGACGCTCGATCCGATCAGCGACAGCGGCGGCCCGCTGACGGTGAAGGCGCTGCTGGACGGCACCGTGAACCTGGCGGACATCTACACGACGAGTTCGGCGATCAAGAACAACGGGTTCGTCACGCTCAAGGACCCGAAGAACATCATCATCGCCGAGAACGTGGTGCCGGTCATCAACGACAAGAAGGTCACCGACAAGGTGAAGAACGTGCTGAACACGGTCTCCGGCGCTCTCACCACCGACGATCTCGTGAGCCTGAACGACAAGAGCTCCGGATCGGCGAAGGAGTCGGCGTCGCAGATCGCGAAGGAGTGGCTGGACTCGAAGAACCTCTTCAAGTAGGAGGTGTGCACGGGGCCACGGCCCGAAGCCGGGATGTTCCGCGGTGACGCGCCCGGGAGAGTCCGACGAGGGGGAGCCGTTGCCTGAGTACGACGCGTCAGCGTCCGTGCGAAGGCAACGGCTCCCCCTGCGCCTGGACCCCGAGCGGGTGTTCGAGGCGCTGTACGCGGACGAGACCCGTGCGTTC
The DNA here is from genome assembly GCF_035547335.1 of Humibacter sp. Classification (GTDB taxonomy): domain Bacteria; phylum Actinomycetota; class Actinomycetes; order Actinomycetales; family Microbacteriaceae; genus Humibacter. Next base: position 5,894 of record NZ_DASZVF010000036.1, on the reverse strand, counting down.
TGGCTCGACCCGGGCATCCACGCGGACACGGGTTCGAGCTATCTCGGCGCAGCATCACCTGTGCGGCCGAGCTATCTGGTCGATCAGGAGAGGCTGTACGACCTGCGCCCTGGCGTGGTGATGCCTGCCGAAGGCACGCTCGACGCCGCCCTGCGCTCGCAGTCGCGCGGTGCTGCGCCGGGCGCATGGTCCCACGAGGCCGTCGGCGCCGACCGGGGGTCGCGCTCCGCCGACGGGGGAGCATCGGCTGCGCCGCCTTCGCCGATCGGCTGGGTGGGCTGGTTCGGCTACGAGTACGGTGCCAGGCGGCTCGCGATCTCCGTCGCCCGATCCGAGGTGCCAGAGGCGGCAATGCTCTTCGCCGACCGGGTCATCGAGATCGACCATCGCGACGGTGGGCTGTTCCTCTGGTTCTTCGACGATGCCGACGGCCGTGCGTGGGCGGCCGTGACGAGCGAACGCTTGCGGAGCATGGCGCGAGGACGACCACCCTGGGCGGGCCGAGCGAGTGGATGCGACCAGAAGCTCCCCGACGTTCCTGCGCCCTCGTCGAGACCGAATTGGCGGCACTCCGGCGACGCCTACCTCCGGATGATCGAGGCGTGCCAGGACTCGATCAGAGCAGGTGACGCGTACCAGTTGTGTCTGACGAACAGCGTCCAGGTGGCGACGGAGGCGCCGCCGTTCGACGTCTACCGGCGGTTGCGACGCATCTCCCAGGCGACGCACGGAGCGTTCGTACGCGTCGACGACGTCGCCGTGCTGAGCGCCTCGCCCGAGCTGTTCCTGCAGGTAGCGGGACGGGTGGCCGTGACCCGGCCGGTCAAAGGGACGAGACGGCGCGGAAGGGATGCCGCCGAGGATCGCGAGCTCTCGCGAGAGCTCGCAGCAGACGAGAAGGAACGTGCCGAGAACCTGATGATCGTCGACCTGATGCGCAATGACCTCGCTCGAGTGGCCACGGTCGGCGGGGTGTCGGTTCCCGAGCTCCTCGAGGTGGAGACACACAGGCACGTGCACCAGCTGGTGAGCACGGTGCGCGCGGAGCTCGCCGACGGGGTCGACGTGCTCGACGTGGTCGACGCGTGCTTCCCAGCAGGCTCGATGACCGGCGCGCCGAAGCTGAGCGCCATGGGCATCCTGCACGACCTGGAGCGCGGCCCGCGAGGCGTGTACAGCGGATGCCTCGGCCGCCTGGGACTCGACGGCTCGGCCGAGCTGGCCATGGTCATCCGCACGATCGTGATGCGCGACGGCATGGCATCCGTCGGCACGGGTGGCGGGATCACTGCCCTGTCCGTCGCGCAGAACGAGCTGGCGGAAACCGAGCTGAAGGCCGCGGCTCCGCTGGCCGCCCTCGGAATCTGAGCCCGACCCCGGTGCTCGGAACGAACCAGGGTGCCGAGACGTTGTCACTAGTAGCGTTCCGAGTCATCGAGGCGGTTCCGAGAGCAGGCGCTCCCGCATCGCTGCGTCCCCCGTGATCGCGCGGCAATCGCGCCGACACGAGCGGGTAATCTTTGAACGCCCCCATTTTCCGTGCGGACGGGGTTGTCCGCACACCCATCCCCGCACAGAGATTGAGAGCGACGTGTCACAACACGACGAGCGAGAGGCGCCCGACGCCCGCTACGACTTCGCCGCCATTCAGGCCAAGTGGCTGCCGGTGTGGGAAGAGCTTCAACCGTTCCGTGCCGACGTGCCGGGCGACAACCGCCCGCGCAAGTACATCCTGGACATGTTCCCGTACCCGTCCGGTGACCTGCACATGGGCCACGCCGAGGCATTCGGGTTCGGCGATGTCGTGGCGCGCTACTGGCGCCAGCAGGGTTTCAACGTGCTGCACCCGATCGGATGGGATTCCTTCGGTCTGCCCGCGGAGAACGCGGCCATCAAGCGCGGCATCGATCCGCGCGGCTGGACGTACGACAACATCGCGCAGCAGAAGCGCAGCTTCCGCATCTACGCACCGTCGTTCGACTGGAGCCGAGAGCTGCACACGAGCGACCCCGAGTACTACAAGTGGAACCAGTGGCTGTTCCTGAAGCTGTATGAGAAGGGTCTGGCCTACCGCAAGGCGGGCACCGTCAACTGGTGCCCCAACGACCAGACCGTGCTGGCCAACGAGCAGGTGATCGACGGCCACTGCGAGCGCTGCGGCTTCCTGGTGGAGAAGAAGAAGCTGACGCAGTGGTATTTCCGCGTCACGGACTACGCCGACCGGCTGCTCGACGACCTGAACCAGCTCGAGGGCGCGTGGCCCGCTCGGGTGCTGACCATGCAGCGCAACTGGATCGGCCGTTCGATCGGCGCGGATGTCAGTTTCAAGATCGAGGGCCGCGAAGAGCCGATCTCGGTGTACACGACGAGGCCGGACACGCTGTACGGCGTGACATTCATGGTGGTCGCGCCGGATTCCGACCTGGCGGCCGAACTGGTCGAGGATGCCTCGCCCGAGGTTCGCGAGCGGTTCGACGCGTACCTGAGGCAGACGCAGGCGACCACCGACATCGACCGGCTGAGCACTGACCGTGAGAAGACCGGTGTCTTCCTGGAGCGGTACGCGATCAACCCGTTGAGCGGTGAGCGCCTGCCCATCTGGGCCGCCGACTACGTGCTGGCCGAGTACGGCCACGGCGCGATCATGGCCGTTCCCGCTCACGACCAGAGGGACCTGGACTTCGCGCGGACGTTCGACCTGCCGGTGCGCGTCGTCGTCGACACGAACGCGCCCGTCACCGGCGCGATCCCCGTCATCCCAAGGGATCCGCAGACCGGCGAGGCGCTGCTGCCTGAGGACCTGCCCCCGCTGGATCCCGCGTCCACGCGTGTCGCGCTGACCGGCGACGGGCGACTGATCAACTCAGGGCCGTTCAACGGACTGAGCAAGAACAACGCCATCCACCGCATCACGGAGGCGCTGGCATCCGCGTCGATCGGTCACGCGTCGCGCAACTTCCGGCTGCGTGACTGGCTCATCTCGCGCCAGCGGTACTGGGGCACGCCGATTCCGATCATCCACTGCCCCGACTGCGGTGAAGTCCCGGTGCCCGAGGACCAGCTGCCCGTGCTGCTGCCGGATGCCGACGGGCTGGACCTGAAGCCGAAGGGCTCGAGCCCGCTGGGCGCCGCGACCGAGTGGTCGACAGTCGAGTGCCCGCGGTGCGGCGGAACAGCCACGCGCGACAGCGACACCATGGACACGTTCGTGGACAGCTCGTGGTACTACCTGCGCTACCTCTCGCCGAACGACGACACTCAGGCGTTCGACCCGGCCGAGGTGGAGAAGTGGGCGCCCGTCGACCAGTATGTGGGCGGCGTCGAGCACGCCATCCTGCACCTGCTCTACGCCCGGTTCATCACGAAGGTGCTCTTCGACCTGGGCTACGTCTCGTTCACCGAGCCGTTCACATCGCTGCTGAACCAAGGGCAGGTCATCCTGAACGGGTCGGCCATGAGCAAGTCGAAGGGCAACCTCGTCGAGTTCGCCGACGAGCTGCGTCAGCACGGCTCTGATGCGCTCAGGGTCACGCTCGTGTTCGCCGGCCCTCCTGAGGACGACATCGACTGGGCAGACGTCTCCGCAGCAGGCAGCGCGAAGTTCCTCGCCCGCGCCTGGCGCGTGGCACAGGACGTCGACAGCGCCCCGGAGATCGACTGGCGGACGGGCGATGTCGCGCTGCGCCGGGTCACGCACCGGCTGCTGGCCGACGCTCCAGCGCTGATCGAGTCGTACAAGTTCAACGTCGTCGTCGCACGGCTCATGGAGCTCGTCAATGCCACGCGCAAGGCGATCGACTCGGGCCCGGGCCCGAAGGATGCCGCGGTCCGAGAGGCAGCAGAGGCGATCGCCCTGATGCTGAACCTCTTCGCTCCGTACACCGCGGAGGACATGTGGGCGGCGCTCGGCTACGAGCCGACGGTTGCGGCGCAGCCGTGGCGCAAGGCCGACCCCAGCCTGCTCGTCGAGGAGTCGGTGACCGCGATCGTGCAGGTCGACGGCAAGGTGCGTGATCGCATCGAGGTGTCGCCGCGGATCGGAGCCGAGGAGCTCGAGGAGCTCGCGAGGGCGTCGGCGGCGGTGCAGAGGGCTCTGGGCGACCGTGAGGTGGCCGCCGTCATCGCGCGCCCGCCACGCGTCGTGAACATCGCCACCAAGAAGTAGCCGCGAGACGACGGGCCGGCGCCGCTGGCCGGGTCGTCGTCCACAGCGGGCAGCGTGAGGTCGTCGTCCCCTGCTGGACCCGTTCGACGATCACGCCTGTCGTGCGCCTTCTATCGTCGCGGAAGTGGATGCCGACGACCCCCTGGAACAGCTGTCTCCACGTTCGCGCGCCGTGCCGCGTTCGCTCAAGGTGCGGCTGGGTGTAGGCGCCGCGGCCGTCCTGCTGATCGCAGCGTTCGCGACCGCCGTTCTGGTCGGCATGCTCGCACCGCGAGGCGATTCCGGCCACGTTCCGTCCGTCAGCGTCACCACGGCGGACTCGTCGCGCAGCACACCGGAGGCCACCCAGCCGGCTGTGCTCTACGTCCACGTGCTCGGAGCCGTCCAGCGACCTGGCCTCTACACGCTTGCGGCAGGTTCCCGCGTCGTCGACGCGGTGGGTGCGGCCGGCGGGATGACGGACGACGCCGAGCAGTCGGGCGTGAACCTGGCCCGGCTGCTGAGCGACGGCGAGCAGCTCGTCGTTCCGCATGTGGGCGATCCCGTGCAACAGCCTGAAGCACCTGGGTCCGGAGGGCAGCCGGCGGGCGCGCTGCCCGGCGCGAAGGTGAATCTGAACACGGCGACCGAGGCGGAGCTCGACACGCTTCCTCGGGTCGGTCCCGCCATGGCGGCGAAGATCCTCGCCTGGCGCGCCGAGAACGGCCGCTTCACGTCGATCGACGACCTGATGAACGTGAGCGGCATCGGCCAGAAGACGTTCGATGGGCTGAAAGACCTGGTGACCGTCTGATGCTCGATCTCCGGCTCGCCCTGCCTGCCGTCGCAGCGTGGATAGGCGGAGCGGTGGCGATCGCCTTGCCCGACGGTGAATGGTTCGCCTGCACGCTGTGGGTGCTTGCCGTGGCCTCGGCCGGCGCCGCGGTCGTGCTGCGCCTCGCGGCCGACCGAGGCGGGACGCGTGGCGTCAAGGCCACGGCCACGGCGATAGCGGCGGCGGTCTGCGTTGCGGCCGCGGGAGCCGCCCTGGTCGCGACGGCGGCGGCTGCGGCCATGCCCGCCAGGCATCCGGATGCCGCATCCCGCCTCGCGCACCACACGGTGAGCATGCGGCTCGAGGTCGGATCTCTCGCGCAGGCCTCCGGAAGCTCGGCAGGCTCGCTGACTGCGGGCTCGGGGGCCGGGGGAGTCCGCTTCTCGGCTACCGTCGATGTCCTCACGGCCGGTGAGACGTCCCTTCCCGCTCGGATGCCCGTGCTCGTGTTCGCCCCTGAGGGAACGAGTGTGCGCATCGGCCAGACGGTCCAGGTCACCGGCACGCTGCGTATGCTTCCGTCGTCGTCGGAGAACGCCGCGCTCGTGTATGCGTCGGCTCGTCCCCGTGCGCTGCGCGATCCGCCTGCTCTTCTGGCTGCGGCGGACTCCGTCCGGTCCGCGTTCGCCGCCGTGGCACGGGGTCTCCCCGGCGACGGAGGAGCGCTCCTGCCCGGGCTGGCGATCGGAGACGTGCACGACCTGCCCGAGTCGCTGTCGGCCGACATGAAGCAGGCCAGCCTAAGGAACACCTAGTTACACTGACGCCATGACAGCGTGGCGATATCTCCGAATCAGCAGCGACCCCCGCGATGAGCAGGCGGGCATCGACCGGCAGCGCGCGGAGCTGGAGGCGTTCGAGAAGAGCCGAGGCATCGCCATCGCTGGCGAGCTGGTGGACAACGACCTGAGCGCG
>NZ_DASZVF010000035.1:0-8859 GCF_035547335.1 Humibacter sp. | reverse complement strand
AGAAAGTGAGGAGGAGCGCCTCGCGAGGATGCGGGGTGTCGTCTTGCTTCAGCAGCCGAAGCGTGCGTCGCGCCTGACCGACAGGAACGGACTCGGATGGCTCCGTGGACGACGCGGTCTTCGGATTCCGTCCTTCAAGTCCACGTCTCTCGGCACCTACTTCAACGCTTTTCCGGCGAGCTACTGGAAGTCATGGACCTCACTCGAATCCGTGGACTTGCGGATCGAGACCACCGGAACCGGCCGAATCGTGGTGTACCGCTCGAACGCGCGCTCCGTCATCCAACGCGTCGACGGTGTCGAAGTCGACGGGCCCACGATCTCGACCTTCAGCATCCCCCTCACGACGTTCATCGACGGAGGCTGGCTCTGGTTCGATCTGATTGCCGATGAACACGCGTTGGAGCTCGTGCAGGCGGACTGGATGGCTCCTGCCGGAACACCTGAGCGCACCAACGCGAATGCCACCGTCTCTATCACAACGCTCAACCGAGGCGACTACTGCACTCGTCTGCTGACCACGATCGGAAACGACAAGGAAGCGCTTTCGGTCCTCGACCGCGTGCAGGTGATCGATCAGGGCACCGAGAAGATCGTCGACAATCCTGGCTATGCGGCCGCTGTCGACTCGCTCGACGGCAAGTTGCGCGTGCTGGACCAGGCCAATATCGGCGGCTCGGGCGGATTCTCGCGCGGCATGCTGGAGGCTCTCGACGCCGGAGAGTCCGGCTACGTGATCCTGCTCGACGACGACGTCGAGATCGAGCCGGAGAGCCTTCGGCGAGCGGTCACCTTCGCCAATTACTGCAACAAACCCACCATCGTCGGCGGACACATGTTCGACATGTACGACAAGGCTCAACTCCACGCGTTCGCGGAGGGCATCAAGTGGCCCTCGTTCATGTGGGGACCCTTCACCCCCGAGCGCCACGATTTCGGAACGTCCAATCTTCGCCAGACCCAGTGGATGCATCGTCGCTACGACGTGGACTACAACGGCTGGTGGATGTGTCTGATCCCAGTCGAGATCATCAAGGCGATCGGACTGTCGCTTCCGGTGTTCATCAAATGGGACGACGCGGAGTACGCGCTTCGCGCCCGCGAGCACGGGTACGCGACGGTGAGCCTCCCGGGTGCAGCCGTGTGGCACGTGTCGTGGGTCGACAAGGATGACACGCACGACTGGCAAGCCTTCTTCCACGAGCGCAATCGTCTGATCACGGCCCTCCTCCATTCGCCGCATAAGCAAGGTGGCAAGCTCTGGCGGTCGATGCTCGCGAGTGATGTCAAGAACCTGCTGACCATGGACTACTACACGATTGCGATGCGCATGGCCGCGATCCGCAACGTGTTCGAGGGCCCCGACCAGTTGCATCGGGACATGGTGGACCGGCTCCCGAAGGTGAAGGCGATGGGCGCCGGTTTCACGGAAGCGAAACTGATCAAACGCTCGTCGGAGATCGCGCACTTCCCTGCCCGCGAGAACAAGGAGCTCACCGACCGGGTCATCAACCCGGGCCCCCACGGTCTTGCATTTCTGACCTGGCTCGCGAGGCAGGTCGTCCGGCACAGCCGCAAGGTGACGAACGACACCAGCAGGCCGCACGGGCATCTGGCGTACCAGGACGCACGATGGTTCGAAGTTCCCAACTGGGACAGCGTGCTGATCACGAACGCAGAGGGCTCCGGCGCGACTTGGCACGTTCGCGATCCGAAGAAGTTCCGATCGCTTCTGCTCGAGTCGATACGGCTGAACCGTCGCTATCGAAGGGAATGGGACCGGCTAAGCGAACAGTACAGGTCCGCGTTATCCCGCATCACATCCCCTGAGCAGTGGCGTGCCACGATCGAAAGCGCCAACAACGGCAAAGGCTGAAATCCTCGCGCTCGCGGAACCCAGCAACCTGCTGGCCGGCGTCGGCTTCACGCGTCGGCGATGAGCCGCTCCAGGTAAGCGCCGTACCCGCTCTTCACGAGCGGAGCAGCGAGCTCCTTCAGCTGCGCCGTGTCGATCCAGCCCGCACGCCAGGCGATCTCCTCGATGCAGCCGATCTTCGTGCCCTGCCTGTCCTCGATGACCCGAACGTACTCGGATGCCTGCATCATCGACTCGAACGTTCCGGTGTCCAGCCAGGCCGTGCCGCGGTCCAGCACCTGGACGTTGAGCTTGCCGGCCTGCAGATACCGCTCGTTCACCGTGGAGATCTCGAGTTCGCCCCGGGCGCTCGGCTCGATCGTCTTCGCGATCTCCACCACGTCGTTGTCGTAGAAGTACAGGCCGGGAACGGCGTAGTTGCTCTTCGGCTGCGCGGGTTTCTCCTCGATCGAGACCGCCTTGAAGTCGTCGTCGAATTCGACGACGCCATACGAACGCGGATTGCTCACGTGGTACGCGAAGATCGTCGCGCCCTCGTCGTTGGTCACGTGGCGAAGGGCCGTTCCGAGCCCGGTCCCGTGGAAGATGTTGTCACCCAGCACGAGTGCGACCGACTCGTCGCCGATGAACTCCTCGCCGATGATGAAGGCTTGCGCAAGGCCGTCCGGCGAGGGCTGAACAGCGTACTCGAGGCGGAGTCCGAGAGCCGAGCCGTCGCCGAGAAGTGCCTGGAACTGACCGTGATATTCCGGCGTCGTGATGATGAGAATCTCTCTGATGCCCGCCATCATCAGGGTCGACAGCGGGTAGTACACCATCGGCTTGTCGTAGATCGGCATGAGCTGCTTGGAAATGCCCTTGGTGATGGGCCACAGGCGCGTGCCGGATCCGCCCGCGAGGATGATGCCGCGCATGTCAGTTCCCTCCGCTCAGTGAGGCGTAGAACGACCGAGCAGCCGCGTACTCGGGCAACAGCCCTTGGTCCCGTGCTTCGGCAAGAGTCGGGGCATCCGTATCCTTCGGCGACAGTAAGAGCTCGTCAGCAGCAAGCGGGAATTCGAGGGCGATTTCGGGATCCAGGGGGCTGATGCCGTGCTCACGCTGAGGGTTGTAGACATCCGTGACGAGGTAGCTGACGGTGGCGTCGTCGGTGAGTGCGACGAAGCAGTGTCCTAGCCCCTCCGCGAGATAGATGGCGCGACGATCAACGTCATCGAGGAGCACGGAGTCCCATGTGCCGAACGCCGGAGAACCGGTGCGGATGTCGATGGCGAAGTCGAGCACCGCACCCCGCGTGCACATCACATACTTGGCCTGCCCCGGCGGGATGTCGGCGAAGTGGATGCCGCGAACCGAGCCCTTGCGCGACACGGAGGTGTTCGCCTGGCGGAGGTTCAGCGGGTGGCCGACGGCCTCCTCGAGCCGATCGAACCGATACCACTCCAGGAACACGCCGCGGTCGTCCCGGTGCTGCACCGGGGTGATCTCGTAGGCGTCGGGCACAGACAACTCGCGGATTTGCACCGGCCGAGTCTACCAATCGGCCTTCGGTAGACTCGGCGGCAGTCTCTCGACCAGAAAGCACCCGCCTCGCATGAAGATCCTCGTCACCGGCGGCGCCGGTTTCATCGGCTCGAACTTCGTCCACTATCTGATCGACAACACCGATCACGACGTGACGGTGCTCGACAAGCTCACGTATGCCGGAAACCTCGCCTCCCTGAAGGGCCTGCCCGAAAGCCGATTCACGTTCGTCAAGGGCGACATCGCCGACGCCGAGCTCGTCGACGGCCTCTTCGCCGACCACGATGCCGTCGTGCACTACGCGGCCGAGAGCCACAACGACAACTCGCTGGCCGATCCCGAACCGTTCGTGCACACGAACGTCGTCGGCACGTTCACGCTGCTGGAGGCGGCGCGCAAGCACAGCACTCGATACCACCACATCTCCACCGACGAGGTGTACGGCGACCTCGAACTCGACGACCCCGCCAGATTCACCGAGTCGACGCCGTACAACCCGTCCAGCCCGTATTCCTCCACGAAGGCCGGAAGCGACCTCCTCGTGCGCGCCTGGGTGCGGTCGTTCGGCGTGCAAGCGACCATCTCGAACTGCTCCAACAACTACGGCCCCTACCAGCACGTGGAGAAGTTCATCCCGCGCCAGATCACGAACGTGCTGCGTGGCGAGCGGCCGAAGCTGTACGGCAGCGGCGAGAACGTGCGCGACTGGATCCACGCCGACGACCATTCATCCGCCGTCCTGACCATCCTCGAGAACGGCCGCATCGGCGAGACCTATCTCATCGGCGCCGACGGCGAGAAGAACAACAAGCAGGTCGTCGAGCTCATCCTCACCGAGCTCGGGCTCCCGTCGGACGCGTACGACCTCGTGGCCGACCGGCCGGGCCACGACCTGCGGTACGCGATCGACTCCACGAAGCTGCGAACAGAGCTCGGCTGGGCGCCGCGTTACGGCGACTTCGCTGCCGGTCTCGCCGCGACCATTCAGTGGTACAAGGACCACGAGGACTGGTGGGGGCCGCAGAAGCAGGAGACGGAAGAGCGCTACGCGGCGCAGGGGCACTAGGCCGTGCGCTACCTGATCACCGGCGCATCCGGGATGCTCGGCCACGATCTGCAGGACGCCCTCGGGGGCAGGGACGTCACCGCCCTTTCCCGCGCCGAGCTCGACGTCGCCGATCGCGATGCTGTGATCAGTGCCGTGGCCGGGCACGACGTCGTGTTCAATGCGGCCGCTTACACCAAGGTGGATGACGCCGAGACGCACGAGGATGTCGCGTTCGCGGTGAACGCGGTGGGCACAGAGAACCTCGCGATCGCCGCGCGCGACATCGGCGCCCGCCTCGTCACCATCTCGACGGACTACGTGTTCCAGGGCGACGCGACGAAGCCCTACGCCGAAGATGCGCCCCGTGACCCGCTCAACGCCTATGGGCGGACGAAGGCGGCGGGTGAGGAACGGGCGCTGGCCGCGCATCCGCACGGAACGTTCGTCGTGCGCACTGCCTGGCTCTACGGCGCACACGGCCCCAACTTCGCCAAGACGATGCTGCGCCTTGCGGCGACGCACGAGACCGTGACCGTGGTCGACGACCAACGCGGGCAGCCCACCTGGACGGCCGACCTGGCTGAGCAGTTGGTGCGACTCGTGGATGCCGACGCGCCAAGCGGCATCTACCACGGCACGTCCGGCGGCGAGACGACGTGGTTCGGTTTCGCGCGGGCCGTTTTCGAGCGGGCCGGCCTGGATCCGGAGCGGGTGCAGCCCACGACGAGCGCCGATTTCGTGCGCCCGGCCGCCCGGCCCGCCTACTCGGTTCTCGGTCACGACGCGTGGGTCGCTGCCGGGCTTCCCGTGATGCGAGACTGGCGGGACGCGCTGGCCGATGCGTTCGATCGAAAGGCATTCGATGACAACCCTGCGGGTGATCGTTGACGACGTGCTCACGGATGTTCCGGACGGCATCTCCCGGTACAGCCTCGAGCTGACGCGGCAGCTCATCGCCACGGCTCCGCGCGGTTGCGTCGTCGAGGGGATCGTCGCGGCAAGGAGCGAGACGGATCGGCGCGTGCTGCAGCAGCTCTTGCCCGGTCTCGTGGGGGTGCATGCGCTCCCCGTCGGCTCGCGTGAGCTCGCGCTCGCCTGGCAGATGGGAGTGAAACTGCCGATGGGCGGTGGCCTCATCCATGCCCCGAGCCTGCTGGCGCCGCTGTTCAAGCACGACGCCTCCGACTCCGTCGACCAGACGACGGTCACGGTGCACGACGTGTCGGCGTGGACCGCTCCCGAAGCGGTCGGCGTCGTCGAGGCGGCATGGCAGAAGGCCATGGTGAAGCGCGCCCGCAAGTTCGCCGATGCCGTCGTCGTGCCCACTCACGCCGTGGCCGACCAGCTCAACCAGGTGGCGAAGCTGGGCGACCGCATCCGCGTCATCGGCGGCGCCCCCTCCGACACTCTGCAGGTGCCGGATGACGCCGACGCTCGAGCGGGAGCGCTGCGGCTGCCTGAGCGGTACATCGCCACGGTGTCGAGCCTCGATCCGAGAAGGGGCCTGCGCGCTCTGATCGGCGCGATGACGGACCCGGCGCTGCACGATCTGCCCCTCCTCGTGGTCGGACCGGAGGAGCACCACGGGGAGCGCGTGTCGACGGTCGCCATGGAGGCCGGCCTCGCGGAGGGCCGGGTCCGTACGCTCGGAAGCCTCGGCGATCCGGATCTCGCCGTCGTGCTGAGCAGAGCGACCGTCTTCGTCTACCCGAATCTGTCGTCCGGCTTCGGTCTGCCGGTCGTCGAAGCGATGCGCTTCGGCACGCCCGTCGTGCACTCCGATGATCCGGCCGTTGCCGAAGTCGCGTTCGGCGCGGGTGTGACCGTGCCCCGGGAGGACTCCGAAGGGTATCCCGCGCGGCTCGCGGAAGCCGTCTCCTCCGTTGTGGCCGACGATACGCTTCGGGAGCGGCTCCGGTTCGCCGGCATGGACCGCGCTGCCGCCTTCAGCTGGCGAGCGTCTGCCGAATCCGTGTGGCAGCTGCACGCCGAGCTGTGAGCGTCGTCGTCGTCGGACGCCCCGCGCACCGTCCTCTCGATGCTCCTGGCTAGACTTCGATCTCGCCCCATCACCGCTCGCCCGACCGCACGCGACGTGCACCACCGCTCAGGATCATGCCCTCCATCACCTACGAACCCCGCCTTGTCGCTTTCGATCTCGATGACACGCTCGCGGCATCCAAGTCGCCGGTGCAGCCGGCCATGGCGGAGCGCCTGATCGCGCTGCTCGGGCTCGCGCCGGTGTGCATCATCTCCGGGGGCCAGTTCGGACAGTTCTCGAAGCAGGTGGTGGACAAGCTGACGGATGCCTCCCCCGCGGCCCTCGCACGCCTCCACCTGATGCCGACGTGCGGCACGCAGTACTACCGCTTCGTCGACGGAGCCTGGACCCAGGTCTACGCGCAGAATCTCACCGCCGACGAGAAGACCAGAGCGCTGGCCGCCGTGGAGTCGGAGGCGCGTCGCCTCGGCTTCTGGGAGGCGCGCACCTGGGGGCCGATCCTGGAGGACCGCGGCTCGCAGATCACGTTCTCCGCGCTCGGGCAGTCAGCACCCGTGGACATCAAGGCCGCGTGGGATCCGACCGGCGAGAAGAAGAACACGCTGCGCGCTGCGGTGCAGGATCTGCTTCCCGATCTCGAGGTGCGTTCCGGAGGGTCGACCTCTGTGGACATCACGCGGCGAGGGATCGACAAGGCGTACGGCATCGCACGGCTCTCGGAGCTCACCGGGATCCGCCTCACCGACATGCTGTTCATCGGCGACCGGCTCGACCCCGAGGGAAACGACTACCCGGTGCTCGCCATGGGCGTGCCCACACTCGCCGTCACCGGCTGGGAGAACACGGTCGAGGTGCTGGATGAGCTGATCCCCAGGCTCGAGCGGCACGACGGCTGAACCGCTGCCGATCCGGGCTTTTCTCCCCCCGAGCAGCGCTTCACCTCTCCTCCCGGGCAGCTTCGCACGCCGCCCAGGAGAACGTACGAAGGCGATGACAGGCGCCGCTTCACTGCTATGAGCCAATTCGGCCCCTATCCGAGTAGGCGTTCAGCGAGCGGGTTCGATGAGCCCTGCGTCGTACGCGAGGATGACCGCCTGCACGCGATCGCGGACGCCCAGCTTCATGAAGATGCGGCTGACGTGCGTCTTCACCGTCTGCTCGCCGATGAACAGCTCTGCCGCGATCTCCGCATTCGAGCGCCCACGACCGATGAGCACGAGGATCTCGCGCTCCCGTTCCGTCAGGCTGCGCAACGACTCCGCCTTGCGGGGCGCGGCCGTACGTTGCGACGCGAACCTCTCCAAGAGGCGCTTGGTGACGCTGGGAGCGAGGAGGGCGTCGCCTGCCGCGACGACCCGCACGGCCTGCACGAGCTCATCCGGGCGTGCGTCCTTGAGCAGGAACCCGCTGGCACCGGCGGCCAGCGCGTCGTAGACATAGTCGTCGGCATCAAACGTGGTCAACACGAGAACTCGCGGCACGTGCGGCCCACCCTTGCTCGGATTCACGAGCTCCCTGGTCGCCTCGATGCCGTTCAGGTTCGGCATCCGCACGTCCATCAGCACCACATCCGGACGCAGGCTCCTCGCCTCGGCGATGGCCTCAACCCCGTCGGCGGCCTGACCGAGAACGCGGATGCCGGACTGAGCATCCAGGATCGCGGAGAAGCCCGCGCGCACCATCGCCTGATCGTCGACGACGAGAACGCTGACGGTCATGCGGGATCCCTCCGGCTCAGGCCAGCGGCAGGGCGGCTCGTACGACGAAGCCGCCCTCACGCGTCGGCATTGCTTCCAGCGTGCCATGGTGAAGGTCGACTCGCTCTCGCATGCCACGGATGCCATGGCCGCCCTCTTCGGGTGCGACGCCGGACGAGGGCGCTCGCGCAGGTGGCGCATTGCGCACCTCGACGAGTAGCTGATCTCCCCCACGCTCGAGCCTGACGAGCGTGTCGGCCGCCGTCGCGTGCCGTGCCACATTGCTCAGCGATTCCTGCACGATGCGGTAGACCGTGAGCGACAGAACGGGGTCGAGCCCCGCGACATCGGACTCGGAGAGCCCGTCGTCGAGCTCAACCCGTGACCCCGATCGTCGGGCCGATTCGACGAGCTGCGGGATGTCCGCCGCCGTCGGCTGCGGCGCACCCTCTGCCTCGGCTCCCTCGTTGCGCAGCACGGCCAGGAGAGCGCGCATCTCGCTCATGGATGCCCGCGCCAGCGCCGCGATCTCCTCGAACTCGTCGACCGCTTCCGGCGTCAGGCTCTCGAGGCGATAGCGGGCCGAGGATGCCTGCACCTGTATCGCACTCATGCCGTGGGCGACCACGTCGTGCAACTCCCGCGCGAGCCGCGTGCGCTCCTCCGCCTCCTCACGGCGCGCGAGCTGCTCGGCGGAGACGGCGCGTTCCCG
>NZ_DASZVF010000034.1:0-122941 GCF_035547335.1 Humibacter sp. | reverse complement strand
GTCGTCGACGAGCGTTCCCGAGTCGTGGCGGCGGGCAAGGACCTCCTCGAGCTGCAGCGCACCCTCGCCCCGAAGGTGCGGGAATCGGTGGCGAAGGCGTCGGTGCGTCGGCGTGATCCCCTCGAGCGCGTGGGACTGACGACGTGGGACTTCGACGAGCTGCCGAGATTCGTCGACACCGAGCAGGGCGGACGCGGCACCGGGATGCCGCGCAGCGTCATCCGTGGCTATCCCACGCTGGCCCCTGAGAAGGAGGGCGTCGCGATCCGGGTCGTCGGAACGCAGGACGAGCAGGAGCGCACGCTGCCCGACGGCGTGCGCGCGCTGTTGCTGAACGGCGTCCCCTCTCCCGTCGGCTACGTGCAGCAGCACCTGACGGGCGCCGAGAAGCTCGCGCTGGCGGCGAGTCCGTACGCCTCGACGAAGGCGCTGTTCGAGGACTGCCTCGCAGCGGTAGTCGATGCCGTGCTGTTCGACGCGACACCGGGTGGGCTGGTGTTCACCCGCGCCGAGTTCGAGGCGATCCGCGATCGGGTCTCCGCGGAGGTCATGGATGCCCTGTTCGACACGGTCTCGCTGGTCGCGCGCATCCTCACCGAGCAGCGCGCCGCGGACAAGGCCATCTCCGGCACCTCGTCCATGGCGCTCCTCGGTGCCCTCAGCGACGCCAAGACCCAGCTGGCCGGTCTGATCTTCCCGGGATTCGTCTCGCGCACCGGCCTCGCGCAGCTGCGCAACCTGCCGCGGTATCTGCAGGCGCTCACCTGGCGCATCCAGCGCCTGCCCGACAATCCCGGCCGCGATCGCGTCTGGATGACGGAGGTGCAGACGGCGACCGCGCGCTTCACCGATGCCGGGGGCGTCATCCCGCTCCCGCCCCACGCGAAGCCGTCGCTCGTGCACGCCCGCTGGATGCTCGAGGAACTGCGCGTGAGCCTGTTCGCGCAGCAGCTCGGCACCGCCGAGACGGTGTCGCTCCAGCGGATACAGAAGGTGCTGAACGGGTAGCATTCACGTTCTCTCCACCTCGCGCCGTCGCTTCCGCGCTCGGGCGGAACCGACGGGTCTCCACGTACCACCTGGGTCGAGCCATCCCGGTGCTCGCACGTGCGGCACCCCGTTCCGCATGCGGATCGACCAGCCACCGGTGTCGATCGACCGGTGGTGATACCAGCACAGGGTGACTCCGTTGTCGGTGTGCGTCGGGCCGCCGCGAGAGTGCTCCCACACGTGATGCACCTCGCACCACCCGGCGGGGACGCGGCATCCGGGGATCACGCATCCGCCGTCGCGCACGGCGATCGCGCGGCGCTGCTGCGACGTGAAACAGCGTTCAGGCGACCAGAGCGAGACGATCTCACCCTCGCGGCCGAGAATCAGCTTCTGCATGCCACCCGCGCAGGCGAATTGAGTGATCGCTGCCATGGGGATCGGCTCGTCAACACCGTCGATCCAGCCGGCGCCGCGCCCTGCGACGAGATCACGCTCGTCCACGGTGACGAGCACAGTGGGAGCTGCACCGCCCATCGACGCGACGTCGGCCGAACGAGCAGCCGCGTCGACGAGGGAGGCGAACGCGTCGTGACGCTTCTGCCCTGACGTGCGTTCGTCGCGATCCCCCTGCGCGAGCGGGTCGGCATCGCTCAGGAAGACCGGCGCCGACTTCGGCGATACGACGGCGGCGATGGCCTGCTCGAGCTTGCCGGAGATCTCCGGCATCAGGTCCATTCGATATCTGACGAGGCCGTCCCGAGTGCCGAGTCGAACGAGGCAACGACGTCGCATGGCATCCTCGGCCTCCGGCTCCACACCGTCGAGATCGAGCGCGACTTTCCAGACGTTCGCCTGCACCTTGGTCTGATCGGCGGTGAAACCGTCAACGGCAGACCCGACGAGTTCTTCCTCCGCGACGGCCCAGTCCTCTGGCCTCGACCGATCGCGGATGCCGCCCAGAGCCGCCACGATCGCTCGAGCGGCGTCCTCACCGAGCTCTCCGGCCGCCACGGCCTTCGCGGTCCTGGGAAACCTTGGCTGCAGCGCCTCACCGTTCAACGACCCCCGGATCGCCAGCGCGGCTCCGAGGTTCATGCGACGGGATGCCGTCGCTTCCGACACCCCTGTCAGGCGAGCGATCAGCTCGGTCGGGGTGCGACACCCCTTCCGTGCCGATAACCGTTCGGCCCCGAGCCCCTTCGGCGAGCGCTCGTCCACCTCTGCGGCGCACGCGCGCCTCAGCGCATCCACCTTGCGGCCGAGTCCCTCCACGGCTGGCGTTGCCTGCATGAGGAGTTCATCGTCGAGATTCCGGACGTCGGACATGCGCAGCAAGTCGTCTAGCGCGCCGGCCAATGCATCGAACCTCTCTGCGATAGTGCCCGGCACCGAAGAGTCCAGGCGTGAAGCCGTGGACGGCCGCTCCGACGACTCGGCGGCAGACCCGATCGCAGCGGTCTGCAGTGCGGCATCCGGCTGAGCGATCGGGCTGTTCATGTCGACCAGTCAAGCAGCAGCCACGGACATTCGGATTCATGATCTGACCAGGTGATTAACCCTGTAGGGAACAGACGGGAACCATGACCTGTGGAGGGAAAGACGCTGACCCGCAACGCTGGACCGTGGCACACCTACGATGCAGTACGGCAGCCGCACGCGGCGGACTTCGCGAAGAATGTCCGAGTCGAGCGCAGTCGACGCCGAATGCCGTGACTCCTTCTCACCCTTCGCCGAGAATCCCCACGATCACCGCGTACGTCTCCTCGACCGTCTGCGCTCCAGTGTCGACGCGGATCGTCGCGGGGCGGGCAGCAAGATACGCATCCAGGTCCTCCCTGATCTTCTCGATCAGTTCACCGCCCGAATGCGTCAATGCAACCTGCACCCAGGCATCCACCGCGTGCATGGGCCGCTTCTCGGTAAGTCGCCGACGGTGCTCTTCCGAATCGGCGAGCAGTGCGATCTCGATGTACTCGGCGCCCGCCCGAGCAGCGAGCTCATCTCCCCACGGGCTCACGTTGTAGCTAGTGACCAGCTGCGCCAGCACCACGTCGTGTCCGTTGCGAAGGTGCGCGATGGCCATCGTCATCCCGAGCTGTCGCGCCATGGCCGACGCCGACTCGAAGTCGCTCTGCCACCCGCCGATCAAGCCGACCAGCACATCGACGTCGAGGCTGAGAACGCCCGGATGTTCCGTGGCATATCGCCGCGCCAGAGTCGACTTCCCGACACGGGAGGGGCCGTTCAGATGTATGAGCCTCGGCACGCGGACACGCTATCCGTTATCCACATCCCCGCCCCATCCTCAATCCCCCGCCCTCGGTTCGTCGCTGCTCCCGCCGCTCGGTACCCTTGAGGGCGATGACGAACGGTGCCCCCTCGAATCACGCCGCCCACGACGCGGGCGACGAGTCCGCGGCCGCCCGCCACGTGCGCAGCGGCGACGTGCCGGAGGCTCTGCGCTCCGATGTGCGCTTCCTCGGCGAGCTCCTCGGTCGCGTGCTGGCCGAGTCAGGCGGCCAGGATCTGCTCGAGGATGTCGAAAAGTTACGTTCTCTCACGATCGATGCGTACGAGCGCAAGGGCGAGGCATCCATCGAGGACGCCGAGGCGCTCGTCGAGGGCTTCACGCTCGAGCGCGCTGAACAGGTCGCCAGGGCGTTCACCTGCTACTTCCACCTCGTGAACCTCGCCGAAGAGCGCCACCGGGTACGCGTGCTGCTGGCGCGTGACCCATGGAGCACGGACGACCGACGCCCTGCCGAGTCGTTCGCGGCGGCGTTCGCGACCCTCAGCTCCGAGGTCGGCGACGACGAGGCGCGCGAGCGCGTCGCCGGGCTGGAGTTCCGTCCCGTGCTGACGGCGCATCCGACCGAGGCACGACGACGCGCCATCGCATACGCCATCCGGCGCATCAGCCAGCTGGTCGCTGAGCACGACGACCCCCGGCTGGGAGCGCTCGCGCGTGCGGAGAACGAGCGACAGCTTCTCGCCGAGATCGACACTCTGTGGCGAACCGCGCCGTTGCGATCGAACCGGCCGACGCCGCTCGACGAGGTGCGAACCGCGATGAACATCTTCGACCAGACGGTCTTCCAGGTGCTTCCGCTGGTCTACCGCCTGATCGACGAACGGCTCGCAGGGTCGGATGCCTCGCCGCGCCCTCCCGAGGCGCGCGCATTCGTGCGCTTCGGCAGCTGGATCGGCGCGGACCGCGACGGCAACCCGTTCGTCACGGCGAAGGTCACCCGCAAGGCAGCGGCCATCGCCTCCGAGCACGTGCTCCTCGGCCTCGAGCGGGCGACGGACCGCATCGGCCGAACGCTCACGCTCGACGCAGGAGACACGCCGCCCAACGCGCAGCTCCAGGAGCTGTGGCGCAGACAGCGGGCGATGGCGGAGGAGCTCACGGCGGATGTCGCCACCCGCTCCCCCAACGAGCCGCACCGCCGCGTGCTGCTCGTGGTGGCCGAGCGCATCGCAGCGACCCGGCGCAGGGACGCCGACCTCGCGTACGAGAACCCGGAAGCTCTGCTGAACGACCTGCGCATCGTGCAGCGCTCACTCGCCGACGCCGGCGACCTGCGCAACGCGTACGGCGAGGTGCAGCACCTCATCTGGCAGGTCGAGACGTTCGGCTTCCACCTGGCCGAGCTCGAGGTGCGTCAGCACTCCAAGGTGCACCGTCAGACGCTGGAGGCCATCGCCTCCGGAGCCCGAGGCGACGAAGACCTCGACGAGCTGAGCGCCGAGGTGCTCGACGTGTTCCGCGTGATCGCGCACCTGCAGGGCCGCTACGGCGTGGATGCCGCTCGTCGCTACATCATCTCGTTCACCCAGTCGGCCGACGACATCGCGAACGTCTATCGGCTGGCCGAGCACGCGCTGGGCTCGGCGGAGGCCGCGCCGGTGCTCGACGTCATCCCGCTGTTCGAGACGTTCGACGACCTCAAGGCGTCCACCGACATCCTCGACCGGATGATCGAACTGCCTGAGGTGCAGCGGCGGCTCGAGCAGACCGGGCGGCGCCTGGAGGTCATGCTCGGGTACTCCGACTCGTCGAAGGATGTCGGACCGGTCTCCGCGACGCTCGCCCTCTACGACGCTCAGGACCGCATCGCACAGTGGGCGCAACGCAACGACATCGTGCTGACGCTGTTCCATGGTCGCGGCGGCTCTCTCGGCCGCGGCGGCGGGCCGGCCAACGAGGCCGTGCTCGCCCAGCCGCCAGGGTCGGTCGACGGCCGCTTCAAGCTGACCGAGCAGGGCGAGGTCATCTTCGCCCAGTACGGCGACCCCGTCATCGCCGTCCGCCACCTCGAGCAGATCGCCGCCGCCACGCTCATGGCATCCGCTCCCTCGATCGGCCGGCGCAACGCCGAGGCGGCCGAGCAGTTCGCCGACCTGGCGAAGGAGCTCGACCGGGTCAGCCGCGAGCGCTTCTTCCAGCTGGTGCGGTCCGAAGGGTTCGCGCCCTGGTTCGGGCTCGTCACGCCGCAGGAGGAGATCGGGCTGCTCGCGCTCGGCTCGCGCCCCGCGCGGCGCGGCCTCTCGCTGGAGTCGCTGGAAGATCTGCGTGCCATCCCCTGGGTCTTCGCGTGGACGCAGGCGCGCATCAACCTGACCGGATGGTTCGGACTCGGTTCGGCGCTCGCCGCGGTCGGCGACGAGAAGCTGCTGAGGGATGCCTACGACCGCTGGCCCCTCTTCCGCACCATGATCGAGAACGTCGAGATGTCGCTCGCGAAGACCGACGAGCGGCTGGCCAGACGCTACCTGGCGCTCGGCGACCGCGAGGACCTCGCCGACCTCGTGATGGAGGAGATGGCGCTGACGCGCGAGTGGGCGCTCAAGGCGAGCGGAGCATCCGAGCTGCTCGCCGACCGCCCCGTGCTGCGGCGAGCCGTGCGACTGCGCAGCCCCTACGTCGACGCGCTCTCGCTGCTGCAGCTGAGAGCACTGCGCGCGCTGCGTTCCGACTCGGATGCCGCGAACGTCGACGGCACCCAGCAGGACGAGCTGCGCCGCCTCCTGCTCCTCGCCGTCAACGGCGTCGCGGCGGGCCTGCAGAACACCGGCTGACCGCGACGGAATACCGACGGACCACGGCCTTCGCGGCGGTCAGCCGAGGGCGGGGTAGGCTCCCCTGCGTGGAGGGTGGGCGATGCGCGCAACGGTGAAGGATGTGGCCTCGCGCGCGGGCGTGTCACCCAAGACGGTCTCCAACGTGATCAACGGCGTCGTGTTCGTGCGCCCAGAGACCCGCGAGCGCGTGGAGCGAGCGCTGGCCGAGCTGGACTACGTGCCCAATCTCAGCGCTCGCGGGCTGCGAAACGGACGCACCGGCGTCATCGCGCTCGCTCTACCCGACCTCGCCACGCCGTACTCGGCCGAGATGGCGCATCACTTCGTGGAGGCCGCCCACGAACGGGGCTGGGGCGTGCAGATCGAGGAGACGGGCGCCCGGCCGGAACGCGAAGAGCAGCTGCTCTCTCGGGCGCGCGCACAGATGGTGGACGGCCTCGTGCTCAATCCGATCGTCTCCGACGAGTTCGCGCTGCGGGAGGACTCCGCGCATCTGCCGCCCGCCGTGCTCATCGGCGAGGTGGAGCAGGATCGTCTCGACCAGGTCCGCGTCGACCCCGACCAGGCCGCGTACGACATGACGACGACGCTCATCGGCCTCGGCCACCGGCGCATCGCCGTGCTGGGCTCCCCCGTGCACACCAGCGCGTTCACGGCGCGGCTGCGCACTGCCGGCTACCGCAGGGCGCTGGCGGATGCCGGCATCCGCCGCGACCCCGAGCTCGAGATCGGCTGCGACGAATGGGATCCGCACGGCGGGGCGGCCGCGATGGACGCGTTCCTCGACAGGCATCCGCTGCCCGACGCCGTGTTCTGCTTCACAGACTCGCTCGCGATCGGCGTGCTGAGCACGCTGTGGCGGCGCGGCATCCAGGTGCCCCAGGGCATCTCGGTCGCGGGCTTCGACGACATCGCGCACGGCGAGTTCGCGTCTCCGCCGCTGACCACCGTGTCGTTCGACAAACCGGCGTTCACCGAGGTCACGCTCGACCGTCTGGAGGCGAGGATCGTCGACAGGACCAGCGAGGCGACGCTCACGACCGTGGCGCACAGCATCGTGGTCCGTGAGAGCACCCGCTCCGTCTGAGCGCGGCAGCCCCACCTCGAGTTGAGCCTGTCGAAACCCGACAGCCCACCTCGAGTTGAGCATGTCGAAACCTTCCGCATTGAGGGCTGAGCCCGCCCAGGCCAACCGGGACAGGCGTACCGGTTGGCCTCGACGGGCTCAGCCCACAGAGCTCATCGCATGGGTCAGCCCTTCAGACCGCTTCCCGTGACGCCTTCCACGATGCGGCGCTGGAAGATGAGGTACAGGATGATCAACGGCAGCGCCGCGAGGATCGCTCCGGCCTGGATGTCGGCGTACCGCTGTCCGAAGCTGCCCTGCACCGTCGCGAGCCCGACCGGGATGGTCATCAGGTTGGGGTTGGAGAGCACGAACAGGGGCAGCAGCAGGTTGTTCCACACGCCGACGAACGTGAGGATCGTCACCGCGGCGACCACCGGACGGGACAGCGGCATGATCACCGACCAGTAGATCTTCCACGTGTTCGCGCCGTCGATGCGCGCCGCCTCCTCCAGCTCACGCGGGATCCCGTCGAAGAACTGCTTGAAGATGAAGACCGCGATCACGGCGGGCACCTGCGGGAAGATCACCGACCAGTACGTGTTCAGCAGGCTGAGCGCGTTGAGCTCCTGGAAGATCGGCACGATGAGCACCTGGCTCGGGATCATGATGCCCAGGATGATCAGCAGCAGAACCGTGTTCGACCCGCGGAACCGCAGACGCGAGAGTGCGAACGCGGCCATCGACGCGAAGAACACGGTGAGCACGGCCGTGACCACCGACGTGACCGCGCTGGCGATGTACCAGTTCCAGATGTCGCCGGCCTGGAAGTACGAGGCGTACGAGGCGAGCGTCGGGTTCCAGTTGCTGAGGATCGACGCAGCTCCCAGGGCCGCCGTGCCGTTCGAGGTGAGCGACGTTTTCAGCGCGAACAGGCTGGGGATGAGCCAGATGATCGCGAAGACGATGAGCACGATGAGGGCGACGACGTTGAACGAGCGTCCGCTCACCCGCGACGCAGCCGTCTGCCGTGCGGGGGCTGCCGACGAGATCGAGGACTTGAGCCGTGGGCTCGTGGTCGAGATCGCCATGTCAGGCCTCCTTCTTCGCCGCGGGGCGATCGGTGAGCTGGCGGATGATCGCGATCACGATGATCACGATGAAGAGCAGAACGCTCGCCGCTGACGCGGCACCCAGCCGGTTGTCGGTGAATGCGGTGTTGGTGATGAGCTGCAGGGAGACCTGCGTGGAGATGCCAGGGCCTCCGTTGGTCATCAGATAGACCTGGTCGAAGATCTTCAGGCTGGCGATGATCTGCAGCAGCACGACCAGCGTCGTGGTGCGGCCGAGCATCGGGATCGTGATGTACCGGATCTGCGACCACGCGGACGCGCCGTCCACGGCAGCCGCCTCGTACAGCTCGCGCGGAATCTCCTGCAGGCCGGCGAGGTACAGCACGAAGTTGAATCCCAGCGTCCACCACACGGTGGCGACCGCGACGCCGATCATGGCGGTGTTCGGGCTGGACAGCACACCGGATCCCGGAGTCGCGCCGAACCACGTCTCGACCAGAGCCCACAGCCCCGTCGACGGCGTGAAGACGAACACCCAGATCAGCGAGATCGTCGCCGATGGCAGGATGAACGGCAGGAAGAACGCCAGCCGGAAGAACCACTGGCCGCGGTTGAACCGGTTCGTCAGCACGGCGAAGACGAACGCCAGGATGACCAGCGGCGGCGTCGTGTAGAGCGTGAACTGCAGCGTGTGCAGCAGCGAGCTCCAGAAGTCCGGCCGGCCGAGCATCTCCACATAGTTCGCGAAGCCCGCGAACGATCCGAGCCCGGTGCGCACCATCGAGGTGTTGAAGAAGCTCATCACGAGCATGTAGATGGTGGGCCCAAGCAGGAACGCCAGGTAGAAGATGCCGAACGGAGCGAGGAACAGCCATGCGCTGCGGCCGTCCTTGCGCTGCATGGGTGAACGGTAGGTCAGGCCCGAACTCCGATCGGCACGAGGCCGAGGTCGGGCGGCGGTTGCGGTGGTCACGACGGTGGTACCTCCGAGAAGAGAAAGTGGGATCTAGAGCGGGCTGGGAGTGTTCAGGTACACCTGCAGCTGGGATTTGATGGACTGCAGCGCCTCCTGCGGCGACTGCGAGAGCTGCTGCACGAGGCCGAGCTGGGCGCCGACGATGTTCTCGAACGTCGACCCGGAGCCGCCGTACCATGCCGCGTCGTCGTACACCGCGCTCGAGGCGACGGACGCGTAGTCGGACTGCGGCTTCAGAGCCTTGTATGCCGCGCTCTGCGCCACCTTCTGGAACGCCGGGATGTGCCCGCCCTTCGCCCACGTGAGGCTCTGGTCGAGCATCGACTTGATGAAGAGCATCGCCTGCTTGCGCTCCTCGGGCGTGCGGTCCTTCTTCGGCAGCACGAACGTGTGCGAGTCCGCCTGGGTCGCCGCCCTGTCGTAGAGCGTCGGCACCGGGACGATGCCGAACTTCAGTCCCTTCACGGACTGCGCCGTCGTGATCTCCCACTCGCCCTCGAGGTACAGCCCGGCCTTGCCGGTGTACATGTACGACCCCGCCGTCGCGTAGTCGAGCCCACTGTTGACCCAGCCCTTCTTCACCCAGGACTGGAGGCGGCTCGTCACGTCGTTGTAGACATCCTCGTTCACGGTGAGCTTCGAACCGTTATCGGAGAGGAACGGTGTCGCCGATGAGTGCTGGTTGTAGAACGTCCAGAACACTCGCCACGGGGTCGCCGTCTCCCCCGCGACGTTGGCGATGGTCATCGCCGGGCCCTTCGTGACCTTGCTGATCGCCGCGAGCGCGGACTCGAACGTCGCCAGGTCGTTGAGCTTCTTCATGCTCCCGTTGGGGTCGAGAAGCCCCGCCTTGCGGCAGACGTCCTCGTTGTAGAACATGACGAGCGGATGCGTGTCGAGCGGCACCGCGATGTTGTTTCCGTCGGTGCGCTGCTCGTTCCACGGACGCTTGCTGAAGTCCGAAGGGCTGAGGCCGACGGAGGACAGGTCGTCGTCGGTGATCGGCTCCAGCAGTCCGCCGTCCCACAGCGGTTTCGCACGCGTCAGGTGGGAGACGGCGACGTCCGGCGGCTTGTTCCCGACGGTCGCCAGCGTGACCTTCGTGTAGTACGGGTTGCCCCAGGCGAAGGTCGTGGCCTGCAGCGAGTCTCCGCCGTACTGCTTGCGATAGCCGGCCTCCATGGCCTGCATCCTGGTGCCGTCTCCGCCGCCGAAGAGGTTCCAGTAGATGAGGGTCGAAGCGGGAAGACCCGTGCCGAACAGCCCGGCGGCGAACGTCTTGCCGGTGTTGCTCGAGCATCCCGCGAGAAGCGGAACCGCTGCCGCGCCCAAGCCGGCTGCGAGGAACCCGCGCCTGCTGAGCGACCTGTTGCTCATCGCCATCTCGTTGACGACCTCCTTGTCGTGATGCCGCCGACGCGGCAGTGGTGTGGTGAGCGCGCGAGCGGATGCCGTCGGCATCCGTTCACGACCCACGGCGGGGGAAGGCGGATGGCGACGACGGTGCGATCGCAGAGGGCCGTTGCCTCTGGCGGTCGGGACCGGCGAGGACGCGTCGCATGGGGCCCCCTCGTCTTCGTCGACAACCGGATCGGAGCGCGAACGCTCATTTCAACGTGGTAAAGGTAGCACCCGATTCGCGCAGCGCAAGCCCTGTTTTCGCGCGCCGCACCGGCTGCGCGCCGCCGGAAGGCGCCCCTTGCGCGCCGACTTCCCCTTCGGATCGCGTCGCTGTCCCGGTCACGGCCGCATTCTGGCCCTCGTTCGCGGCACGTCGACGTTCTGCAGCTTCGCTTCGTCACTTCAACGATGTAATGTGGTCGCTGGTTTTCGAATCGGCACGAGGCGGTTTTCGAATCGGCACGACACGCCTGACGATTCACACCGACCCGCAATCGACAAAGGAGTTCCATGTCCCGCGCCACCATCACCGTCGACCGCGATTTCACGGTCGGCCCCGTCCCCCGACGGATCTTCGGCTCGTTCGTCGAGCACATGGGCCGCTGCGTCTACACCGGCATCTACGAGCCGGGACACCCCGAGGCGGACGAGAACGGCTACCGCACCGACGTGCTCGAGCTCACGAAGGAGATGGGCGTGAGCGTGGTGCGGTACCCGGGCGGCAACTTCGTCTCGGGCTACAACTGGGAAGACGGCGTGGGCCCCGTCGAGTCCCGGCCGCGACGCCTCGACGGCGCATGGCACACCGTGGAGACGAACGCGTTCGGCCTGCACGAGTTCGCGGGATGGGCCAAGAAGGCGAACGTCGAGATCATGGAGGCCGTGAACCTCGGCACCCGCGGCGTCGACGCCGCGCGCCAGCTCGTCGAATACGCCAACCACCCGGGCGGCACGTACCTCAGCGACCTGCGCAAGAAGAACGGCGCGGCCGAGCCGTTCGACATCAAGCTGTGGTGCCTCGGCAACGAGATGGACGGGCCGTGGCAGATCGGCCACAAGACCGCTGACGAGTACGGGCGTATCGCGCAGGAGGCCGGCAAGGCCATGCGCCTCGTCGACCCCTCCATCGAGCTCGTGGTCAGCGGCAGCTCCAACCGCCGCATGCCGACGTTCGGCGAGTGGGAGCAGACCGTGCTCGGCCACACGTACGACGTCGTCGACTACGTGTCGATGCATGCGTACTACGAGGAGAAGGACGGCGACGTCGCGAGCTTCCTGGCATCCGGCGTCGACATGGACCTCTTCATCGAAGGCGTCATCGCCACGGCCGACGCGGTGCGCGCAAAGGGCAGGCACTCCAAGTTCATCGACCTCTCGTTCGACGAGTGGAACGTCTGGTACCAGACGACGCGCGAGGGCGACGACCAGCTCAGGACGATCGAGGCCAAAGGTGGCTGGCACGAGCATCCCCGCATCATCGAAGACGAGTACAACGTGACGGATGCCGTCGTCGTCGGCACCCTCCTCAACTCGCTGCTGCGCCACGGTGATCGCGTCGCGATCGCCAACCAGGCGCAGCTGGTCAACGTGATCGCGCCGATCCGCAGCGAAGAGGGCGGCCCGGCGTGGCGTCAGTCGATCTTCTGGCCGTTCGCCAGGATGTCGGCGCTCGCCAAGGGTGAGATCCTGCGCCTCGCCACGAGGAGCGACCGCTTCGACACCGCGAAGTACGGCGATGCCGACGTCGTGGATGCCAGCGCCACCTGGGACGAGGAGAGCGGCCGCATCGCGCTATTCCTCGCCAACCGCGGGCTGGACGAGTCGGCAGAGGTGGCCGTCTCGCTGCGTGGCTTCGAGAACGCCCGTGTGCTGAGCGCCGAGGTGCTCACCGTTCCGGAGAACGCGGACCGCTTCACCACGAACGACGAGCAGCACCAGGACCGGGTCGGCCTCCGCCAGCTGACCGACGTCGCCGCGGACGGCGGCACGCTCCGCGCGACGCTTCCCGCGCTGTCCTGGGCCGTGGTCCAGGTCGAGGTCGCCAAGGCCTGAGCCTGAGCCTGACCCTGATCTGAAACCGGGGCGGGGCCGTGGAAGCGGTCACCGCCCCGGCGGTCGCGGCGTGCCCGTGAACAGCACATAGAGCAGCGGAAGGGCTGACACGCACGTCAGCACTATGCCGAGCGGCGTCGCCGTGGGGATCAGCAGGATGCCGCCGATCAGGAATCCGGCGAACAGCACGGACCCGACAGCGCGTCGGGCCAGCCGCTCGATGCGGCCGAGCCGTCGGTCGATGGCGGGAGTCGCCACCGTCACCATGCCGGCGTCGATGCGCGTGATGAGCTGATCGATGCGCCCAGGCAGGCGAAGCACGACGCCCGCGGCCGACAGCGCCTCGCGTGCCGCCGCGATCACGACGTTGCCGCTCTCCTTGCGCAGCAGGTCGCTCGCGTAGGGCTCGATCGCCTCCCAGATATTGAACTCCGGGTCGAGGGCGCTGCACACGCCCGAGGTGAGCGACATCGATCGGATGACGAGCAGGAAGTTCTCCGGCAGCTGGAACGGCAGCGAGCGCACCACCGCGCCGAACTCGCGGCCGAAGTCGCGGAACTCGCGCTGATCCACCTTGCGCAGCTGCGCGAACCCCATGCCGCCGAACCGGTCGAAGAGGCGTGTCATGGCACGCTCGAGTTCGGCGGTGTCGGCCGTCGGCAGCAGGATGCCGACGTTCTGGATGCCCTCGATCAGGCCGCGCCCATCGCGTGCGGCGACCGCGATCAGCAGCTTGCGGAGCCCGTCGCGCAGCTCATCCGTGACCTCGCCCATCATGCCGAAGTCGACGAACGTCAGCCGCCATGCCGGTGAGCCGTCGTCGACCGGGCCCTCGACGGGCGTCACGAAGAGATTGCCGGGATGCGGGTCGGCATGGAAGTAGCCGTGGCCGAAGAGCTGCTCGAACATCACCTCGGCGAACACCGTGGCGACCTCGTGCGGATCGATGCCAGCAGCCCGCAGGGCGTCGACATCGTTGATCTTGATGGCCGTGACGTCCGAGAGCGTGAGCACGCGCCTCGTGGTGCGCTCCCACACGATCTCCGGCACGGACACCCGCGCATCGTCCGCGAACATCTCCGCGAACCGCTCGGCGCCCGCCGCCTCGTGCAGGTAGTCGATCTCCTCGATGCTGGTCGCGGCGAACTCGGCGACCAGCGCGCGCGGGTCCACGTGGTCGGACACCACTCGCAGGTGACTGAGCCAGCCTGCGACGCGGCGCAGGGCGGCGAGGTCGACGTCGACGATGGCCCGGATGCCGGGCCGCTGCACCTTCACGACGACCCGCTCGAATCCGAGGGCTGCGGCATCCTGTTCCACCAGGGTCGCCCGGTGGGCCTGGCCGAGAGACGCGGCGGCCACAGGCGACGGGTCGAACGACGAGTAGGCGCGCGCCAGCGGAACTCCGAGCTCGGCTTCGGCGAGCGGCAGGATCGAGGAGAACGGTGCGGCAGGCACCTCGTCCTGCAGGCCGGCCAGTTCCGACGTGATCTCGGGCGGAAGCACGTCGAGCCGCGACGACAAGAACTGACCGACTTTGATCATCAGCCCGCCCAGCTCGACGGCCAGCATCCTGAACCGCTGGGCGACCCTGATCAGGCGTTCGGTTCGGCGCCGCTCGGCCAGCCGCTCGAGCCCGATGCGCGGCAGCACGACCTCGAACCACCAGACCTGGAGCAGCGTGCGCAGCGCGAACCGCAGGATGCGGCGGTAACGCGAGCGCTCGGCTGAGTCGTCGGACTTCGACGGATGCTCGAGGGCCGGCGCCATCCCGTCAGTCCTGGGCGAGGATCGAGTAGAGCTTGCGGCGCGCCTCGTCGAGCACCGCGACCGCCTGCTCGACCTGCTCGGGCGTGCCCGTTCGCCTCACCTGGGCAGCGGCGTGGGCGAGATCGACGCCCGCCCTCGGCAGCGGGCCGACGCCCAGCGGGTCGAACCGTCCTGGCGTCTCCCACGGGGCGGACCGATTCGAGGACACATCCGCCTCGGCCTGGCCGGCTGCGGTGAGCGAGTAGGTCTTGCGCCCATCCTCGACCTGCTGGTCGATGATGCCTTCGTCGACCAGGAGCTGCAACGTCGGATACACGGATCCCGCGCTCGGTTTCCACGCTCCGCCGCTGCGCTTCTCGATCTCGGCGATGATCTGGTAGCCGTGCATGGGCTTCTCGGCGAGAAGGCGCAGGATCGCCGCGCGAACGTCGACGCGATCCGCTCTCGGCGCATCGCGCTGCCCCAGCATGGACAGCAGCTGGTCGACGGCATCCATCAGATGCTGCCCGGCGTGCTCGGCCGCCCCGCGGCCGGCACCGAAACCGTGCGACGAGAAGCCGCTCCTCGTGTTCGAACTGCCCATCATGACCTCCTCGGTACACCGGACCACCCACCACGACAGATATCGCGATATATCGTCCAGAGTATTGTCGCCCGGGCGTTCTGCGCAGCGTCGGTTTTCAGAGGACCTTTGAGAGGAACGCCTTCGTGCGCTCGTGCTGCGGGTTCGACAGCACCTGTCGCGGGTCTCCCGCCTCGACGATGACGCCGCCGTCCATGAACACGATCGAGTCGCCGACCTCGCGCGCGAACCCCATCTCGTGCGTCACCACGACCATGGTCATGCCGCTCTCGGCCAGCTCACGCATCACGTCGAGCACCTCGCCGACGAGCTCGGGGTCGAGCGCGCTCGTCGGCTCGTCGAAGAGCATCAGCTTCGGCTCCATGGCGAGCGCTCGCGCGATCGCGACACGCTGCTTCTGCCCGCCCGAGAGCTGCGCCGGGTAGTGGTTGTTGTGCGCGGAGAGGCCGACACGGGCGAGCAGCTCCCGTCCGTAGGCGACGGCATCCTGCTTGCGCACGCCCTTCACCCGCACGGGCGCCTCGACCACGTTCTCGAGCGCCGTCATGTGCGGGAACAGGTTGAAGTGCTGGAACACCATGCCGATGTCCCGCCGCTGCAGCGCGGCCTCGCCCGGCTTCAGCTCGTAGAGCTTGCCGCCCTTCTGCCGGTAGCCCACGAGCTCGCCGTCGACGTACAGGCGTCCTGCGTCGATGCGCTCGAGGTGGTTGATGCAGCGCAGGAACGTCGACTTGCCCGAGCCGCTCGGCCCGATCACGCACATCACCTCGCCGCGCTGCACGCTGAGGGTGATGGACTTCAGCACCTCGTTGCTGCCGAAGCTCTTCGAGACGGCGACCGCATCCACCATGGGAACGGATGACTGCCCCCCGGCCGCTGCGGCGGCCGTGCCCGTGCGCGCGCTCGCGTCGCTCATCCCTTTCCTCCGATGTCGATGCCGACGCCCGCCACCGCGCCGGACGCGTTCACGCCGCCGTCCGCCACGCCGATCGCGGGCCTCGCACCGCCCGTGCCGCGGGAGAACCGCTTCTCCAGGAAGTACTGGCCGACCATGAGGATCGACGTGAAGAAGAGGTACCAGATCGATGCCACGATCAAGAGCGGGATGGGCGTGAACGTCTCGGCCGAGATGTCGCGCGAACGGCCGAACAGGTCGAGCGTGAACGGAACGGCGGCGACCAGCGTCGTGGTCTTCAGCATCGAGATCACCTCGTTGCCCGTCGGCGGGATGATCACGCGCATCGACTGCGGGATGACGATGCGTCGCATGGTCTGCCACCACGACATTCCGAGCGCCTTCGCCGCCTCTTCCTGGCCGGGGTCGACGGAGAGCAGGCCGGCTCGCACGATCTCCGCCATGTATGCCGCCTCGTTCAGCGAGAGCCCGACGACCGAGATGAAGAACAGCGGCGGCACCCACGTGATCGGGATGGTCGCCCACGTGTGCACGAACGGGATGCCGATGACGATCGAGTTGTAGATGAGCGTGATGAGTCCCCAGAACACCAGCTGCACGTACACCGGTGTGCCGCGGAAGATCCACAGGTACAGCCAGGCGACGGCCTTGAGCACGGGGTTCGGGGACAGCCGCATCACGGCAAGGATCAGTCCGAGGATGATGCCGATGATCATCGAGTAGACCGTCAGCTCGAGCGTGACGAGCGCCGCCTGGCTGATCCGGATGTCGAAGAGGTACTTGCCGACATCCGCCCACCCGAAGGCCTTGCGCTGGGCCGCGTCGAGCACGAAGAGCACCAGCAGCACCACGAGCACCACGGCGATCACCACGCGCCACGGATGCCGCAGCTTGACGGCCTTGATCGCCTCCGGTCGTTCTGCAGCTACAGATGCCGTCGGGACGCCGGACGAGGCGGGCGCGGTGCCGCCCGCCTCGCCGGTGCGATGCGAGTCGCTCATGGAGCCCCTACTGCTTGGATGCCGCGTTGACGTCCACCGTCGTCACAGCGCCGTCCTCGACGCCCCACTTCTTGAGGATCGTCGTGTAGGTGCCGTCGTCGACGAGCGACTGCAGCGTCTTCTGGATCACCTTCGTCAGCGGCGCGCCCTTGTCGACGGCGATGCCGTACGGCGCGATGTCGAAGGTCTTGCCCGCCGGCTGGATCTTGCCGGACTGCTTGCTGATGGCGTACTCCGTGATGGGCGAGTCGGCGCTCATCGCATCCACCTGACCGAGGACGAGCGCGTTGGTCGCCTGGTCCTGGCCGTCGAACTTGAGCACCTGGATGGCGGGCTTGCCGGCATCCGTGCACGCCTTCGACTTCGCGGGAACCTCGTCGGTGTCCTCGTACGTGCCCGCCTCGACGGCGACCTTGAGCCCGCACGCGTTGTCCGGGTCGACCGTCTTGCCCTTCTGCGACGCCCAGAGGATGCCGGCGTTGTAGTAATTGACGAAGTCGACCTGCTTCTCGCGCTCCGTCGTGTCGGTGAACGAGGAGACGCCGATGTCGTAACGGCCGCCGGTGATGCTCGGGATGATGTTGTCGAACTTGGCGATCGTGTAGTTCATCTTCACGCCCAACTTGGCGCCGACCGCGTTGGCGAGGTCGACGTCCCATCCGATCGGCTTGCCGCTGGAGTCCTTGTACTCGTTCGGCGCGTACGTGGCGTCCATGCCGACCGAGATCTCCCCCGCCTTGGCGATCTTCGACGGCAGGGTCTTCGCAAGCGCGTCGTCCTTCTTCACGCCGTAGGGGTTGGCCGCACCCGAGCCGGAGCCCTGGGTCGAGCCCGAGCCGGAGCCGCCCGAGTTGTCGACGCATCCGGTGAGCAGGAGCGCCGTGGCGACGGCGACCACCGGGAGCGCATATCGAATTCGCATGTGCGTATACCTTTCCTCGTCGTCGAGGCGCGACGCGTGCTGTGTTCGCGTCCACGGGATCGCCGGAAGAGACGACTGACTGACGAGAGTCTACGTAAGTCGAAGCCGTGGTCGGGTGACGATCGGGTCTCGGCGCCTCGGGAAAAGGTTACGGCCTGGCGGTTTCCGGGACGTTTCACGCCCCGGGACGGTCGTTCACGTGAAGAGGCGGACGGGCTTCTGCGGGTCCTGCGGCGCGACGGTCGTCTCGACCTGCTCGCCCTCGTCCAGCGACTGCCGGATGCGACGCTTCTCCTGCACGCTCGACGTGATGAGCGGCAGGCCGCGGCGGATGGAGGTCTTGATGCGCTCGATCAGCAGCGGCGAGTCGATGGCGTATCCGTCGAAATCGGACTCGTGCGCGTACACCCCGACCGGGAGCGTGAGCGCCTGGAAGAACCCGAACAGGGGTCGCAGCTGGTGCTCGACGATGAGCGAGTGCCGTTCGCTTCCGCCCGTCGCCGCCAGCAGCACGGGCGTGTCGACGAGCGCGTACTGGTCGACGAAGTCGAAGAAGTGCTTGAACAACCCGGTGAACGACGCACGGTAGACGGGGGAGGCGACCACCAGCAGGTCGGCCGTCTCGACGCGGCGCAGCTCGTCCTCGACCGAACGCGGCAGCTGCTTGCGGTTCAGCACGCCGGCGAACTGCGGCCCCACGTCGGTCATGCGGATCACGTGCGAGGTGACGGGCAGCTCGTCGCCGAGCTGGCGCAGGATCTCGTCGATCAGCACGTCGGTCTTCGACGGGTTGTGCAGGCTGCCGGAGACGGCGACGACGCGAAGCGGCTCGGTCATGCGGTCTGTCCTCTCGGTCACGGATGGTGGCGGCGGGGCATCCGCCGACGCGCTGCCATCGGATGCCCTTCCGACGATAGGCGGCGCCGTCGCCGTGCGCAGACGAGCGCGTCACACGACGACACGGACCACCGCGTCGTGCCCGGAAGGCCGAGGCGCCCTAGCCCTCGCCGACGAGCTCGCGCAGCGCCTCGCGACGCTTCGCCTGCTGTTCCGGGTCGGGAACCGGAAGGGATGCCAGCAGCCGCCGCGTGTAGGCATCCTCCGGCACCGAGAGCACCTGCTCGCCCGTGCCCTCCTCCACCAGCCGGCCGTGGTGCATCACGGCGATGCGGTCGGCGACGATGTCCACGACGGCGAGGTCGTGGCTGATGAAAAGGCAGGCGAAGCCGAATTCCCGCTGCAGGTCGGCGAAGACCTCGAGCACCTTCTGCTGCACGGACACGTCGAGCGCGCTCGTCGGCTCGTCCGCGATGAGGAGCGGCGGCTTGAGCGCGATCGCCCTCGCGAGGCTGGCCCTCTGGCGCTGGCCGCCGGAGAGCTCGTGCGGGTACCTGTCGCCGTACGCACGCGGCAGCTGCACGGCCTCGAGCAGTTCGTCGACGCGGTCGCGGGCATCCGCCGCGTTGGAGGCCTGGCCGTGCACGATGTAGGGCTCCGCCACGCACTGCGCGATGGTGAGCAGCGGATTGAAGCTCGACGCAGGGTCCTGGAACACGAAGCCGATGCGGTCGCGCACGTCACGGAACCTGCGCTCGGAGACGCCGTTCATCTCGTACCCGAGAACCTGCAGCGATCCGCCCGTGACCTTCGTGAGGCCCGCGATGGCGCGCCCGATCGTGGTCTTGCCTGAGCCCGACTCGCCCACGAGGCCGAGCACCTCGCCCGGCCGGATCGCGAAGCTCACCCCGTCGACGGCGACGAAGCCCTTCTGCCCGATGCGTCCCGGGTACTGGATGCGCAGACCGGAGGCCGCGACGACCGGCTCGGACTCCGCCCAGCCCTTCGGGCGATCGGCGAGTCGCTCCCTGGCCTGCACGGTGCCCTCGCCGATGCGGGGCACGGCGGCCAGCAGCTTCTTCGTGTACTCCTGCTTCGGGTCGGCGAAGAGCGTGGAGACGTCCGCCTCCTCGACGAGCGTGCCGTTGTACATGACGGCCACGCGGTCGGCGAGGTCGGCGACGACGCCCATGTTGTGCGTGATGAGCACGATGGCGGAGCCGAACTCGACGCGGCATCTGCGCAGCAGGTCGAGGATCTCGGCCTGCACCGTCACGTCGAGCGCCGTGGTGGGCTCGTCGGCCACGATGAGCCGCGGCCCGAGCACGAGCGCCATGGCGATCACGATGCGCTGCTTCTGACCGCCGGAGAACTGGTGCGGGTAGTAGTCGACCCGCGTCTCGGGATCGGGGATGCCGACCCTGCGCAGGATGTCGATGGCCTGCGCCCTGCCCTCCTTCTTCGACAGCTTTCCGTGGGCGCGCAGCCCCTCGGCGATCTGCCAGCCCACCTTGTACACCGGGTTCAGCGCCGTCGACGGCTCCTGGAACACCATCGAGACCGCGGGTCCGCGCACCTCGCGCATCTGCCGGTTGGTCAGCGTGACGACATCCACGTCGCCCTTGTCGGTGCTGACGACGACGGCACCCGACGACGTCGCAGTCTCGGGCAGCAGGCCGAGGATCGTGCGAGCCGTCACGGTCTTGCCGCTTCCCGACTCGCCAACGATCGCGAGCACCTCGCCAGGCGCCACGTGCAGGCTGACGCCGTCGACCGCCTTCACCGCGCCGGCGTCGGTGGCGAACGACACCGTCAGGTCGTCGATGCGCACGGCATCGCCCGATCCGGATGCCTGCGACGACCGCTGCCCTTCGTTCGCGTTCACTCGCGCACCTCGATTCCCTCGTGCTCGATGCCTGCGCCGGGTTCCAGGCCCTCCAGGCCGCCCGGCGCCTCGTTGGGACCTCCTGGCACCACGGTGATGTCCGCCGTCTCCCCCGATGCTGCGGCGACGGCACGCCGTCCACGCAGTCGCGGGTCGGCGAGGTCGTTGAGGCTCTCGCCGACGAGGGTGATGCCGAGCACGACGAGCACGATGGCGAGACCCGGGTAGAGGCCGGTCCACCAGATGCCGCTCGTCACGTCGGCGATCGCCTTGTTGAGGTCGTAGCCCCATTCGGCTGCGGACGACGGCTCGATTCCGAAGCCGAGGAAGCCGAGCCCGGCGAGCGTGAGGATGGCCTCCGACGCGTTCAGCGTGAAGATGAGCGGAAGCGTGCGCGTGGAGTTGCGGAACACGTGCTTGAACATGATGCGGCCCGTGCTGGCACCCACCACCTTCGCCGACTCCACGTACGCCTCCGCCTTGATGCGCACCGCTTCTGCCCGGATGACCCTGAAGTACTGCGGAATGTAGACGACGGTGATCGAGATGGCCGCGGCGAAGATGCCGCCCCACAGGCTGGACTGCCCGCCGGAGATGACGATGGACATCACGATCGCCAACAGCAGGGTCGGGAATGCGTAGATGGCGTCGCACACCACGAGGAGCACTCGGTCGATCCAGCCCCCGATGTAACCGGAGACCAGGCCGAGCAGCACGCCGATGAAGATCGATAGCACCACGGCGACGATGATGACGCTCGCGGCGGTCTGCGCTCCCCAGATCACCCGGGAGAACACGTCGTATCCCCCGACCGTCGTTCCCCAGATGTGAGCGGGGCTCGGCGGCTGCTGCGATCCGAAGTCCTTGCCGTCCGCGCCGTGCAGCTGCGCGAATCCGTACGGTGCGATGAGCGGCGCGAAGATCGCGACGATCACGAACAGCGCCGTGATCACGAGTCCGGTCACGAGCATGGCGCGCTGCACGCCGACGGACTGGCGCAGCTGGTGCACGACGGGCAGGCGCGACCAGATGCTGCGCTTGGGAGCCCGGGCGACAGGCACGGATGCGGTGGTGGTCACCATCTCAGTACCTCACCCTCGGGTCGATGAGAGCCGCTATGACGTCGACCACGAAGTTCGTGATGGCGACGATGACGGCGAGCATGGCCACGATGCCCTGCACCGCCACGTAGTCGCGCGCCTGCAGGTACTGCGCCAGCTGGAAGCCGAGGCCCTTCCACTCGAACGTCGTCTCGGTGAGCACGGCGCCGCCGAGGAGCAGCGCGATCTGCAGGCCCATCACGGTGATGATGGGGATGAGCGCGGGCCGGTACGCGTGCTTCCGCACGAGCCGGAACTCGCTGACGCCTCGTGACCGGCCGGATGCGACGTAGTCCGTCGACAGCGTGCTGATCACGTTCGTGCGCACGAGCCTCAGGAACACGCCTGCCGTGAGGAATCCGAGCGCGATGCCGGGCAGCACGGCGTGCGCGAGCACGTCGCCCACGACGGCGGGATCACCGGTCTGGAACGCGTCGATGAGGTAGATGCCGGTCGGGTGGTCGAGCGACTGCATCGTCAGCTCGTCCCCCGTCGTCGCTCGTCCCGAGACGGGCAGCCATCCCAGCCACACCGAGAAGATCAGCTTGAGGAGCAGGCCGGCGAAGAACACCGGGGTCGCGTAGCAGAGGATCGCGAAGATGCGCAGTGCGGCATCCCAGCCCTTGTCCCTGAAGTACGCGGCGAGCATGCCGAGCGGAACGCCCACGATGAACGCGACGATGAGGGCGTAGAACGCGAGCTCGAGCGTCGCGGCGCCGTAGGTGACCAGCACCGTGGTGACAGCCTGGTGGTCGCTGAACGTGGTGCCGAAGTTGCCGGTGAACACCTGCCCGAGGTACTGGAAGTACTGCACGATCAGCGGCTGGTCGTATCCGGCCTCGTGCACGCGCCTTGCGAGTTCGTCCGGTGGAAGCCTGCCTCCCTGCGCCGCCGTGATGGGGTCGCCCGTGCTGCGCATCAAGAAGAACACGACGGTCACCAGGATGAAGACCGTCGGGATGATGAGCAGGAATCTGATGATGATGTAGCGGAGCAGGCCGCCGCCGGGGCGGCGCGTGCCAGGAGCTGATGCCGGCGCCGCCGTCTGGGACAACGGGTCGGGCGCGTCGAGCAGGGCTGTCATAACTTCCTCGTCGTGCAGTGCTAGGTGCTGAGCAGAACGGGGTGGTCCGGTCGCTTCAGGCCGGACCACCCTGGTCTGTGCTCTTCGACGCTACTTCTGCAGCGGCGCGTAACGGAACTTGAACGAGGCGTCGAGCGTCGTGCCCTTGACGTCGGAACCGACGACTGCCACCTGCGAGCCCTGCAGATACGGCAGCGTGGACAGGTCGCCTGCCACCTTGTCCTGGATCTCCTGGATCAGCTTGGTGCGCGCGCTCTTGTCCGTGGTTCCCACCTGCTCGGTGATGAGCTTCTGCACCTCGGGGTTGTCGTAGTGGTTCGACAGGAAGTTGTCCTTGGAGAAGAACGGCGTGAGGTAGTTGTCGGCATCCGAGTAGTCAGGGAACCAGCCGAGCTGGTACGCCGGGTACACGTCGGCGACGCGGTCCTTCGAGTACTGCACGTACTCGGTGGAGGCGAGGTTCACCTTGAACAGGCCGCCGGTCTCGAGCTGGTCCTTGATCAGGGCGTACTCGTCGGCGGAGGACGGTCCGTAGTGGTCAGGCGTGTACTGCAGGCTCAGGTTGATCGGCGTCGTGACGCCGGCTGCCGACAGCACCTGCTTGGCCTTGTCGAGCGACGGGCCGCCGTTGCCGTCGCCGTACAGCGGCTTGAGCGACTCCGTGGCTCCCGTCAGGCCCTGGGCCACGTAGGAGTACAGCGGCGTGTACGTGTTCTTGTACACCTGGCTCGCGATCGCCTTGCGGTCGATCAGATCCGCGGCGGCCTGACGCACGGCGAGTGCCTTCTTGGCGTCGGCATCCGGCGTGGTCGCTCCGTACGGCATCGTGTTGAAGTTGAACACGATGTAGCGGATCTCGCCGCCGGGGCCGTCGACGACCTTGACCT
This sequence comes from Humibacter sp., assembly GCF_035547335.1. Classification (GTDB taxonomy): domain Bacteria; phylum Actinomycetota; class Actinomycetes; order Actinomycetales; family Microbacteriaceae; genus Humibacter. The sequence goes on along the minus strand of NZ_DASZVF010000034.1, from coordinate 99,310 downwards.
TCTTGTCGGAGCGCAGGCTCGCGATGTCCGTCGCGGACAGCGAACGGAACGCCACGTCGATGTTGCCCTGCTGGATGTCGAGCTTCATGTTCGGAGCGCTCGAGTAGTACTTGACGTTGATCGTCCCGGTCTTCGCGGCGCCGAGGAGGCCCTTGTAGTCGGGGTTCGCCTTGTACTGGATGAGGTTGTTGACCTTGTAACTCTTGATCGTGTACTGGCCGGCGAACGCGTCTCCCTTGACAATCGTCGCGTCGGGCGTGACCTTGTCGGCCGAGAACACCTGCTCGTCGACGATCGGGCCCGCCGGGCTGGAGAGCACCTGCGCGAACGTCTGGTCGTTCGGCACCTTGAGGTGGAACACCGCGGTCAGCTTGTCGGGCGTGGAGACGTCCTTCAGGTTGCCCAGCAGCGACGCCGGACCGTTCGGGTCGTTGATCTTGAGCTGGCGCTCGAACGTGAACTTCACATCCGACGACGTGAGAGCGTGTCCGTTCGCGAACTTGAGGTCCTTCTTGAGCTTCACCGTGTACTCGGTGGGCGAGGTGAAGGATGCCGAAGCGGCGATGTCCGGCTTCACGTCCGGGCTGCCGTACGGCGTGTTCATGAGGAACGGGTACACCTGGTTCATCACGGCGAACGACCCGTTGTCGTAGGAGCCCGCCGGGTCGATACTCGTGATCTTGTCGGTGGTGCCGATCGTGAGCGACCCGCCGCCCGAGCCGCCGGAGCCGCCCGAGCTGCCGGAGCATCCGGCGAGTGCCAGTGCCGAGACCGCGAGCGCCGATGCGCCCAGCAGGACGCGCGCGCGACGGGAAGATGCCGATTTCATACGGTGTGGAGCCTCTCTGCTTCCCATCCGAGGATGGTTCTGTCAGCGCGCACAGAGAACGGCGCGCTTTCACGGGTCCTTATGTCCTAACACACGTGGAGAGCACAGCCCTCCGCGCGGTGCTCAGTCTGCACTCGATCGTTACTCGATGGAAACGCATAGCGCGCAGAACGCGCAGATCCGTGCGCGTTCGCGCAAGGATCGTGTGCGAGAGCCGCCCGCCCCGCTCGGTCTGCGAGCATGGGCCACGATGAACGCCGACCTTCCCGCCGCCTCGCCCGCCACCGTCACGCTGGGCCACCGCGTCATGCCGTCCGCTTCGCTCGGGCCCGTGAACCCGCTTCCGCCCCTCCTCGGTGCCGCCGACGTGCACGAGGATGCCGCGACCGACGACCTCGACGACGACATGCGGTTCGGCCTCGGCTACGGCAAGGTCAAGACGGTGCTGCCCTACCTGCTGCAGGACGGCTACTCGCGCGAACTGCACCCGGCATCGCACACGACGGCGGTGCTCGAGAACGACCTGATGCGGGCCGAGTTCCTGCTCGGCCTCGGAGGGCGGCTCTGGTCTCTCGTCGACAAGCGCACCGGTCGCGAGCTGCTGCACAGCAATCCCGTGTTCCGGCCCGCCAACCTCGCGCTGCGCAATGCCTGGTTCGCCGGCGGCGTGGAATGGAACCTCGGCACGACGGGGCACTGGCCGCTCACGTGCTCGCCGCTGCACGCCGCGCGCGTGCGGCGTGCAGACGGATCGGAGTCGCTCCGCCTCTACGAATACGAGCGGATGCGCGGCCTCGTCGTGCGCATCGACGCCTCCCTCGCCCCCGACGCTCCCGTGCTGATCGTGTCGGTGACCATCAGGAACCCCCGCACCACGGAGGTGCCGGTGTACTGGTGGTCGAACATCGCCGTTCCGGAGCGCGAGGACGTGCGGGTGGTGACGCCCGCCGACTCCGCGTATCACTTCGGCTACGAAGGGATCCTCTCCCGGGTCCCGTTCCCCGACGCCGGGCGCGACGGCGTCGACCGCAGCTACACGACGGCGTCGCGCGATGCCGCCGATTACTTCTTCGAGCTGAACCGCAGGCCGATGCCCTGGATCGCCGCGCTCGACGAGCACGGATCCGGGCTGTTCCAAGGGTCGACGAGCCGGCTGCGCGGCCGCAAGCTCTTCCTCTGGGGCACGGCGGCGGGAAGCACGCACTGGCAGCGCTGGCTCACCGACGGCGAACATCCCTACCTGGAGATCCAGGCAGGCATCGCACGCACCCAGCTCGAGCACGTTCCGCTCCCCGCCGGGGAGGCGTGGCGGTGGACGGAGGCCTACGGTCTCGCCGAGGCGGACGCGTCGCGTGCGCACGGCGCATGGAGCGACGCCGTCGCCGAGGCGGAGGAGGCCGTTGCCCGCACGGGCGCGCCGGTCGTGCTCGCGCGCGAGGAGGCGAGGAACGACAGCGACGACGAGGTCGTGGACGTGCTGCAGCGGGCATCCGGATGGGGTGCCCTGGAGGACGCCCGCCGCAGCGCTGCCGGGGAGCCGGCGCTGTCGACGCCGCAGACGCCGTTCCTCGCGAGCGACCTCGGACCTGAGCAGTCCTGGTGGCTGAACGCGCTGCGCGGGACCGAAACGGAATCGGATCCGCAGGACGCTCCCGCCTCCTATCAGGCGGACCCCGCTTGGGTGCCCATCGTGGCGGCGCAGTCCGGCTGGGCCGCCCGGCTGCATGAGGGAGTGCTTGCCGCGGCGCAGGGCAGGTGGGATGCCGCTGCCGATGCGTGGCGGGCATCAGTCGCCGAGCGCGACAACGGGTGGGCACGGCGCAACCTGGCCGTGGCCGCTCTTCGGGCGAACGACGACGATCGAGCGGCGGCCGCGTACGCCCAAGCGCGGGTGCTCCTTCCCGGCCTGCTCCCGCTGGCCCTCGAGTCGCTCCGGCAGCTGCTTGACGCGGGACGGCCGGACGACGCGCTCCGCCTCGTCGAGTCGCTGGATGCGACTCAGCGCGCGGACGGCCGTGTGCGATTTGCGGAGGCCGAGGCGGCCCTCGCCGCCGGCGGCCTCGAGCGATGCGGCAGGCTGCTGGACGAGGGCATCGAGATCGCCGACCTCAAGGAAGGCGAGACCTCGCTCGATGGGCTGTGGGACGACTACCGGGTGGCAAGGCTGGCCGCGATCGAGCACGTCGAGGTGGACGACGCGCTGCGGGAACGCGCCGCGCGCCGGTGGCCGACGCCGGAACGCTACGAGTTCCGCATGCACGCGCACGGCTGAGGCGGACGCGACCGCCGTCGCCTGCGACTCAGCTGTTCGCCTTCGCGTTCGACTCGTACGACGTGTTGATCGACTCGAAGAAGTTCACGAGTTCGAGCGTGTCGTTGGCCGCGGCCATCCACTTCGCCGGGTTCGTCACGTTGTACTCCGGCTCGAAGCCGAGCTCCTCGAGGCGGCGATCGGCGAGGTACTTCACGTACTGGTTGATGTAGTTCGCGTTGAGGCCGAGGATGCCGCCTGGCAGGAGGTCGTTGTTGTACTCCTCCTCCATCGCCACGGCATCCAGGATCATGTTCTTGATCTCGGCCGCGAACTCCGGCGTCTGCAGGTCCGGGTTCTCCTCCAGCACGGTGAGGATGAGGTTCATCCCGAACTTGAGGTGCAGGGACTCGTCGCGCACGATCCAGTCGATGAGCGATCCGAAGTTGCGCAGCAGATTCCGCTGGCGGAACGACAGCGCCACCATGAACCCGGAGTAGAACCAGATGCCCTCGAGGATGATGTTGTAGGCGACGAGGTTGCGGATGAAGTCCTGCTTCCCCTCCGTCGTGCCGATGTCGAGCTTCTGCTCCAGCATGCGCCGGATGAATCTGACCTCGAACTCCTCCTTGCGGGCCATGGACGGGATCTCGACGTGCGAGGCGTAGGCCTCCTCGCGGTCGATCGGGAACGTCTCGAGGATGTACTCGAACGACATCGAGTGGTTGGCCTCCTCCCACATCTGCTTGGCAAGGTAGAGGTGCGCCTCGGCCGCGTTCAGGTAGGGGTAGACCCCGAACGCCAGCGCCTTGTTCACCAGCAGCTCGTTCGGGTTGAAGTAGCTGACCAGGAACGTCACGGCGTGACGCTCCTCCTCGGTCATCTTCTTGAAGTCGGCGATGTCCTCGCCGAGCTGCACCTCGTTGGGAAACCAGGTGTTGGCCACGGCCTGGTCGTACAGGTCCATCGCCCACTGGTACTTCACCGGCTTGAGCAGCAGACCCTCTTCGATGCCGGTCCCCAGAATGCCCATGTTCTCTCTGCCTCTATCTCGTTCTCGGTCTCGTCAGCTCGCGCGCGCTCACTGGCAGGAGTCGCACTGCAGGGCATCCATCGGATCCTCCGGCACGTAGTACTCGTCGTCCATCACTTGTCACCGCCGTTCAGACCGCCGAAGCCGAACCCGCGTCGAGCGGGAGCAGGCGCGGGTGCCTGGCTGCCGGCATCCGCCGACGACGCACCCGCCGCGACTCCCGCCGGCACGGCGCCGAAGCCCTTGCGAGCGCCGCCGATCTCCTCGGCCTTGTTCACGCGCACCGTCGTCTGCTCCGCCTGGTGCCGCGGCTTCATGTGCAGGTAGTACGTGGTCTTCACACCGCGCTCCCACGCCGCCGAGTAGAGGTCGACCATGTCGCCGATGTCGCGCGTCTCCAGGTAGATGTTGCGGCTGATGGCCTGGTCGATCCACTTCTGGGCGCGCGCCGCGACCTCGAGGAACGCGTACGGCGAGAGCTGGAAGCTCGTCTTGTAGACCTTCTTGATGGCATCCGGGATGTCCGCGATGCCCTGGATGTCGCCCTGGCTGCGCAGCACCTGCTCGCGCACCTTCTCCCACAGCCCGTGCTCCTGCAGCGAGCGCACCAGGTTGCGGTTGACCTCGAGGAACTTGCCGTTCGACGTGGACCGGCTGAAGATCTGCGAGAACTGCGGGTCGAATCCCGGAGTCGTGCCCGCGACGAGACCGATGGATGCCGTCGGCGCGATGGCCATCAGCGTCGCGTTGCGCATCCCGCCCTTGACGCGCTCGCGCAGCGAGTCCCAGTCCATGCGGGTCTTGCGATTGACCTTGATCTCGACGCCGCGGTCCTGCTCCGTGATCGCGATGGTGTCGAACGGCACCATCCCCTGCGACCAGCGGGAACCCTGGAAGTTGGGGTACGCGCCGCGCTCCGCCGCGAGGTCAACGGACTCCTGGATCGCGTAGTACGAGATGCGCTCGGCCACCTCGTCGATGAGGTCGTACGCCTCCTCGGACTCGTAGCTGTATCCAAGGCGCTCGACGACATCCGTGAAGCCCATGATGCCCAGGCCGACGGCGCGGTTGTTGATGTTGGCGTTGTCCGCCTCGGGAACCGACGACATGGTGATGTCGATCAGGTTGTCGAGCTGGCGCACGGCGAGGCGGGCGCTGCGCTCGATGGTGGCCCAGTTGAACGTGCCGTCGTCCTGCAGGTGACGCGACAGGTTGATCGACGCGAGGTTGCAGACGGCGATGTTGTCGATGTCCTGCGGGAGGCAAATCTCTGTGCACAGGTTCGACAGGTGGATGGTCCCCGTGTTGTTGTTCAGCGCACGGTTGTTGATGGTGTCCTTCCAGGTCAGCCACGGGTGGCTGGTGGTCTGCAGGCTCATCAGCATGTCCTTGAACACCGAGCGGGCCGTCGTGCGCTTGAACATGCGCAACCGGCCGGCCTCGGCCTCCTCGATGTAGAACGCGTAGCGCTCGGAAAACGCCTTGCCGTACAGCTCGTTGAGGTCGGCGACCTCGAGCGGGTCGAAGTAGTACCACGGCTCGTCGTGCTGCACGCGCTTCATGAACTCGTCGCTGATCCACACCGCCGTGTTGGCCGTGCGGGTGCGACGGTACGGATCGCCCGAGTTCTGTCTCAGGTCGAGGAACTCGGGGAAGTCGAGGTGCCAGTTCTCCATGTAGAAGCACAGGGCGCCGAACTTCTTGCCGCCGCGGCTGACCGCCCGGAGCACCGAGTCGATGGTGTGCATGAACGGGATCGGGCCCGTCGAGGTGGTGTTGTTGGAGCGGATCGGCGACCCCTGCGAGCGCAGCTTCGTGACCGAGAGCCCGATCCCGCCCGTGCCCTTCGTGATCCACATCACGTCGCGCACGCTCTTGGCGATGTGCTCGATGTCGTCGTGCATCTCCATGACGAAGCAGTTCGACAACTGAGGGAACTTCGTGCCTGCGTTCACGAGCGTGGAGCCGGCCGCCAAGTAGTCGAGGCGCGACATGGTCTCGTAGAACTCGATGGCGATGCCCGTCGGGTCGGCCTCGTTGAGGGACAGGCCCATGGCGATGCGCATCCAGAAGTACTGCGGCACCTCGAGCGGCTCGCCGTTGCGCGCCTTGATCCCGTAGCGGTTGTTGAGCGTGACGAGACCGATGTACTTGAGCAGGCCGTCGTTGGCGGGCTCGAGCACGGATGCCAGGCGGTCGAGGTCGAACAGGTCGGGGAAGCGCGGGTCGAGGAGCTCCTCAGCGACGCCACGCTCGATGTAGGCGCGGAAGTTCTCGCGGTGCAGCCTCTTGAGCTCCTCGTCGTTCTCGTAGTCGCCGAGCACGCGCTTGTAGATGGTCTTGAGCAGCAGGCGGGCCGCGACCGTGTCGAACGCAGGGTCGTCTTTGACGTTCTGCAGTGCGACCTGGATGACCGCCTCGTCGAGCTGCTGCGTCGTGATGCCGTCGAACAGCGTCAGCTCGAGCTCGCTGGCGATCTGGGTGACCCAGGTGATGTTCTCATCGAGCCCCTCGGAGGCCCGCTCGATCGCGAGGTTGATCTTGTTCGCGTCATACGGCTCCCTCTCGCCGTTGCGCTTCACGACCGTGATTGCCACTTCGCCTCTTCCTCTTCTGCTGCCTGCCGGCATCCACCCCGTGGCGGTGCCGCTCACCCACATCTCTGCGGGGTCGCGAAAGCGCCTCCGGCCGGCTCACCCGACGTCGCATCGACCGCGACGCCGCGCTTGCCTGCCCGACGTACCAACTCCCCCGTGTTCACCGAGCCCGAGCATGCACTCGGACCCGCGCCGTGCGTCGTCTTCACTCATGTTCCGGCAGACCCCCGACATCCGCTCGACGCCGTTCGGCGCCCGGATTCCGGTGGCTCTGCCGGGATCGGGAGGCCCCGACGGAACCGGCGTGTGATCACTATATAGCGGGGTGCACACGAGCGCTCAACCCTAGATGTTGTGGGCGTGTCGTCCACAGATGTGGATAAGTTCCACCCGGTTATCCCCAGTTTCCACAGGCGATCAGGTGCTGATGGGACGAGGAATCCGGGCGCGCCCCGCGCCGAAAATCGGCACCTTCTCGCGACACGCCGACGGCGAGCCACGACACGCGGGCAGCGGCCGCGGATCTCCGATTTCCGGCACGCGAGGACGGGGGCGAGTGCGTGGGCGGGGCGCCTTCTCGACGGCCGCCGACCCCCGGCCCTCGGCACGCCGGCCAGGGGTGCAAGGCAGGGGCGCAGCGCCCGTCAGTCAGGCCCATCGCACGGATAGACTCGACCGCTAGTGAGCGCATATTCGGACCTTCTGAAAACGCCCGGTGTCGGGCGGATCATCGCCGCGCAGCTCACGGCCAGGTTCCCCAGCGGGATGCTCTCGCTTGCGCTGCTCACGCACATCGAGCGCGTGCACCACACGTACGGGGCCGCCGGCCTCGTGCTGGCCGCCGCGAGCATCGGCCAGGCCGTCGCGGGGCCGCTCACCAGCCGGCTGATGGGACGCGTCGGCATGCGCCCCGTGCTCATCGTCACGACGGCCGTGTGCGCGGCCACGATCGCGATCATCGCGCTGGTGGTGCTGCCCATCCCGATCACCATGGCCATCGCGCTCATCGGCGGGCTCGCCACGCCGCCCGTGCAGCCGGCCGTGCGCACCATCTATCCGAAGCTCGTGAACTCCCGGCTGCTGACCCCGCTCTTCTCGCTGGATGCCTCCGCACAGGAGATCATCTGGATCGCCGGCCCCGTGGTCATCACGTTCATCGCGACGCAGATCTCGACGACGATCGGCCTGCTGGTGTGCGCCGTCGTGATGCTGGGCGGCGGCGCATGGTTCGTGGCCTCGCCCGAGCTCGGACGCGTGCGCATCCCGCGCAGCAAACGCCGGTTCGGCGCCGTGCTGCGCCGGCCCACCGTGATGCTCGCCACGCTGGTGGGGTTCCTGCTCGTCGGCTCGTGCGCGGCGATCGAGGCCGGGGTCATCGCGAACTTCGGCGACGAGGGCCCAGAGGCCGGCATCGTGCTGGCCATCTGGTCGCTCGGGTCTCTCGCGGGAGGCTTCGCGCTCGGCGCCGTGCCGATCGGTCCGTGGGCGCTCGCCAGGCGCATGCTCATCGTGTTCGTGGGCGTCGTGCTGGCCAGCCTGTGGATCACCAACTTCTGGTGGCTCGCCGGTCTGCTGGTCATCGCCGGCGCCGGCATCGCTCCCGCTCTCGCGGTGATCTTCGCGATCGTCTCCTCGAGCGTGAAGTTCTCCGACACGGCGGAGGCGTACGGCTGGGTCGGGACCGGCCAGCTCATCGGCGCTGCGCTGGGAAGCGCCGTCGCGGGATTCCTGATCGACCGCTACTCGGCGATCGGCGCGTTCTGGGTCGCCGCCGTGCTCGCTGCGCTCGGCGTGCTGGTGCCTCTCCTCGGCAAACGCTGGCATCCCGACCTGCGCGGCAAAGATGCCAGCCCGATCCCCGACACGGAGCCGGTTCCGCTTCCCCCGAGCTGAGGCGTTTCGCCGCCCTCGAGCTGAGACGTTTCGCGGCCTGGCGTGGACCGGCCCGCCGCCTCAGTGCGCGCGGGCGGCGCGCAACGGCGCCAGCGCGTGGTCGAGCGCGACGATCTCGTCGAGCTGGGCCGCCAGCATCCGCTCCTGGTGCTCGTTGGGCTCGAACGCGCCCTCGTCGTCGATCTGACGCGCGGCCCACGGGATCTCGACGTTGGAGGTCGTGGGGATGAGCCCGACGGCTGTGACCGGCACGCGGAGCGCCGTGACGCCACGGGTTCCGCCGGAGACACCGCCGTAGCTGACCGTTCCGAGCGGCTTGCGCCACCACTCCTGCGACAGGTGATCGAGGGCGTTCTTCAGCGCAGGCGAGTAGCTGTAGTTGTACTCGGGCTGAACGAAGACGAACGCGTCGGCGGCATCCACCCTGTCGCTCCAGTCGATCGTGGACTGCTGCGTGTACTGACGGAGCCTCGGATGATTCGGTTCGGTCATCAGCGGCAGGTCGATCTCCTTGAGGTCGGCCCAGTCCAACTCGAATCGGTCGTCGCGCTCGACGGTGTCACGCACCCAGTCCGCTATCGGCAGCCCGATGCGCCCGTCGCGCACGCTGCCCACGACGATCATCAGCCTCGTCATCTCGGTGTTCCCGTTTCCTTCCGTCTCACCAGCGGTCGTGCACATCGGCACGGATGTAGTCGTCGTAGATCTCGTGCACTGCCCGGTCGAACTCGGTACCGAGCCGCGCGAGGGATCCGGCCGCCGCGTTCGAGCGAGCCTGGTCGACGTTGCGCGCTCCGGGTATCACGGAGCTGACGCCGGGCAGCTGCGCCACCCACGCGATCGCGGCCTTCGCCGGCGTGAGCTTGTCGACGCAATCGATGCCGTGTGCGTCGCGCACGGCGGCCACGGCATCCGTGAAGCGCTGGGCGGCCTCGACGCCGGTTTCGTAGTCGACGCCGGAGAACGTCTCCCCCACGTCGAACGCCTCGCCGTGCCTGTTGTACGCCCGGTGGTCCTGCGGGGAGAACGTGGTCTCCTTGGTGTACTTGCCGCTCAGCAGGCCGCTGGCCAGCGGCACTCGCGCGATGATGCCCACCCCGGCCTGCTGCGCCGCGGGCAGCACCTGCTCGAGCGGCTTCAGGCGGAACGCGTTGAGGATGATCTGCACGGTCGCGACATTCGGACGCGCGATCGCGGTCAGCGCCTCGTCGCACCGCTCGACGCTCACGCCGTAGTTCGCGATCGCTCCCTCGTCGACGAGGGTGTCGAGTGCATCGAACACCTCGTCGTCGGAATAGACGGCCGTCGGCGGACAGTGCAGCTGCACGAGGTCGAGCGTGTCTGTGCGCAGGTTGGCCCTCGAGCGGTCCACCCACTGCCGGAAGTTGGCCAGCGTGTAGTTCTCGGGAACCTGGTCGACGCGTCGCCCCATCTTCGTCGCCACCGTGACGGCAGCATCCGGGTTGGCGGCCCGGAAACGGCCGATGATGCTCTCGCTCCTGCCGTCGCCGTAGACGTCCGCCGTGTCGAAGAACGTGACGCCCGCCTCCGCCGATGCCTCCAGCACGGCGAGTGCGTCGGCCTCGCTCACGTTTCCCCAGTCACCGCCGAGTTGCCACGTTCCGAGCCCGATGACGGACACCGTGCGTCCGGTTCGGCCGAGCGTGCGGGTCTCCATAATGCGCTCCTGCATGGTGGCCACCATAGCGGCGCGCGCACATCGAGAGGGCGGGGTGTACGGCTTGGGGCAGGTCGTGAGGAGGCCGGCTGGCATGTCGCTCGGGTTTCGACAAGCTCAACCCGCGATGCAGGGCCACGCCGGGTTTCGACAGGCTCGAACCGCGGTGCCGCCGCGCTGGTTTCGACAGGCTCGAACCGCGGTGCGGGGATGCCGGGTCCGGCATCCGGCGTAACCTGAACGGCGTGAGCGAGTCTGCTGTGCGTGTGCTGTCGGACGACCTGCTGGAGCGCATCCGCTCCCGAGCCGCCGGCTACGACCGCGACAACGCGTTCTTCGCCGACGATCTCGCCGAACTGGCCGAGGCCGGGTACCTGCGCGCTCTGGTGCCGTCGGCGTACGGCGGGCTCGGCCTGTCGCTTCGTGAGGTGGCGCGGGAACAGGTGCGGCTCGCATCCGCCGCTCCGGCCACCGCCCTCGCGGTGAACATGCACCTGGTGTGGACGGGTGTGGCGAAGGTGCTGCGCGACCGCGGGGACGACTCCCTGGAGTTCGTGCAGCGCGAGGCGGGATCCGGCGAGGTGTTCGGCTTCGGCATCAGCGAGGGCGGCAACGACCTCGTGCTCTTCGGCTCGCGAACGGATGCCCGGCCAGACGGTGAAGGCGGCTACACCTTCCACGGCACCAAGATCTTCACGTCGCTCTCGCCCGCGTGGACGCGCCTGGGCACCATGGGCCTCGACTCGATCAGCGAGGATGCGCCGAAGATCGTCTTCGGATTCATCGACCGCGACGGCGGCGGGTTCGAGATCGCCGACGACTGGGACACGCTGGGCATGCGGGCGACGCAATCGAACTCGACGCGACTCGACGGAGCGCACGCGCGGGCCGACCGGATCGTGCGCAGGCTGGATCCCGGGCCCAATGCCGACCTCCTCACATTCGGCATCTTCGCCAGCTTCGAGCTGCTGCTCGCGGCCGTCTACACCGGCATCGGCGAGCGGGCGCTCCAGCTTGCCGTCGAGACCGCACGACGACGCACGTCGATGAAGAACGACGGGCGCTCGTACGCGCAGGATCCCGACATCCGGTGGCGCATCGCGGATGCCGCAATCGCCCAGGATGCCCTCTACCCGCAGCTGGACGCGCTCACCGGCGACGTGGATGCCCACACCGACCACGGCTCGCAGTGGTTCGCCAAGCTCGTGGGCATGAAGGTGCGCGCGACGGAGACCGCGAGGGACGTCGTCGACAAGGCCATCCGGGTCTCCGGCGGCAGCAGCTACTTCGCCTCGAGCGAGCTCGGCCGGCTCTACCGGGACGTGCTCGCCGGCATGTTCCATCCCTCCGACGACGAATCCGCGCACTCGACAGTGGCGACCGCCTGGCTCGGCCCGATCGAGGGCTGACATGGCGGGCAACGTCCCACCGTCGCCACAGCCGGAATCGTCACCGCGTCGCAAGGCGCGTTCTGCCAGACCGGGAACGCGCCCCGCGGGCATTGCCTCTCGCCTGCGCGCAGACTGGTGGTGGATCGCCATCCTCGTGCTCTGCGGCTCGTTCCAGATCTATCGCGGCGCACCGATCGACGGCGCGTTCTTCCTCGGCGCCGGTCTCGCGCTGCTCGCGGATGCCGCCGGCTGGCTCCGCGCGCTCGAGCGGTACCCACTCCCCCGCGTTCGCCTCGCGGCCCAGGTCGCACTCAGCGCGATCGTCGTCGCCGTCATCACGTTCGCGCCGCAGTGGGGCGTGGCCGATCTCGCCGTCGTCTGCGTGGTCGGCGCGACGGCCCTCGTCGTGGCCTGGCGCGGCGACGGCATGGAGCTCCCCGCGTCCGATTCGGAACGAGCGGGCGACGACGCACGAGCGCTCAGGGGCGCGGTACGCAGGTCGGCGGTGCTGTGGGCCGCCGCCGGTGTCTTCCTCTGCCTGTGGGAGCTGTCGTCGTTCTTCCTGGCCATGCCGTCGGCGGCCGCAGAGAACGCGCATCCGCCGCTGTCCGACCTGATCGATCCGATCGTCGCGAATCCGCTCGGCCGCGCCGTGTGCGCTGCCCTGTGGATCGTCGGCGGAGCCGCGCTGCTGCGCAGGGGAAGGCATCCGTGAGCCGGATCATCACCATCGCGGGCTTCGTCTCGGTCGGGCTCTTCGCGCTCGTGCTCAGCTGGTACTCCTGGCACGCGCCCGAGCGTCTCGCGCCCTTCGGCACACTGCTCGACCGCGTGATGGCATCCAGGGCCGTGCGCATCACGATCATCGTGTTCTGGTGGTGGCTCGGCTGGCATTTCTTCGCGGCGGCGCCGCTGCCGGCATCCTCCTGAGCCCGCTCCGGGCGGGTCTCAGCCTCGTCCGCGCAGTCGCTCCAGCTCGCGCCTATCGCGTTTCGTCGGCCGGCCCATGCCACGCTCGCGCACCACGGCGGACGGCTGCTCGACCCTCGGCGGCAGCGCCGGCGTCTTGTCGAGATATGCGGCCTGCGCGATCGGCGCTCCGACCCGCTTCGTGAGGATGCCGCGCACCTCGACGATGTGCTCGCGGTCCGTGGTGACGCGCACCTCGTCGCCGACCCTGACCACCTGCGCGGGCTTGGCCCGTTCGCCGTTCACCTTCACATGCCCGGCCTTGCACGCGGCGGTGGCGAGGGATCGCGTCTTGTAGAACCGCACCGACCACACCCAGATGTCGGCGCGGGTGGACCCCGTCGCCCCTCCGCTGCTCGCGCCTTCGGCCATCGACCCATCGTAGGCATCGCCACGCGGCCTGCAGCGCTCCGATAGGCCATTCCTGGATCGGTCATGAGCCGGTGCGCTACGCTCGCCGGGTGCCCGGACCCCGAACGGCCCGGCTACCGGCGCCCCGGCTCGCGACGACCCTGGCACGTGACCGCCTGGACTCGGCGACCCGCGGCGCGGCATCCGCCGCCCGGGCACGGCAGACTCACGACGCAGGAGAACCGATGACCGACTCGCACCAGCAGCAGACTCCTCCGGCCTGGTACCCGGACCCCGACCCGAGCAACCCGGGCGGTCAGCGCTGGTGGGACGGCATGAGGTGGACGGAGCACTCCCGGCCCGCCGTTCCGACCGCGCAGCCGCTCTACGACGGTGGCCCGGGTGCAGGGCCGGCCGCCGCACCGCAGCCCGGTTCAGCGCAGCCCGGCTCCACGCAGCCCGGCTCCACGCAGCCTGGTGCGACGCAGCCCGGCCAGGCCCAGCCCGCTGCAGGACAGCCAGGCTCCTTCCCTGCCGGGTACGGCCAGTCGGGCTACGGCCAGCCAGGCAATGGCCAGGCCGGGTACGGCCCCGGCTACCCGCAGGTGGCCCTGCAGCAGGGCGCTGTCGCGTATCCGCCCGTGGCGCCTGGCACGTCGGCGCTGACGTGGTCTGTGTGGCTCGTGGTCGGGCTCCAGCTGCTCTCGGTCATCGGATACCTGTTCCTCGACTTCTCCTCGTACGTGCGCGCCGTCCTGGCGTTGAGCGCATCCGGCTCCTCGCCGGAGGGACCGGACGTCTCACGCTTCACGTCGTCCCTCAGCGGGTTCGTGGTCGGCGTGCTGCTGCTCGACGTTCTCGCTCTCGTCATCTACGGCCTGACCGTGATGTTCGCGTACTTCGACTGGCGTGAGCTGCAGCGGCGGGGGTTCGCCCACCCGTTCCACTGGGCATGGACGTTCCTCGGCCCGATCGTGTACGTCATCGGGCGCACGGTCGTCGCTCGTCGTCGTGGCGGCCGCGACGTGATGTGGCCGATCTGGGCGCTCGTGGCGGTGACCGTCATCGCCATCGTGCTGGTCGTCATCAAGGTGGTGACGATTCTGAGCGCTGTCTCGTCGACGATCGGCGGCTACGTGCCCGGCGTGTCCTGACGCGAAGGGCCGCCGTGTCCTGACGCGAAGGGCCGAGGTGTCCTGACGCGGGGTACGGAGACGCATCGCCGGATGCACGACGCCGGCGTGCGGCGGAGACGGCCCGCGCCACGGTACAGTGAGTAGTCGGATACGACGAGAGGAAGCGTTCCGTGGAGTACATCGTCTTCGCCGCTGGAGCGGTGATCTTCGGGCTGTTCTGCTTCTGGACGCTGTTCGATTCGGCACGGGACGCCCGCACCCGCAAGGAGACGCCGGAGCGCTCGTCGATCGTCGACACGCAGCACTACGCGGTCGAGGCCAAGCACTGACGCTTCCCGCCGGGGGCCATCGTGAGGGGTCCGCGCTGCTGAGCAGGCATCCGTCGCTCTGATCCGGCCACGGTGCGATTTTCGGGCACGACGACGGGCACACTGGAGGCATGAGCCCCCGAGCGTTCGTCGGCACCTCAGGGTGGCGCTACCCGTCGTGGCGAGGGGACTTCTATCCCGCAGGTCTTCGGCAGAGGGACGAACTCGCCTACCTCGCGGGCAGGCTCAACACCGTCGAGCTCAACGGCTCCTTCTATTCGCTGCAGTCGCCGGCCTCCTACCGGCGCTGGCACGACGAGACCCCGCCCGGCTTCGTGTTCGGTGTCAAGGGCGGCAGATACCTCACGCACATGCTCCGGCTGAAGGGCATCGATCAGGCGATGGCGAACTTCTTCGCCTCCGGCGTACTGCTGCTGGGCGACAAGCTCGGCCCGCTGCTCTGGCAGCTTCCCGAGCGGCTCGAGTTCGACGCGGAGCTGCTCGAGCGGTTCTGCGCACGGCTGCCCACGACGTTCGGCCAGGCGGCGGAGATCGCTCGCGGACACGACGCGAAGGTGAAGCGCGTGGAGATCCCGTCGGGCAAGACGGCGGGGCAGCAGGGGCAGCGGCTGCTGCACGCGCTCGAGCCGAGGCATCCGAGCTTCGCGGATGCCCGCGCCGCCGACATCCTGCGCAGGCACGGCATCGCGCTCGTGCTGGCGGACTCTGCTGGACGCTTCCCGGTGTTCGACGAGCAGACGGCTGATTTCGTCTACGCCCGGCTGCACGGCGGCGAGGAGTTGTACACGAGCGGATACGACGAGGCGTCGTTGCGCGCCTGGGCCGCGAGGATGCTCAGGCAGGCAAGGCAGGGCGGAGCGGAGCGCGACATCTACGTGTACTTCGACAACGACGCGAAGGGGTATGCGCCGCACGACGCCGAGGCGATGGCGAGCCTGCTCGCCGCCGCTGGCGAGCACCGCGTCGAACCGGTGGACGGGACCCAGTCAACGACGGAGTAAACCCAGCCAGGATGGAGCATTCCGACTTACCCTGACGGGCGAGGGCCGCTCCCCGCTATGGCCCTCGCCGAGGTGATACCCGATGAAGAGACTTCTGAAGTGGCTTCCCGCACTGGTCGCGCCCGTGGTCGTGGCCGTGGTCGTGGCCGGCGTCGTCTCCGCGCCCGCGTTCGCGGCCGACGCAGGGACCGTTCAGCAGGCGTCCACTCCGTCCGCCGCCAGCGTGCTGGCGTCGATCGCGAAGGCGAAGAACGCGCACTACTCCGGCACGATCGAGCAGACCAGCGATCTGGGTCTGCCCGAGCTGCCCGCGGGCGCGACGGGCGCAGGAGGGTCGACGGCACAGGCATCCGGCATCCTCGAACTGCTCACCGCCTCGCACAAGGCGCGGGTCTACGTCGACGGGCCGAGCAAGCAACGCCTGCAGGTGCTCGACAGCCTCGCCGAGCGCGACGTCGTGCGCAACGGCACCGACGTGTGGACATGGGATTCGAAGACCCAGAAGGCGGTGCACGTGACGCTGCCGTCGAAGACGGCCGACAGCGCCTCATCCGGTTCCCCCACCGCCACGCCTCAGGATGTCGCGTCACGGCTCGTGAAGAAGGCCGGCGTCGACTCGACGCTCACGGTGTCGAAGGGATCGGTCGCCTCGCGCAGCGTGTGGCGCCTGACGATCACGCCGAAGACGTCCGACACGCTGGTCGGCAAGGCGGTGCTCTCGGTGGACGCGAAGACGGGCGTGCCGCTCGCGGCACAGGTCGACGCCCGCGGACAGAAGTCTGCAGCGGTCTCCGTCGCCTTCACGTCGGTGGACTTCGGCACCCCCGCCGCCTCCAACTTCAGCTTCACGCCTCCGAAGGGTGCGAAGGTGACGCAGAAGTCGCTGCCGTCGCACACCGCGCATCCGGACCATCGCGTGCCTGGGTCGTTCGAGGGCCCGACGGTGATCGGGTCAGGTTGGACGTCGGTGGTCGCCGTGCCGTCCGGCGCGCTCGGCTCGGGCATGTCGGGGCTCACCGCCGACCAGTCGCACCTGCTGAACGAACTCACCCAGTCGGTCGACGGCGTACGAGGCCTGCAGACGTCGCTGTTCTCGGTGTTGATCACGAACGACGGGCGACTGTACGCGGGAGCCGTTCCCCTCACCGCCCTCCAGTCGGCGGCGAAATGAGGCGAGCCGACCCCGCGACGCAGGCATGAGCGCCTTGGCCGGCGCGCCCAGAGCGAGTCGCGCGATCGGCATCAGCGGATTGACCAAGAGGTTCGGGCGGCAGCTCGCCGTCGACGGACTCGACCTGGATGTTCCGCGCGGCTCCGTGTACGGATTCCTCGGCCCCAACGGCTCGGGCAAGACGACGACCATTCGCATGCTGCTCGGGCTGACCGAGCCGACGGCCGGTGAAGTCGAGCTGCTGGGAGAGCGGATGCCACGCGCATCCGCCGCCGTCCTCCCCCGCGTCGGCGCTCTCGTCGAGGGCCCGGCGTTCTACCCGTACCTCACCGGTCGCGCCAACCTGAGCCGGCTCGACGCGGCAGACCCGCGGTCGGTCGCCAGCACCAGGCGACAGCGCGTCGCCGACGCTCTCGAGCGCGTCGGCCTGACCCATGCAGCCGACAAGAAGGCGCACGCCTACTCGCTCGGCATGAAACAGCGCCTGGGGCTCGCCGGCGCGCTCCTTCGCGAGCGGGAGCTGCTCGTGCTCGACGAACCCAGCAACGGGCTCGACCCGCAGGGAACGCGCGAGGTGCGCTCGCTCGTGCGCAGGCTCGCGGACGACGGCGCGACGGTCTTCGTCTCCAGTCACCTGCTGAGCGAGGTGGAGCAGCTGTGCAGCCATGTGGCCGTGATGCGGGCCGGCCGGCTCGTGGCATCCGGCTCGCTCGAGGAGCTGCGGGCCACGGGCGGACACGAGGCGGTGGTGAGCACGCCGGATGCCGGCGCCGCGGCATCCGTGCTCGTCTCGCTCGGCCTCGAGCCTTCGGTCACGGGCGACGTCGTCGTCGCCCCGCTGCAGGAGGCCATGGCGCCGGAGGCGATCGTCGCGGCGCTCGTCGCGGCGGACGTGCGGGTGCGCGGATTCCAGATCACGTCGCCGTCGCTGGAGGACCGGTTCGTCGCACTCACCGGGGAGGGCTTCGATGTCGCAGGCTGAGGCCGCAGCGGGCGCGCGCGAGGCGTCGGTGTCATCCGGCACAGGCGGCATCGCTCGCCGTCGCGTGTTCGCGCTGCTCGGGTCGGAGCTCGGCACGCTGTTCCGCCGCAGGCGCACCATCGCCATGCTCGTCGCGCTCGCCGCCGTTCCGGTGCTCATCGCGATCGTGGTGCGCGTCACGGGAGCAGGGTCTTCAGGGCGCGGACCCGCCTTCCTCGGCGCCATCACCGACAACGGCCTGTTCGTGGCGTTCACCGCGCTCGTGGTGTGCATACCGCTGTTCCTGCCGCTCACGCTCGGCGTCGTCGCAGGCGACACCATCGCGGGCGAGGCGGGGCTCGGCACCCTGCGCTATCTGCTCGTGGCGCCCACCGGACGGCTGCGGCTGCTCATCGTCAAGTACGTCGGCGTGCTCGCTTTCGCGCTCGCGGCCACCGTGGTGATCGTGCTGGCCGGCATCGGCATCGGCGCGCTGCTGTTCCCGATCGGCCCGGTGACGCTGCTCTCCGGCGACACGGTGGATGCCGCAGGCTTCTTCGTCCGCACCGCGCTGCTCGCCTGCTACGTGGCGCTGTCCCTCACCTCGCTGGGCGCGATCGGACTGTTCATCTCCACGCTGACGACGGTTCCGGTGGGCGCGATGGCCGCGACGGTGGTGCTGGCCGGGGTGTCTCAGATCCTCGATCAGCTTCCGCAGCTGGACTGGGTGCATCCGTGGCTGTTCACTCACTACTGGCTCGGGTTCGGGGATCTGCTGCGGGATCCGGTGGTGTGGGACTCGTACGGGCAGAACGCGCTGCTGCAGCTGGGCTACGTCACGGTGTTCGGGGCGCTGGCCTACGCGCGGTTCGCCACCAAGGACATCCTGAGCTGAGCGCAGGTTTCTCATCCGCCGGTCCGCTTCTTATCCGCGGGTCCATTTCCCATCCGCCGGTCCACTTGTCATCCACGGGTCCCGTTCCTAGCGTCAACAGAGGGACCCGCGGACGAGAAACGGACCGATCGCGCACGTCGGACGTCGCACGTGGAGATCGCAGGGACCGTGCCGTGCGGTGTGTCGGCGGCACGGTGCACACTAGGGATGTGCCGGAACTGCCCGAAGTGCACGCGCTGGCCGCCGACCTCGACCGTCGGCTGCGCGGTCGCGTCATCGACAGGTTCGACGTCACGTCGTTCGCGGCGCTGAAGACGTTCGACCCTCCGGTGTCGGTGCTGCACGGGATGCTCGTGTCCGGCGTCGGCCGGCACGGCAAGTTCCTCGACCTCACGGTGGAGCCCGCGGAGGCCGGATCCGGCGAGCGCCTGCACCTCATCATCCATCTCGCCAGGGCGGGCTGGATCCGCTGGCGGGACGCGGCGCCCGTCCCCGCCGCCCGACCGCGAGGCCGCAGCGCGGGACCGCTCGCGGCACGGCTCGTGCTCGACGACGGCTCCGGTCTCGACATCACCGAGGCGGGGACGAAGAAGAGCCTGGCGATCTCGCTCGTGCGGCAGCCATCCGACGTCCCGGGAGTCGCCCGGCTCGGACCGGACCCCCTCGCACCGGAGTTGACCGAGGAGGTGTTCGCCGGCATCCTGTCCGCGGCGGGACGCGCCCAGATCAAGGGCGTGCTGCGCAATCAGGCGAAGATCGCGGGTATCGGCAACGCGTACTCCGACGAGATCCTGCACGTGGCGAAGATGTCGCCCTTCAAGCCGGCGAACATGCCGGCGGATGACGTGCACGCGCTCTACGACGCGACGCAGACGACGCTGAGGGAGGCACTGGAACGCGCGGACGGGCTGCAGGCATCCGAGCTCAAGGCAGAGAAGAAGTCGAACCTGCGCGTGCACGGACGTACGGGTGAGCCCTGCCCGGTCTGCGGAGACACGATCAGGCAGGTGATCTACGCGGACTCCACGTTCCAGTACTGCCCGACATGCCAGACGGGCGGCAAGCCGCTCGCCGACCGCGTTCTCTCCCGGCTCCTGAAGTAGCGCCGCCGCCGTGGGTTGAGCCCGTCGAGCCCACCGTGGGTTGAGCCTGTCGAAACCCCTACCGTGGGTTTGGGCTGGTTTCGACAAGCTCAACCAGCGGTATGCAGGCTCAGCGGGAGGCGGAGGTGGGGACCAGGCGGAAGATGCGCAGCACTCGTCCGCTCGCCCGCTCGTAGCCCCGGTAGCCCGGCCACTGCCGCTGGATGTAGGCCCAGACATCCTCTCGTTCGTCGTCTCCGATGAGCTCCGCCCGCACCGCGATGGGTCTGCCGTGCACGACGGCGACGGCACCCGGATGCGCGATGAGGTTCGCCGTCCACGCCGGATGCGTGTCGCGGGCGAAGTTGCTGCCGGTGACGAGCATCCGGTTGCCGGGCTCGGGGCAGTACATGAGCGTCGTCTCGCGCACGAGACCGCTCTTCGCTCCCGTCGTGCGTAGCACGAGGGACGGCACGAGCAGTCCGCTCAGCTGCACCCTGCCTCCCGTGAGCGCCCTCATCATCCGCTCCAACGGCGGCATGACGGTCGGCCCCACCCTGCGGAAGAACCTCGTTCGCGAGAACCAGGCCACGCCTGCGCGAACGGCACGGAGCGGGGAAAACCTGGGCGACGACGGCATGCCTCGATTCTGCCCCGATGTCACGTTCGGCCCGGCCGTCTCGTCTCAGACCGTGAGAAGTCAGTTGGCGCGAACAGCGCGCCGAAAGGAAGGACGACACGATGCGGGTCTTCGTGGCAGGCGGAAGCGGTGTCCTCGGGAGGCGGTTGATCCCGCGGCTGGTGGAACGCGGGCACGATGTGGTGGCCTCCACCACCAGCGCGGCGAAGCTGCGGTTGCTGGAGGAGCTCGGGGCGGAGGGCGTGGTCATGAACGGCCTCGACGCGGATGCCGTTCGCAGGGCCCTCACCGCGGCCAGACCGGATGCGTTGGCGCACGAGATGACCGCCATCTCGCTGTCGCACGCGGGCAAGCCCGACATCAAGCATCCCGACAGGTGGTTCGCCGGCACGAACCGGCTGCGCACCACGGGAACGGACAACCTGCTCGCTGCGGCACGGGCCGCCGGGGTGGGCACGATCGTGGCGCAGGGGTACGCGAGCTGGAACGGCGACCCGGACGGCCCGGCCGTCCAAGACGAGCAGGCCACCCTCAACCTCATGCCGGGAACCGCCTCCGAAGTCGGCCTCGAGGCGCTGCGGCACTCGGAGGAACGCGTGCTGGATGCCGGCGGCGCGGTTCTGCGCTACGGCGCGCTGTACGGACCGGGCGCGACGGACGACCAGGTGGAGCTCATCCGCAAGCGGCAGTACCCGCTCGTGGGGAACGGGGCGGGGTACAGCTCGTGGATCCATCTCGACGATGCCGCGAGCGCGACCGCGCTCGCGATCGAACAGCATGCGGCCGGTGTGTTCAACATCGTGGACGACGAGCCGGCACAGGCGCGGGACTGGCTGCCCTATCTGGCGGAGTGCGCGGGGGCGAAGCCGCCGATGCGCGTTCCGGTGTGGCTGGCGCGCATGCTCGCCGGCGACCAGGCTGTCGTCATGATGACAGAAGGGCGCGCGTTCTCGAATGCGAAGGCGAAGCGGGAGCTGGGGTGGCACCTGATCTACCCGTCGTGGCGGCAGGGGTTCCGCGCCGAGTTCTCCGCACCCGCTCGACCGGAGGTGCGGGCGTCGTGACCGAGGACCGCACAGGGCGCGACCGGGCCGACGACCGCGCGGGCGACGACAGCGGCGACACCGACGACAGCGGCGAAAGCGGCCGCGTCGAGCAGTTCGAAGAGCTGCGTCCCCTGCTCTTCTCCATTGCGTACCGCATTCTGGGCAGCGTCTCCGGCGCAGAGGACGCCGTGCAGGAGACGTGGGTGAGGTTTCAGGCATCCGGCGCCCGTCCGGACTCCGTGAAGGCCTACCTGTCGACCATCGTCACGAGGCTGTGCCTGGACGAGCTGCGATCGGCACGCGTGCGGCGCGAGGAGTACGTGGGCCCCTGGTTTCCCGAGCCGCTCCTGTCGGATCCGTACGAGGACCCCGAGCGGGCCGCCGAGCTGGCCGACTCGCTGTCGATGGCCGCCCTGCTCCTACTCGAACGGCTCAGTCCCCTGGAGCGGGCGGTGTTCGTGCTGCGCGAGGTGTTCGGCTTCGGGTTCGCCGAGGTCGCGACGGCGGTCGGCCGGTCGGAGGCCGCGTGCAGGCAGGCCGCCGTGCGCGCGAGACGCCACATGGACGAGGGCCGCAGGCGCTTCGAGTCCGACCGGGCTGCCAGAGACGAACTGGCCGACCGGTTCTTCGACGCGCTGCGCGACGGAGACGTCGACGGACTGCGCGAGCTGCTGACGGCCGACGTGCAGCTGGTCAGCGACAGCGGCGGCAAGGCTCCGAACTGGGGCCGCGGCATGTTCGGGGACACCAATGTGGCTCACGCGCTCGTGGCGATCTACGACGCGTTCCGGAACATCGGCGGTGTCGTCGAGCAGCGCCCCGTGAACGGCGAGCCGGGCGCGATCTTCCGCGATCGCGACGGCCGGGTGCTCAACACGTGGAGCCTGGACGTGCAGGAGGGAAGGGTGCAGGCCATCCGCACCGTGCTGAACCCCGACAAGCTCGGCCATGTCGGCGATGTGGCGGATGCCTGGAGCGTGGTGCGCGAGGCCATGCAGGCCAGGCGCGACGACCACCTCTGAACCTGCTGTGGCGATCGGTGCCGCGCGACTGCTGTTGACTTGTGGCATGACCGATCTGCATCGTGTGACCGTGCTGGCCGGCGGCGTGGGCGGGGCCCGCTTCACGCGCGGCCTCCTCGCCCATCTTCGCGAGGCGTATCCCGATGGGGAGGGCGGGTCGCTCGTCGATGTCACCGTCGTCGTCAACACGGGAGACGACATGACGCTGAACGGCCTGCGCGTCTGCCCCGACCTCGACACCGTGATGTACACGCTCGGCGGCGGCATCAGCGAGGAGCAGGGGTGGGGGCGTGCAGACGAGAGCAGGCGGGTGTCCGCCGAGATCGCCGCATACGGCAGGGGCTGGGACTGGTTCACGCTCGGCGACCTCGACCTCGGAACGCACATCGTGCGCACCGAGCTGCTGCGCGACGGCTCCACACTCAGCGATGCGACCAGGTACCTGTGCGAGCGGTGGCGGCCGGGCGCGCGGATCGTGCCGATGAGTGATCAGCAGGTGGAGACGCATGTGCGGCTGCGCGAGGCGGCGGACGAGCATCCGGCCGGTTCGCTCATCCATTTCGAGGAGTGGTGGGTGCGGTACCGGGCAGGTGTGACCGCCTCCGAGTTCGTGCAGGTCGGGCTCGAGTCGGCCGCCGCGGCGCCCGGCGTGATCGACGCGATCCGTGACGCGGATGTGGTGATCGTGCCGCCGTCCAATCCCGTGGTCTCGGTGGGCACGATCCTCAACGTCCCCGGCGTGCGCGACGCCGTGCGGGAGACGTCGGCGCGCGTCGTGGGCGTCTCCCCCATCATCGGCGGCGCCGCCGTGCGCGGCATGGCGGATGCCTGCCTCACCGTGATCGGCGTGGAGACGTCGGCGCTCGCGGTCGGTCTGCACTACGGGGCGCGCCACTCGGGCGGCCTGCTCGACGGCTGGCTCGTCGACGAGGTGGACGCGGAGGCCGTTCCGGCCCTCCAGGCCGCAGGACTGGACGCGCTGGGCGTGCCGCTGTGGATGCGCGACGTGCCGGCGACGGCACGGATGGCCGAGCAGGCGCTCCGGCTCGCGCTCGCCTGACACGAGCACCCCACAGGATCGGTCCTCGTGCGTAGGATCGCGGCGGGACGGCGCCGAGCGTGATCGGCGCCGGCCGTCGACGAGATCATCGATGGGACCACCAACGGGAACGTTCATCGCGGAACGGGGAGCATGAATGGCAGACAACGCGGGCTACAACCAGCCGGTCATCGACGAGTTCAGGGCCAACGGCGGCTCCGTCGGGCACTTCGGGCGCAAGCTGGTGCTGCTGCACCACATCGGAGCCAAGAGCGGCGTCGAGCGCGTCAGTCCCGTCGCATCCCTCAAGACCGGTCCGGATTCCTGGCTGATCGCCGCGTCCAAGGCCGGCGCACCCGACAACCCGGCCTGGTACCACAACCTGCTCGCCCACCCGGACATCGTCATCGAGACGGCGGACGACGGCGACGTGCACGTGCACGCGACGGCGCTCGAGGGGGAGGAACGCGACGCCGCCTGGCGCGAGTTCACGACGCACAACCCGGGCTTCCTCGACTACGAGCAGAAGACCAGCCGCGTGATCCCTGTCGTGCGGCTCACCAGGCGCTGATGACGGCCGCGCGGGTCGCGTACCGGCCGACGCCGGCGGCCTGAGGACGCGACCGCTCCGCCCGGTCGCACGCGACGTCACCGGGCGCGGCCCGGTTCCCGGCGCGCCGCCACCGGCACGGGGTGCGCTCGCTATCCTGGGCACGAATCAGCTGTATGGCCTCCGATCTGGGCCGCATCCCTTCTTTTCTGCCTCTCCCGTCCGTTCTCGGGCCCGTGCGTGGCCCGTTCCCAGAGGATGCTCGTGCCCGCCAAGCTGCTGACCGTCACCGACGTCTCCGCCCGCCGGAATCCCGTGGACGAGGCCGCGCGAACCGCGACCTCCTCGATGCCGCAGGAGGACGGTACCGCGGCGGAAGCACCGTCGGAGGAGCGGATGGCGCAGGCGCTGGAGGCCGCCCGGGAAGCCGCGGAAGCGGGCATCCCGCCGACGGTCGACGACGCGGAGACGCTGCTCTTCGCCCGCGACGCGGACCTCGACGCCCTGCTGGAGATCGCGGGACGGCTGCGCGACCGGGGCCTGGAACGTGCGGGCAGGCCGGGAGTGATCACCTACTCGCGCAAGGTCTTCATCCCGCTCACGCACCTCTGCCAGGACAGATGCCACTACTGCATCTTCGTGCAGACGCCGGGCAAGCTGGCGAAGGCCGGCATCTCCCCGTTCCTCTCCGAAGAGGAGGTGCTGGAGATCGCGAGGCAGGGCGCGGCGATGGGCTGCAAGGAGGCGCTCTTCACACTCGGCGACCGGCCGGAGAACCGGTGGGCCGTCGCCCGCGAGTGGCTGGCCGAGCACGGATACGCCTCGACGCTCGAGTACATGAGGGCGATGGCGATCCGCGTGCTGGAGGAGACGGGGCTGCTCCCCCACCTGAACCCGGGCGTCATGAGCTGGGCGGAGCTGCAGCGGCTCAAGCCGGTCGCTCCGTCGATGGGGATGATGCTCGAGACCACGTCCGTTCGGCTGTGGTCGGAGAAGGGCCAGGCGCACTACGGCTCACCCGACAAGGATCCCGCCGTGCGGCTGCGCGTCATCGACGACGCCGGACGCTCCCGCATCCCGTTCACGACCGGCGTCCTGCTCGGCATCGGCGAGAGCGTTCGCGACCGGGTCGATGCCATGTTCGCGCTCCGCGACACGCACGAGCGGTGGGGGCACGTGCAGGAGGTGATCGTGCAGAACTTCCGGGCGAAGTATGCCACGGCCATGATGCACAGGCCCGACCTCGAAGCAGACGAGTACGCGGCGGCCGTCGCCGTCACGCGCCTCGTGCTCGGCGCGGATGCCCGCGTGCAGGCGCCGCCGAACCTCACGGACCACGACGAGCTCGCACTGTTGCTGCGCGCGGGCATCGACGACTGGGGCGGCGTCAGCCCGCTCACGCCCGACCACGTGAATCCGGAGCGACCCTGGCCGCAGATCGACGAGCTGGCCAGGCTGACCGGCAGGTCGGGCTTCGCGCTGCACGAACGCCTCACGGCGCATCCGCACTTCATCCGTGAGGGCGAGCCGTGGATCGACCCTTCAGTGCTGCCCCACACGCTGGCGCTTGCGGATGACGACGGCCTCGCGGACGAGTCTGCCCCCGTCGTCAGCCGCCCCTGGCGCCTCGATCCGCAGGCCGGCACGGCGGAGGAGGCCGCCGGCGGGAGGACTGCCCCTGGGACACAGATCCCCGCCCTCTTGCAGGCAGCGCGACGCGACCCGGCGGGGCTCGACGATGAAGCGTACGTCCTGCTGCTCGGTGCACGAGGCGCCGACCTGGATGCGCTGCGCGCGGTCGCTGACGACGTGCGGCGCGAGCGGGTGGGCGACGAGATCACCTACGTCGTCAATCGCAACCTCGACGCGTCGCTGCTCGCGGCGGACAGCGAGGCGGTCGATCCCCACGGTGGCGCGGCGGCGCCCCGAGTCCTCACGCTCGAAGACGTCACCGCGCTCGCCGACGAGGCGGTCGCGCTCGGCGCCACCGAGGTGTGCGTGCAGGGGCGCATCCGCGACGCGCTGCCGGCATCCGCGTACCTCGATCTCGTGCGGGCCCTGCAGGCCCATCATCCCCAGCTCCACGTGCACGCCTACCGGCCGATCGAGCACCTCGACGCCGCCGCCCGGATGCGCATGCCGCTGACGGAATATCTCTCCGCGCTGCGCGAGGCCGGGGCCGGCACCGTGCCGGGCACGGGAGCGCGCATCCTCGACGACCGCATTCGCGACGTGCTCTCCGGCGGGTCCGAGCTGCCCGTCGCCGACTGGGTCGCGACAGTGGAGGCGGCGCACCGCGCCGGTCTCCGCTCGACGGCCACCATGGTCTACGGCCACATCGAGTCCGCGCGGGATCAGGTCGCCCACCTCAGGATGCTTCTCGAGCTCCAGCGCCGCACGGGAGGCTTCACGGAGTTCATCGCGATGCCGTTCGTACCGCAGGACTCGCCCGTGAGCGTGCCCGGCGCTCGTCCCGGTCCCGATCTGGGCGAGTCGCTCGCCGTGCACGCCGTGGCCCGCCTCATGCTGGCCGGCGCGATCGACCACGTGCAGGCGGCGTGGACCAAGCTCGGCCTGCACGGGACCCGGCTCGTGCTGTGCGGCGGAGTGGACGACCTCGGCGGCGTGCTCATCGACGGCGAGCTCGCGCCATGGGCCGGCCCGGAACAGGGCCGGGTGCTCGGCGTCGCCGACATGCGGCGCATCGCCGACGAGGTCGGCCGGCCGCTCGTCCAGCGCACGACCACGTACGAACGGGTGTCGTCATGACGGACTCCGCCGGCCTGGCGCCCG
This sequence comes from Humibacter sp., assembly GCF_035547335.1. Classification (GTDB taxonomy): domain Bacteria; phylum Actinomycetota; class Actinomycetes; order Actinomycetales; family Microbacteriaceae; genus Humibacter. Next base: position 72,653 of record NZ_DASZVF010000034.1, on the reverse strand, counting down.
AAGCGGCGGAGCCCAGCCGAAGGCAGAGCGCGGCGATCCATGCCGACGCCGCGATCGATGCATACACCGCGACCCATGCCGACGCCGCGATGGACAGCCGCAGAGCGATCGAAGTCGACACCGTGATCGTGGGCGCCGGCTTCGCGGGGCTGGGCCTCGGCATCCTGATGAAGCGCCGTAACGCAGAACGGGGTGTCGACGACACGTTCGTCATCCTCGAGCGCGCGAACGACGTGGGTGGCACCTGGCGCGACAACGTCTATCCGGGGGTGGCGTGCGACATCCCGTCGCATCTGTACTCGTACTCGTTCCGCACGAAGCCGGACTGGTCGCGCGTCTACCCGAGCGGGGCTGAGCTGCAGGAGTACCTGCGCGAGTGCGCGCGCGAGGAGGGCCTGCTTCCGCACCTCAGGTTCCGCGAGCCGGTGCATGCCGCCCGGTGGGATGACGTCGACGGGCGATGGCTCGTCACGACGCCCCGCGCGCTCTACCGCGCCCGCACCCTGGTGAGCGCGGTCGGGAGGCTCAGCGAGCCGCGCATCCCGCGCATCGACGGCCTGGACGGGTTCCCCGGCACGGTAATGCATACCGCGGCCTGGGACCCGGGAGCCCCCGTGGCCGGCGCGCGGGTCGGACTTGTCGGCACGGGCGCGTCGGCGGTGCAGCTGCTGCCTCGGCTGGCGAGAAGCGCCGCGCACGTGACGGTGTTCCAGCGCAACGCCCCCTACGTGGTGCCGCGGGGCGACCGCGCGTACACGGCCTCAGAGCTCAGGACGTTCGAGGACCCGGGCGAGCGCTCCCGGGTGCGCGAGGAGATCTTCTGGGCCGCGGAGGCGGCGTTCCCGCAGCGGCTCCGAGTGCCGGAGGCGATCGACGCGCTCAGGGAACGCGCCCGCGCGCACCGCGAGCGACAGCTGACCGACCAGCGGCTCCGCGACGCCATGACGCCGAACTACGAGATCGGCTGCAAACGCGTGCTGCTCTCCGACGACTTCTACCCGGCGCTGTGCAGGACGAACGTCACGCTCGAACCATCGGCGCTGGACCGGATCGACGACTCGACGGCTGTCTCGTCCGGCGGCGGCCGCCACGACGTCGACGTGCTCGTCTTCGCCACCGGATTCCGCGCCACGACGCCGCCGTTCGCCCACCTCGTCACCGGGCGCGGCGGCATCCGGCTGGCGGAGCACTGGGCGGAGGGCATGCGCGCCTACGCGTCCACCGTGGTGCACGGCTTTCCGAACTTCTTCGTGCTCGACGGCCCGAACGCGAGCCTCGGCCACAACTCGGCCGTCTACATGATCGAGGCGCAGCTCGACTACGTGCTCGGTGCGCTCGACCATCTGGCCGGGTCGGACGTGCCGCTGGATATCCCCCAGGAGGCGGAGGATGCCTACGTCGCCGACCTCGACGCCGCCGCCCGTGACACCGTGTGGCTGAGCGGATGCACGAGCTGGTACGTGGACGAGCGCAGCGGCCGTCTCACGCTGCTCTGGCCCGGATACGCGCACACCTTCCGCGAGCGCAACGGCACGTTCGATCCCGCGGCATTCGCGCTGCCCCTGCCGCAGGCGTAGCGGCTCCGTGCGCGTCCGCCACCCCGCCACGCGCGCGGGGCAGCGCCGCTAGCGTCGAAGGCATCCACCGACATCCCTGAGGAGAGCCGTGCCCACGAGCCAGGAGACCCCCGTCCGCGTCGGCGTGCAGATCGCGCCGCAGCACGCCGAATACCAGACCCTGCGCGACACCGTGCTGCGACTCGAGGATCTCGGCGTCGACATAGCGTTCAACTGGGACCACTTCTACCCGTTGTCCGGTGAGCCCGACGGCCTGCACTTCGAGGGCTGGACGATGCTGGCCGCGTGGGCCGAGCAGACCGAGCGCATCGAGTTCGGTCCGCTGGTCAGCTGCAACAGCTATCGCAACCCCGACCTGCTCGCCGACATGGCGCGAACCGTCGACCACATCAGCGCGAAGGGCGGCGAGGGACGCCTCATCTTCGGCATCGGCTCCGGCTGGTTCCGTCGCGACTACGACGAGTACGGATACGAGTTCGGCACCGCCGGATCCCGGCTCGACGAGCTGGCCGAGGCGATGCCGCGCATCGAACGCCGCTGGAGCCTGCTGAATCCGGCGCCGACGCGGCACATCCCGGTGCTCATCGGCGGTGGCGGAGAGCGCAAGACGCTGCGCATCGTCGCCAGGCACGCGGATATCTGGCACAGCTTCTCCGACGCGGACACGCTGCGTCACAAGCTCGGGGTGCTCGACCAGTGGTGCGACACCATCGGCCGCGACCGCAGCGAGATCACCGTCTCGGTCGAGCCCGGGCACGCGGATTCGACGTCGGAGCTCGACGAGTTCCACGGCCTGGGCGCCCGCCTGTTCACGGTCGGCATCAAGGCGCCGCGCTTCGACTGGGACCGCGTGGATCGCCTGCTGAAGTGGCGCGACGCGGTCAACGGCTGAGGCGGAGTCCGCCGGAGTGCGACGCCGCCCGCGCTAGCCCAAAAGGCGGCGCGTCGCGGCGCCGAGGCGCTCGCCGAGAGCAGCCAGTGCGTCCGGCTCGTCGACGTCGCTCCTGAGCGACGACTCGACGGGCACGCCGAGCTCCAGGTATCCAGCGTCGGCGTGCAACGCGCGTGAGTTCGCGCCGAAACGTGTCGGCGCGACGGCGCCGGGTGCGACCGTGATCGTCGTCGTGCCGGTTCCCTCGCCGTCGGCGACGAACGCGACCGGATGCCCGCCCCGCGCCGCCTCCCCCGCCAGGCGCAGCGCGGACGAGAGGTCGGCACTGGTGAGCGCCGGAAGGTCGCCGACCAGCACGGCCGTGAACGCCTCACGGGCCAGCCCTTGCGCATGCGCGAGGCCCGCGGCGACCGCCGCATTGAGACCGCCGCCTGGGTCGGGAACGATCTCGACGGCGAACGGCGCCAGCGCGTCCCGCAGGGCACCGGCCGCCGAGCCGCCGACCTCCTCCCCCGAGCCCGCGCCCGCCCTCGCGCCCGCCCCCGTGGACGACCCCTGCGGCACCTGCCCCGACACGATGACGACCCGGTCGACGCCGTCGGCCCGGGTCACAGCGGCGACGGTGTCGCGCAGGAAGGCGATGGCCAGCTCGCCCCGATCGATGCCGAGGGCCGTCAGACGGGACTTCGCGGCGTCGCCGCCCTTGAACGGGATGACAACGTTCCAGCGCGGCTCGCGGCCCGCGGCGAGCGCGAGGCCGGCGTGCAGGCCCCGACGGTATCCCTCGGCCAGCGCCTCGTCGGTTCCGAGCCGGAACATGTCGGTCGGTCCCGTTCTGGCCAGCGAGCGTCCCGTGGTGAACGGCTCGCTCGCGTCCGTGCCGTCGACCACGAGACGGCCGGCGCCACGGACGACGGCGATGGGACATCCGCTGGCTTTGCCTTTGACGAGGTCGCCGAGCGCTGCCAGCTCGTCGCCGACCGCGGGCTGCGTGACGGCGAGCGGCTTGCCCGCCGCATCCGTCTGGCCGCGCAGATCGTCGACGACGCTCACGCCTGCCGCTCCGATCGCCACATCGGTCTGACCGATCCGCCATGCGCGCCCCAGCGTGTCGGTGACGATCACGCCGAGCCGCACGCCGAACCGGGCGCGCCACGCCTCGGCCAGCGATCGTGCGGAGCGATCGGGGTCGACCGGAAGCAGCAGCACGTGCCCATCGGGGGCGTTGCTCGCGTCGACGCCCGCCGCCGCCCCCACGACGCCCTGCCGGTTCTCGACGATGCGCGTGAGGCCGCCGTCGTGGGCGCGGGTGGCCACGACCCGCACCGTCTCTGCGGTGATGGCATCCTCGCGGTCGTCGGCCTCGACGACCCGCCCCTCCGCCTTGGAGACGACCTTGCTCGTCACGACGAGGATGTCGCCGGCCTGCAGCGCGTGCTCCGGATGCTCGCGGGCGTCCGCGTGCAGCGCGTCGCCCACCAGCGTGGCCAGGTCGTCGCCCGGCACGATCTCGCGGATGCCGGGCACCGCCCACGCGGTGAGCCGGGCGGCCGTCATCGGTGCAGCTTGGGCAGCACGTCGCGCCCGAAGACCTCGATCCACTCCCGCTGGTTGCGGCCCACGTTGTGCAAGTACACCCGGTCGAAGCCGAGGTCGATGTACCGCTGGATCGCTGCCCTGTGCACATCCGGGTCGCTGGAGATCACCATGCGGCCCTCGAAATCCTCCGGCCGCACGAGCTTCGCGATCTGCTCGAACTCGAACGGCGAGCGGATGTCGGCCTTCGGGAACTTCATGCCGCCGTTCGGCCACTCGCGCATGGCGTTGGCCAAGGCCTCCTCGTCGGTCGGCGCCCAGCTGAGGTGCAGCTGCAGCAGACGCGGCGCGTCATCCGGATTCTTGCCTGCGTCGCGCTGCCCCTCGTCGAACTTCGCGAACAGGCCGTTGATCTTCTCCAGCGGCGCCCCCACCGTGATGAGCCCGTCGACGCTCTGCCCAGCGCGCTTCGCCGTCACGGGCCCGGCCGTCGCGATGAGGATCTCCGGCGCCTGCTCCGGCATGGTCCACAGCCTCGTCGACTCGAGCTTGAAGAACTGGCCGGAGTGCTTGGTGTCCTTGCCCGCGAGGGATGCCGAGAACAGCTTCTTGATGATGTCGATGGCCTCGAACATGCGGTTGATGCGCTCGGGCGCCTCGGGCCAGTACCCGCCGATCACGTGCTCGTTCAGGGCTTCGCCCGAGCCGAGACCGAGCCAGTGCCTGCCCGGGTACATGGCCGCGAGCGTCGCGGACGCCTGGGCCACCATCGCAGGGTGGAAGCGGAAGCTCGGCGTCGTCACACCCGGTCCCAGATCGCCCTTGGTGCGCTCGCCGATCGCGGTGAGCACGTTCCACACGAAGGCCGCCTGGCCCTGTTGCGGCACCCAGGGCTGGAAGTGGTCGGCGGCCATGACCCCGGAGAAGCCGTGCCGCTCGGCGTGGGCGCTGAGCTCGACGACCTCCATGGGGGCGAACTGCTCGAGCATCGCGGCGTATCCGACTTGGAGTTCACGTGTGGCCATGCGTCCATTCTGCCGACGGTGCCGCGCGCCCGTTGACGCACCGGACGCGGGCATCCGGCCAGCGCCGGCCAGAGCACGCCGGCCAGAGCACGGCGGCCAGAGCACACACCGGCCAGAGCACGGCGGCCAGAGGCACGGGCAGAGGCGAGGACGGACGCGCCGGCAGGGATGCCGGCACTCGCCGCACGCGGACCGCAAACGGATTGCCAGGGTTCTGCCGGTTTGCACGGCACGGGATCCCGTAGAGTGACGAAGAGCGATCGGCGATTTGCCTTTGGCGTAGAGCAGGCCCGCACGGCCGACTATCGAACAGGCAAACATCATCGCCGTCATCTCGACTTCCATTGCAGTTCCCGAAGGACGTCTTGGCGCGGTTCGCACGACCGTCCCGGTCAAGGGCGACCGCACCGATCTCACCGCCTCCTACACGGCGGTTTCCCGCTCCGTGAAATCACGGGGCTTGCTTCAGCGCGCTCAGGGCTTCTACCTCCTGGTGGCCACCGGCCTCGTGCTGGCCACGGCGGCCGACGTGACCGGCATGGTGCTCCTCGGGCACAGCTGGTACCAGCTCATCCTGGCCGGCGTGCTCGGCCTGATCTTCACGCAGTTCGCGTTCCTCTCCCACGAGGCGGCGCACCGCCAGATCATGAGCTCGGGTCCCGCGAACGACCGCCTCGGGCGTTACGTCGGCACGTTCGTCGTCGGTATGAGCTACGCGTGGTGGATGAACAAGCACACGCGGCACCACGCCAACCCGAACCAGGTGGGCAAAGACCCCGACATCGCGGTCGACACCATCTCGTTCCTCGAAGAGGATGCCGCCAAGCGCACGGGCCTCATGGCGTTGTTCACGCGCCGCCAGGGCTACCTCTTCTTCCCGCTCCTCACGCTCGAAGGCGTGAACCTGCACCTCACGTCGTTCCGTCACCTTTTCGGGCGCGGGCAGGTGAAACGCCGCAAGACGGAGATCGTGTTGCTGGCGGCGCGCTTCACCCTCTACCTGGGGGCGCTCTTCGTCTTCCTCCCGCCGGGCATGGCTGCGGCGTTCCTCGGGGTGCAGCTCGCCGTCTTCGGCGTCTACATGGGCGCGTCGTTCGCGCCGAACCACAAGGGCATGCCGATCATCCCCGCCGACGTGAAGCTCGACTTCTTCTCCAAGCAGGTGCTCACCTCGCGCAACATCCGCGGCGGCTGGTGGGCGACCATGCTGTACGGCGGGCTGAACTACCAGGTGGAGCACCACCTGTTCCCGAGCATGGCTCGCCCGCACCTCGCCCAGGCCCGCCTCATCGTGCGCCAGCACTGCGACGCCGCCGACGTGGCGTACACCGAGACGTCGATGGCCCGGTCCTATGCGATCGTCGTCGCCTATCTCAACCGTGTCGGCCTGCAGGCCCGAGATCCCTTCGCCTGCCCGGTCGTCGCGCAGTACCGTGGGGTCTAGGCCCTTGACTCGAATGCTTCACGGCATCCACCACCTCATCGGCGCCTCGCACTCGCGACGCACCGACCATCACGTCGGCGACGATCTCGTCGCCGCACGGGGGACCGCGGTTGCGGTCCTCGAACACGAATAAAAGGAATACGACGACATGGCCACCGGCACCGTCAAATGGTTCAACTCCGATAAGGGCTACGGCTTCATCGCCCCCGACGACGGCTCTGCCGACGTCTTCGCCCACCACTCCGCCATCGTGGGAAGCGGCTACCGCAACCTCGAAGAGAACCAGAAGGTGGAGTACGACGTGGAGCAGGGCGCCAAGGGCCCCCAGGCCACGAACATCCGCAGCGCGCAGTAGCCGACGCGGATCACCCACAGCGGGTCGGAGGGGATGGTCACCCTCCGGCCCGCTTTGCGCATGCCAGGCGGCCTGTGCAGAGACGGGGGCCAGCCAATAGCGTGCAGTCATGGATATCGGTTTCCACATCGCCAACTTCACCTGGGACGTACCGGACTCCGCCCTCGCCGACACGTTCGCCCGTGCGGCGCAAGAGGCGGAGAACTCGGGAATCAAGCGCATCAGCGTCATGGACCACTTCTGGCAGATCGGCAGCATCGGCGCGCCGGAGAAGCCCATGCTGGAGGGCTACACGGCGCTCGGCTTCCTCGCGGCGCACACGAAGAGCGTGCTGCTGCACACGCTCGTGACGGGTGTGATCTACCGTGAGCCGGGCATCCTCGCCAAGCAGATCTCCACGCTGGACGTGCTCTCCGGCGGACGCGCCGGTCTCGGCATCGGAGCCGGATGGAACGAGGAGGAGTCGAAGGGCCTCGGCATCCCGTTCCCGCCCACCAAGGAGCGGTTCGAGCGCCTCGAGGAGGCCATCCAGATCTGCCTGCAGATGTGGAGCGACGACGAGGGCCCCTACGAGGGCAAGCACTACAGCCTCGGACGCACGCTGAACTCGCCGCAGCCGCTGAGCAAGCCGCGCCCGTACCTCATGATCGGCGGCGTCGGCGAGCAGAAGACTCTGCGCTTCGTGGCGCGTTATGCGGATGCGTGCAACATCTTCGGATCCCCGCAGGCCGCCCACAAGCTCGACGTGCTGCGTCACTGGTGCGACGTCGAAGACAGGGACTACGACACCATCGAGAAGACCACGACCACGGGCGTCACGCCCGAGACGGACTTCGAGGAGTTCGTCGGACACCTGGACGAGCTGCGCGAGCTGGGATTCACCGCCGCCTACGTCTCGGCACGCACGCCTGATCCGTTGCGGTCCGTGGAGTTCCTCGCCCGGGTCGCGGAAAGGGTGGCATAGCGATGCCTTTGGCAGGGGAATGGGAGCCGGGCACCGCTGACTGGGCACGCACGCAGGTCGAGCGGTTCGAGGCATCAGACGGCCGTGAAGCGAACACCCTCCGCGGCGTTCCGATCGTCGTGGTGACGTCGGTCGGCGCGAAGTCGGGCAAGCTGCGCAAGAACCCCGTGATGCGCGTGGAGCACGACGGCGAGTACGCGGTCGTCGCGTCGAAGGGCGGAGCCGACACGCATCCCACGTGGTACTACAACATCGCGAAGAACCCGAACGTGGAGCTGCAGGACGGCGCCGAGCGACGCGACTACCTCGCCCACCTGGCCGAGGGGCCGGAGCGGGATGCCTGGTGGGAGCGCGCCGTCGCCGTCTGGCCGGACTACGCCACGTACCAGACGAAGACCGACCGGCAGATCCCCGTCTTCGTGCTGACGCCGATCGAGCCCGTCGACCCGCCACGCTGACGACCGCCGGTTGAGCCCGTCGGCACCGACCCGACGAACACCGGGTTCCGACGGGCTCAACGGCGGGGACCCGGGTTTCGGCAGGCTCCACTGCGGTCGCGGGGTCACCCGCCGATGGGGTCCAGCGCTCGAGCCGCGCCGTCGACGAGCGCCTCCCGCACCCGGTCGAGCGCGCTCGAGCGCAGGTTCCACTGCTGCCAGTACAGCGGCACGGAGATGCCCCGCTCGTCCAGCACCTGCACCTCACCCTTCGCTCCGCTGAGCTGAACCGTCGGGATCATGCCCCAGCCCAGCCCGAGGCGAACGGCGAGGAAGAACTCCGAGGATGCCGGAACCTGGTTGCGCGGCGCCGCGTCACACGCGCCGTGCAGCGCGCGGTACCGCGCCTGCAGTTCGTCCTTGCGATCGAAGTCCACGTACGGCGCCACCCGCAATGCAGCGGTGGTGACGCCGTCTGGGAACCAGCGCCTGGCGAACGCCGGACTGGCGCACGGCACGAAGCGCATGGTCCCCAGGGCCTCGACCGTGCAGCCCTGCACCGGAGTCGATTCGGCCGTGATCGCGGCCATCACGGTGCCATCGCGCAGGTAGGCGGCGGTGTGCTCCTGGTCCTCGCGGTGCAGCTCGAAGTCGAGGTCGTCGAGCCGCGCCAGAGCGGGCAGCACCCAAGTGGCGAGCGAGTCGGCATTGACGCCCAAGGTCACCGTGCGCCGGCTCCCCTCCTCGCCCGCGAGGTCGGCGGAGAGCGCGTCGGCGAGCGTCCCGATCTGCCGGGCAAGACGCAGCGCTGCGGCTCCCGACTCGGTGACCGCGACCGGCTTGGAGCGCACCAGCAGCACACGTCCGAGTGAGGCCTCAAGCGCGCGGATGCGCTGGCTCACGGCCGAAGGCGTGATGTGCAGGGCCTGCGCTGCGGCATCCAGCGTGCCGCGCGTCACGGCGGCGTCGAGCGCGCGCAACTGGCCGAGATCGAAGTCCATCAACAGCCATGCTAATGGATCGTAAGAAAGTAAAGCTTCACTTCACCGGTGACGCGGCATAGTTTGAGTCGGTGCTCACCCTGACCGCGGCCCTCGGCCACGCGCTCCCGTGGCTGACGTCCGCGGCATCCCGGGCGTCGTGGGCGTCAGCGGGCTCGGCATCGTCGCTCGCCTCACACGCGCACGCGAGCGCCAGCGCATCCGCCGCGGGCACCGTGCTCGCCGGGCTCGGCTTCGGACTGTCGCTCATCGTGGCCATCGGCGCACAGAACGCGTTCGTGCTGCGTCAGGGCCTTCGTCGCGAGCACGTGCTGCCCATCGTCATCGTGTGCGCCGGAAGCGACGCCGTGCTCATCGCGGCAGGCATCGCCGGGGTCGGCGCGCTGGTTCTCGCGGCGCCCTGGGTCCTGACGGTGGTGCGATGGGTGGGCGTCGTCTTCCTGATGGTGTACGGCATCCTCGCGGCCAGGAGGGCGTTCCGGCCGGGCGAACTCGATCCGGCCACCGGTGCGGGACCTTCCGGCCTCGTCGCCGTGCTGGCGGCCTGCTTCGCGTTCACGTGGCTGAACCCGCACGTTTATCTCGACACGGTCGTGCTGATGGGGGCGGTGGGCAACGGATACGGCGAGAACCGCTGGTGGTTCGCGCTCGGGGCCGCGCTGGCCAGCGTCGTCTGGTTCACCGCGCTCGGATTCGGAGCGCGGCTGCTCGGTCCGCTGTTCCGGTCACCGCTCGCGTGGCGGGTGCTGGACATCCTCATCGCGGTGACGATGTTCGCGATAGCGGTCTCGATCGTCGTGGCGCGCTGAGCCTGCCGGCAACCTGCGTGACGGTGGCCCCGGATAGGCTTCAGCCGGAGCCGGCGTGGGCCTGGTGGTCATGGCCGGCATCCTCGGACTGGCCGCCGTCGTGCCACGGCTGCGGCGATCGCTCACCGCCCTCGACCCGGAGGCCGGCACGTCGCACTCGCACCGCATCCCGCGGCGGGCGGCGCTCTGGATGATGCTGGCAGGCGGCATCCTGCTGGGCGTCGCCAACGCGCTGCTCGTGGTGGCTCTCCAGCTCGGCGACCTCGCCGTCGTGTCCGTGATCATCGGCATCTACCCGCTTGCCACGATCGTGCTGGCCAGGCTCGTGCTGAAGGAGCGGATGTCGGCGGTGCAGGCGTCAGGAGTCGGACTCGCGCTCATCGCGACGGTGCTGCTGGCGCTGTCGACGGTGTGACACCGCAGGTCAGCTTCCGGTGAACCGAGGTCGCAGATCAGCTCTCGGCGGCATGACGCGGCAGTTCGGCTCTCGGCAAGCTGACGCCGCTGGTCAGCTCTCGGCGATGCCGATGCGCTTGTGCAGCCGCTTCATCCACGGTGGCGCCCACCACATGATGCGGCCCTGCCACGTCATGAACGCGGGAACGAGCAGGCAGCGCACGAGCGTGGCGTCGATGAAGACGGCGAACGCGAGGGCGACGCCGAGCTGTTTGATGAGCACGAGGTCGCCCGTCGCGAAGCCGGCGAAGACGACGACGATGATGAGCGCCGCCGACGTGATGATGCGGCCGGAGCGTTGCAGGCCCAGGGCGATGGCCTCGTTGTCGGGAACGCCCGCATCCACCCGCTCCTTGATGCGGGAGATGACGAACATCTCGTAGTCCATCGCGAGCCCGAAGCCGAATGCCAGGGCGAGAAGCAGCACGATCACATCCACGCCGTACACGCGGTCGGCGTCGAAGCCGAGGATGCCGGCGAACGCGCCGTCCTGAAACCCCCAGACCAGAAGGCCGAGCGACGCCCCGAGCGACAGCGCGCTCGCCACGAGCGCCTTGAGCGGCACGACGAGCGAACCGGTCATGAGGAACAGCAGCACGATCGTCCCCGCCGCCACGATGAGGATCGCCAGCGGCGCGCCGCGCGCCAGCGAGTCCGCCAGGTCGACGGTTCCGGCGTCGATGCCGGTCACCCAGTGCTGGAAGGCCGGCGGATGCGCGCGGATCTCACGCACCACGGCGATCCCGTCGCGCGGGTCCGTGTCCACCCGCGCGGTCCACGACGACCCGGCGTGCTGCGCGTCCCCCACCAACCGCACGTGCTCGAGCCCGGCCACCTCCCCCGCCCAGTCGGTCAGGTCCGCCCGCGACGTGGCGACGAGCTGCACCCTGGCGGGTGCGGCATCCGGGAACTCGTCGGTGAGGGTGGTCTCGAACGTGTACTGACTCGACGCGCGTGGCACGGCGTCGATGCTCGTGTTGGCGAGCGTCAACGACACCACGGGACTGCCGAGCAGCAGCAGCACGACGATGCAGCCGAGCGTGACCAGCGCCGGATGCCGCTGCACCCGCCTCGTGAGACGCGAGAAGAAGCCCTCCTCGGGAGCCACATCGCCGAACCGCTCGATGCTGCGGCCGACCAACGGCAGCCGGGTGAGCGCGCCCGGCCGCAGAAGCTTCTGCCCGGTGAGGCCGATGATCGCGGGGATGAGCGTGGTCGCCGACAGCATCGCGATCACCGTCACGGCGATCGCAGCGATGCCGACGGCACGCACGAACGACGGCTCGAACACGAGCAGACCGAGGCTCGCGATCGCGAAGGTCGTGCCGGAGAACAGCACGGTGCGGCCTGCCCGGTCGAGAGCGACGGCGACGGCAGCGAGCCTGATCTCCCGATCCTGCTGCCGCGATTGCGCCGGTTCGTCGTGATGGCGCCCTGAAGGCTGGCGCAATCGTCTCGTCGTGGCGCAATCCTGTCCGGCGACCGCCGCCCGGTACTCCTCGCGGAACCTGCTCACCACCAGCAGCCCGTAGTCGATGGAGAGTCCCAGTCCCACGGCGGTCACGACGTTGATGACGGTGTTCGCGATGTCCGTCACGTAGGTGAACGCGAGCAGCATGGCGAGCGAGGTCACGATGGAGGCGCCCGCGCCGATCAGTGGCAGCCCCGCGGCGATGAAGCCGCCGAACACGAACAGCATCACGACGAGGGCGATGGGAAGCGCGACGGTCTCGCCTCGGCGCAGATCGTTCTCGCTGATCGACATCAGGGAGTCAGTGAGCAGCTGCGTGCTGCCCACCTCCACCGTCGCGCCCGGCTGGTCCGCCCGCAGGTCGAGGGCTGCGGCATCGATCAGGCGTCGCGCCTCGTCGACGGTGCGCTGGGGTGCGTCCTTGCCATCGACACCGGCGACCGTTGCCGTGATGAGGATGCCCCTGCCGTCCTTCGCGACGAGCGGCGCCACCTGCGGGTTCCGGATGCCGCCCGGCACCGCGAGCGGGTCGGCCACCGAGGTGCCGGGCAGCGCGGCGAGAGCCCGCGCCAGCGTGCTCGTGCGGGCGACGACGGAAGGATCCTGCAGATCGACGCCGTGGATCAGCAGCGTGACGCTCGTGCCTGAACCCGTGGAGAGGCGGTCGGAGCCTGCCGAGCTCTCGCCGTGCACGCTGGGGATCGACCCGCCGAGCCGGTCGAAGAGGGTCTGCCCGCCAATGCCGCCGAGTGCCGTCGCGACGGCGACGACGACCACGAGCAGCCAGCACGACAGCGCGATCCACGGGCGTCGCGAGGCAGCAGCGCCCAGCCTGCCGACCGGGCCGATCGTCGGTGCTGCGGATGCGCGAGTCACCTGCGCATTATCGCCCGAAGCCGCTCGCGAGCCCGGCCAGCGGCGCCCGCCGCCGTCTCCGGCCGTCGTCTCCGACCGCGGCTCTCACTGCCGCGGGCACCCGTAGGCAGGCTCAATGCCCGACGGTGAACCGCCGGTTCTCGTGCTTCGGCGACGCGAGCTCGTCGACGACGGCGAGCGCGAAGTCGCCACCGGAGATCTCCGACGAGCCGTCCTCCTTCGTGACGAGCACGTCGCCGCCCGTGCGGTACGAGCCGGTGTTCTCGCCAGGCGCGTAGCTGCCGTACAGGCCGGCCGGGCTGACGTAGAACCAGCGAACGGCATCCGAGCCGGCCGGATGCTGCGACCTCAGCCATTCGAGCACGTCGGCGTGGGCGAGAGCGCCGGCCTTCCACTCCTCGACGAAGTCTGGCGAGTCGAGCAGACGAGGCCCACCCTCGCTCAGAAGCGAGCTGCCTGCCCCGCCGATCACGCCGATCCTGGCGCCGGCAGCGGTGGCCGCTGCGACGAGCTGCGGCAGCTTCGGCAGAAGCACCGGCCTGTCGTCCGCATCGGTGGGAACGGCCGCGACGATCAGTGCGTCGGCTCCGTCGACGAGACGGGCGACCGCCTCCTCGTCGTCGTACGTGCCCACCAGATACTCGACACCCTCGAGCGGATGCTCGGGCTCGTGCCGCGCGAGCGAGCGCACCTCCCACCCGCGCCGCAGCGCCTCACGCGCGATGTTCGTGCCGGTGTAGCCGGTGCCTCCGATGATGGCGATCCTCATGCCCGCTGCCTCTCCTGTGATCTGCTGCCACCTGTCCGAACAGCGGCCACCCGGCGTCGATTCCCACGGCAGCCGGTAAGGGGCGCAGCTGGTCAGGGGCGCAGTCGGTCAGGGGTAAAGCCTGTCAGTGACGGAGCCGGCCCTCCACGTACTCCGCGAGCGCGTCGAGCGCCATGCGGCTCCCGAGCTCGTTGTCCGAGGGCGGCACGGCGTCGGGCATGCCCTCCTGCACGAGCTCGACCATCGTGCCGTCGCCGTCGGGAGTGAGCCGCGTGGTGACCGTCACTGTGCCGGCGAGCGCGGAATCCGTCGACTCGAACTCCACCTCCTCGACCGTGCGCACCTCCGGCGTGAGCTCCAGGAACCTGCCGCTGTACGTGTCGGTGTGGGCGGACGTCTTGCCGCGCGCCTCAAGGTCGTCGTAGGTCAGGGAGATGCGCACGCGTCCGCCGACCCTCGCGTCGAACTCGTGCACCGCCGCGGTCATGTTCCGTGGAACGCGCCATCGGGCAACCGCGTCGGCGTCGACGAGCGCGGCGTACACCTCCGACGCCGGCGCGGCGATGTGCCTCGTCACCCTGGTCGTGTACATGTCAGTCCCGGCGGGCGATCGCCGCGAGGAGGGCATCCTCCGTCTGGCCCCAGCTGCCGATGAGCAGTCCGTCGCCGTCATCGGGCCGGAGCGAGTCGGCCGCACCCCAGCCGGATGCGCCGGTGCCGCCGAGGAGGCGCGCGAGCCGCACGCGCACATTCCCGGCCGTCGCGGTCGTGGTGCCGGAGTCGCTGACGCAGTCCAGGCTGGCGGCGTCCGCCGGCAGGTCGGGCACGGCGGCATCCGGATGCCCGCTGCCGCGCACGTGCGCGTCGCCCTCCTTGACGACGCGTTCGCCGTTCTCCTCGTAGTAGAGCTCCACCTCGTGCCCGCCTGTGACGACCGTGCGCACGAGTTCGGCGAGGTAGACGGGGTCGCCCGTCGCGTCGTACACCCAACGGGTGCCGAGCACGCTGTGCTCGAGGGTGCCCATGAACGCGGACTCGCCGCCGTCGAGCGGCGCCTCCCGGTAGGTCAGCGGAACCTGCAGCGATACGATGCCGGTGCCGTCCGGCTGGTCGCACTGCAACAGGAGGGTCTCGATGCCCACCTTGCCCGCCGGGTCGTCGAACCGGAACGCGGCCATGCGGCGGAGCGAGGCGGGCTGCGCGCCGCTGGGCCAGAACGGCTGCGCCGTGATCCAGCCGGACACGAGATCGAGCTTGGACGGAACGAGTTCTGCGTGATGGATGAGGGCCATGTGCCCACCCTCGCACACGCCACCGGCGGCGCGGGCCGCGGCTCCCCTACGCTCTCCTCATGACCTCGACGTGGAGCGAAGACGAGCTGACGACAATTCAGAGCGAGGACGAGGTGGTGCTCGTCTCTCGCGACCCCGACGGGAGACCCACGTCGAGTGTGAGGATCTGGATCGTGCGCGTCGGCGACGAGGTCTTCGTTCGCTCGGCGCACGGGGCAGGCAACAGGTGGTTCGCCAGGGCGCTGGCCGCCGGCGACGGCCGCATCGCGATCGGGAGCGTCTCGCGCGACGTGGTGTTCGAAGATGTCTCGCTCGGCTCGTCACGCTCAGCCGATCACGCGGCTGTCGACCGCGCGTACCACGAGAAGTACGACGTCGGGTACCCGAAGGAGTACGTCGATCCCGTCGTGGACGACGCATCCCACGGTGCGACGCTGCGGCTGCTTCCCGCATGACCAGACGCCCGCGGCCATGATGCACGAGGGACAGGTGCAGCTCGACGCGCGCGACGTGGCGGAGCTCGTTGCGCGGCAGTTCCCGCAGTGGGCGGAGCTCGAGGTGCGCGCGGCACCGGCGTCGGGAACGGTGAACGCCATCTTCCGGGTCGGCGACGAGCTGGCGGCCCGCTTCCCGCTCGTCGTCGACGACCCCGGGGCATCGCTGACGACGCTGCGTCGTGAAGCCGACGCGGCCGCGGAGTTCGCTCGCTGTACGACGGTCCCCGCCCCGGTCACCGTGGCGATCGGCGCACCAGGGGCGCAATACTCGGGCCCGTGGTCGGTCACGACGTGGATCGACGGCGCGACAGCCACGGCCCGCGGACAGGCGGGCTCGCGGCCGCTCGCGCTCGATCTCGCCGCCCTGATCCTCGACCTGCGGTCGGCACCCGTCGACGGGCGCTCCTTCCAGGGCTCGGGACGCGGCGGGGACCTGCGCGCGCACGACGAATGGATATCCACCTGCTTCGCGCGCAGCGAGGGCCTGCTCGACGTCGCGGCCCTGCGCCGAGCGTGGGATGCGTTCCGCGAGCTGCCGAGGCGTTCGCCCGACACGATGTCGCACACGGACCTGATCCCGGCGAACGTCCTCGTGCGTGACGGGCGGCTCGTCGGAGTGCTCGACGTCGGCGGCTTCCAGCCCGCCGATCCTGCGCTCGACCTGGTGGTGGCCTGGCACCTGTTCGACGAGCCGGCCAGGAGCGCGCTCCGAGCGGCTCTGCAGGAGAGCACGGCCTCGAGCGACGACGAACGGCTCGAGTGGGCGCGCGGCGCGGCGTGGGCGTTCGAGCAGGCCATGGGCCTGGTGTGGTACTACCGGGAGAGCAACCCCGTGATGAGCCGGCTGGGGGTGAGCACGCTGCGCCGCATCATGGCATCCGGTGTGCTGAACCCACTCTGACGGACGCACGGCGCTGCAACCGAAAGCTCGGGGCCGAAGACAACTCGGCCCCGCCATGGCGAAGGGGTCCGAGATGGAACTGACCGCGAAACAGCTGGACTTTCTGCAGAAGCATCACTCGGCCGCCATGATCACGATCGGCCGGGATGGCACTCCCAAGGCGGTGCGGGTCGGCGTCGCGCTCGTGGATGGAAAGATCTGGAGCAGCGGCACGACCGACCGGGTGCGCACCCGCACGCTGCGGCGCGATCCGCGCTCGACGCTGTTCGTCTTCGACGAGCGGCACGCGTTCCTCACGATCGAGGCCACCGTCACGCTGCTCGAGGGCCAGGACGCCCCTGCAGCGAACCTCCGGCTGTTCCGGGTGATGCAGAATCGCGCCTCCGGTCCGCTGCTCTGGTACGGCCAGGAGCTCGACGAGGATGCCTTCCTGCACAGGATGGCGGAGGAGGGGCGCCTCGTCTACGAGTTCGCGCCCACGAGGGCTTACGGTCTGGCGTGACGACGAGGAGGGCTCGTGCTTGCCGCGCTACGCTCGAACCATCCCGCCTCCGGGTGCACAGGCCCGTCCCGCGCCGTGGTCTTCCGACAACGCCGGGGACAGGCGGCGAAAGGATGCCATGGCCGACACCACAGACAGCCGCGTGGCCGTTTACATCGACTTCGACAACATCGTCATCTCGCGCTACGACCAGGTGAACGGCCGTGGCACGTTCCAACGTGACAGGGTGCGGCAGTTCGATCCCGACGAGTCAGGAGCCGACTCCGCGATCGCCGCGAAGCTCGATGCAGCGACCGTCGATGTCGGAGCCGTGATCGATTTCGCGGCGTCGTTCGGAACGATCGTGCTCACCAGGGCGTACGCCGACTGGTCGGCGCAGGTGAACGCGGAGTACCGGCACCAGCTGGTAGGCCGGGCCGTCGACCTGGTGCAGCTGTTCCCGGCCGCGGCGTACGCGAAGAACGGGGCTGACATCCGTCTCGCCGTCGATGCGGTCGAGGACATGTTCCGGCTGCCCGACCTCACGCACGTGGTCATCGTCGCGGGCGACAGCGACTACGTGCCGCTCGCCCAGCGCTGCAAGCGCCTCGGCCGCTACGTCGTGGGCATCGGCGTCGCGGGCTCCACGAGCCGAACGCTGGCCGCCGCGTGCGACGAGTTCTACACGTACGATGCGCTGCCCGGCGTGGAGAGGCCCTCTCCCCCGCAGCCCAGGCGCACGCCGACGCGGGCGGACGAGCAGCCGGCGGATGCCGGGACGACCGAGGCGGCATCCACCGGCGCGGCGTCCACCGAGCCGGCATCGAACGAGCCGGCGTCGACGGATGTTGCCGCGCCGAAGGCGTCGTCAGGCCGCTCGTCCAAGGCGAAGGCTCCGACGAAAGCGGCAGCCGCGAAGCGAGAGGCACGCGTCGAGTCGGAGGATCTCGAGGAAGCGGTGCGCGATCCGCAGGAGGAGGCGACGGGGCTGCTCGACCGCGCGCTGCGGATCGGGCACGAGAAGGACGACTCGGAGTGGCTGCACTCCTCGGCGGTGAAGTCGCAGATCAAGCGCATGGACCCGTCATTCAGCGAGAAGCAGCTCGGCTTCCGGTCGTTCTCGGACTTCATCAAATCGCGATCCGACATCGCCGAGCTGGATGACAGCAGCACGACGCAGCTCGTGAGGCTCAAACCGCAGGCGGCCGCCGCCGTACCGCCGAAGCGTGCGCCCCGCCGCGCTAAGGGCTGACGCCGGGATCCGATCGTGTCGCACCGGCCGGCAGGGTCCGGGGCGATAGCGCTTCGCGCTCTGGAACGGGATGCGACCGGCCGAGGCCCGAACCGCCGCCGACGTGTCAACCCCTGCAGCCCGGAGGGCGGGCTCCGTAGACCTGGGTGCAGCATCTCTGGGCGAGAGGCATCTCTGGGCGAAAGGCGGAACATGACGGAGTCCGGCATGACCAAGCCGACGCGCGGCATCGCGTTGCTCGTGATCGGCATCGTTCTGACGGTCATCGGCGTGATCGCGATGTTCCTGTTCGGCTTCGGCACACCGGGCAAGGACACGACGGGCAGCAACGTGGCCTGGGAGTCGTCGCTCACGATCGGCTCGGCTGTGCTCACCGGCGTGGGTGTGCTGCTGATCCTGATCGCCATCGTGCGCAGGCGCAGGCGCTCGGCGCTGACCGAGCAGGGACGCCTGCCCGCCGAGTACGGTGGGAACGTCGACGACGGCACGGGAGGCACCGCGGAGCAGCGCGCGGCGCGTGATAGCGGCACCGACGATCCGAGGGCGTCGGGCGGCCGATAGGCCTTCACCGCGACGCAGCCGAGACGTGCGGGCCGACGCTAGCGGCCTGACCGTTCGAGGTGCTCGACGATGCGGGACCAGTGCGCGGCGATCGGCACCGGCGCATCCGTGACCGCGACCCTGGCATCCGGCACCAGTTTCGCGTAACGGTGCGCCGAACGCTTCATGGCCTTCGTGTTCCTCGTGACGATGAGCGTGCGAGCCCGCAGCGATTCCAGGCTCTCGTCGAGCACCTGCTGCTTGACGGCGGCACGGTCGGCATCGAGACCGGCGTCGCCCTGCTCGCGGGCTCTGTCGAGCATCCTCTCGATGCGTGACCGCAGCCCGGCGATCGAGCTCGCGCCACCGCTGCGGATGCCCGGCATGAGTCGTGCGGGATCCCACACGTCGCGCTCGGCCAGCGACTTCGCCGCATGGCGAAGCGTCATCGGCTCCACGAAGACGACGGACGACACCTGATCGGCCAGCGCGGACGCCAAGGCGGCCGCGAAGATGCACCCTTCCCGCCAGCCCAGGACGGCGAGGTCGTGATAGGCGTGGTGGCCGATGGACTCGGCGTCGGTGCGGCTGCGGGCGAGGAACGCCTGCACGTCGAGCACCCACCGTTGCGGCGACGGCTGCGGCGGAACGAGCCAGGGGTCGGAAGCGCCGTACCCCGGCCGGTCGAGCGAGATGAAGCCGAGGTCGCACTTCTGGGTCACGAGCGGGTCGGGGTCGAAGCCGCCGCATCCTGGCGCGGGATGGCAGAACAGCACCCAGCGGGCCGAAGCAGGTGCGCCGACGGCGGTGATGCCCACCTGACGTCCGTCCGCGAGTCCGACCTGCCGTTCGCTCACGCTGCATCCCCCGTCGATTCGTCGCCGCACGCCACCCGACTCGGCTCCCGTGGTCGGGCGCCATGTGTTCGGCCGATAACGGAACGCTACGCGCAGCCGGTCACTTCGCGGCAGGCCTTGACCGGCGAAGGGATGTCCGCCAACCCGGCAGCGGACCGGCTGACGATGGTCCACCGGTCCGCTGCTGCGCCATCGCTGGGCCCGCGAGTGCGCTCGGTGTGCTGATCCTCGGGCTGCGCTTACTCGGTGGGCAGGGCGGCAACCACGTCGATCTCGACGAGGATGCCCGCCAGCTGCGACCCCACCGTCGTGCGCACGGGATACGGCGCGCTGAAGAACTCCTGGTACGCCGCGTTGAACTCGGCGAAGTCCGCGAGATCGGCGAGGTGCACCGTCGTCTTCACGCAGTCATCGAGCGTCAGCCCGCGCTCCGCGAGCACGGCACCGATGTTCCTCAGCACCTGCCGCGTCTGCCCGGCGACGCCGTCGGGCACGGTACCCGTGGCCGGATCCTGCGGGCCGAAGCCTGCCGTGTAGAAGAATCCGTTGGCGACGATCCCCTGGCTGTACGGTCCGGCGGACTGCGGTGCGCTGGACGTGTGGATGGCGGACTTGGTCATGGTGGGTTCTTCCCTTCCTCGGTGGTCGGTCGATCGATGGTCGGTGATCGTCCGTCGGTCGTTGTGGTCTGTGTGGTCGTCGGTGGTTGTGGTTGCCGGAGTCGGTCGCCGGCGGCGATCGTCGATCGTGGCCGGTGGCGCCGCTACCCGAGTTCCCGCGAGATGCGCTGGGCGGTCTCCTGCAGCAGCGGCAGTCGGGTCTTGAGCTCGTCGAGGTCGTGCACGACGCGCAGTGCGGTCAGAGACAGCGCTCCGACGACGCCGGCAGAGCTCGTGATGGGCACCGCCACGCAGTTGACGACGTCTTCGAACTCGCCGTCGTCGGCCGCCCAGCAGCGTTGCGCCACGGTCTGCAACTCGGCGTCCAATGCAGTGCGGTCGGTGATGGTCCGATCGGTGTAGCGACGCCAGTCGACGTGCCTGAGCACGTCGTCGCGTCTGGTCTCGGGCAGCGCTGCGAGAATCGCCTTGCCCAGAGCGCTGCACTGCGGCCGCACCGGTGACCCGACGCGGGAGTACAGGCGCACCCGTCCGGCATCCTCCACCTTGTCCACGTACACGATCTCGTCGTCGACGAGGGCCGCAACGTGCACGGTGCTTCCCACGGCCCTGTGCAGCCTGCGCACCGCCGAGTACGCCGCCTCGCGAAGGTCGAGGCTTTCCAGCGACGCGGCGCCCAGCACGGCGAGGCGGAAGGCCGGCGCATACGTGCCGTCCTTCCTTCTGCGCGCGAAGCCGACCTCCTCCAGCGTCTGCAGCTCCCGGAACATGGTGCTGCGGTGGATGCCGAAATCCTCGGCCAGCTGCGCGACCGACTTCGGCTGCTCGGCGATGGAGTCGAGGATGCGCGCGGCGCGCTTCACACTCTGAGACACCCCGTCACCCCCGTTCCTCATGAGCCGGCCGGGCGGTGCGCCGCAGCCCGCAGCCGGGGAGCGCATCCACGAGTTCGCCGCCCGCGAGCACCTGCACCCCTCCGATGATGACGTCGTCGATGCCGGTCGCCTCCCCAAGCGGCTGCTCGTAGGTCGCGGTGTCGGCGACGGCATCCGGGTCGACGACGACGAGATCCGCGACGGCGCCGCCGGCGACCCTACCGCGGTCGCCGAGCCCGAACCGCTCCACCGACGTGCTGGAGAGGTGGCGGACGGCATCAGGCCACGACCACGTTCCGGTCTCGCGCACGTACTCGCGCAGATACCTGGCGAAGGTCCCCCTGCCGCGCGGATGCGGGTGGGCGCCGATGAAGATGCCGTCCGAGCCGGCCACATGCGCGGGGTGGGAGAAGATGCGGGCGAGCTCGCTCACCGGGCGTGCGTTGCGCACAGCCATCACGGCGTTGACGCGCAGCCCGGATGCCGCCAGCATGTCGAGCGCGAAGTCGATCGGATCGACGCCCGCCGTTTCCGCGGCATCCTCGATGGTGGAGCCGTGCGCCCACGCGAAGGCGGGGGCATCGACGTGGGCCAGCGTGATCATGGCCGGCCACTGCGGCCCGAGGCTGGGGTTCTGCGTCACGAGCGGGAACCATTCGCGACGCAGCCGGTCGCGCTCGTCCGCGTTCTGGAGCACGCGCACGACATCGGCGACGGGCCGCACCGTGAGCTCGGGCGGCAGCAGAGGCATACCGAGAAGCGTGCACGCCCTGATGTACGGATACGCGTCGAACGTCACGTCGACGCCCGTTCGCTCCAGCACATCGAGCTGGCCGAGCACGATGTCGGCGTCGGCGTGGAAATGCGAGACGTGCACGGGCAGCTGCACCCCGGTGCGCTCGCGCACGAGTCCGGCGATGCTCGCCATCTCCTGGATGCCGGCGGCCGCGTTCGACTCGTAGCCTCCGCGCATGTGGCTCACGTACACGCCGCCTGCCGTGGCGACCGGCTCGCAGATCGCGGCGATCTCCCCCGTCGACTGGAACGCACCGGGAACGTAGTCGAGCCCGGTGGAGAGTCCCACCGCGCCCTCTCGCATCCCGCTCGCCACGAGCGCGACCATCGCGCTCAGCTGCTCGTCGTCGGCGTCAGCGCGGGAACGGCCACACACCGTGTTGCGAACCGTGCCTGCTGGGATGAGGTAGGCGGCGTTCAGCCTGGATGCGCCGTCGACGCTCGCCAGGTAGTCCGCGACTCCGCCACCTCCGAACGGCGCATACGGCCCGTTGATCGCCGCGAAGTACTCGGTGGCGTACCCGCCGTCGCCCGGCGCATACGAGACGCCGTCCTGCCCTGCGATCACTGTGGTGACGCCCTGGCGCAGCAGCGCACGCTGCACGCCGTCGTCGCGCATCAGCCCGTCGGCATGCGAGTGGGCGTCGACGAACCCGGGAAGCACGAGCCGTGCGCCGCAGTCGATGACGCGGTCGCCGGGCTCGGCCTCCACCTCGCCGACGGCGACGATCCTGTCGTCCGCGACGGCGACATCCGCTCGGCGCTGTCCGTCTGCGTCGACGACCGTGCCGCCGCGCAGCACGAGGCGGCCGGACCGGCTCCTCGCCTCGTCGAGTCCGGGGTTCGTCATCAGAAGTACGTCCGCACCAGGTCGATCACGCGTGCCGATTCCCAGGAGTCCACCACGGGGATCACGCGCCACTTGTCGAAGGCGGTGCACGGATGCGACAGGCCGAGCTGCACGACGGAGCCGACGGGCGCGGCATCCGCTACGGCGTCGCTCGCGCCGTCCTCCGGCCACCGCAGATAGCTGTGCTGGTCGTTCATCGCCGAGATCGACGACTCGGGAAGAGCGGACCACGTCTGCCCGAGCTCACGCGCCCCGGCGCGCGGAATCGGCAGCCCCTCGTCGAACGGGAAGTCCCGTTTGCCGCCGTCGATCAAGGCGAGGCCAGGTTCCGGGCGCGAGACGACGCGCGCGATGCCACGCATGGCGGGCAGCAGCCGCGGTCCTGCCGCGTCGCCGGCCTCGTCGAGCGGCGAGATGCGACGGTATAACCCGTCGTCGTGCACGATGTAGGCACCCGAGCGCAGCACGAACCGCGTGCGACCGTCGCCATGCCGTGGCGCGGCCCCCACGCCCGCTCCCGCCGCCGCATAGACCTCGGCGACGACATCGAAATACGCGCTTCCCCCTGCCGTGACGATGACGTCCCCGTCGTCGTACAGCGGATCGATGGCCCGGTGCAGCTCGATCTGCCGCTCGAGGTAGTCGCGCACCGCGCGGAGTCCCGCCTCGGAACGGTCGTGCGCGAGGCTGCCCTCGTATCCGGCGACGCCGGCAAGCCTGAGCACGGGCGAGGATGCGACGCGCTCGGCCACGTGCCGCGCTTCGGCCACCGTGCGCGCGCCGGTGCGTCCACCCGCTGCGCCCAGCTCGACGCACACGTCGACCGGCCGCGGCAGCTCGACCCCGCTCAGCGCTGCTTCCATCGCGTCGATCGTCTGCGCCGAATCCGCCCAGCACGTGAAGCGGAATCCCGGGTCGGCGAGCTCGCCGGCGAGGTAGCGCAGCGATCGCGGGTCCACTGCGGAGTTCGCGAGCATGATCGAGCTCGTGCCGAAGCTGCGCGCCGTGCGCACCTGCCCCATGGTGGCCAGCGTGATGCCGGTGCATCCGGCATCCAGCTGCCGCTGCCACAGCGCGGGCGCCATCGTCGTCTTGCCGTGCGGCATGAGCTCGAGCCCGCGCGAGGTGGTCCACTCGGCCATGGTCGCGAGGTTGTGCCCGATCGCCGCGTCATCCAGCACGAGGAGCGGCGTCCAGAACTCCGACAGTTCCGGCCCGGTGGCGAGGAAGTCGGGCACCGTCATCCCGATGGCGCGCTCGGGGATGCCCTTGTCGCGCGCCGTGAGCGGCTCGACGTCGAGCCGTGCTGAGGAGTCGAACTGGGTCACCGGTGTCCTTCCGTCGGCATGATTCCCCGCAAAGTGGCTGAGCGCGGTCTACGAGAGGTGGATGCCGATGTGCAAATGCTACAACACACGTTGCAGCACACGCAGCGCGGCATCACACTGATGGCATGGGTTCCACAACGCAGCAGGTCGGCACGGCCTCCGTGCCGCGCCTGGTGACGGTGGGCGAGACGATGGTCATGATCACTCCGGCGCACGGCGAGTCGCTCGCCACGGCGGAGGACTTGCTGCTGCACATCGGCGGGGCCGAGTCGAACGTGGCCACGCATGCCGCCGCCCTCGGGCTGAGCAGCGCGTGGGTCAGCGCCGTCGGCGACGACGTGCTCGGGCGTCGGGTGCGGCACGAGGTCGAACGGCGCGGCGTCGACGTGGGATGGGTCACCGTCGACCCGCAGGCGCCCACGGGGGTGTACTTCAAGGATCCCGGCAACGGCGTGCTCTACTACCGCAGCGGCTCCGCCGCGTCGTGCATGGCCGCCTCGTCGGTGGAGCGCGTGCCGCTGGAGCAGGCGGAGGCCGTGCACATCTCCGGCATCACGCCGGCGCTCTCGCCCAGCTGTGCCGAGCTCATCGACTCCATCGTCGATCGCGTGTCGGCCAGCGCCGCCGTGCTGAGCTTCGACGTCAACCACCGTGCGCCGCTGTGGAAGAAGGATCCCGCCGCACCGGCTCTGCTGGCCATCGCCCAGCGAGCCGACCTGGTCTTCGTCGGGCTCGACGAGGCCGAGTCGCTGTGGGGATGCCTGACACCGGCCGACGTGCGCATGCTGCTTCCCGAGCCGCACCGCCTGGTCGTCAAGGACGGCGCCGTCGGCGCGACCGAGTTCGAGAGGCGCGCCGACGGAGACGACCGAGTCACGTTCGTTCCTGCGATCCCCACGGAGGTGGTGGAACCGGTGGGCGCGGGCGACGCGTTCGCGGCGGGCTACCTCACGGCGTTGCTGAACGGCGCCGACTCGGCCGCACGCCTGCTCGCCGGCCACGAGCGGGCCCACCTGGTGCTTCTCTCCCCCAGCGACTTCGTCCTCGAAACCCCACGATGAAAGGCCGGTGCTCACCATGACCGACAACTCCGCCTTCGGCGACCTCTTCAGCGACGTGCCGCTCATGGCCATCCTGCGCGGCATGGGCGTGGAGAGGAGCCTCAGCGTCGCCACCACCGCCTGGGATCTCGGCATCGAGGTCGTCGAGGTGCCGGTGCAGACGCCGACGGACGTCGAGGCGCTGCGCGTCGTGGCCGAGGCGGCGAGGTCCCGCGGACTGAGGGTCGGAGCAGGCACGGTCGTCACGCCGGAGCACGTGCGCCAGGCCAAGGATGCGGGCGCCGACTTCACGGTCAGCCCCGGCTTCGACGCCGAGATCGTGCGTGCCTCGCACGAGGCGGGCATGCCGTCGCTGCCCGGCGTGTCGACGGCCACTGAGGTGCAGCTCGCCATGAAGGAAGGGCTCACGTGGCTCAAGGCGTTCCCGGCTTCCTTGCTCGGAACCGCGTGGTTCGGCGCGATGCGCGGACCGTTCCCGCGTGCGACGTTCGTCGCCACCGGTGGCATGGATGCCTCCACCTCGCCCTCCTTCCTGTCTGCTGGTGTTCGCGTGGTCGCTGTGGGCTCCGCGCTCGAAGACCCGCAGCAGTTGCCCGCGCTGGCCGGCATCCTCAAGTAGCGCGACGCGAGGGCGGGGTCGGGGCGCTCCCCGGCCCCGTCCTCGTCGTCAGTTCGCGGGAACGTTCGCCGTGGTTCCCGTGGTCGCGGCGGCGGCATCCTGCACGCCGGCCAGCTTGTGCAGTCGCTCACCGTTCGTGCTGATCGACGCGGACGCCGTGGCGATGGCGCCGATCGCGCAGATCACGGCCGAGTAGACCACGACCGGCCAGATCTGCCTGCTCGCCGCCGCAAAGAGTGCGGTGCAGATGAACGGCGCCAGACCACCGCCCAGCGTGTTGGAGATCTGGTAGCCGATGTTCACGCCCGTCGTGCGCGCCTCGGGGTCGAACATCTCCACCAGCATGGTCTGCAGCGTGCCCTGCATGGCCACACCGGGGATCACGAATCCCATCACCATGCCGAGCCAGATCAGCAGCAGGTTGCCCGTCCCGAACAGCAGGAACGCGGGCCAGACGAGGAGCGCGAAGGCCACGCATCCGCCGATGTATACGGTTCGCCGCCCGATGCGGTCCGAGAGTGCGCCGTACGCCGGGGCGACGAAGACCTGCAGCACGCCGACGATCACGGTTCCCGCGAACCCCTCCCACGCCGGGATGTTCTTCGAGTTCACCAGGTAGGCGATGCCGAACGTGAGCACGACGTAGCCCGCGATGGACTGCGGCAGACCGATCAGGATGCCCAGGATCGCGTTCTTGGGGTGACGGAACGTCTCGATGAGCGGCCGGTTCTTCACGCCTGCCTGCGTCTGAACGGCCCTGGTCTCGACGAAGTCCGCCGACTCCTCGAGCTTGCGGCGCAGCAGGATGGCGATGACGGCCAGCACGAGTGCGAGCAGGAACGGGATGCGCCATCCCCAGGTCATGAACCACGATGATGGTCCGAGGCCGAGTCCGGCCATGAGGCCGGCGGAGACCACGTTGGCCACGCCTGCTCCCGTGATGAGGAAGGCGCCGTAGAGGCCGTGCTTGCCGGCCGGCGCGTGCTCGACCACCATGGTCGCCGCGCCGCCCATCTCGCCGCCCACGAAGAAGCCCTGGCACATGCGGAAGAACAGCAGCAGAATCGGCGCCGCGAGCCCGATGGACTTCTCCGGCGGGATCAGGCCGATGGCCGCCGTGGCGAGCCCCATGCCGATGACGGTGATCATCAGGGTCGTCTTGCGGCCCATCCGGTCGCCGATGTAGCCGAAGACGATCCCGCCGACGGGCCGCAGGAAGAACCCGACGGCGAACGTGGCGAAGGATGCGAGCTGGGCGACCACCTTGTCGTCCTGCGGAAAGAACACCGTGGGGAACACGGCGGCCGACGCCAACCCGTACAGGTAGTAGTCGTAGTACTCCATCAGCGTGCCGATTGAGCCGCCCGCGATCATCCGTCTCTGCTTCAGCGAGAGACCGCCGCCGCTGCGCGCCTGGGACATGAGAGCCTCCTTACTCCAAGCCCGATGTGAGCCGGAGGTCACGATAGCTGTGATTGAACACAATGTCTAGCAAGCATACTTTTCGTTCGAGCGATCTATGCTGGTGCCCGGACGGGAGGGCGTCATGGCCACATCCAGCACATTCGAGAGCGCGGCAGAGGTGCTCGCCACCTTCGGGCGGGCGATGAAGGCGATCGCGGCGGCAGGCGGCCCCTCGTGCGAGGTGGTGCTGCACAACCTCGACGGGACGGATGTCGACCTCGGGCACACGATCATGGCGATCGAGAACGGTCACGTCACGGGCCGTGAGGTGGGCGGTCCCTCGACGAGCATCGGCCTCGAGGTGCAGAAGGACCCGCACGGAGACCACGACGCGTACGGCTACCGCGGCTTCACGAGTGACGGCCGCGAACTGCGCTGCTCGAGCACCTACTACCGCAACGCCTCCGGCCGCATCATCGCTGCGCTGTGCATCAACGTCGACCTGAGCGCGGTGCAGCAGGCCAAGTTCCTGCTCGACGCCCTCCTGCCCGAGCAGCAGGCGGAGTCCGCGGTCCAGCCGGATGAGTACTTCGGCCGGGACCTCGTGTCGGTCATGGACACCATGATCACCGAGGCCATCCGCGAGGTCGGCAGGCCGGTCGCCCAGATGTCGCGGGACGAGAAGATCGCGGTGCTGCAACGCCTGGATGCCCGCGGTGCGACCCAGATGCGCAAGTCGGTCGAGACCATCGCCGTTCGGCTCGGCATCTCGCGAGTCACCGCGTACGCGTACCTCGAGGAGGCGCGTCGCGCGGCCGACGAGACCGCGTAGCGGCGCTGAAGCCCGTCGCTGAAACGAGGAAACCCTGCCCCACAACCGGTGGGACAGGGTCTCGGTGACACCTGGTGGTGGAGCTACGGGGATTCGAACCCCGGACCTTCTCATTGCGAACGAGACGCGCTACCAACTGCGCCATAGCCCCAAGTGCGTCTGAAACTTTAGCACGCCAGACGCCGCGGGTCGGAATCGGCGAGCCCGGTCGAGGGGCTCGGCGAGCAGTCAGGGCGCGCACCGTCGAGTCACGACGTGAACCGCTTGCGTCTGATGTCGGGACGCACCCGCCAGACGTCTTGCCTTCAGCGGAGGTCAGCCCGCGACGCGACGGCGGCGCAACGCCTCGTCGAGATCGATGTGCTCGGCTTGCACATGGTCGAGCACACCCATGCGGGCATACCGGCTCACGCGTGCTGTCTGCTGCCCTTCGGGGCGAGCCTCGGATGCTTGTCCCCCGACCTCGCCTCCGCCGGGCCCGCCGGCGGCGGCGGCCGGCTGCGCGACCTGGGGCTCTCGCGGCGCGATGGAGGACGCGATGGACGGCACGTCGGCGGCAACGAGCCGTGCAGCCCGCTCCTCCAGCTCGGCCCGTGCCGCTGCCCTGCGGAGCGCGACGGCGGCATCCAGTGAGGCCATCGCGGTCGCGGCGCGCGACCCTGGCGACTGGTACATGGGCTTGGGCAGCGGCTGCGGTGCCCATGAGGTGTCGTGTTGCTCGAGGTCCTCCTGCGGCGCCTCCAGCTCGACGTGCAGGGCATGGTCGTACAGCTCCGGGTCCTGGCGCACCACGTTCAGCCGGCTCTCCCTGGCCGTGCGGTGCGCGGCGACCTGCTGACTCAGGCGACGCAGCACGGCGACGGCGCAGACGAGCAGGGCGACGGAGGCCGCCAGCAGTCCCCAGGACGCGACGGCGATGAGCGAGTAGGCGCCGAACCCGATGCCGACCAGGGACGCCAGCAGCGCTCCGGTCGTCGCCAGGCGCGTGCGGCGCACGGCATGCGCGAACGTGCGCTCGCGCTCGGCACGGGACGGCGCAGCGGCGGAGCGCGGGGCGGACTGCGCGGCGGCGGAGACTTTCGTGGTGCGCAACGAAGTGGGCTCCGCTGCGGAAGGCTCCGTGCGAGTCGTCCGCGGCGGTTCCTGCGCGGCCGAGCTGGTCTGCGGCGCCGCGATGTCGTCGCTCTGGGCATTCGCCTTCGCCGCCAGCCGGGCAGCGGCACGCTCCTCGGACGCCAGGTGTGCGCGCGCAGCGGCATCCGCCTTCGCCCGCACCTTCCTGAGGATCTTCTGCTGCCTCGCCACCTCGCGCGCGGTCGCCTCGACGCGCACCTCCTCTGGCGCCTCTGCCGTCTCGGCGAGGATGCGCAGAGTCTGCTGCAGCCGCACGGCGTTGCGTTCGGCGTTCAGGTAGTCGCGTCTGCGCAGCCAGGTCGGGAGGAGGTAGGCGAGCCAGAGTGTCGCCGCGAGCGCGATGACGACGCCGCCGCTCAGCGTGCCCCCGTTCATCGGGCTCCCCCGTTCATCCGGGACGCCCCGGTCGTGCGATCCCCCGCCATGCCACTACGGTAGGCGGACCGGACCCACCCGCCTGGTCGGCCTCTCCGTGTGTCCGCGAACGCGCCGCGGATTGGGGGGTTCCGAAGGGCCGTTCCGTCGGCCCTCCGGTGGTCGACGCACTCAGCCGCCGCGCGAGACGAGCGGATGCGCCGCCGCCTCGATGTCGGCGTCCGGCACCGTGGCGGCATCCGGCGGCACGGCACCCGACTTCCACCTGCGCAGCACACCCTGCGGGATCTCCTCGACGACGAGCGCGAAGCAGAAGTGGTCGCGCCAGTCGCCGTTGATGTGGATGTACCTGCGACGCAGCCCCTCGTACCTGAAGCCGAGCTTCTGCACGACCCGCAGCGACGGCGCGTTCTCCGGCCGGATGCAGATCTCCATGCGGTGCAGCCCGAGCTGGAAGAAGCAGTAGTCCGTCGCCAGCGCGACGCTCGTCGGGGTGACGCCCTTGCCTGCGAAGCGCTTCGCGACCCAGTAGCCGATGGTCGCGGAGGCGAGAGAGCCGTACGTGATCGACGACACGTTCAGCTGCCCGGCCAGCTCGCCGTCGTACTCCATGACGAACGGCAGCCCGTGGCCAGCCCTCGACGACGCCTGCAGGGAGCGGATGCTCGCCCTCGTGTCGAACACGGCAGGCGCGTGCGGGCTCGTGGCCTCCCATTGCCGCAGCCATCCGCGGTTCTCGAGCAGCTCCTTCTCCAGCGGCCGCGAATCACGCAACCGGATCGGACGGATGCTCACAGCACCGTCGCTGAGGCTGGGCACGTACACGACGACCCGTCCGGTTCTCAGGCGCCGTGCGCGTCGTCCCCGACGCCGGGCTCATCGATGGTCTCGCCGTCGGCAGGCTCGTCGGAAAGACCGGACGCGAACTCGCGCAGCCACGGTCGCAGCTGCGGTCCGAGGTCTTCGCGGTCGACGGCCAGCTGAACGATCGACTTCAGGTAGTCGAGACGGTCGCCGGTGTCGTAGCGCCGGCCGCGGAAGACCACGCCGTACACGCCTGGGCCGTCGGGCTCCGCCGCCAGCTCCTGCAGCGCATCCGTCAGCTGGATCTCGCCGCCCTTGCCGGGCTCGGTGTGCTCCAGCACGTCGAACACCTCGGGCTGCAGCACGTAGCGACCGATGATGGCGAGGTTGGACGGCGCATCCTCCGCCGCGGGCTTCTCGACCAGCCCGCGCACTCTGACCACGTCGTCTTCGTCGGTGGCATCCACCGCGGCGGCGCCGTAGAGGTGGATCTGTGAAGGGTCCACCTCGAGCAGCGCGACGACCGTCGCTCCGCGCTTCTCCGCGACCTCGATCATGCGCGTGAGCAGCACGTCACGGCTGTCGATGATGTCGTCGCCCAGAAGCACGGCGAACGCCTGCCTCCCCACGTGCTTCTCGGCACGCAGCACGGCGTGGCCCAGCCCCTTAGGGTCGCCCTGGCGCACATAGTGCACGTCGGCCAGGTCGGTGGAGTACATCACCCGACGCAGCTTCTCGGTGTCGCCCTTCGCCTGCAGCGTCGACTCGATCTCGGTCGCGCGGTCGAAGTGGTTCTCCAGAGCCGACTTGTTCCTGCCCGTGATGAGCAGCACATCGTCGAGCCCGGCCTCGACGGCCTCTTCCACCACGTACTGGATGGCCGGCTTGTCCACGACCGGCAGCATCTCCTTGGGCATCGCCTTCGTCGCCGGCAGAAAACGCGTGCCGAGACCGGCAGCGGGGATGACAGCTTTGGTGATCGCCATGGTGCTCAGGCTATCTGCTGGCCAGGCGTCACCGACAATCGCCGGCGCCCCCTTCGCCACAAGCACGCGCTCTAGGATGCCTGGTATGGCCTCCGACCCGAGCAGCGCCAAACGCGCGCTCCGCGCCGACCTCCGCGAACGCCGGCAGAACTTCACGGCGACGGAACGCGAGAAGGCGACGGCCGGCTTCACGGCGAACCTGCAGAAGCTCGTCGAGGAGTACGACGCAGGCTCGCTGTCGTGCTACCTGTCCGGCTCGAACGAGCCCGATACGAGGCCATTCCTGAACTGGGCGTTCGCCGAGCACGTGCGCGTTCTGCTTCCGATCAGCCGCGCCGACGGCCTGCTCGACTGGACCGTCGACGACGGCGAATCGGAGACGCTCGGCATCCACGGCTGGCCAGAGGCGGTGGGCGAGCTGCTCGGGCCGATCGCCATCAACGACGTCGATCTCATCATCGTTCCGGCGGCCGCCGTCGACGAGAGCGGCATGCGCATGGGCTGGGGCAAGGGGTACTTCGACAAAACTCTGGGAAGCATGGAAAAATGTCCCCCGGTGTATGCCGTGGTGTTCGACGGCGAGGTGCTCGACCAGGTGCCTCGGGAACGACACGACGAACCGGTGAACGGTGCTGTGACCCCGACCCGCATCATCCGTTTCCGCTGACCCTGGCCGGCGTGCTCGTCGCCTCGCGAGCATCCGTCGCCGCGGCACACCGCGCCACCTCAGATCTTCGCGAGAGAGACCATGCCCACCTACTCATACAAGTGCTCCGAATGCGGGCACGCGTTCGACATCCACCAGTCCTTCAGCGATGACGCCCTCACCACGTGCCCCGAGTGCGGCGGAGAGCTGCGCAAGGTGTTCGGCTCTGTCGGCGTCACGTTCAAGGGCTCCGGCTTCTACCGCACCGACTCCCGCGCCGGCACCTCGTCGTCGTCGCCCGCCGCCAAGAAGGATGCCTCCAACGGCTCCGACTCCAAGCCGGCGAGCACCGAGAAGAAGAGCACGGAGAAGAAGGCGGCATCGACCGACTCGGCCAGTACCGCCGGTTCTGCGGCCTGATCGGCCGAACCCTCCGTACCATCTACCTGACGGCGTCAAGCCGTCCGGCGATCCGATGCCGGCCGCCCGGGCCGTGCACGCCGGCCACTCAGTGGGGGGTTCAGCATGATCAAGGGCTTCAGAGAGTTCATCATGCGCGGCAACGTCATCGACCTCGCCGTCGCTGTCGTGATCGGTGCAGCGTTCACGGCCGTGGTCAACGCCATCGTGGTGAACCTGATCAATCCGTTGATCAGCGCCATCTTCCAGGCGGGGATGCTCGACAAGGCGCTCGTCGTGCCCATTCCCACGATCGGCGGCGGTGAGTCGAAGCTGATGTTCGGCGCGATCATCGGCGCCGTCATCCAATTCCTCGCAGTCGCCGTCGTGGTGTACTTCGTGTTCGTCGTGCCGATGAACCACTTCCGCAAGCTCGCCGAGGCGCGCAGGGCCGTGAGCGAGGAGCCCGAGGCGAACCAGCTCCCCGCGGATGTCGAGCTGCTCACTCAGATCCGCGACCTGCTCGCGGCGCAGGCCGACGCCACCCTCACCACGCCGAAGCCCGAGGGCGCCGGCGGACGGCACGCGGACGGCCCGACCGAGTAGCACCCAGCGTCAGCCGCGCGAGGTTCCCGATCCCCAGTGCGGCGGCAGGTCGCGGCGCAGCCGGTCGTCGTTCGAGTCGACGCCGTCGCCCCACGCGCGATCGGTGTCTTCGGATGCGCGCGTCGCGGCGTCCGCTCCCGCGCCCTTCTGCGGGGTCGGGTCGGCACCCGGCGCGCCGGGTCTCGTCACGCGTCGTCCCGCTCTGCGCTCAGCCACGCCTCAAGGGTAGGCGCATCGCGGTGGGCGCATCGCGCTACTACGACGCGTCGGGCTCGATGGCGCCCAGCAGCTTGCCGATGCGCTCGGCGACGGCCTCCGGGTCGGCGAACAGCTCGAAGCTGTGCACCCGCACGTAGTGCCAGCCCAGCCTGCGGAGCACCTCTGGCCTCAGCCGCAGCGACTCACGCAGGCTGGCTCGGCCGAGCACGCGGTCGGTCTCGACCACGACGGCCTTTCCGCGGTACGACGCGGCCAGCGGCAACGCTCCGCGATGTCCGAGCTGCACGTTCATGCCGAGCTTCTCGAGCCGGTAGGCCAGATCGATCAGCAACGGCTCGGAGTCGTCGGGCACGTCGTCGCTCGACGCCTCGATCTCGGCCGCCTCCTCGAGCACCTGGGCGAGCGCGACGATGCCGTGCCGCATGCGCGAGGAGTCGATGTCTTCCGGTCGGAAGCACGAGACGATGTCCATGGCGCGGCGGGCTCTGGTCAGGCCGACCGCGAGCATCCGCTCCCCTCCGGGCTCGCCGAGCGCGCCGAACGACGACAGCAGCCGTCCGTGCGGGGTTCGGCCGTAGCCGATCGAGAAGATGACGCGGTCTCGGCTCTGCGCGACCGCCTCCTCGAGCGTGACGACCGTGAACGGCTCCGGCCGGTCGCCGAGGATGAAGTCCGCCAGCTCCTGCCGCTTCGTGGATGCCGTGAGCACGGCATGCTGCACCCGCACCGCGTGCTTCGGGCTCGCCGTGACGACCATGAGCGACTCACGAGGCCGGTTCACGGCGTGGTCGAGCACGAGCTCGACGACGCGGTTCACCTCGGCATCAACGCTCTCGACCGTGCCCGTGTCGCCGTCGGGCATGCCGTGGCCGCCCCGAACGTAGCTCAGCGTCAGGCTGGCGTGCCCGAGATAGCTTCCCGCCCAGGGCAGCGACTCGATCTGACCGCCGTAGAAGCGCCGGTTGACGAGCTCGGCGAGGTCGTCGCCCACGGAGCGGTAGCTCCGGGTGAGCGTGTAGACGGGCAGCAGGTCGGCGAGGCGGGCGAGTGCAGACGAGGCGTGCCAGGCATCCACGTCGTGGTGGTCGTCTGCGGAGCCGGGCTGAGACGCATCCGTCACGGCGATGTGGAACGGTGACGGAGTCTGGGTCACGGGGTCGCCGAACGCGACGACCTGCCGGCCGCGCCGGAGCGCACCGATGTTCTCGGCCAGGGTGCAGGCGCCGGCATCCACCAGCACGACGGTGTCGAACGCCATCGACGGCGGCAGGGATGCCACGTCGTACGGCGAGGCGAGCCACACCGGTGCCAGCACGCGACCGAGCTGCGGCGCGCGCTCGGCCAGCGTGGCCGGCGTGACCGAGCCGTTCTTCAGCATGCGGCGCAAGGCGTCGGCCTGCTCGGGATTGTCGGCGAGCGCGATCTTCCACTGCACGGCGAGCTGAGCGGCGAGCAGCTGGCCCGTTGCCGACGCGTGCGCCTGATCGACGAGCCGGAAGTCCGCCTCGAGGCGGTCGAGCACCCTGGTGTTCGCGCCCAGCAGCGCCTTGTCGTCGGAGAGCAGGGTCTCGAGCACCGACTGCCACCACGCCAGCTCGAGCTCGGCGGCAACGTTCTCGCTCGTCACGTGCCTGGCCGACAGGTCGGACAGCAGCGGGTCGAGCCGCAGCTCACGCAGTCTGGACAGCAGAGCCGTGCGCTCCTGCAGGTTGACCAGCACCTCGGATTCCACGGCGAGACCGCCCAGCATCTGGGTGAGCTCGTTGAGCGGCATCATCGTGAGGGAGTCCTGCGTGCGGGCCCTGCCGAGCGGCACGTCGAGGCTCATCAGGTCTTCGGCGACCTTCTGGTACGCGACCTGCACATCGGCGACGCCCACCGGAACACGCGGCGGTGCCCCGGCATCCGCGAACCGGTTCCACAGCTTGCGCTGCGACTGGATGCGCCGCAGCGCCTCGTTGAGGTCGGCGACGTGTCCGCCCGGCCGCACGTACTCGAGCGCGTGCTTGCGCAGCCGCCGCCTGGTCGCGCCCGACATCGAGGGCGTGTCGCGACGGTTGGACGTCGCGGTGATGAGCTCGTCGAGCGGCCGGTCGAAGACCGACGGGAGGAAGCGGTCGAGGGTCTCGCGCAGGTCGGCGAGCAGACGCAGGTAGATGCCGAGCTCGGCGATGTTCTCGAACGGACGCAGCCTGGTGCCCTCGATGAGCGTGGTCGAGCGGTCGATGAGGCGAGGCACCTCGATGCTGCTCAGGCGCTTCGCCAGCGCGTGCGCTGCCGTCGCCTCGGCCGTCGAGTGGAAGTCCGCGCCGTACCACGGCGAGTCGTTGGGCCCGTAGCGGAACTCGCCGAGGGATGCCGCCTTGCGCAGGATCGACGCTGCCTCAGTGCGGTCCTTCGCGAGACGTTCGATGGATGCCCGGTCGAGCCTGGCCTTCGTGCGCGGCGGAGACGGGAGCAGGGCGAGCCTCGCGAGCTCGCCGAGCGCGTCGAGCACGCTCACCCCGAACGACGGATCCGGCGACGTGAGCGCGCCCCGGTAGTCCAGCAGCACTCGCCGCAGGCGCACGAGGGCGTCGTCCACCTCGTCGACGTTCGGCTTGACGGTCTTCTCGTTGCGCGTGATCGACCGGATCAGATCGCGCCGCACGGAACGCGTGGCGGCCGCGACGCCGCTGAGGCCGACCTGATCGAGGCGGTGCGCGATGGCATCCAGGCTGGAGCGGCGCGGACCGACCACGAGCACGCGGCGGTTGCGGGAGACGAGCGCGCCGATCGCATTCACGATGGTCTGCGTCGCACCCGTGCCCGGCAGGGTCTTCACGACGATGGAGTTGCCGCTGGCCACCTGGGCGACGACGCTCTCCTGCTCGGGGTCGGCATCCAGCAGGAGCGTGTCGATCGACGGCGGGCGGTTGTCCTGCGGCACCACCTCGGCCGGGGAGAACGAGCTCTCGACCCTGTCCTTCGCCGCCGGATTACCCGATAGTGCCAGCAGCACGTCGTGCTCGAAGTCGCCGAGGTCTTCCGTCATGCTGTGCGCGACGTCGGCGAAGGAGGACACCACGAGCCGCGGCTGAACGGTGAACGACGCGACGTGACTGGTCAGGGAGCGCAGGCGGTCGATGACGGGCTGCGGCTTGAACACGCCGTTCGTCTCGGCGAGCGCCACGAACGCGTCGGCGTCGAGCTCGATGCTGAACTGCTCGCGCAGCGCGCGCTTCAGCTGCGGATTGAGGAACGTCTTGCCGCGCAGCTTGAGCTCGAAGTCGCGGCCGTAGCGTCGTATCGCCACCGGCCGCAGCAGCACGGGGGCGTTGTACTCCTCCATGCCGTCGTGCCAGCGGGCGAGGCCGATGCCGAGGTGCACGGCGTCGATGCCGCGCACGGCGCGCAGCTCGATGCCCTTGGCCGTGATGGCACCGGCCGCGGCCTTCGCCGTGCGCAGCGCTATGTCGTCGCGGATGAGGCTCGACAGCAGCGTGCGGTCCCCGGTGATGAACTGCGGGAGGCCGCCGGGATGCGTGGAGCTCAGCTCGATGCGCGTGCGCGGGGTGTCGAGGAAGTGCAGGAGTGGCGAGACGCCGCCGACGGCGGCCACCTCGTCGCGCCAGCGCGTCCACACCGGCTCGGAGATGTTGCCAGGCGTGAGGTTCGGATCGCCCAGCGTCACGGTGTACGGACCCGTTGCCGTGCGAGGGTCGAGAGCGTCGCCTTCCAACGCCTCGAGCGACGTATAGTCCACGTCGCGACGCTTCTCCGGTCTCCGCACACGGAAACCCTATGCGGAGCGCCGCCGGATGCCTGTCAGGCAAGGCCGTTTCGGCGGCATCCGAAACGCATCAGCGTAGCGCTGACGACCGACGCCGACGACGGACAGGTCACGACCGACAAGGTGCGGTGCCGTCTCCGTCAAGGGCCTGTCCGATGAATCCGTCGCGACGTAGGCTCCTGGCATCCGGCGGCGCGCTCCGGCGCCGCGACTTTCATCAACGGTGCGATGAGGAGAAGCCATGAGCAAGCGCAAAGAGATCCAGCTCGCGAGCAACAACCCGATCAAGATGCTGAACGGATGGGGCATCAGAAGCGAGCACGCCTATCTGGCCGCCGTCGTCTCGCTCGGCCTGGTCTTTCTGAGCTGGATCGTGTCGCGCATGAAGAAGGACGATCGCTCGCAGTCCGACCGCTGGGGCATCTTCATCGGCGAATGGGTCGCAGCGCTGCTCGCCCTGGGCGTCGCCCTCCGGCACGAAGAGGACGACTGAGCCCGTCGCCGACCCCGGTTCCGTTCCGACTGGGACGGGTGTCAGTCCAGGCGCAGTTCGACGCCCTGCTTCCATACCCTGCGCACGAGCGGCACGCCGGGCCGGTAGGCCAGGTAGACGTGGCTCGGGGCGTCCAGCAGCACGAGGTCGGCGCTCGCGCCCGGTGACAGGCGTCCGACGTCGTCACGGCGCAGCGCACGAGCGCCGCCCGCCGTCGCGGCCCACAGCGCCTCGTCCGGCGTCATGCCCAGCTCACGGACCGCGAGAGCGATCACGAACGGCATCGACGAGGTGAAGCACGACCCCGGGTTGCAGTCGCTGGCCAGCGCGAGCGTGACGCCTGCGGCGAGCAGGGCGCGGGCATCCGGGTAGGGATGCTTCGTCGAGAACTCGACGCCCGGCAGCAGCGTGCACACCGTGTCGGATCCGGCGAGCGCCGAGACGTCGGCGTCGGAGAGGTAGGTGCCGTGGTCGACGCTCGCTGCGCCCAGCTCGACGGCGAGCAGCACACCGTCGCCCATTCGGAGCTGACCGGCGTGGATGCGCGCGCCGAGCCCTCGAGCCTGCCCGGCGGCCAGGATGCGCCTCGCCTCGTCGACCGTGAACGCGCCGTCCTCGCAGAACACGTCCATCCAGCGCGAGTGCGGCGAGCAGGC
This sequence comes from Humibacter sp., assembly GCF_035547335.1. Classification (GTDB taxonomy): domain Bacteria; phylum Actinomycetota; class Actinomycetes; order Actinomycetales; family Microbacteriaceae; genus Humibacter. The sequence goes on along the minus strand of NZ_DASZVF010000034.1, from coordinate 34,747 downwards.
GTCCAGCATGGGACCGACGACGAGGTCGACGTAGGCGTCGCGATTGTCGGCGTACTCCGGCGGAACGACGTGGGCGCCGAGGAACGTCACCTCGTCGGTCACCTCGCGGGCGAGCCGCGCCAGCCGTTCCTCGTTCTCGACGTCGAGCCCGTATCCGGTCTTCACCTCGAACGTGGTCGTACCCTGCGACGCGAGCTCGCGTTCGAATCGCAGCAGGGTGCTCCTCAGCTGCTCATCGGACGCCGCCCGGGTCGCGGCCATGGTGCTCCGGATGCCGCCCGCCGCGTACCGCTCCCCCGCCATCCGGGCGACGAACTCGGCCGACCGGTCGCCGGCGAATGCGAGATGGGTGTGGCTGTCGACGAAACCGGGGATGACCGCGCGACCGCCGGCATCCACGCGCTCCACGTCGCCCTGCAGCAGGCGCGCGACCTGCGGTGCGGCATCCGCCTGCGGTCCCGCCCAGACGATCTCTCCGTCGCGTGCGATGAGAGCCGCCTCGGGCACGGCGCCCAGCGGATCGCCGTTCCGTGCGCCCCTCGTGTGCGGATCGTTCGTCACGAGCAGCCCGATGCCGTGCATGAACAGGGTGCTCGCGGCGTCACCACGTGCTGGCCCGACCGACACCGAGTACTTCTCACTCCTCAAGCATGGGGACGCGGAGTCCTCGTTCGCGCGCAACCTCCGCGGCGCGTTCGTAACCGGCATCCACGTGGCGCATGACACCCGTTCCCGGATCGTTCGTCAGCACGCGCTCGATCTTCTGCGCCGCGAGCTCCGTGCCGTCGGCGACCGTGACCTGTCCGGCATGGATCGACCGGCCGATGCCCACGCCGCCTCCGTGATGGATCGACACCCAGGTCGCGCCGGATGCCGTGTTGAGCATGGCGTTCAGCAGCGGCCAGTCCGCAATGGCATCCGAGCCGTCCTTCATGCTCTCCGTCTCCCGGTAAGGGGACGCGACGGAACCGGAGTCGAGGTGGTCGCGGCCGATCACGATCGGCGCCGAGATCTCGCCGGAGGCCACGAGCTCGTTGAACCTCAGGCCCGCGAGGTGCCGTTCCTTGTAACCCAGCCAGCAGATGCGGGCGGGCAGGCCCTCGAAGTGCACCTTCTCGGAGGCCTTCGTGATCCACCTGCGCAGCTTCTCGTCGTTCGGGAACAGCTCGAGGATGGCGCGGTCCGTCACCTCGATGTCGTGCGGGTCGCCGGAGAGCGCCACCCAGCGGAACGGCCCCTTGCCCTCCTCGAACAGCGGGCGGATGTGCGCGGGAACGAATCCGGGGAACGCGAACGCCCTGTCGTAGCCGCCGAGCTCCGCCTCCGCGCGGATCGAGTTGCCGTAGTCGAAGACCTCGGCACCGGCATCCAGGAACCCGACCATCGCCTCGACCTGCGTCGCCATGGATGCCCTCGACTTCGCCGTGAACCCCTCGGGGTCGGCCTGCGCCGCCGCGTGCCACTCCTCGACGCTCACGCCCTCCGGCAGGTAGGTGAGCGGGTCGTGAGCGCTCGTCTGGTCCGTCACGATGTCGATGGGTGCCCCGCGGCGCAGCAGTTCGGGGAACACGGTCGCCGCGTTGCCCACCAGGCCGACAGAGAGCGGGCGCCGCTCGTTCTTGGCGGCCGTGACGCGTGCGAGCGCGTCGTCGAGGTCGTCGGTCAGCTCGTCGAGGTACCCGTGGTCGACCCGGCGCTGCAGCCGCGCGCGGTCGACATCGACGATGAGCACGGCGCCCTCGTTCATGGTGACCGCCAGCGGCTGGGCTCCGCCCATCCCTCCGCATCCGGCCGTGAGCGTGAGCGTGCCGGCGAGGCTTCCGCCGCTGTGGTTGTCTCCCCCGCCCTTGCGGGCGGCCATCTTCTCGGCGACGGCGGCGAACGTCTCGTACGTGCCTTGCAGGATGCCCTGGCTTCCGATGTAGATCCAGCTGCCCGCCGTCATCTGGCCGTACATCGTCAGTCCTACCGACTCGAGCCTGCGGAACTCGGGCCACGTCGCCCAGTCGGGCACGAGGTTCGAGTTGGCGATCAGCACGCGGGGCGCCCACTCGTGCGTGCGGAACACGCCTACCGGCTTGCCGGACTGCACGAGCAGCGTCTCGTCGGCATCCAGCGTCTCGAGCGTGCGCACGATGGCGTCGAACGCCTCCCAGCTCCTGGCCGCCCTGCCCGTGCCGCCGTACACGACGAGGTCCTCCGGCCGCTCGGCCACCTCGGGGTCGAGGTTGTTCATGATCATGCGAAGCGGCGCCTCGGTCTGCCACGACCTGGCGCGCAGCTCCGTGCCCCGCGGAGCGTGGATGGGGTGTCGGTCGTTCATAGGTGTCACTCCTTGCTGTGCGGGTTCCGGTCGGCGTCACCGGCAATCGAATACAGGCGGTTCTCGTGATAACAGGCCGGATCCGCCTGTTCTCCCGCGGAGAGCGCGATCCTGCCTGTTTTCGCGAGGTGGCTTCCGATTGTCGTTCTGGCTTTGGTTTCTGTCTCTGGTGGCTTCGGGTGTGGCGGCTTCTGGTGTGGTGGTTGAGCTGGTCAGCGGAGGGGGCCGGTGACGGACTCGACGGCGGAGAGCACGTTGCCGCTCGCCACGAGCGCGACGGTGGCCTCGATCTCGGCGGAGAGCATCCGGTCGGGGCCGGGGCCCGCAACCCGCGTGCGGAGCACGTCGCGCGCAGCGGATGTCGCGGGTCCGGGATGCAGCGGGGCGCGCAGGTCGAGCGATCGCGCCGCCGTGAGCAGCTCGATCGCGAGCACGCGCGTCAGCCCGTCGATCGCCCTGCGCAGCTTGCGAGCGGCGGCCCATCCCATCGAGACGTGGTCCTCCTGCATGGCGCTGGAGGGTATCGAGTCGACGGATGCCGGCACCGCCAGCCGCTTCAGCTCGCTGACGATACCGGCCGCCGTGTACTGCGCGATCATGAGGCCCGAGTCGACGCCGGCGCGGTCGGCGAGGAACGCCGGCAGTCCCTTGCTGCGGGCCACGTCGAGGTGCCGGTCGATGCGACGCTCGGCGATGCTCGCGGCATCCGCAACGGCAATGGCGAGAAAGTCGAGCACGTAGGCGACGGGCGCCCCGTGGAAGTTGCCGTTCGAGACGACACGGCCGTCGAGCGTGACCACCGGGTTGTCCACGGCCGAGGCGAGCTCTCGCTCGGCGATCAGCCGCGCGTGCGCCACGGTGTCGCGGCCGGCTCCGGCCACCTGGGGGCCGCACCGCAGCGAGTAGGCGTCTTGCACAGTCGGGTCCTCGGGCCCCGCGTGACTCTTCACAATGGGCGAGCCGGCGAGCAGCGCGCGCAGGTTGGCTGCGGAGTCCGCCTGGCCCGTCTGCGGGCGGAGCGCCTGCAGCTCGGCGGCGAAGACCGCATCCGTCCCGAGCAGTGCCTCGACGCTCATCGCCGCCGTGACGTCTGCGATCTTGTAGAGCGCGTCGAGGTCGGTGAGGGCGAGAGCGAGCATGCCCAGCATGCCGTCGGTGCCGTTGATGAGCGCGAGGCCCTCCTTCTCGGCGAGCACGATGGGACGGATCCCGGCCTCGGCCAGCGCCGACGAGGCCGGAACCACCTCACCGCCCCGGTTGCGCACCTCGCCCTCACCGAGCAGCGCGAGCGCGCAGTGCGCGAGCGGCGCCAGGTCGCCGGAGCAGCCGAGCGACCCGTACTCGCGCACGATCGGGGTGATACCGGCGTTCAGCGCGGCCGCGTAGGCCTCGACGGGGGAGACCCGCACGCCCGTGCGTCCGGTCATGAGCGTGCTGAGGCGCAGCAGCATGAGCGCGCGGACGACCTCACGCTCGACCTCAGGGCCGGAGCCGGCGGCGTGCGAACGGATGAGGCTCAACTGCAGCTGCTCGCGGTCCGCACGTTCGATGTAGGTGGTCGCGAGGGCACCGAAGCCGGTGGAGATCCCGTAGTGCGGCTCGGGGTCGTCGGCGAGCGCGTCGATGACGCGACGGGTGTTCGCGACGCCGGCGACGGCATCCGGATCGAGCGTTACTCGCGCATCGTGCCGCGCGACGGCGACCACGTCGGCGATGGACAGCGGGCCGACGCCCACGACGACCTCGTCCGATGCTCGCGCAGTCTCAGCCGCGCCTGCGCGCCGGGCATCGGCATGCGTGCTGGTGGTCGTTCTCATGTCTCCATTGCACGCCAGGCCGGCCGGACGGCGCTCGATGAAGGTTCGTTTCACGTCCGGTATACCGGACAGGGCGCCCATTTGCGGCGTACGATGGCGCCATGCCCGGCAAGGCTCCCGCGGCGGATGCGACGTTGCGCATCCTGCGGCTGATGAGCGAACAACGCGGTCCCGTGGCCGCTGCCACCATCGCCCGATCGCTGGAGCTGCCGCGCTCGACGGTCTACCAGCTGCTGGCCACACTCACCGAGCACGGATTCGTCATCCCGCTGCCGGAGCTCGCCAAGTACGGGCTCGGCGTCGCCGCCTTCGAGCTCTCCAGCGGATTCAACCGGCAGCAGCCGCTGACCCGTGTCGGCGCTCCCGTGCTGGCGCGTCTCGTCGACGACCTCGGACTCAGCGGCCACCTCACGGTTCTGCTCGGACGCGACGTCGTCTACCTCGCCGAGGAGCGGGCGCCGCACGGGCCCTACCTCGTGACGGATGTCGGCGTGCGGCTTCCCGCGCACCTCACCGCCTCCGGGCTGGCGATGCTGGCCGACCTGCCGGCAGTCCAGGTGCGGGCGCTCTACCCGGATCGCGGCCTGTTCACCACGCGCACCGGCAACGGCGTCAGCAGCTACCGGGAGCTGAGCGCCGAGTTGCACCTCACACGGGAGCGCGGGTATGCGATGGAGGACTCGTCGGTGACCGAGGGCCTGCGGTCCGTGGCCGTCGCCGTCCCCGACCACGTCGGCTGGCCGGCGGCATCGGTGGCGGTCACGTTCCCCGTGGACCGCGACATCGACCTGGATGCCACGGTCGCCAGGATCACGCGCTCGGCCGCCGAGCTCGGTCGCCGCATCGGAGGCGGGGCGATCGTGCGCAGCTGAGTACGGACGGCCACCACCGTCGGTTGCCGACGGCCATGACGGGGACGCTCCAGGTCACCTCTCCGCGAAGCCGGCGATGGCCTCCAGCACGACGAGAGCGGCCAGGCGCACGGTGCGTCCGTCCGCCGCGTCGCGCGTGGCATCCACCTCGGCGATGTCGAGGGACGTCACCCGGGGGTCGCGCGCGAGGAGGCGCACCGTGCGGCGCAACTGGTACGCGGAGAGACCCCCGGGAACGGATGCCGGGCAGGCGGGCGCCACCGCCCGGTCGCAGGCATCCACGTCGACGTCGACATGGATCGGGCCGCCGGACGCGCCAGCGGTCTCGAGCGCGAGCGAGGCGATGTCGTCGAGCCGTCGTTCCTCGAACTCGTCGCGGCGCACGACGAGGATGCCCGCCTCACGCGCCCTGGCGTCGTAGAACTCCGAGTTGGCGAAGTCGGCGATGCCGAGCTGCACGGCGCGCCTGCCGTCCAGACCTGCCTCAAGCAGACGACGGACGGGAGACCCGTTGGAGACCCCGTCGCGCAGGTCGTGGTGGGCGTCGATGGTGATGAGACCGGCGTCGGCGACCCGGCTCTCACCGCCGCCCGCGCCCCATGCGCCGAGCGCCACGCTGTAGGTGAGCGCGTTGTCGCCGCCGAGCGCGATGACCAGGGAGCTGCGGCCGGCCGCGCGGCGAACGGTCTCGATGGCATCCGTCTCGCCGTCGCCGTCCGGTTCCGTGACGACGCCGAAGTCCGCGACCGCCGGCCAGGACACGCCGGCGGCGAACGTCCCGTATCGCTGGATCGCCTCGCGGATGGCGGCGGGCGTGGCGTGCGCGCCGGTCGGCGACAGCGACGTGCGCCAGGTCGGAACACCGACGATGCCCACATCGACCCGCGCGGATGCCTGCAGCGAGTCGGCGGACGGCCACCGTCCGGCTCGGGGCCAACGGGCATCCTCGAACAGGGTCGTCTCGCTCATGCACGCCACGTTAGCGGCAGCCGCTGCCCCCGGGCGTCCCGCAGCGAGCGAGGCGACGCCGGCCCGACGACGCGAAGATCGGGGATCCGCGACGACACGCCGTACGACGGCGCAGGTGGCCGGCGCGCCGTCGCGGATCTCCGATTTTCGGCACGGGCAGGGCACGGTTTCGGCACGCACCCGCACTCCGCGTACGCACCCGCGTGCGGACTCCGCGTGCGCAGAGCCCGGAGATTGCGTTCAGGGAGTGAGTGAGCTCAAAGTTCGGTCAGCGCGTGCGGTCGCACGTTGAGCGGCTCGACGCCGTCGTCGGTCACCACCACGATGTCCTCGATGCGCGCGCCCCACTCGCCGGGGAAGTAGATGCCCGGTTCGATGCTGAACGTCATGCCCGGCTCGAGCTCGAGAGCGTTCCCCGCGACGATGTACGGCTCTTCGTGCACGGACAGGCCGATGCCGTGCCCCGTGCGGTGGATGAAGCGATCGGCTAGCCCGGCATCCTGCAGCACGCGGCGGGCAGCGGCATCCACGCTCTCGGCCGTCACACCGGGCCGGACGGCGTCGACAGCCGCCTGCTGAGCTCGTTGCAGGGCGGCGAACGCATCCTGGATGCCGTCGGGCACGAGTCCCGTCGCGTAGGTGCGCGTGCTGTCGGAGTTGTAGCCGAGCTCCGTCGGGCCGCCGATGTCGACCACCACCGTCTCGCCGTCGCCGATCACCCGGTCGGAGACCTCGTGATGCGGATCCGCGCCGTTCGGTCCGGATGCGACGATCACGAAGTCCGCTTCGGCATGGCCCTCCTCGACGATCGCCGCCGCGATGTCCGACGCCACCTCGCGCTCCGTGCGCCCCGCTCGCAGCCACTGCGCCATCCGCGCGTGCACGCGATCGATCGCCGCGCCGGCCTGGCGGAGCGCGTCGACCTCCGCGGCATCCTTGAGCATGCGCAGGCGCCGCAGCACCGGGGTGGCGAGCTGCGGTGAGGCGTCGGACACAGTCGCCAGCGGCACCGTGTGCAGTGCGGGAGTCGCCTCGCTCACCGCGAGGCGGCGCACCACGCCCAGCCCGTCGAGCGCCAGCGCGTACGGATCCACGCCGTCGACCCAGTCCCGCACCTCGAGCCCCGCCTCGCCCACAGCGGAGTCGCGCAGCGCGGCCAGCTCCATGCGGGGCACGACAACGTAGGCATCGCCGTCGGCCGGCACGACCAGCGCCGTGAGGCGTTCGAACGTCTCGGCGCGCGATCCGATGAGGTAGCGCAGGTCGGGGCCGGGAGTGACCACGACGACATCGAGACCCGCCTCGGCGGTGAGCTCGGCCGCGCGTCGCAGCCGGGACGTGTAGACGGACGTGGCGAATCGTTGCTCGGCCATGCGACGAGCCTAGGCGGTCGCTACGACACCGCGATGGTCACGACGGATGCCGCCGACAGCACGAGTCCCACGCGCTGCGGCCAGTTCCACCGTTCGCGCAGCACGAGCCGGGCGAGCAGCACCGTGACGGCGGGATACATCGACGTGAGCACCGCGATGACCACGAGCTCGCCGAAGCCCGTGGCCGCCAGGTAGCTGAAGGCTGCGAGACCGCCGAGCACGCCCGCGACGACCGGCAGACGCAGTGCCGACCGCACAGCAACGGGTGTGCGCCGCCTTCCACCGCGCCGCATGGCCACGATCGCGAACGGCACGATGGCCACGCAGGCGACGAACTGGCCGGCGGTGACGGGCCACACGCCCGACGACGTGCCAGCGCGTTCGAGGGCGATGAACAGCAGAGCGAAGGATGCGCCGGCCAGCATCCCGTACACCGCGCCGCTCGACCCGTCCCCTCGCAGCCGGAAACCTCCGCCCGTCCACGACACCAGCGCCACCGCCACGATGGCCGTGGCGACTCCGGCGAACCCGACGGCGGTGAGCCGGTTGCCGATCGCCACACCGACGACGGCGGGAATGACGACGGTCAGCACGCCGGACACCGTGGCCACGACGCTCATCGACCCGACGGCGAAGCCCTGGTACAGCGCGAGCGTTCCCACCGCACTGCCGACTCCGCTGAGCGCCGCCCAGAACAGCGTGCCCACGCTCGGCGCCTCACCGTGCACGAAGAGCAGCACGAGGAGCGCCAGTGCGAACTCCGTGACGATGGTCGCGGCGGTGACGAGCATGACGGGCATGCGGCGGCTGGCGACGCCCGCCACGAAGTCGGATGCCCCGTACGCCAGTGCGGCGATCAGGCCCAGCAGTGCACCCACGCGTTCCCCTTCCGCATGTGCCTACGGTACGCAATCGGCCGGAGCGGGACCTCACCCGTCTGCATCGCGGTCCCGTTCCCGCAGCGCCAGCGCCCTGGCTCGAACGGTGCGGAGCGCGGCGACGAGCCGCTCCTTCTCGCCCGGCCCGAGCTCGGCGGTGAGCGCTTCGTCGAGACGACGGCGCTCCTCCTCGACCGGCCCCTGCAATGCCCTCCCGCTCTCGGTGAGCCAGAGGCGCACGAGGCGGCTGTCGCGTTCGTCGCGCGTGCGCCGGATCAGTCCGGCGGCGCTCAGGCGGTCGGCCATCTTGACGACAGCGGGTGTGCTCACCCCGGCGCCGGCCGCCAGCTCACCCGGCGTCTGACCGTCTCGTGCCCAGAGCGCGGCGAGCAGGTGGTCCTGCCCCAGGTGCAGGCCGTGACGGCGCATCGCCGCATCCGCCAGCGCGCGCACGGCCTTGTTGGTCTCACCGTGCACGTCGAGGAACTCCGGCATGCCGCTCCTTCCCTTGCTGCTCGACCTCTGCCTGACCGCTGCCTGACTGCCTGAACGCCGGCTGGCCGCTGCTTGATTGCTGCTTGACCGCGTTTCGTTAACCGGTTATCGTCCGAATCGTTAACCCGTTACCGATTGGATCACCATGCTACTCATCACCGGTGCGACCGGACACATCGGCATCCCGCTCGTCTACGATCTCGCCGAGCGAGGCGTGCCGACCCGCGTCCTGGCGCGCGACCTCACGAAGACGGCGGCCTTGCCCGCCACCGTCGAACGTCATCGCGGCGACCTGGAGGACGCCGGCAGCCTGGATGCCGCCTTCGACGGCGTCGACCGGCTCTTCCTCCTCACCCAGGGCACCGGCACGTCGATGGCTCGCAACGCGCTTCGCGCTGCGGAACGCTCCGGGGTGAGGCACGTGGTGCTGCTCTCCTCCACGAACGTGTTCGGCGACCCCGTACCCGCCATGGGCCGGTGGCACCACGAGCGCGAGACGCTGGTGAAGGCGTCCGGGCTGGCATGGACCGTCCTTCGGCCGAACGGCTTCATGAGCAACGCCCTCGAGTGGCGGTCGACCCTTGCGCAGGAGGGCGTCGTTCTGGATGCGACGGGGCCCGGCCGCCACGCGGTCATCGACCCTGCCGACATCGCCGCCGTCGCCGCCGCGGTGCTCACCGAACCGGGTCACGTCGGCGCGGAGTACACCCTGACGGGTCCGGAGTCGCTGACCACCGCCGAACAGGTGCTGACCCTCGCCCGCGTTCTGGGGCGGCAGCTCCCCCTCCGCGAGGTCGGGACGCCCGAGGATGCCGTTCGCTCACGCTACCCCGACGGCGCTCCCGCGCCCCTCGCTGAAGCCGTCATTCAGGCCTGGTCGCTCATGCGCGCCGACACGGTCGGCGCCCGCACCCGCACGGTCGAGCTGCTCGCCGGCCGAACGCCGCGCACCTTCGAAGCCTGGTGCCGACGCCACGCGAGCGCGTTCGCGGACGCCTTGGCTGCGGCGTAAGTCCCGCCGTGACGACCGACGAGGTGCGGGGATCGCTTCGCTCGGCAGCCGCGCCGGCTTGAGCGACACCAGTCGCGGCGTCTTGAGCGGCACCAGTCCCGCCGTCAAACGAAGGGCAGCCCGGCGACGAGCTCCGCGAACACGGCTTCCGCACTGTCGCGCGTGGCGAGCCTGCCGGCCTGCCCGAGCCAGAGCGACTGCAGTTCGCCGTTTCCCTGCGCTCCGGCTGCGGCGCGGAAACGGCCGGTGAGCCAGTTCTGCACGGGGAACGGCGCGATGGCATCCGCCTGTTCGATCGTGCGCACGGCTCGGTTGGACGCGCCACGCGCCAGGCGACCGCTCATGGCGCGCGTCAGCACTCCGGCGTGGGCGGGCGTCGTCTCGATCGCCGCGCGATGCGCGTCGTTCGCGGCCGACTCGCGCGCACGCAGGAACGCCGTGCCGACCTGGACGCCATCGGCACCGAGCGCGAACGCGGCGCTCACTCCCCGCCGATCCGCGATCCCGCCGGCAGCGATCACGGGAACGTCGACGGCGTCGCGCACCTGGGGCACGAGCGCGAACAGGCCGACGAGCGAGCGCTCCGGCGGCTCGATGAACGAGACCTTGTGACCGGCGGCCTCTGCTCCCGTCGCCACGATCGCATCCACGCCGCCCGCGGCGAGCGCGACGGCCTCGTCCACGGTGGTCGCCGAACCGACGACCGCGATGCCGCGTCGGTGCGCGGCGTCCACGACATCCGGCCGCGGAACGCCGAAGACGAAGGAGAGTGCGGCCGGGCGGGCATCCAGTGCCGCCTGCAGCTGCTCCTCGAACGGTGGCAGGTAGCGCTCTGGCTGAGCGGGAACCTCGAGTCCCACCTCCTCGAACAGCGGTCGCACCGCATCCACCGCGCGGGCGTACTCCTCGGCCGTCGCGTCGCGTTCGGTTCCGGTCGGCAGCCACAGGTTGAACGCGAACGGCCGTGTCGTCGCCGCGCGCAACTCGTGCGCCGTGCGCAGGATGCGATCGGCGTCGTAGCCGTAGAGGCCGTACGACCCGAGGCCGCCCGACTCGCTCACCTTCGCGGTGAGCTCGACGGAGGACAGCCCTCCGAACGGCGCGAGCACGATCGGCCTCTCCGTCCCGAGGGTCTCGGCCAGCGTCTTCCCCGTGCGTGCCTGCACAGCGTTCTCCTCACTGCGAGATCTGATAAAAAGGACTCAGATCCTCTTAATACCGGAGTTGTGGCGCCGAGCGTCCGCTCGCATCGCCGCCGGTTCCTTCATAGCTCGATGGGCAGGCATCCGTGAATCCCGCACTCGCCACGCAGATCGCCGTGACGTTCACCTGGCTGGGCCTCGTGCTCGGCATCTCGTTCCTCGAGGCACCCATCAAGTTCCGGGCGCCGGGCGTGACGACAGAGCTCGGCGTCGGGATTGGCAGGCTCGTCTTCCGCGCGCTCAACACCGTCGAAGGGGTGGCAGCCGTCGCACTGTTGGTCGCCGTGCTCGCGCAGGGCGCCGACGCGTCACCCTTCGCACTCGGCATCGCGATCGCCCTGCTGGTGGTGCTCGCGGCCGGCGCGCTCGTGCTGCGCCCGCTGATGGACCGCCGGGTGACCGCGGGCCGCACGGCCGAACGGATGCCGCGGCACACCCTGCATTTCGCGTACATCGGCCTCGAGGTGCTCAAGGTCGCGCTGCTGATCTGGATCGGCGTGCTCGGACTCGTCGCGGCGTAGCCCCGCAGCGCACGACGGCACCCTCAGGCGCGCGCTCCGAGCCGCACCACGCACAGCTCCGGTTCCACGAACGGCACGAGACGGGCGCCCGGCCCCTCGGATGCGCCCGGCGCCCGGCGCCCGATCATGCGCTGCACCAGGCCCTGGTGCACGGCGCACACGACGTCGGGACGCTCTCGCGCCGCGGAGCGGAACGGGCATTCGTGCATGAGGATCTCCTCACCGCTGACCTCCGGGTCGAAGCCGAGCGAGTCGAGCACGTCGACGAGCTCGCCGACGGCATCCGAGAGCGTGCCGGCAGGGTCGGCGTTCGACTCCATGGCATCGGCCCAGCGCTCCCCCGCGCGCACCGCTGCGGCGCTGCCTCGCACGTCGGGATGCGGCCGCTTCGCGCTCGTCGGCACGTCGTCGCTCGGAACGGCGCCCACCGCTTCGGGGTCGCCGAGCGCCTGCGCCAGCACCTCGATGAGCTGCTCGCGGGCATCCGCCGCACGCACGGATGCGCTGGGCGCGTAGGCCACACGCGGCCGGCCGGCGCGCTTCTCACGCACGGTGCGGCGCTGCACGAGGCCGGCGGTCTCGAGCTGGTCCAGATGGAACCGGGCAGTCGTCACGTGCACGCCGAGCTCCGCGGCTACGGCCTGCGCGTCGAGCGGATGCCGCGACGCCGCGAGCACGTCGAGCACGCGTCGCCGCGCGGCCGGTTCCGCCGCGACCGTCGTGCGCCGCGGCACAGACGTCGTGCCGTTCGCGTTGCGGACCGGCCGCTCGCTCATCGCTCCGCCGCCGTCGGCTCGGAGCTCACGTGACGGCCGAACTCGACGACGGTCGGCGCATCCCTGCGCCCGATGGTCTCGAACTCGCTTCCCGACCGGCCCTCGAGACGGCGGTGGATGGATCCGGCGATCCTCGTCGCCTGGAGCTTGGCGCGTTCTGCCACGGGCCCGGCATACAGATCGTCGACGGTCGTCGTCCACAGCGACAGCCAGCGCTCGAAGTGGCGCTCGTCGAGCGGATGCCTCGCATGCAGCACGTAGTGCAGCTGCAGCGCGTTCCGCCGGTACAGGCCGGCGTTGAAGAGCACCGTCTGCCAGAAGTCGCACATGATCGGCAGGTGGTGGTCGAGATCCATGTGGGCGACGTCGATGAAGATGGGCCCGAGGAGCTCGTCGGCGAAGGCCCTCGTGTAGAACGTCGTGACCAGCTCGGCGATGTCGTCGCGATCGGCGAGGTCGCGGCGACGCGAAGCACGCGTGCCGGCAGTGTCGGGCTCGGAAGTCATGCCCTCAGGCTACGACATTGAACGGATGCCAGTGCTTTTTATCCCCTCTCGGCGACCGGCGCTGATCCTGTCGGGGCTGATCCTGTCGGCACTCGTTCATGCCGGCGCTCGGTCACGCCGACGCTCGCGGCCCGCGCGCTCGCACGCCACCCACCCTCAGTCGGTCGACCGCCCCTCGTAGCGTGCCCGCCATCGCTCGTTCATGGGGAACAGCCCGTCGAGGCTCTCGCCCTCGGCGACGCGGTCGGCGATCCAGGTATCCCGCTTCTCCTGCTCGGCGGCCTGAGCGGCGATCTCGTCGGCGAGCTGCCTCGCGATGACGATGACGCCGTCCCCGTCGCCCACGATCACGTCTCCCGGGCACACGGCGGCGCCGCCGCACGTGATCACGACGTCGGACTCCCACGGCACGTGCCTGCGGCCGAGAACGGACGGGTGAGCGCCCCGCGCGAACGTCGGGATCTCGAACGACGCCACCTGCTCGGCATCGCGCACCCCACCGTCGGTCACGATTCCCGCCGCGCCTCTGGTCTGAGCGCGAAGTGCGAGCACGTCGCCCACGGTTCCCGTTCCGGGCTCGCCCCGCGCCTCGATGACGATGACCTCTCCTGGGTTCACGGTGTCGAAGACGCGTTTCTGCGCGTTGAAGCCGCCGCCGTGCTCCGCGAACAGATCAGGGCGGAAGGCCACGAAACGCAGCGTGCGGGCGACTCCGACCATGCGAGCGCCAGGACGGAGCGCACGTGCGCCCTCGATGAAGATGTCCGTGTACCCGCGAGCGCGCAGCGCGGCGCTGAGCGTGGCGGTGGCGACGCCGTCCAGCAGGGCCAGCAGGTCCGGTGCGAGCGGGCCGCCTGCAGAGCCGGACGGCGTGGCGCCGGACGTCGCAGAGCCGGAGGTCGTGGAGTCGGTGCTCATGAGCATCCCTTCGTGTGCACGGTGCGCACCTCAGCTGCCTGCGCTCGGCCCGTCGTCCACAGGTGCGACAGGGCAGAACCGGTCGGCGAGCGCCTCGGATGCCCTGGCCAGCAGCGCGACGTCGGCGGCGACGAACACGAAGCTCGCACCGGCATCCAGGTAGTGCTGAGCCATGTCGAGGTCGAACGCGTTCACGCCGACGGGGCGGCCCGCCGCCGTTCCGACGGAGATCACGTGCTCGACCGCGGAGACGACGTCGGCGTGCGTCTGCTGGCCGAGCACGCCCATCGACGCCGAAAGGTCGGCGGGACCGACGAACAGCGCATCCACGCCGTCGACACCCGCGATCGCCTCGGCGTTCTCCACCGCGCTCGTCGACTCGATCTGCACGGTGAGCGAGACGTGCTGGGGCGCGTGCGCGAGATACCGGTCGACGCGGTTCCAGCGGGAGCTGCGAGCGAGCGAGCTGCCGACGCCGCGCACCCCGCGCGGCGGGTAGTGCACGGCCCGCACCACCTGCTCCGCCTGTTCCGCGCCGTCGACCATAGGCACGATGAGGTTCTGCGCTCCCACGTCGAGGTACTGCTTGATGAGAACCGTGTCGCCGAACGGCACGCGCACGAGCGGCGTCACGGGGTAGGCCGCGGCCGCCTGGAGCTGCAGCTGGATGCTCGCGAGCGTGTTGGCCGAGTGCTCGCCGTCGATGAGCAAAAGGTCCAGCCCGCTGCCGGCCGCGATCTCGGCGATCAGCGGGCTGGCCGACACCACCCACATGCCCGCCAGCGGCCGCGATGCCCTCTCCAGCACCTGCGGCAGCGTAGGCGGCAGCGTCATTCGAACCGGCACGTCACTTCTCCCATCCCCGTCGATCCCGCACGATATTCGGCGCGGACCACATCGCCGCGTCGCACCCACATCGGGCGCGTGAACGAGCCGGCCAGCACGAGCTCGCCCGCCGCGAGTCCGCTCCCGTGTCGCGCGAGCTTGCCTGCCAGCCACGCCACGCCGAGCGCCGGATGCCCCAGCACACCCGCGGCGACCCCGGTCTCCTCGATCTCTCCGCCCCGTTCCAGCACGGCGGCGACCCACGGCAGGTCGACGTCGCCAGGCGCCACCCGGTGTTCACCGACGACCATGGCGCCGAGCGCGGCGTTGTCGGCGATGGTGTCGACGATGGTCCGGCCCTCCAGCTCGAGGTGGGAGTTCAGGATCTCCAGAGCCGGAACCACGTACTCGGTCGCGTCGAGCACGTCGTCGACGGTGCATCCTTCGCCGCTCAGCGGCCTGGCCAGGGCGAACGCCAGCTCCACCTCGATGCGCACGTTCGAGAACGCGTCGAACTCCACGCTGGCGCCGGAGCCGTACACCTGATCGTCGAAGATGACGCCGTAATCCGGTTCGGTGATGCCGGTCGCCGCCTGCATCGCCTTGGAGGTCAGTCCGATCTTGTGACCCGCGACCCATCGGCCGGCCGCCACTCGGCGCTGCGCCCACAGGCTCTGCACCGCGTACGAGTCGTCGATCGTCATGTCCGGATACCTGGCAGTGAGCCTCGGCAGGATGCTTCGCGCCTCCTGCGCGGCGAACAGCTCGTCGGCGATCGCCTCATGCCGGGCCGAATCCATCGCAGTGCCACATCCTCGTCTGCCGTGTGCTGCAATCGTATACGATCCATGGGCGCGCGCCAGGCGATGCTCCCGCTCCGGATGCCGTCCCCGACGTCCCGATCCCGCCGCTCGCGAGCGCGATGCGCTCGTCCCGGCGGCTCTTCTGCAGGTGCTCTGGCCCGGATGCTCTTCCTCGTCAGTGCGGCCCGGTCGGATTCGCCCGGTCGTAGGCACGAGAGAGCTTCGCCGGCACGACCATACGCCAGGCATCCACGACGAACTCGCGAGCCTCTGCGGGCTCCAGGGCCGCCAGGGTCGCCTCGACCCAGTTGAAGCGCAGGTCCGACGTCGAGGGCAGCTGGAACTTGTCCGGGTAGCTCTCGACCAGGGCAGACCGCTCCACCTTGGGGAACGCGAAGCCCATCACACTCTCGTCGAGGGAGAACGCGACGTACACCAGGCGGCCGACCCGGAACTTCAACCGCCCGCGCACGTAGGCCAGTTCGGATCGCTCCAGTTCCGCGCCGAGCGCCACGACGTCATCGATGGTCGCCATCGTCAGACACCCTGGAGCGAGGTGCGCAGGCGAGGTTCACGCTTCAGGGTGGCCATCGTCATGCCTTCAGATAGCCGCGCGCCTCGACGATCTTGCCGTCGCGCACCCGGATGACATTCACGCCGCGCACCCAGTCGTCTTCGCCGCTCCCCCAGCGCAGCACCCAGGGCGCGACGGCGAGATCGCCCACGATGTCCGCCGGCTCGGGTGAGAAGTCGAGGGTCGCGTCGCCGGCGAGCTGGGACCACCTCGCCAGGCAGGCTTGCCCGCCCTCATGGCGCGCTCCTGCCGGGGCAGGGCTCGTGTCCTCGATGACGCAGTCATCCGCGATCAGGGCTTCGAGGAGCGCCGGCTCGTGCAGACGGAAGGCTTCGTTGTATCGGTCGATGACATCGTGAATGAGCTCTGGTGCGGTTCCCGTCATGGTGACGCCTCCTCGTGTGGTCTGGTTGAACGAATGGGCTCCGACGCCGGCGGCCGAACGGCCGACTCGTCGCGGCGACAGAGGAGGTACCTGGTCTCGGCCGCATTGCCGCACAGTCGGATGGCGCGGTCGTAGGATTCGCGGGCATCCGTGGCGCGCCCGAGGCGGCGCAGCAGGTCCGCACGCGTCGCGTGGAACGCGTGGTACTCGCTCAGGGTTCCCTCGAGGCCATCGACGATCGCGAGCGCGGCGTGCGGACCGTCGACCTCGGCCACCGCGATCGCCCGGTTGAGGGCGACGACCGGCGAGGGATCGAGGCTCGCCAGCTGGTCGTACAGGGCAAGGACCTGTCTCCAGTCGGTGTCGCGCGCATCCCGCGCGGACGTATGGACGGCGTTGATGGCGGCCAGGATCTGATAGCGGCCGGGAGCCGTTCCAGCGGCGAGGCGCTCGCGGACGAGGGAATGTCCTTCGGCGATCAGGGTGCGGCTCCATGCGGCTCTGTCCTGTTCGTCGATGGTGATGAGTTCACCGCTGGACGAGACACGAGCCGGGCGACGCGCCTCGATGAGGAGCATCATGGCGAGCAGTCCGGCCACCTCGCCGTCCGCCGGCAGCAGAGTGCGCACCAGGCGCACAAGTCGAATGGCCTCGGCCGTGAGGTCATCCCTCATCGCGGGTGTGTCCGCACCCGTCGCCAGGTACCCCTCGTTGAAGATGAGGAACAGCACGGCCAGCACACCCGACAGGCGTTCCGGGAGATCCTTCGCGGTCGGCACCCTGAACGGGATTCCGGCCTGCCTGATCTTCGTCTTGGCCCGGGTGATCCTGCGTGCCACGGCCGATTCCTGCACGAGAAGAGCGCGCGCGATCTCCGCCACCGTCAGCCCGCCGACCATGCGGAGGGTGAGAGCCACCCGGCTCTCCATGGCGAGCGCCGGGTGACAGCAGATGAAGATCAGCCGCAACCTGTCGTCGTCGATCACTCCCACCGAACGGTGCGGCTCATCGTCGACGATCATCATCGCTTCCCGATGTTTGCTGTCGCGCTTGTTCTCGCGGCGGATCAGGTCGATCGCTCTGCGAGTAGCGGTCGTCGACAGCCATCCGGCGGGGTTCGGCGGTATCCCCTCGGCTCGCCATCGTTCGACGGCGGTGGCGAATGCCTCGCTGGATGCCTCCTCCGCGATATCGAGGCTCCCGAACCGCCTGGCAGTGCTCGCCACCAGGCGGGCCCACTCATCGCGGTGGGCACGGACGATGGCGTCCTCGACATCGTTCACTCCTGCAGCACCGGCCATACTTCGACCTTGCGGTTGCAGGCTCTGGATCCGTCGGATGCGATCCGCAACGCCGTGTCGAGCTCCGGTGCCTCGATGATCCAGAAACCGCCGAGGAACTCCTTCGACTCGAGGAAGGGGCCGTCTGTGACGATGGGCGTATCGCCCCGGTTGTCGACGGCTGTGGCCGTCGCGGGTCCGCCGAGCGCGCCGGCGAAGACCCAGTGACCTTCGTTCCGCAGCCGCTCGTTGAAGTCATCGATCGCTGCCGCTTCGACATCGCTTGCCGAGCCGTCGCCGTCTGCTGCGACGGATTCCTCGTCATCGATCACGGAGATCAGGTACTGCATGCGTGTTCCTCCCCTCGTCGCGTCCGAGCCTTCTCGGCTACCGCGACACTGTTGCTCCGAACGGCCTTTCGCGCATCGGAGACCCCGATGCGATTGTCGATCAGAACGATGCGTATGCGGGCCGTCCAGCGGGCAGATAGGTCTGAATCAAGACGCCCTTCGAATCGGAACGCATGTCGGTGAGCTCCATGGCGATGTCGGGGCCGGCATCCGGGAACAGCCGGGCACCCTGCCCGACGACGACGGGAATGGTGATCAGCTCCATCTCGTCGACGAGATCGTGCTCCAGCAGCCATCGCACCAGCCGGCTGCTTCCGTGAACCTGCAGTTCACCGCCTGCGCTGGCCTTCAGCTGCGTCAGCGCCGCGAAGAGATCGCCGCCCAGCACGGTCGTGTTCACCCACTCCGGCTCGGAGATGGTCGTGGACGCCACGTACTTCGGCTTGGTGTTCAACGCCACGCCGATCGGGTGACGCTTCAGGTCCTCCATGGTTCCCCAGAAGTCCAGGAGTATCTCGTAGGTCCGCCGGCCGAACAGGAACGCGTCTGCGCGCTGGAACGTGGCGGCGATGTGATCGCGCGTCGCGTCATCCCCTGCTCCCCTGGCCCATCCGCCCCGTTCGAAACCGTGCTCCAGGTCATCGGCGGTCGATCCGCCGTTTCCCTGGGTCACGCCGTCAAGGCTGATCTGAGTGATGGTCGTCAGCTTCATCTGTCTGGTCTCCTCAAGGCCGATGCTCGTCTCTCGGGCACCTTCATCCAGACAACGAACGGCCCCACCCGGATCGGACAGCACGGATGCCGACTTCTACTCCCGGATCGGGGCCGGCTGCCGAGCACCCCCGTGTGCACCCGGCCGTCCCTGCACGCGTCGGGCCCAGATGATTCAATGGCGCGGGATGAACAGCGCGAGGTATCTGTCGGCGGCGGTGCCGTTGCGCGTGGCGAGCGCCGGCACCTCGGCCGCCATCCCCGTCCTCGCCATCCAGGAGGTGCACAGCGTCGCGATCGGCGGCGGCCTGGTCGCCGCCTCGCTGGCTCCCAGCGTGCTCGCCGCGCCCCTCGCCGGTGTGCTGCTCGACCGCACGCGGCACCCCACGCGGCTCATGGTGATCTCCGGCGTCGTCACGGCGCTCGCATTCGCACTCGCCGCGTTCCTGGGCACCGTGCCGACGCCGATCGTGGCCGTCGTCCTCGTCGTCGCGGGCGCCGTCACCCCGTTCTTCATGGGCGGGATGTCGAGCTTCGTCACGGATGCCGTGCCCGGCCCGGCCGAGCGCGCGTTCGGCACCGACGCGCTCGCGTACAACATCGGCGGTGTGGCGGGACCGGCCATCGCGGCCGCGGCCATCACGATCGGCTCGGGGCGGGCATCCATGCTCGCCCTCGCGGCCATCGCCGCCGTCGGCACCGTCGGATCCGCCCTGCTGCGGCTCTCGCCGCACCCCGAGCATCCCGACCGTCCCGGAGTGCTCCAGGAGATCGCCCGCGGCTCCCGGTTCATCGCGACGCACCGCCCGCTCGCGGCCGTGACGGCATCCGGCACTCTCACGCAGCTCGGCCAGGGGGCGCTCCCGATCGCCGCCATCGGCGTCGCCATCGCGACGACGCGGAACGAGGGCGACGCAGCCTGGATCGTCACCTCTTTCGCCATCGGCGCCCTCGTCGGCTCGCTCGCGGTGACAGTGCGGCCTATCCGTCGCTTTCCTGCTCCCACAATGATGGCCGCGACGGCCGTCGTGACAGGAGTACTCACCGTCGCCGCGGCCCTGGTCCCCGGGCTTCCGGCCGTCATCGTACTGATCGGGCTCGCGGGCGTCGCCACCGGACCCGGAGTCACGGCGATGTTGATGCTGCGCACACGGCACAGTCCACGCCAGCTGCGATCGCAAGTCTTCACCGTCGCGGCCGGACTCCGCGCCACCGCAGCGGCCGTCGGCGCCGGCCTTGCCGGACTCCTGCCCACGAACGCGGCAGCGCTCCTCCTCGCGCTCATCGGCGTGACCTGGATCGCCTCTGCCGCACTCCTCGCCGCCTATCCGCGGCGGGCTGTCGGTGCCGACGAGCGTTCGCCTGCGGACGACGCCCGGGGCTGAGCCCAGCGGTATCCGACGCACGGCCCATCGGTGGCGAACGCGAGCGTTGCAAGGTCTCGCCGGCGGGCACATACTGTGCCCATGGCCCGTCCGGTTGCGACGGCCAACAACTGGGCCGCACTGTACGACGCACTCTCGGCGAACGAATCCGCGCTCGAGCCCGCCGAGTGGGAGCAACTCGCGCAAGCGGCATGGTTCCTCGGCCGTGGACCGCAGAGCGAACGGGCGTGGGACCGGGCGTATCACGACTACCTCGAATCCGGAGACGCGGACGGGGCCGTCCGTTGCGTGTTCTGGGCCGGTTACACCCAGGTGGGACCCTCCCCGCTGAAGGCGGGCGCATGGATGTCGCTCTTGTTCGAACTCTGCGACCGCGAACCGGTCGGGGCTCGATCGATGGCGGTTCGGATGCTGTGCCAGTCCGTCACCGAACGGGCCGCCGGCTCCATGTCGCAGTCGATCGCCTCCGCACAACAGGCTGTGGAGCTGTCGGAACGTGAAGGCGACATTGACACCTCGACGCTCGCCCGGCTTTCGCTCGCGCTGTCGTACTTGGCGGATGGACAGTTCCGCGAGGCATCCACGTGCATGGACCAGATGATGCTGAGGATCTCTGCCGGTGCCGTCACCGATCGCGTGGCGGGCCCCGCCTACTGTGCCGTGATCGCGAGCTGCCTCGGCCGATCTGACATCGAACGCGCCAGGGTCTGGACAGGCGAGCTGAACGACTGGTGCGATGCCCAGCGAGGGCTGGAGCCGTTCCGCGGCCAATGCACCGTGCATCGGGCAGAAGTGCTCAGGCTCGGCGGTGAATGGCAGGAGGCCCGGTCACTGCTTCGGGACGTTCTCGCCTACGAACATCGGGATTCGGTCCTCAGCCAGGCGTCCTACGCGGCCGGGGAACTGCACCGCCTTGCCGGGCACAGGGCAGAAGCGGAGAGCGCCTACGAGCTGGCCGCACGGCTGGGGCGAGACCCTCAACCAGGACTCGCCCTGCTACGACGAGACCAGGGGCGGTTGGATTCCGCTCGCGCGGGCGCGAAGCGGGCACTCGCATCCACGCTCGAGCCGGCGATGCGTGGAGAAGTGCTCGCAGCGATCGTGGAATTCGACCTCGAGGCCGACGATCTCAGCGCGGCCGCGGAGGCGGCCGCAACACTGGAAACGCTCGCCAGAGACCTGAGAACCGACTATCTCGTCGCCGCTGCGGCTTCAGCGTCGGGGGCTGTGGCGACCGCCAGCGGCCATGCCGAAGCGGCGATGCGGATGCTGCGGGCTGCGTGGAGCGCGTGGCAGCGGCTGGGGCTCGTCTACCACTCGTCTCTCACTCGCATTCGGATCGGCGAGGCCACGAGAGCCCTGGGCGACGAGGAGGGCGCGCAGCTCGAATTCGATGCGGCACGTTCGGTGCTCGATGCGCTGGGCGCGGTGCCTGATCTCGCACGCCTCGAGCGGCTTGCGCGCCCTGGCCGATCGGGTCCTGCGAGCGCCTTGACCCCGCGTGAGCTGGACGTGCTGCGCTGCATCGCTCAGGGCATGAGCAACCGTTCGATCGCGAACCGGTTGTTCGTGAGCGAGCGCACTGTCGCGACCCATGTCGCGCATATCCTCGCCAAACTCGACCTGGCGAACCGCGCGGCCGCGACGGCATTCGCGTTCTCCACGGGGCTCGTCACGGCGTCGTGACTCGAGGGGTTTCGAGCCCGGAGCATCACGTCGGCGAGCCGAGCGGTGAGGCGGCCGCCGGCCCCACGAATCGTCATTTCTACGGATGTGCCCGTCCGAGGCGTCCACGTAACGTCTCGGGCGAAAGGGGTGCCGATCATGATCACAAATACGACGGAAGTCGCCATCGTGGGCGCAGGTGCCGCAGGAATCACCGTGGCCATGACGCTCCATGACCGTGGTGCGGACTTCGAGATCTTCGATGACCACAGGCGCGTCGGAGACTCCTGGCGGGAAAGGTATCGGTCGCTGCGTCTCTTCACGCCGCGCCGACTGGTGGCCCTTCCCGGGCTGCAACCCGACCTCGGATACTTCGCTTACCCCACCGGTTTCCAGTTCGCTGACTATCTCGAGGACTATGTCGAGCAACGGCGCGTTCCGGTCCAGCTGGCGACCCGGGTGGACCGCCTGACCAGGATCGCGGATTCTGGCTTCCGCCTGGAGCTCTCCACCGGGCGGCAGGTGCTCGCCCGTCGCGTCATCGTCACGGCGGGCGCTCACCGCATCCCCGTCACGCCCGGCTTCGCGACCCAGCTCGACCCCTCGATCCGGCAACTGCACTCGCTCCAGTACGCGGGCCCCGAGCAACTTGCCGCAGGACCAGTGCTCGTCGTGGGTGCGGGCAATTCGGGTACGGATCTCGCGCTCGAGGCGAAAGCGAACGGGCATCCGGTCGTGCTCGCCGGTCGACAACTCGGTGAGGTGCCGTTCCCGATCGACTCACCTGTGGCGAACCTGCTCGCCGGCATGGTGATCCGCCGTCTGCGCCGGCTGACGATCGACACCGAGAAGGGACGCGCGGCCAAGGCGGCGCAACTCGGGCACGGTCTGATGCTCATTCGCAACAAGGAACGCGACCTGTTGCGCGCGGGTGTCGTGCGAGTCGGGCGGGTCGAGGGCGTCCGCGACGGAAAGCCGATCGTCGACGGACAGGCCTTCGAGGCGGCGACGGTCGTCTGGTGCACGGGCTCCCGGCCCGACGTCGACTGGATCGACATCGACGGTGTCGTCGCGCCGGACGGCCATCCGATCGAGCATCGGGGAATCGCTGATGCGGAGCCTCGGCTCGGGTTCGTCGGACTCGACTTCCAATACGCTGCCGCGTCGTCCACGCTGACCGGTTTCGCACAGGATGCCTGTTACGTCGTCAACAGGCTGCTGGAGCCGGGAATGGCGGCGGCTGAGCGGCTCGCGGCTGAGCCGCTCAGCCACCACGTCGGACTCGCTCGCGGAAACCGCGCCCCGACATGAAGGGATCCGCGAACGCCGCGCGCCTCCCTCCTTGACGTGCGCCGACTTCCTCACCGACACTGCGGAGGAGGCGGCGACGCAGCCGTCTACCAGCTACTGACTCTGCGCGTCGCCCTGCATCCGCTGGGCGGACTCGCGTGCCTCGCCGGCGACGTCGTTCGCTCGGTCCGTCGCCTCCTCCTTGACGGTGGCGGCGGCATCCTGCGCGGTGTCCTTGACGGCTTGGGCAGCGTTCTGCGCGGGCTCCTTGAGATCGGATGCCATCTGCTTCGCCGCATCCGTCGCCTCGTGCACGAGCGGCTGCGCGGCATCCTTCGCGCTGGCCGCCAGCTGCTCCTCCTTCTCGCTCGCCGGGATCAGGGATGCCACGAGCCAGCCGACGCCGAACGCGATCAAGCCGACCGCGAGGGGGTTGCCCTCGGCCTTGGCCTTGACGCGCTGGCCCGCCTCGCCCATCGCGTCGCCTGCGTCGCTCGCCATGTCGCCGAGCGAGCGGTGCCCGCCGTCGTCGTCGGATCCCATGACCTTCTCGGCCAGGGAATGGAAGGCGCCTTTGACCTTTCTGGTCTGACGCTGCGCGATCTTGCTCGGCGTGACCTTGTCTGCAAGGGCGTCGACGTCGCCGCTCAGGTCGCGTCGGGTCGATTCGATGTCGGCGCGGATTGCGTCGGGGCTGTCACTCATCGGTTCTCTCCATTTCGTTTCAATGTCTGCGGGAATTCCTTGATGGTCTCGGCGGTCTGCGGTGCGCCCTTCACCTGGGCCAGCTGCTTGCGGCCGACCAGATAGAGGATTAGTGCGATCACCGCCCAGATGACCGCGACGATCAACGCGGACCAGGCGTTGCCCACCAGGTAGCCGAGCACCCACCAGAGCGCGACGGACAGGAAGAAGACCGCCATCAAGGCCGCGTACCCGGCGGCGCCCATGAAGCCGGCGCCCTTCGTCGCCCGCTTCGCCGACTGCCGCAATTCGGCCTTGGCGAGCTCCATCTCCTGCCGGATGAGCGTGGACATGTCACGGCTGACCTCGCCGAGCAGTTCGCCTAGCGAGGAATTGGCCGCGCGCCGTTCGGACGGCGTCTGCTCATCGGTCATTGCCGCGTCCCGTCCGTACCCTCACCCGCGACCGTCTCGGGTGCCCAGTAGCCGGTCGCGTCGGCGCCAGCGACCGGCGCAGCCGCACCGGGGTAGCCGCCGGCGCCGGTCTGACCGGTCGGGTCGGCCATTAGGCCCTGACCTTGTTCGGCCGCGCTCGAACCAGAGCCGGCGTGCTGGGCACTCTGCCGTGACCCGCCGGCGCCGCTGCTGCCGCCGCTGGCGAGGGCCCTCGTGAGGCGGCCGCCGACAGCGCCTGCGAGGGCCGCTATCGCGATGAAGGTGCCGGGATTGCGCCTGGCGTACGACTTCACCTCGCTCAGCAGCGAGCCCGGGTCGCGGTCGCCGAGCCAGGTCGCGATGCTGTCGGCCCTTCTCGCGGCCTGCCTGACGAGATCGCTGGCCATTCCGCCGGACTCGGATGCCGACGCCATCTGAGTCAGTTCATCGCTGATCGAGTGCAGCCCAGCGGCGACGCGTTCCTGCTGGTGGGCGGCCTGCTCGCGCAACTCGTCCTGTG
Organism: Humibacter sp.; assembly: GCF_035547335.1. Taxonomy (GTDB): domain Bacteria; phylum Actinomycetota; class Actinomycetes; order Actinomycetales; family Microbacteriaceae; genus Humibacter. The sequence continues at coordinate 10,179 of NZ_DASZVF010000034.1, read as the reverse complement.
TCTGGTGCAGGAGCTCGCTCGCCTGGGCTTTGCCCTCCTCGAGCACGTCCTGCGCTTGTTCCTTGGCGACGCTCGCGACGTCGCTTCCCGCGTCCGCCGCGTTCTGAGCGACGCGTCCCGCCTCGTCGCGGACGCCGCGCGATCCCTGCTGGGAGCCTTGCGTCTGGGAGCCCAGCGCCTCGGATCCTTGGCTCATCGAGGGATTCTGTGCCATCGACGGGTCCTGCTCCAGGGAGGACCCGTCGGCCAGCGGGGAGTCCTGAGCGCCGAGCTGGCTCTCGAAGATGGGCGTGTCGGGCGACGGGTCGTCTGGGATTGTCATGATGAGCTCGCTTCCGTCGAGTGCGTATCTGAGCGGTCAAGTCAACGCGAGACGTCGAACCCGTATCAGGAGTTGACAGATCGGTGGAAGGCGTGCGCGGTGCAGCTCGACGGCGGCGAACCGACGGGCATCCGGTTCAGGCGAAGCAGCACGGGGTGAACGCCGCGAGGATCGGCCGTCGCGTGACGGAACGGTTCAGCCGAAGTAGAGCGGGTAGTGGAGGGCGCAGCGCGGGTTGAACGGGGCGGCGCAGCGCGGGCAGGCATCCGCGCCGCGGTACGAGGCGATGGTGAGCTCGGTGCCGCACACGCCGCAGAGCACGGCGAGCTCGTGGTCGGATCCGGCCGGCCACGGCCTCGACGGGTGATCGGCCGTCTCGTCGTGACAGCGATGGCACGGGTAGTACTCGCCGCAGCACGCGAATCGGATGGCGACGACGTCGAGCGGCGTTCGGTAGTGGATGCAGCGGGCCTCGTCGTCGACGACGGGACCGTGCACCGCCGGCCTCACCGGATGCCTCGCGCGGTGAGCGTGTCGCCGAGCTCGTCGGCGTGTTTGAGCGCCAGCACCAGGAACGGCACGGCGAAGCGCCGCAGACTCGGGCGGACCCCGCGAGCGCGCTGCGCCTCACGCACCTGCGCGGCGGCGCGGGCGAGCACCGGCAGCGTGTTCAGCGTGACGGCCAGCAGCAAGGCGACACGTCGTGGATCCACGTGGAGGCGCTCGAGCGGCGCGAGGCCGCGCTCGAACGCGTCGAGGAGGGCCGTGACCCGGGTGGTCAGGGCCAGCAGCCCGGCGACGACGATCACTGCGGCGACTCTGGTGGTGTTGACGGCGGCCGCCATGGGACCGAGGAACAGCAGCTGGCCGGCGAGCGTCACGAGGATGATCCACCTGGCGGCGAGGAGCTCCGCGGCAAGCGGCAGCATCCCGATCCCGGGAACGGCGTAGCAGCCGAGGCAGATCGCCGCAGGGATGACCGCAGCCGCCCAGCCCCACCCGAGCGGCAGCAGCGAGACCACGAGCACGAGCACCGCGAGGATGGCGGCCTTCGGCCCTGCAGCAAGCCGGTGCCACACGCTGTCCCCCGGCCGGAAGAGCGTCACCACACCAGGCTCCTCTCGTAGGCGGCGACGACGTCGACCGGATCTCCGACCGCGACCACGCGGCCGCCCGCCACGAACACGGCCTGCTCGCACCGTCGTGCGAGGTCGAGGTCGTGCGTGACGAGCAACAGCCGATGACCGCTATCAACGAACAGGTGGTCGGCGACGCGGTGCGCGTTCCTGGCGTCCAGGTACGCGGTGGGCTCGTCGGCGATCACGAGTTCCGGCTCGCGCACGAAGGCGCCACAGAGCGCGAGAAGCTGCTTCTGGCCACCGGAGAGCTCGTGCGAACTGTGCTCCGCCAGTGCGGAGAGGCCGAAGCGATCGAGTGCGGCGGCCACGCGCTCCGGATGCGACGGGTGGCGTCCGCGCAGCGAGAACGCGACATCCTCGGCGACGGTCGGCATGACGATCTGCGCGTCCGGATTGCTGAACACTACTGCCACGCGGCGACGCAGTTCCGCCGCCTCACGAACGGGATCGAGCCCGAGCACGCGGACCGTGCCGCTCGTGGCGCGCACGAGACCTCCGACGAGCCGGGCGATCGTCGACTTGCCCGAGCCGTTCTCGCCGATGATCGCGGTGGTCCTGGCGTCGAGCGACAACGTCAGCTCGCGCAGCACGTCGGCGTCGCCGAGACGCACATGCACGGCATCCAGTTCGAGCACGCTCATCCGACCACCTCGACGACGGCCGCGATGCCCATGCCGCCGCCGATGGAGGCCGCGGACACGCCGAGCGTTCCCGTCGGCGCGCCACCTCGCACGAGCCTGCTGAACAGCCGCAGCATGCTCACCGCTCCGCTGGCACCCCACGGATGCCCGAGCGCGAGCGCCCCGCCGTCGGCGCAGACGCGCGGGTCGTCGTCGTCGAGCCCGAGACGGCCGAGCACCGCTATCGACTGCGCGGCGAACGCCTCGACGATCTCGAACGCTGCGACCTGCGCGATGCCGGCCCCAGCATCCTCGAGCGCGGCGAGCACGGCGGGGGCGGCGCCGATGCCCGGCAGCGCGGGGTCGCAGCCGACGACCGCGCTTCCCCGCACGGCGAGTCCGCGGATGCCGGTCACGGCACCCGCCGGAACGACCACGACCGCAGCCGCGCCGTCGCTCAGGCGGGTCGCCGTGCCTGCCGTCACCGTCCCGTCCGGCAGGAGCGGCGTCAGCCGAGGCAGCAGCGCCTCCGCTTGTCCCACGGCGTCATCCTGAGACGGCGACTCGGCGACCGGCACGATCTCGTCCGCGAAGCGGCCGGCATCCCGCGCCGCGCGGGCTCGGCGATGGCTTCGGGCGGCGTGGGCATCCTGTCGTTCGCGGCCGATGCCGTCGAGCCGGGCGAGGTCGTCGGCGGCCTGCAGCATGTCCGGGTCGGGCCAGCCCTGCGGAGCGAACGGCGCCCTCGTGTACGGAACCCCGTCGATCGAGCGGACCGGCGCCGTCGACGCGCTCTCGACTCCCCCGGCGACCCTCGGCCTGGCATCGCCCGCCCGGATCGCGGCCGCCGCGTCGAGAACGGCAGCGAGTCCGCTTCCGCACTGCCGGTCGACCGTCGCTCCGGTCGTCTCGACGCCGAGTCCCGCGGCGAGCGCCGCCACCCTGGCGGGGTTGCCGCCCGGGCCCATGCAGTTGCCGAGCACGACATCCGCCACGGTGAGCTCGTGGCGCATGGCTTCCTCCGCATCGCCCACCGCGGCGCGGATCACCGGCGCCGCAAGCTGTTCGACGCGCAGCCGCGCGAGGGCGCGCCCTCTCGTCGCGATGGGCGTGCGGCGCGCGGCGACGATGACGGCCTCATCCGGCAAGGCGGCTCACCTCCCCGGCCAGCACTCGTCGCAGCGCCTCCGCTCGCGCCTGCTTCCCGGCCGCGGTGCGCGGAAGCTCTCCGGCAAACCAGGCCCGCGGCCGGCTCGCGGGGGCGAGCACGCGGGCGGCGGCCGCCCGCAGCTCCCGGGCATCCACACCGCTCGCACTCGGCTCGACGAGAGCCGCGACGAGGGCTCCGACGCCGCGGGCCGGCAGGCCGACCACCACGGCATCCGCGACGCCGGGCAGGCTGCGCAGTGCGGCCTCCACCTCTTCCGGGATGACGGTGGCCGATGCGGTGAGGATGGCGCCGTCCGCGCGTCCCCGAAGGCGCAGCGTGCCCTCGGTCACATCCGCCAGGTCGCCGACGGTCGTCCAGTCGCCGTCGCGACGTAGCGGGCCGCCCTCTCCCAGGTAGCCGAGCGCGACGAACGGGCTGCGCACCCACAGCTCGCCGTCTCTGACGTCCACCTCGACACCCGGAAACGGCCGTAGCCCGGCGCCGTCGTCGATCGCGACGAACGACAGCTCGGCCGCTCCGTAGTACGAGATGACGCGGATGCCGCGTCCTTCCGCTTCCGCGCGGAGCTCAGGGTCGAGCGGCGAGCCGCCGACGAGCGCCGTGCGCACGCTGGTCGGCCCATCCGACTCGAGCAGCCGGCGCAGCGCCTGCGGCGTGCCGTGGAAGCAGCTCGCCCCACGGCCCGTGCGCCCCTCGGGTCCGAGGATGGGTCGTGGGCCCCCGGCGAGCGCGTGCGCCATCGAGAACAGTGTGAGCGACGACGAGGGCGGTGCGGGAAGGGCGACGCCATCGTCCGCGTCCGCGCCCAGCAGCTCGGAGACGGCGGCGAACGACGCCTGCCAGGACTCCTGGGTGCGCAGGAGGATGCGCGGGGATCCGGTGCTGCCCGACGTCGGCGTGGCCCAGGCCGCGGCGTCGGGAACAGGCATCCGCTCGGCGAGCGTGCGCAAGGCATCCCACTGCCCGTCGGGCCAGCGCTCGTCGCCCACGAGCGGCACGTCGTGCGCGGAACGGATGTCTCGAACCCGCTCGAACACGAGCTCGTCCGGCCCGCGCACCGGAACGATCCTCGGCATCAGCGCGACCCGACCGATTCCGGCGTGTGGCTCTCGGCCGGCCCCGACCTGGTCCACTCCCGCCGGAACGCGCGCGGGTACGCGCGCACAAGCGTGTTCACCACCGCCGTCGCGATGACGGCTTTCAGGAGGTCGCCTGGTACGAAGACCAGGCTCGCCAGCGCCGTCTGCCCGAACGGCAGGTGCGTGACCACACTCTGCACGGGGATTCCGAGCGCATAGATCGCCAGGACGCCGCCGACGATCATGCCGAGCAGCGTGCGCCACCACGTGGGCTTGCGGTTCCCCGCGTGCACGATCGCGCCGATCACGAAGGCGCCCACGATCCACCCCACGTCGTAGCCGCCGGTCGGACTCACGAAGACGGCGACGCCGCCGCGACCGCCGGCCAGGAGCGGCAGCCCCGCAGCCACCAGAGCCAGCAGAACAGTCATCGAGAGCGCGCCGAGCCAGGGCCCGAGGATGGCGCCGGCGAGCATCACGCCCAGCGTCTGCGCCGTGATCGGCACCGCCCCGAACACCGTGAAACCGCCGGGCAGGCCGAGAACCGCCGTGATGCCGGCGCAGACGGCGACCCTCGCCAGGTCGGTCGCGTCCGGTGTTCGCCAGCGGAGCGCAGCGCGATCGCCCATTGCATCCTCACCTCTTGAACGCCGTTCAGGTGAACGGTGTTCAGGTAGGCTAACCGCATGCATGAGGAGCCGGCAAACCCGCCCGTCAGGCGCGTGCGGCGCTCGAAGGCCGACATCGTGGATGCGGCGCTCGGCATCCTCGACGGACAGGGTCTCGCCGACCTCACGATGCGTCACCTCGCAGACGTGCTGGGCGTGCAGCCCAGTGCCCTGTACTGGCACTTCGAGAGCAAGCAGGCTCTGCTCGCCGCGGTGAGCACGAGGATCCTTGCGCCCATGACGAGCGCAAAGGTGGACGCGTCATCCCTGCCGAGAGCGGCATTCACGCTCGGCACCCGGCTGCACGACTGCCTCCTCTCCTATCGCGACGCAGCCGAACTCGTCTCCAGCTCGCTCGCGCTCGGCCTCATCGACCCTCCGCTGCTGGGGCACCTGACGTCGGCGGCGCGCGACCTCGGCGAGCCGGATGCGTTGGCCGCCACCGCGTCCGAGGCGGTCACGCACTTCGTGCTCGGCTACGCCTTCCACGAGCAGCAGCGGCTGCAGGCGGACACGCTGGGCGTGCTCGGCGGGTCGCCCGAGCTCACTCCGGATCGCGCGACCGCGCCCGTCGCCCCGGGCGAGACCGCCTTCGAGCCCGTGCTCGCTCTCATCGCACAGGGAATCGCGGCAGCGTCGGAGGCGGGGTCTGAGGCTGAACGCAGTGGCCGTGGACCGAGCGCCTCGGTGACTCCGGCTCGCTGAGCTTCCCTCCGCCGCTCTGAACGTCGCTCCACCGCACCGAACGTCAGGGGATCCATTCCTCCTGCGGAACCGGCGCGGACGGGGAGTCCGCTGTGCGCAGTTTCGCCGCATCTTGTCCCGGCGCTCTGCCGAACGCGCGCCGATACTCCCTGCTGAACTGCGACGCGCTCCCGTAGCCGACGGTGTAGCCCGCCTCGGCCACGGCCGCCTCGCCCGTGAGCAGGAGCCGACGCGCCTCGCGCAGGCGCAGCGCCTTCTGCCACTGGATGGGCGTCATCGATGTCGCAGCGCGGAAATGGCGGTGGAACGTGGATGCGCTCATCCCGCTGATGCCGGCGAGGTCCGCGATCGCGACGGGCTCGGCGAGGTGCTCCCGTATCCAGCCGATCGCCCGGGAGACGTGCGCCGTGGTGCCGTCGGCAAGACCGATCTGCCGAGCGACGCCGCCCTGCGGTCCGGTGAGCAGCCGCCAGACGATCTCCCGCTCCGTGGCAGGACCGAGCGCCGCGAGGTCCGCCCGGTTGTCCATGAGGCGCAACATCCGCGCCGCCGCGTCGATGAGGTCGTCCGACGCGTCGCCGATCGCGAGCCCGGTGAACGCAGGTGGCGGTGCGACGTCGACGGTGTCGAGCAGCAGGGATGCGATCATCGCGGGCTTGAGCACGAGGCTGAACACGGCGAACGGATCGTCCGGGCTGGCCAGGTCGACCCATCCGGTGACGGGCAGGTCGATGGAGACCACGAGGAACTGTCCCGCACCGTAGACGAACTCGCGGTCGCCGACCAGGGTGCGTTTGCGTCCCCCGGCGACGATGGTCACCGACGGCTCGGACATCGCGGCTGCGGCGGGCGTGCCGCTGGTCACGACGCCGAGGCTCAGACCGCCGACGATGTTCCTCCTGACCCCGCCGCGGGCGTGACGGATGATCAGATCGCGCAAGTCGTCGCGTCGCGTCATACGCCGAGACAAGCACCGTTCCGGGCCTCGGCGCAAACGCCATCGAGGCGGTATCCGCAGATTCGGCAGGATCGTGCATGACCTTCACACGATCGCGATAGGGCTTCGCGCGCCCCAATGATGGCATGGATGCATCGCGTGACGAAGGGATGCAGACCATGAGACGCAGAACGTTCGGAGCCACAGGCTGGTCGGTGAGCGAGCTGGCCCTCGGCACCATGATGTTCGGGGCGATGGGCAATCCGGATCACTCGGATGCCGCCCGCATCATCAACCGCGCGCTCGACGCCGGGATCAACTTCGTCGACACCGCCGACGTGTACTCGGGCGGCGAATCCGAGGTGATCGTGGGCGAGGCCATCGCCGGACGGCGCGACGAGGTGGTGCTGGCGACCAAGTTCGGGCTCCCCATGGGTGAGGACCCGAACTCCGGCGGAGCGTCGCGGCGCTGGATCGTGCGCGCCGTCGAGGACAGCCTGCGCAGGCTAGGAACCGACCGCATCGACCTGTACCAGCTGCATCGCTACGACTGGAGCACGGACCTCAGCGAGACGCTGACGGCGCTCGACGATCTCATCCGCGCGGGCAAGGTGCTCGCCGTCGGCGCCTCCACCTTCTCCGCCGAGAAGATCGTGGAGGCGCAATGGGCGGCTCAGCTGGCCGCTACACACCGGTTCCTCAGCGAGCAGCCGATGTATTCCCTGCTCGGGCGGGTGCCGGAGCGCGCCGTCTTCCCGGTCGCCCGGCAGTACGACATGGGCGTGCTCACGTACAGCCCGTTGCACGGCGGATGGCTGTCCGGTCGCCCACGCCCCGAGACGAGCCATCGGGCCGCATCCCGTAGCGCCCTCTACGATCCCGAGAGCGATGCCGGCCGGCGTCGCGCTGAAGCCGTCGCGGGGCTCCAGAACGTGGCTGCGGATGCCGGACTCACCCTGCCCCAGCTGGCGATCGCGTTCGTGACCTCGCACCCGGCCGTCACCTCGGCGATCATCGGCCCGCGCACGCAGGAGCAGCTCGACGGCCTGCTGACCGCGGCCGATGTCGAGCTCTCGGCCGAGACCCTCGACCGGATCGACGCTATCGTCGCGCCCGGAACCGAGGTCAACGACGACAGCTACAACGCCAAGCCGCCGGCCCTCGTCGACCCCGCGCGTCGCCGCCGGTGACCCCCGGCGGTCAGGGCCGAAGCGTGCGCAGGTAGGCGATCGACGCGTCGATCGCGATGCGCACCGAGCTCGAATCACGTCGCGTCTGGCTGAGCAGGAGCCCTCCTTGCACCCCGGCCAGCACGGCGAGCGCAAGCTGGCCCGCATCGACGTCCGTCTGCAGCTCACCCCGACGTTGCATCGACGCGATGCCATCGCGGAGAAGCGTCTGCCATTGCTCGAAGGAGTCGGCGAGCGCGCGGCGAGCGAGGGCATCCGATTCGGCCAGGCCGCTGGCGAGCGAGCCCAGCGGGCATCCGCCGACGCAGTTCTGCGCCTCCAGCATGGTCACCACCATGTCGCGCCACTCCTCGAGCGTCTCGAAGCTGTCGAGTCGCTCGAGGATCGGCCTGTGCGCACCGAGCACGGCCTCGGTCTGATGGTCCACGACGGCCATCAGAAGCTCGCTCTTGTCGCTGAAGTAGTGGTACAGCTGCGAGGCGCTGACATGAGCGGAGGCCTGGATGTCTTCGAGCGTCGCCGCCTCCAGCCCTTGCTCCAGGATGAGCCGAGAAGCCGCCTCGATGATCCGCTGGCGCGTGGCCTGACCCTTCGCCGTGAACGTGCGAACGCCGCCTGTGGTGGTCATGGCAGGAGCCTACACTTTTTGTAGTTGACACTCCATTTTGCATCCCCCACGATTGGAGAATTCATTCCAATCGAAGGGATTCTCCAGATGAGCACCGACTTCACCGGCAAGACCGCCCTGATCACAGGCTCCACCAGCGGGATCGGCCGTGCCACCACGGACAAACTCGCCGCCGAAGGCGCCCACGTGATCGTCAGCGGACGCAGTACGGAACGAGGGGAAGCGGCCGTCGACGCCATTCGTGCGGCCGGTGGAGTCGCCGACTTCGTCGCGGCCGACCTTCTTCAGCCGGACAGCGTGCGGCAGCTGGCGCGGCGCGCCCTCGAGATCGGCGGAGGACGGGTCGACATCCTCGTCAACAACGCGGGCATCTTCCCGTTCGGCCCGACGCCCGAGGTGGACGAGCGGGACATCGACGCGGTGACGGCCGTGAACATCAAGGCGCCGTTCATCCTCGTCGCGGAGCTCGCCCCCGCGATGGTCGCCGCAGGCGAGGGGTCGATCGTGAACGTCACGACGATGGTGGCCAACTTCGGCATGAATGGCATGGCCCTCTACGGGTCGAGCAAGGCCGCCCTTCAGCTCCTGACAAAGTCCTGGGCGGCCGAGTTCGGGCCGCGCGGCGTGCGCGTCAACGCTGTGAGCCCCGGCCCCACTCGCACCGAGGGCACCGTCGCGATGGGTGACGGACTCGACCAGCTGGCGGCGACGACGCCCGCCGGCCGCCCCGGGCGCCCCGAGGATGTCGCGGACGCGATCGTCTTCCTGGCCTCCCCCAACGCGGGCCAGGTGCACGGCGCCATCCTTCCCGTCGACGGCGGCCGCATCGCTGTGTGACGCCGGAACCGACGGTCTAGCCGGCTGCGGCCGGCGCTGACATCCGCAGTCGGTGCGAATCCGCCCGGTGCATGCCCGGGCCCCCACGACTCCGAACGGCCACACGAACGAACGGCGGGTGGTGCACCTCGCACCACCCGCCGTCGTGCGGGAACTTGTCTCTCAGCTGGTGGCGCCCGCCGTCGCTTTCGGCTTGCTGCCGCCGGGCTGCGCCGCCGGGGCGGCCGCGCTGCCCGCTGCCCGGGTGAAGGCCTGCACCTGATCGGTGTTCGCGATCACCATGGCGTCGGGCGATGCCGCCATCGCGGCCGTGGCATCCTGCGTGGCTCCCGGCATCTGGATGGAGGAGTACATCGCGTCGGTGGATGTCGAGCTCACGCCAGACGACGTGCGCGAGCTCGAGGCGCCGTACACGCGCCGCTACGACTGGCAGGGGATCTCCGACGAGGCCGAGCTGGAGGCCATCCGGCGGCGCGTGCCGGGTATGGCTCTGTGACGCTTGCCTGGCTCCGTGACGCGTTGCGTGGCCCTGGATGCCCACCCGTTCGGCCTTGCCCGCGGTGCGCGTTGGGGAGCCAGGTCTATTCCCCTCCGGCCGATGCGGCCGTAGCCTCCCAGCAAACACACGAAGGAGACGACATGACGGACGGGCAGGGGCGGTTCTTCGCCGACCGGTTCCTCGACGGTTTCGGAACGTGGATGCTGGGATACACGCCGTACGGCGGCGGAGACGTCGGCGACGTGATCGCGGTGGCGGATGCCGTCGGCGAAGGCGGCGAGGACGACTTCTACGAGGCGTGGGTGGCGGCGGGCGACCGCGCCGCCACCGATGCGGAGCGGACGCTCGCGGACGGACATCGTTCCAGCGCCGCCGACCTGTACC
>NZ_DASZVF010000033.1:0-3112 GCF_035547335.1 Humibacter sp. | reverse complement strand
GCCGAGGCGACCGAGGAGGCCGAAGAGGCCGCGCAGGCGGAGGCGGCGGAGACCGGCTCCGCCGAGTAGCCGGACCGGAACACACGCATGGCGGAACAGCCCTGGCTCGTCGTCGGCCTCGGCAATCCCGGCACGCAATACGAGCGCACGCGACACAACATCGGACAGATGGTCGTGGACGAGCTCGCGCGCCGGGCGTCCGTCGTGTTCAAGTCGCACAAGACCAATGCGAGGGTCGCCGAGGGACGCATCGTCCCCGGCGGCCCTCGCCTGGTTCTGGCCAAGCCGAACACGTACATGAACGTGTCGGGAGGGCCCGTCGCGCAGCTCATGCGGTTCTACTCGCTCGAGCCGGAGCGGCTGATCGTGGTGCACGACGAACTGGACATCCCCTTCGACACCCTCAAGCTCAAGTCCGGCGGCGGGCACGGCGGCCACAACGGGGTGCGTGACATCGCGAGTGCACTCCGCACGCCGGAGTTCACGAGGGTACGCGTCGGCGTCGGGCGACCGCCGGGCCGCACGGATGCCGCCGACCACGTGCTCAGCCCGTTCACCGCGACGGAGCGGCAGGCGTTGCCGAGCCTCGTGTCCGATGCGGCGGATGCCGTCGAGCTCGTCACCACGGACGGCCTGCTCGCGGCGCAGCAGCGCTACCACAGCCCGGCGTAGACGCCTGGCCGCGCTCCGCCGTTAGCCTGCACGCATGCAGCTTTTCACTCGGGAGTGGGGTGAGGGAGACCGGGTCGCCGTGCTCATCCACGGCATCTTCTCCAGCTCCGGAAACTGGCAGAGCCTCGGTCCCGTGCTGGCCGATCGCGGATACCGGGCGATCGCCGTCGACCTGCCGGGGCATGGCAGGAGTCCACGCGCGCCGCATTACTCGATCGACCTCTATGCCGACAGCGTTCTGGAGAGCGTACCCGGACATCCAGACCTCGCGATCGGGCACTCCCTGGGCGGACTGACGCTGGCGGCCGCCGTCGATCGCCTGCGGCCCGCGCGCGCCGTGTACGTGGACCCGGCCTTCACGGCGCCGGCGCTTCCGTGGTGGCAGCGCATGCTCGCGGCGCCGTTCGCGCGCAGGCTGCTCTCCTCGGATGCCGCTGCTATCGCCAAGAGCAACCCGCGCTGGTCCCAAGCCGATGTGGACGCCGAGGCCGAGGACTTCACCAGGTTCGATCGCAAGGCGCTCAGCTTCCTGCGTGGCGACGAGATGACGGCTCCGACCGCGATGGTCGTGCCTTCGCTGCTCGTGCTGGCAGACGGATCGCGTCTCGTCGGGACAGAGCTGGCCGATCGGTTGCGCACGCTGGGATTCGAGGTGCGCGTCGTCCCCGGTGCCGGCCATACCGTCAACAGGGATGATTTCGACGGGTTCCTGAAGGCGCTCGACGGCTGGATCTGAGCGGAGCGTTCGTCGAGCCGGCGGGCGGCACCGGCGCAGACCGACCCGAGGGCGCCGACGTCCGCCGTGACGGATCACAGCACGCGTGGACCTGGCACTCAAGGTGCCGTCGTAGCGTGGCGGTATGCAGCTTTTCACGCGCGAGTGGGGAGCAGGCGATCGCGTGGCCGTTCTGGTGCACGGCTTGTTCAGCAGCTCGAGAACCTGGCACAGGCTCGGGCCGGACCTCGCGGAGCGCGGTTATCGCGTCGTCGCCGTCGATCTCGCCGGACACGGCCGCAGCCCGCGGCTGGAGTCGTATTCGATCGCCTCGCTCGTGCGCAGCATCGCCGACACGGTGCCGTTGAAGCCCGAGCTCGCGATCGGCCATTCGCTGGGCGGCCTCACCTTGTCCCGGCTCATCCGTCGGCTGCAGCCGGGACGCGCCGTGTACATCGACCCGGCGTTCCTCGGCACGCGGCTGCCGTGGTGGCAGCGGGCGGGCGCGCCCATGCTGTTCCGCAGCCTGCTGAGCCGGGGCGCAGACGCGGTCGCCCGCAGCAACCCGCGATGGCATCGGGACGACGTGGAGATCGAGGTGGGCGACTATGCGGCCTTCGACCGTCGTTTCCTGCGCCGTTTCGGCGACGGCAAAGCGATGCCGCTGACGCCTCCGGACCGGATGGCCGTGCCGTCGCTCGTTATGCTCGCCGACCGCTCGCGGATGGTCAGCTCATCCGTCGCCGATCGTCTGCGTCGCACCGGCTTCGAGGTGCGTACGGTCGCCGGCGCCGGGCACACCGTGCACCGGGACGATTTCGCGGGCTTCCGCAGCGCGCTGTCCGGCTGGGTGTGACCGCAGTTCCGCTGCGTGCGGGGTGCTGACGCCGCGTGCATGAGAAGTCGTCAGTGAGGGGGATCGGCGCTGCGTCCGCTGTGGGCTCTGACTGATTCGACTCTCCCTCCACAGGGGGTTCGAGATGAGAGTTGTCCACAGGAGAAATACCTGATCAAAGGCTAAAACTCGTACCGTGGTTGTCAGTGGTGCCTGCTTGACTGTGAGGTATGGACGACCTCGCACCAGCACTCCAGGCGCTCGCCGACGCGACCTCCGAGCTGGTGCATCCTGGCGGTGTCACCGGTCTCGTCGATGACGACCTGCTCGCCGTCACCGCGGCCGTCGAAGCTCTCGGCCGTCGCGTCGACGCGTTGCGCGTCCACTGTGCAGGTGAACTCGCCGAGCGCTCCCGCCGTGAGCTGGGCCTCGATCGCCTTTCCGCGAAGAAGGGATGCCGCACACCGGTCGAGCTCATCGCCCGCGTCGCGCGCGTGGCCGAGTCGACGGCTGCGCGGCGCATCCGCCTCGGGTCCGAGGTCCGGGTGCGAACGTCGCTCATCGGAGAGGACTTGCCGCCGCGCTTCGAGTCCGTTGCCGACAGCCTCGCGTGTGGCGAGCTGGGCGTGGACTCGGCGCAGGTCATCGTCGCGGCACTGGCGCCGATCAAACTCAGAGTCGACGCTGACGAGTGGATGACAGCACAGCGCCACCTCGTTGCCGACGCGGTCGGCGCATCTGGGCCGGCGTTCACTCCCGATCAGACCCGAGTTCAGGCGACGGTGTGGCAGACGGCGCTCGACCGGGACGGCGTCGAGCTGCGCGCCGAGGAGGCCATGCGGCACCGCGGGCTGACCCGGCTCGGCACGCGCGACGGCCTCGTGCGCTAC
>NZ_DASZVF010000032.1:0-1861 GCF_035547335.1 Humibacter sp. | reverse complement strand
GTGTGGCGACTCGGGCGGACGCCTGATTCCGCTGTGCCTGATCCCGTTGTGGGATCCGCAGCTCGCGGCGGCGGAGGTTCGCCGCAACGCCGCTCGGGGCGTACGAGCCGTTGCCTTCAGCGAGCTGCCGTTCCACCTCGGTCTGCCGACGATCCACTCCGGCCACTGGGATCCGTTCTTCCAGGCGTGCGCCGAGACCTCCACAGTCGTCGCGATGCACATCGGCTCCTCGTCCCGCATGCCGGCGACCACGCCCGACGCACCCCCCGCCGTGACGGCGACCCTCGCGTTCGGCAACGCGATGTTCTCGCTCGCCGACTTCCTGTTCTCCGGCGTCCTCGTGCGGTATCCCGACCTCAAGCTCTGCTACGCCGAAAGCCAGGTCGGCTGGCTGCCGTACATCCTCGAGCGGATCGACGACGTGTGGCACGACAACCAGGGTTGGGCGGACACCAAACGAATCCCCGAACCGCCCTCGTCCTACTACTACCGCCAGGTCTACGGCTGCTTCTTCAAAGACCAGCACGGCATGGACTCCCTCGCCCAGGTCGGCGTCGACAACGTCCTGTTCGAGACGGACTACCCGCACAGCGACTCGACGTGGCCGAACAGCAAGGCGGTTGCGGAGAAGCTGTTCGCTGGGATGCCCGAGGACGCGGTGTACAAGATCATGCGCGGCAATGCGATCCGGATGCTCGGCCTCGACCACCTTGCCCACAGTCGCTGACGCCTTCGACGACGCAGTTCGTCGGGACGGCGACCACGAGGCCTACGTCGAGGGCGACCGCCGGATCACGTTCGCGCAGTGGCTCGCACTTGCCGACTCGATGGCGGCCGAGCTCGTGGACCGCGGCGTACGCCCGGGCCAGGTCGTGGCGATCATGCTGCCTCCGTCGATCGACTTCGCAATCTGCTATGCCGCGATCGCCCGGTGCGGCGCGGTGGCGACCGCGCTCAACCTCCGGCTCGGGCCGCGCGAGACCGCCGCGATCTTCGCGGCCTGCGAGCCGGCGCTCGTCATCCACGACAAGACCGAGGCCGTCGTACCGCCGACCGACGCTGCACTGATCGAACGCACCGAGCTCGAGGCGATCTGCTCGCGCGACGGCCTCGGTGATCGACGGCCACGAGGCAAGGCGACCGATCCCGCGGTCATCATCTGGACGAGCGGCACGACAGGGAGCCCCAAAGGGGCCTGGTTCGACCACGACAACCTCGAGGCAGCCGTCGGGTCCGCCGGGGTCATGGCCGCCCGGCACGACCGACGGCTCGTGGCCACGCCGTTCGCGCACGCCGGCTATCTGGCCAAGCTGTGGGAGCAACTCCAGACCGCGACCACCATCGTGGTCAGCCCGACCCCCTGGCGCGCGGAGGACACCGCGCGCCTCGTCGTCGAGGAGCGGATCACAATGCTCGGCGCGGTACCGACGCAGTGGGCCAAGCTCACCGAGCTCCCACAGCTGCGGCCCGAGGCGCTGCCGCACCTGCGGGTGGGGATCTGCGCAACGGCACCGGCCTCGCCGGAGCTGATCGAACGAGTGCGCGAGCAGATTGGATGCCCACTCATCGTGCGCTACGCGATGACCGAGGCGCCGAGCATCACCGGCACCGATCCCGATGATCCTCCCGAGGTGCAGTCTCAGACTGTCGGCCGGCCGCAGGCCGGAGTGGAGATCCGGATCGTCGACGACTGCATCCAGGTGCGCGGTTCAACCGTCATGCGGGGGTACTGGCACGCGACGCAGGCGACGGCGGACGTGCTCGATGCGGAAGGCTGGCTGACGACCGGCGACCTGGGCCGGCTCACACCGGAGGGCAACCTGGTGCTCATCGGCCGCGCATCGGACATGTACATCCGCGG
>NZ_DASZVF010000031.1:0-76800 GCF_035547335.1 Humibacter sp. | reverse complement strand
AACCGAGTCTGCCTCCCGTCCGGCCGCCGCTTGCGCCCGTGCCGTCAGTCCTGACGGCCTCTGCCCAGCGTGCGCCAGGCGATGACGGCGACGATGATGATCGCGATGGCCGAGATGATCCACACGGGTTCCATGCATGCTCCTCGCGGGGGCGGCGCCTCAGAGGACGCGACAGACAAAGCTGCCACGGTAACGGGCCGAGCGTGCACACGCCACCCCTTTGCCCCGAGTCGAGCGCGACGGGCGACAATGGAAGCCGGCAAACGTTTTCCAGGC
Organism: Humibacter sp.; assembly: GCF_035547335.1. Classification (GTDB taxonomy): domain Bacteria; phylum Actinomycetota; class Actinomycetes; order Actinomycetales; family Microbacteriaceae; genus Humibacter. The sequence goes on along the minus strand of NZ_DASZVF010000031.1, from coordinate 76,524 downwards.
CGGGCCGTCATGAGGTCCTTCGAGCGATCGACGGAACAGCGATCGACGGAACAGCGATCGACGGAGGAACGCGATGAGCCGGACCGAGCAGACTGAACACGACAGCCGAGAAGAAGGACACACGATGAGCGACACCACGACCCACGTGCGAACGAACGCCGAACTCGACGCGGTGATGGCGGCGGCGGCCGAGGCGGCGCCCGTGCTTGCCGCCACGGCGCCCGGCGAGCGCGCGAAGTGGCTTCGCGCCATCGCCGACGCCCTGGATGCCGACGCGTCGTCGCTCGTTCCGCTCGCCATGCGGGAGAGCCACCTTCTCGAGCCACGGCTCACCGGCGAGCTCGTGCGCACCACGTTCCAGTTGCGCCTCTTCGCCGAGGTGCTCGAGCGCGGCGCCTACCTCGACGCCACCATCGACCATGCCGACGCCGCATGGGGCATGGGACCACGGCCGGATCTGCGCAGGGTGCTGCGCGCGATCGGCCCCGCCGCCGTCTATGCCGCCAGCAACTTCCCGTTCGCATTCTCGGTGGCGGGAGGCGACACCGCTGCCGCGATCGCGGCGGGGTGCCCTGTGGTCGTGAAGGCGCACCCCGCGCATCCCGAGCTGTCGCGTGCCGTCGCGGGGCGCGTGACCGACGCCCTGAAGGCATCCGGAGCGCCGGACGGGTCGTTCGCGCTCGTCGAGGGGCTTCAGACCGGCAAAGACCTCGTGCTGCACCCGAACGTCGCCGTCGCCACGTTCACCGGCTCGCTGCGCGGCGGCCGCGCCCTGTTCGACCTGGCAGCGTCGCGTCCGACCCCCATCCCGTTCTACGGCGAACTGGGCAGCGTGAACCCGGTGTTCGTGACGCAGGCCGCTGCATCCGCTCGCGCCCAGGACATCGCGACCGGCTTCGTGGCGTCGATGACGCTCGGCGTCGGCCAGTTCTGCACGAAGCCCGGCGTGCTGCTGGTGCCGCGCGACGCGGGTCTCGAACCGCTCGTCGTGGAGGCGGTGCGAGCATCCGCGGGCGGAGAGATGCTCGACGACAAGATCAGGAACGGATTCTTCGACGGTCTCGGCGGTCTCGCCGAGCGCGACGACGTCGAACTGCTGGCAGGCGACCCGACGCGCGCCGAAGTGCCGACGCCGACGGTGTACGCCACGGATGCCGCCGCGCTGCTGGCACACCCGGCTGAGCTGCTCGAGGAGCACTTCGGTCCGGCTGCGCTGCTCGTGCGGTACGACTCCGCTGAGCAGGCGCTCGACGTCGCCCGCGCACTCGAGGGCCAGCTGACCGCCACCGTGCAGGGCGCTGATGACGACGAGCAGGCCGCCGGCCTGGTCGCCGTGCTGGCCGACAAGGCGGGCCGCGTGCTTTACAACGGCTGGCCGACGGGCGTCTCCGTGACGTACGCGCAGCAGCACGGCGGGCCGTACCCCGCGACCACGGCGCCCCACTTCACCTCGGTCGGCACGGCGTCCATCGAGCGGTTCCTCCGCCCGGTCGCATACCAGGACGTGCCGGATGCCTCGCTTCCGCCCGCCCTCCAGGAAGGCAACCCGTGGCGGCTGCCGCGCCTCGTGGACGGCGAGCCGGTGGCCGCGCCGACCGCCTAGGCGAGCGCTCAGCGGCCGCAACCACCGTCTCGGCGAGCGGCCGACGCCCGCGCCGACCACCTAGACAAGCGGCCCATCGGCAGCGCGGGCGGCCGCTCAGCCGGCGAAGACCGGCAGCGGTCGTCCGTTCACCCCCGGCTGCACAGCGAACAGCGAGCCGGCGTGCGGTTCGGCGTCGTCGTCGAGTCCCTGGCGCGAGGTCGTGATGTAGAGCGTGTCCAGGTGTTCCCCGCCGAACGCCGCGGCGGTCGTCCTACTGGCACCCGGCACCTCGATCACCGCCGTGAGTCTTCCGGATGCGTCGTAACGCCGCACCTGGCCGCCTTGCCAGAACGCCGTCCACACGCCGCCCTCCGCGTCGACCGTCAGCCCGTCCGGGAATCCGTCTGACGGGTCGACCGCCGCGAACGGGCGCCTCCGGGTGAACGCGCCGTCGGCACCGTCGAAGTCGAACGCGTCGATGCGGCCGCTCAGGGTGTCGACGTAGTACGCGGTTCGGCCGTCCGCGCTCCACTGCAACCCGTTCGAGATGCCGACGCCCTCGAGCACCACCCGCGTGCTCCCGTCGGGGTCGAGTCGGTACAGCGTGCCGGCACCGGGGCTCTCGTCGTACGCCATGGTGCCGCAGTAGAACCGGCCCTGCGGGTCGCAGCCGCCGTCGTTCATGCGGATGCCCGCATCCGTCACCACGTCAGGCAGCGTGCGCTCTCGCTCGAAGCCGTCGTCGAACAGGGCGAAACCGTGTTCCGTCGCGACGACGTACCCGTCCGCGCTCCTCGGGCGCAGTGCCGCTGCGACCGGCGAGCCGACGTGGTGCCGGGTCACCCGGGGCTCGCCGGCGTCCGCCGGGTCGCCCAGCTCGAGCACGTCGCCGGCGAGCATGTCGACCATCAGCAGCCGGCCGCGTGCGGCATCCCACACCGGTCCCTCGCCGTGGTACGCGATGCGGTCGGTGATCCGTTCGGCCTTCACGCGAGCATCCCGTTCCGTTCCACGGCGAGCGCAGGACGGCGGCTCGTCATTCCCACCCGCCGTCCACGACCCAGGTCTGGCCCGTGCAGAGCCGCGAGTCCTCGGCGGCGAGCCAGAGCACCATGCGCGCGACGTCCGCCGGGTACAACAGCTCCGGAATGGCCTGCATGCGGGAGATGTGCTCCTTCTCGGCCTCGCCCACCCACTTCTCCAGCTGCCTGGGCGTCATGATCCAGCCGGGGATGACGCAGTTCACCCGGATGCCGTCTCCGCCGAACTCCCTGGCGAGCGTCCGCGTCAGCCCCTCGATGCCGGCCTTCGCCGTGACGTAGATGGGCAGGTCGCGCAGATCGATGTGCGCGCTGATGGAGCCCAGGTTGATGATCGAGCCGTGTCCGGCATCCCGCATGCCCTGCACGACCGCCTGTGCGGCGAAGAAGTGATGACGGATGTTCACCGCCATCCGCTCGTCCCAGAGCTCGACGTCCACCTCGGCGACGGTGTGCCTGGTGTCGTTCGCCGCGTTGTTGACGAGCACGGTGACCGGTCCGAAGCGCTCGGCAGCGCGGTCGATCGACTCCACGAACGAAGGGATGTCGCGCACGTCGACGCGCTGGAACAGCGGTTGCGGGCCGCCCCGGTCGACGATCTCGCGCACCAGCTCGCGGCCGGATGCCTCATCCAGGTCGACGAACGACACGGTGGCTCCCTGCGCGGCCAGCTGGGAGACGAACTCGCGGCCCAGACCGGATGCTCCGCCGCTCACGAACGCGTGCTGGCGGGCGAGCGACGGGTAGCGGGCGAACTGGCCCTCGCCGCCTGTCGGCTCCTCATCGCCTGTCCGCTGCCGGTCGGTCGCGGGGGGAACGGACATCCTGGCTCCTTCGCATCTGATGCTGACGTTCACTTCGGCGTTCGCTGCCTCGGCGTCGCGTGCTTCACGTTCGGGAACGGCTGCTCGCCGCACCTTCGAGTCCCTGCACGCCGCCTCGCGCGATGCGCGAGTCAAGTTTTCTCAGCGGCCGCGAAACTTCTCGATCTCGTCAGAGTAGGGGTGTCCCGCAACAGGGTCAACCGCGGCACGGTCGCAAGAAACTTTCGCGACGGCATCCGGTGGCATACAGTGTGCACATGTCCGATCGCGAGACCGTGGAAGGCCGCCCTTCGAGGGCAACGCTGGCAGAGGTGGCCGCGCTCGCCCAGGTCTCGGTCGCCACCGTGTCGAAGGTGCTCAACGGTCGAACCGGCGTCTCGGATGAGACGAGGAGCCGGGTGGAGACGCTCCTCAATGATCGCAACTACAACCGGCGTTCCACGCCGCAGGGGACGGCACCTCTCATCGACGTGCTGTGCTTTGAGATCGACAGCCCGTTCGGGGCCGCCGCCATCGCCAGCGTCGAGCGCGTGGCGAAAGACCAGCGCATCGGAATGGTCGTGTCCTCGGCAGAGGACGACCACCGCCCGATGGCCGGCTGGGTCGACGGCGTGCTGCGCAGGCAGCCGATCGGCGTCATCCTCGTCGCTTCGGAACTCGACGCCAAGGATGCGCAGCGCCTGCGTTCCCGCAACATCCCGATGGTCATGGTCGACCCGTACGGTGCCCCGGCGTCGGATGCGCCGTCGATCGGCTCGGCCGACTGGAACGGCGGCTTCCTCGCCACGCGCCATCTCATCGATCTCGGTCACAGAGACATCGCGATCATCACCGGTCCCGACAATCAGATGGCATCGACGGCCCGGCTGTCCGGGTACCGGGCGGCCCTGGATGCCGCACACCTGCCGGTGCGACCCGAATACATCAGATCCGGACGATTCCACCACCACGACGGCTACGTCGGCGGCACCGAGCTGTTGACATCCGCGCACCCGCCGACCGCCATCTTCGCGTCCTCTGACCTGCACGCGCTGGGCGTGTACGAGGCGGTGCGATCGCTCGGCCTGGCCATCCCAGGCGACGTCTCCGTCGTGGGCTACGACGACCTCGCCATCGCGAAATGGGCGGGGCCGCCGCTCACCACCGTGCGGGTGCCGCTCGCCATGATGGCCGAGCAGGCGACCCACCTTGTGACGCGTCTGCGCGACGAGCCCGAGCTGGCGTTCAGCCGCGTCGAGCTCGCGACGTCTCTGGTCGTGCGCGAGAGCACCGCCCCGCCGCGCGCGTGACTTCCTGCATCTGATCCGCGAGTCCGACTCCAGGTGCTCGAGCCCACGAGGCTGACTCCGGGCCCGACTCGGCGACCCTGACTTCGGGGCTCTCAAGCCCGAGCCTGACTCTGGGCTCCCGGCTCCCCGCGCCCGAGTCCGCGCGCTCGAGTCGGCTCGGGCCGCGCCCGATCGGCGCCGCTCGGAGGACGGCCATCCGAGGACGACGCTCCCGCGCCTGGCGGAGCCACCGTCCGCGGCCGGAGCCCAGGACCGGCATCCGCTCGCTGTCCATACACTTTTGGTAACGAAACTTTCGTGTCTCGATGGAAAGCTTGACACAAACTTTCGCCCGGAATAACGTCGTGGTCGTCAGCGGGGTGCGCCCGCTGGTGCAGCAAGAACAACGGCGTCCGTGCGCTGAAGCCTCGCGAGGGGATTCGGGTCGAACCGCCGTTCGGTCTCTGCGAACGCCGTGATTTCACCGATCCCGGCTCTCCCCATTCGGATACGCCGCCGTATCCGCGACCGAAGAGGATCACAATGCACCTGCCATTCCGATCGAAGAGAGCGTTACGGACTGTCGCCGTCGCAGCGATGGTGGGCATGACAGCACTCGGGCTCGCCGCCTGTAGCAGCGGCAGCAACCAGGCCTCGAGCGGCTCTGCCACGAAGGGAACGATCAACTGGTGGGGCTGGACGCCCACCAACAGTCAAGAGGCGAAGGACTTCATCGCCGAGTTCAACAAGAAGTACCCCGACATCAAGGTCAACTTCAAGCTCATCGACATCACGAGCTACGACGCCACGATCCGAGCCGCACTCGCCTCCAGCGGCGGCCCCGACCTCTTCGACCTGCAGCCCGGCGCCCGTGTGCAGCAGTTCGGACCCTACGCGGAAGACATGGCGCCCGTCGCCAAGGCCGCGCTCGGCTCCGACTGGAAGTCGAAGATCGCGCCGATCGCGATCAGCGGCATGACGCTCAAGGGCAAGCTCACCGCCCTTCCGGTCGGCTCGACGTACGCCGGCATGCTGTGGATCAACTCGCAGCTCTTCGACAAGTACAACCTGAAGCCGCCGACCACTCTCGACGAGTGGAAGAAGGACTGCCAGGTGTTCAAGCAGAACGGCGTCGGATGCTTCGTGCAGGGCGCGGCCCAGGAGGGCTTCGACCAGGACACGCTGCAGTCGATCTCCAACTCTGTCGAGCCCGGCCTGTGGACCAAGGCCTCGCAGGGCAAGGCCAAGTGGAACGATCCGACCATCGTGAAGACGCTGTCGATCTGGAAGGACCTGTTCGACAGCGGCATCATGCAGTCGGGCGCACTCGGAGCGCAGCAGTACCCGGATGCGAACAACCAGTTCCTGACCGGCAAGTACGCCATGATCATGATGGGCACGTGGTACACGCAGTACGCCACGGAGAAGGCCATGACCGAGGCCATCTCCGCCGCCGGCGTGGCGGGAGCTAAGACCTTCCCGATCCTTCCCGTCGCCTTCCCCGACGTGGCGAGCAAGGGCCACACGAGTGAGATGTACGGCGACGCCGACTACGGGCTCGCCGTGGCATCCAAGTCGAAGAACCGCGCGGCGGCCGAGACTTTCGCCAAGTGGATCGCCACGACCAAGCAGGGCCAGCAGGTCATCGCGAACCGCCTCGACACGCTGCCCACGCTGAAGGGCATCAAGCCCGACTTCACGCAGATCAAGTTCGTCGACCCCAGCCTGCAGAGCACGCCGGTGAACGACCTGCTGAAGAAGGTCGGAAGCGTGAACGAGCCTCGCGAGGCACTGCTCAGCGCTGATGTGCAGAACGCCATCCTCGCTGCCGCGCAGTCGGTCGCGGGTGGAAGCGCGTCGCCGCAGCAGGCCGCCAACACCCTCGAGCAGGCCGCAGAGGCCGCCGCGAACCAGTGAGCGGGCAGCGAATGACAGTCTCGCTGACATCACGGGAAGAGAGATCGTGACCGACTCGGTCATCCGCGCACGACGCACGTCCGAGCCTCAGGCGAAAGGCGACCGGTCCCCTCGCGGGGCCGGTCGCCGGCGCCGCCGGCTGCACGCGTCCGGACTGCCCTGGATCTTGCCCGCCCTGGTGCTGGGCATCGGGCTCATCTACTACTGCATCGGCTACACGGGCTACATCTCGCTCCTGAACTGGGATGGCCTCAGCCCGGAGCCGGAATGGGTCGCCCTGCACAACTACCTCAGGATCTTCCAGGACCCCGTGTTCTGGAAGGCCGTCTGGCACACGGCCGTGTTCTTCGTCGTGACCTTCGGGCTGCAGACACTGCTCGGACTCGTGTTCGCGGTCATGATGCACTCGAAGATCAAGCTCGGCGTGCTCTACAAGGTCATCGTGTTCGTGCCCGTCGTGCTGGCGCCGGCCATCATGGCCCCGGTATTCCGTCAGCTGTTCGCCGCCAACGGCCAGTTCAACTGGCTGCTCGAGCACATCGGTCTCGGGTTCCTGGCCCAGCCCTGGATCGGTCAGGAGAGCACAGCGCTGCCCGTGATCATGGTCATCACGATCTGGCAGTGGACGGGTCTCACGTTCGTGCTGTACTTCGCCGCGATGAGCCAGATCGACCAGTCGATGATCGAGGCGGCGCGCATCGACGGCGCAGGCAACATCCGCACGCTGGTCAGCATCATCTGGCCGAGCGTGCGCGGCACGACGGTGGCGCTGGCCATCCTCAGCGCCATCGGCGCCCTGAAGACGTTCGACGTGCCATGGCTGGTCACAATCGCCGGTCCGAACAACGCGACGCAGTTCCTCGGCACGTACATCTACCAGACCACGATCCAGCTCGCGCACGCCGGATACGGGGCCGCGCTGTCGGTCATCCTCCTCATCGTCGCGCTGGTGATGGCGATCGTCTTCCAGACGGCGGGCCGTGAACGCAACGGGGAGAAGAACCCGGTCGAGAGGGGGGCCAACTGATGTTCGAAGTCAGGAGATGGTGGGGCAAGGCCCTGCTCCAGCTCGCCGCGACGGTCTTCGTGCTGCCGTTCCTCTTTCCGCTGATCGTCATGGTGCAGGGGTCGTTCGCCGGCGCGGGGTGGGGCAACTACTCGGCGGTGCTCGGTGTGCCCGGCTTCTTCCAGTTCTTCCTGAACAGCGCGATCATCGCGCTGGGCGTCATCGTGCTCGTCTACGTCGTCACCATGCTGGCGTCGTACGGCTTCGCGAAGCTGCACATCCGCGCACGCGAGGTGTACTTCTGGATGCTTCTGGTCTGCCTGACGCTGCCCGAGGTCGTGCTGCTCACTCCGCTGTTCGCCACGACGCAGCAGCTCGGCCTGTACAACACGTATCTGTCCGTGATCCTGCCGCTGGCCGCACTGCAGGTGCCGTTCGCGGTGCTGCTCACGCGCAACTTCATCAACGGACTGCCCGACGAGATGTTCGAGGCGGCGCGCGTGGACGGAGCCAACTCGTTCCGCGGATTCCTCTACCTGGTGATCCCGCTCACCCGGCCCATCGCCGCAGCCGTGCTCATCTTCACGCTCATCGGCGCGTGGAACGACTACCTGATGCCGCTCGTGTTCCTGCAGTCGCAGAGCATGCAGACCATCACGCTCGTTCCGCAGTTCTTCGTCGGGGAGTTCAGCAACGACCAGACGAAGGTGCTCGCCTCAGCGGTGCTCACCGCGATTCCCGAGATCGTCGCCTACCTGTGCCTTCAGGGCCTGTTCGAGCGGGGCCTGTCGGCAGGAGCGATCAAGTAGCGACGGCGCCGCGCGCCCGCGTTCTCGGCGCAGGCGGCGGCGCATCCACCACCCGTCACGACAAGAGACCTTCACGACAAGAGAGAGGACGGCCTCGTGCCACTCATCCAAGTAGACCTGCCCCGCGACCTGTTCGAGGCTTCGCACGAGGCCATCGGCAACGCGATCCACGACGCGCAGATCGAGGCGCTGGGCATCCCGGCGAACGACCGGTTCCAGGTGTTCCGCCCGCACGAGAAGGGCGAGCTCAAGTTCGACCCGACGTACAACGACGTCGACAGGCGCTCGCTGCTGCTGATCCACGTGACCGCCGTGCACATGTATCCGGTCGCCGTCAAGCAGGCGTTCTTCCGCACGGTCGTGGACAAGCTGGAGCCGCTCGGCATCCGCAGGGAGGACGTGCTCATCTGCCTGGCCGAGAACGGCTTCGAGGACTGGTGGGCCGGTCGCTGACCTGGCGTCCGGCCCTGGCCGCGCCGACAGCGGCGCAAACGCTTCGAGAGAGGAAACCAACTGTGCATGAGCACGACAACGCACCTCTGACGGTGCTCTTCATCGGCGGAACGGGCACGATCAGCGCATCCTGCGTGCGCCTCGCCGACGCATCCGGCATGCGCGTCACCGTGCTGAACCGAGGCACCAACCGGGTGCAGCGCGAGCTGCCGGCCTCGGTCGAGCAGCTCACGGCGGATGTCGCCGACGAGCAGGCGCTTGCCGCCGCGATCGGCGACCGCACGTTCGATTCCGTCGTCAACTTCCTGTCCTACGACGAAGACGACGTGCAGCGGATGCTCCGCCTGTTCTCCGGACGCGTCGGCCAGTACGTGCACATCAGCTCGGGCTCCATCTACGCGAAGCCGGTACTGCAGACGCCCATCACGGAGTCGACCCCGACCGGGCCGAACCCGCCACTGCCGTACGCGACGGCGAAGTGGCGAGCCGAGCGCGCCCTGTTCGAAGCACACCGCGCATCCGGATTCCCCGTCACGATCGTGCGCCCCTCGCACACGTACGACGACCAGAACCCGCCGCTGCCGGGCGGGTGGACCGTCATCGACCGCCTCAGCCGTGGTGAGGAGATCCCCGTGCACGGCGACGGCACGTCGCTGTGGACGCTCACCCACGCCGAGGACTTCGCGCAGGGCCTCGTGGGCCTGCTCGGCAACTCGCGCACCATCGGCGAGGTGTTCAACATCACGAGCGATGACGTCTACACGTGGGACCAGATCTACACGGTCGTCGCGAAGGCCATGGGCGTCGAGCCCCGGCTCGTGCACATCGCGAGCGAGCTCTACCCGGTGATCGCGCCCGAGTGGTTCTGGTCGGGTGAGATGGTGGGCGATCTCGGCCACTCCGCAATCTTCGACATGACGAAGATCCGCAGGTTCGTGCCGGGATACGCGCCCAAGCTCACGTTCGAGCGCTCTGTGGCGCGCATGCTGGCCTGGCGTGCCGAGCATCCCGACATCGCACGCGGCGACGAGGCGACGCAGGCTGTGCTCGACCGGTTCGTGGCCGCGTATCACGACGCCAAGGCGGCGGCCGCGAGGCATACTGCCGTGGTGCGCACACCAGCAGAGGATGCAGAGCAGGCCCGGAACGACCGGGCAGCAGACGAGTCGGCGGAAGTGACGGAGGTGCGGGCGTGAGCCTGCGCGCCGGCGGCCTCGGCACGACCGGCATCGAGGTCACCGAGGTGTGCTTCGGCACGAGTCCGCTCGCGAGCATGGCGCGGCTCTACGGATACGACGTCGACGAGCGACGCGCCATCGACACCGTGCTGGCCGTGCTAGACAGCCCGATCCGCTTCATCGACACGTCGAACGGGTACGGCGAGAACGGCACGGCCGAGCGTCGCATCGGAGCCGCTCTTCGCGAGTACAGCGGGCTGCCCGACGACGTCGTGCTGGCGACGAAGGTCGATCCCGATCCGGCGACGGGCGACTTCTCGGGCGCCAGGGTGCGGGCATCCCTCTACGAGAGCCTCGAACGGCTCGGCGTCGACCGCGTTCCCCTGCTGCACCTGCACGACCCCGAGCGCATCTCGTTCGAGCAGGGCACAGCAGACGACGGACCTGTCGCCGCGCTCGTCGAGCTGAAGAACGAGGGCGTCGTCGATCGCATCGGCGTCGCAGGCGGTCCCGTCGATCTGCTCGGCCGCTACCTCGACACCGGCGTCTTCGACGTGCTGCTCAGCCACAACAGGTACACCCTGCTGGACCGATCGGCCGAGGCGCTGTTCCACGCCGCGCACGAACGCGGGATCGGAGTGCTCAACGCGGCACCGTTCGGCGGTGGGATGCTGGCGAAGGGCCCGGACGTGCAGCGCGGCTACGCGTACGGCGAGCGCGACGACCGCGTGGCCGCTGCAGCATTCGCCATGCAGGATGCCTGCCTCCGCCACGGCGTCACCCTCGCCGCCGCCGCGCTCCAGTTCTCCCTGCGCTCGCCCTCCGTCGACTCGACAGTGGTGGGGATCTCGACACCCGAGCGGGTCGCGCAGACTCTGGAGTACGCGGAGATGGAGATCCCGGCTGAGCTGTGGGACGAGCTCGAGGCCCTCGTGCCGCCCAGCGAACTCTGGCTGAACTGATCCCCTCCCGCTTCTGGCGGCATCATCCCTGCCGAATTCAGGATGTGCGGGCATTCGGCTGCGATATGCGGCCGAACCGTCTCCCATCCTGAATTCGGCACTCGTCTCCTGATTTCGGCATCCGTCGAAGGGCACGCGCCGAAGGGCGGAGACGGGCGCTTACGGCGAGACGAACTTGTTCTCGTCCGCGTCCTGCTGCGCCTGCGCCTTGAGTTTGAAGTGCTGCTTCTTGCCGGTGGCCGTGTACGGGAGTTCGCTGACGAACGCGTAGCGTCGCGGCCGCTTGTAGTCGGCGAGCGCGACGCTCGCACGCAGGAAGGCATCCAGCTCGCGGGCGGCCGACGAGGCATCCGTCAGCTTGCCATCGCGCGGCTGCACGTAGGCCACCACGACCTCGCCCCACTGCTGGTCGGGGAGCCCGACCACGATGGAGTCGGCGACGTCCTCGTGCCCGGCCAGCACCTCCTCCACCTGGACCGGATGCACGTTCTCGCCGCCCGAGATGATCATGTCGTCTTTGCGACCGACGACCGTGACGATCTCGTTCTCGTCCCACGTGGCGAGATCTCCCGGGTAGACCCAGCCGTCACGGAACTTCTCGGCCTGTTCCTTCGAGTTGCCGAGGTATGCGTATCCGCTCTTCACGGACCGCATGATGACCTCGCCGATCTCCTGGCCGTCCTTCTTGGCGTGCTCGTCGGGCGACGCGATGCGGTCGCTGTGCACCTTCACGACGGCGACATCGTCGTCTAGGCAGGCTCGACCGGCGGCTCCCGCGGCATCCGGCAGGTCGTCGGGCCGCAGGTAGGTGTTCCAGAACGCCTCGGTCGTGCCGTAGCCGTTGGCGATGCGCGGCGTCAGCACGCGCTGGTAGCGCAGTGCGGCCGCCCGGTCCAGCGGTGCACCCATCGTGACGATGCCGTGCAGCGACGAGAGGTCGCGAGGCTGCGCCTCCTGGGCGTCCGCGAGCCGCTCGAGGTTGGTCGGAGCGCCGATCACGTAGGTGAGCCGGTAGTCCTGCACGCTCTGCAGCACCACCTGGGGATCGAACTTCGGCAGCGTCACGACCTCTGCACCCACATAGAACGCGGTGTTCGGGCCGGCGCAGTAGTTGCCTCCACGGTGGAACCACGGCGACATGTTCATGGTCTTGTCCGTCGGCGACAACGGGAAGTGCATGATCACGTCGTGCGCGGTGAGCACCTCGTTGAGGCTGGTCAGCGGAACGGCCTTCGGCATGCCCGTCGTGCCCGACGTGTAGAGGCGTGACGTCTCATCCCAGGTGCTCGCGTCGGCGGGTGCGTGGAACGACGGCGCCTCATCGGCCAGCAACTCCTCGAACCGGATGGCACCGGGAAGCAGCTCGCCCTCCCCGACTCCGGCGAGGATGCGCGGTGCGTGCTCCGCGAGCTCGAGCGCCTGGCGCACGTTGGCGGTGTCGTCGATGTCGTAGACGAAGACCGTCGGGGTCTGCGTGTTCAGGATGTGCGCCGTCTCCCCCGGTGCCAGCCTGAAGTTCATCGGCGAGCTCACGGCGCGAAGGCCCTGGGCTGCGATGTAGAGGAACGCGAACTCGGGCACGTTCATCAGCTGATACGCCACGATGTCCCCGACGCCGACGCCGTGCGAGCGCAGGCCTTCCACGAGCCTGCCGGTGACGGCACCGAGCTCCTCGTAGGTCCACCTGCGACCGGACTGCGGGTCGGTGAGTGCCGGACGATGCGCGTAGCGGTGCGTGTTCCGCTCGAATGCGGCGGCCCAGGTGAAGTGGTTCTCGAAGACCCTCCGGAACTCGCTCGGGTCGTAATCCGTGTTGCGTGCGCTGTTTGCGCCGTTGCCGCCGGTGCTCTCTCCGGCCGGGCCGTCTTCCGTCATGGCCGCCTGTTCCCTTCCGTGTGCCGCCTCGTCGTGAGGGCATGGTGTCACCCGGATGCGCCGGGTCACGCAGTACGCACCCTACTCGCGGGCATCCGCCTCGTCGCAGCACCGCGCAAACGAGCCGCTCGGCGGGTCGTGACGCGCGCCCGGGCGGGGACCTCGCGCGCGGGACTAGCGTGGAACGGTCATGCAGACACCGGAAGCAGACATCCCCGTCGACGAGCAGCTCGTGCGCGTGCTGCTGGTCGACCAGCATCCCGATCTGGCCGGCGAACTGCGCCTCGTGTCGAACGGCTGGGACAACGCCGTCTACCGGCTGGGCGACGAGCTGGCCGTGCGCATCCCGCGCCGGAACGCCGCGGCTCACCTCATCGCCCACGAGCAGCGCTGGCTGCCGACGCTCGCGCCCGCGCTCCCGGTTCCGGTGCCCGTTCCGGTGCGCATCGGAGTGCCGAGCGACCGCTTCCGCTGGCCGTGGAGCGTGGTGCGCTGGGTGGACGGCATCGACGGAGCGGATGTCGACGCATCCGCCCGCACGCCGCTCGCTGCGCCCCTCGGGCGTTTCGTCGCCGCCCTGCATGTGCCCGCTCCGCTCACGCCCGACGGCAGGGTGCATCCCGACGTTCCGTTCAATCCGGTGCGCGGTGTGCCGCTCGTCTCGCGCGACCGCGTCGTGCGGGAACGTCTCCGGGAGCTCGGCCGGCTCTGGGACATCACCGCTCTGGGAGAACTGTGGGACGAGGCGCTGTCCGCGCCGCTGTGGCAGGGACCGGCGATCTGGCTGCACGGCGACCTGCACCCAGGCAACCTGCTGCTGGACGTCGCGCCCGACGAGAGCGTCTCGCTCGCCGCCGTGCTCGACTTCGGCGACCTCACGGCAGGCGACCCGGCGACCGACCTTGCCACCGCGTGGCTCACCTTCCAGGCTGAGGCCCGCGCCGTGTTCCGCGCGGTCGTGGTGGATGCCTCCTCCCCCGAGTCGGGAGCCGCGGATGCCGCGACCTGGCTCCGCGCGAGGGGCTGGGCGCTCAACATCGGCACGGCACTGGCCACGTCGTCGGACGACAACCCGCGCATGCACGCGCTCGCGACCCACACGCTGAGCCAGCTGCTGCGGGACGCGTACGACGGCACTCGCGCCTGAGGTGGCGGGCCGGAGCGCGGCGGGGTTCGACGGCTCGGCCCTCGGTGGGGCGGGTTTCGACAAGCTCAATCCGCGGTGGAGCGGGGTAGGTCGGGTTTCGACGGCTCGGCCCTCGGTGGGGCGGGTTTCGACAGGCTCAACCCCCGGTAGGGCGCGGTGGGGCGGGACGGCATGTCAGGCTGGATGACGTGCTTCCGTTCCTGCTCCTCGCCACTCGCGGCGACGATCACCTCGCCGACGCCGAGTACGCGGCGTTCCGCTCGTTCGCCGGGCTCAGCGAGCACGAGCTCACGCGCATCCGTCTCGAGCGGCATCCGATGCCTGACATCGACCTCGACGACTTCTCAGGCGTCTTCGTGGGCGGCAGCCCGTTCAACGCGAGCGACCCGGCTGCCGCCAAAAGCGGGGTGCAGCGGCGGGTGGAGGCCGAGATGTCGGAGCTGCTGGATCGCGTCGTGGCAGCCGACTTCCCGTTCTTCGGCGCCTGCTACGGCGTCGGCACCCTCGGTGTGCATCGCGGAGGGACGATCGATCGTACGTACGGCGAGCCGGTCGACGCCGTCGAGGTGCGGCTGATGCCGGCGGGCGAGCAGGATCCGCTGTTCTCGGGCATCCCCTCGTCGTTCCTCGCCTGGGTGGGCCACAAGGAGGCCGTGACGCGCCTTCCGCCCGATGCCACGCTGCTGGCCACGGGCGACGCGTGCCCGGTGCAGGCCTTCCGGGTGAAGAACAACCTGTACGCCACGCAGTTCCATCCCGAGCTCACCGCGGACGACATCGTCGAGCGCGTGCGCACGTATCGACACGAGGGCTATTTCGAGCCGCACGAGCTGGATGCCACGGTGCAGACGATCCGCTCGGCTCCTCCGGTCACCTGGCCGCGTCACCTGCTGCGGACGTTCGTCGAGCGCTACGCCCGCTGACGGCGCAGACCCGCGTCTCGCAATCCCGCCGCTTCGAGCCGTGCCGCCTCGGGCCGCGACTCGCGAGCCGGCCGCCTCGACCCTGCCGCCTCGGGCCGCGCCGCCCCGCGCCGTGCGGCGTGCGTTTCAAGCCCGGGCACAGCGTGCACATACGCCGCTCCGAAACGCCGTCACCATCATCGGGCGCATGCCCGAGTACGCAGCCGAGATCGAGTTCCGCGCTCCCGACTTCGCCGGTGCCGAGTTCCGGATGCTTCGCCGCCAGCTCGTGCCGCTCCTCGAGCGCTCGGACGGCGTGACGAGCGTGCTGACCGACCGAGCGTCACGCTCGATCAGCGCAGGCGTCACGATCGTCGCACCGAGCTCCTCCACGGCGAAGGCGAAGGCCGGGTCTCTCGCCAAGGCGTTGCAGGCTCAGACGCGCAAGGTGCGGGTCTCCCGCATCGCCGTGCGCGTCGACCTCGTCTCCGATGCAGGATGACAGCTCCTGCACGCCCATCACATACGCGCGACTTGAGGTCAACCCCCCAATGGGGGCCAGATAATGCGGTACCTTGTACTCATATCCGATTGGATGTGGCACCGAGCACTCCCAGCAGGCAACCCCGAGAGGGGAGGCTGAAGGTGCGTTCCCACTCGGAGTACAAGGGAATCCTGGCGGCCAAGTGTTCGGGTCACTTCGCCTCCAGGATTCCCGCTTTTCTGCGGCCTTGACGGTGCCGGTGCGCCGAAGTACCGTCCGAGAATGTTCGACGCATCCTCTTCGGCTGCTCGCTCGGCCGACGGCACCGCGATCGCCTACGAGCTGCATGGAGACGGGCCGGGCGTCATCCTCATCGACGGCGCCATGTGTTTCAGGGACTCCGGACCGGTGCGGCCGCTTTGCACCCAGCTCGACGACGACTTCACGGTGCTCATGTACGACCGCAGGGGTCGCGGCCGGAGCGGCGACACCGAGCCGTACAGCATCGAGCGCGAGCTCGACGACGTGGACGCGCTGCTCGACGTGCTGCTCGACTCGACGGGCACGACGTGCGGAGCGCCGGCCCTGGTGGGCATCTCCTCGGGTGCCGCGCTCGCGCTTCATGCAGCGGCGCGGCTGGGCGGCCGCATCCGAGGCGTCGTCGTCTTCGAGCCGCCGTACCTGCCTGAGCCACTCGCGGCAGACGCCGGCAGCTACACGGATGCGCTAACGCGAGCACTCGCATCCGGCGATCGCGACGGCGCCGTCGAGCTGTTCCTCCGCCGCGTCGGGATGCCAGACGCGGGCATCGCGGGAGCGCGCCAGTCCCCCGCGTGGTCAGGCATGACGGCCCTCGCGCCCACCCTCGCCTACGACGACGCGTTCATGGGCGACAGTCGCGTCCCCTGCGATCTGGCCGCCTCCATCGCCGCCCCGGTGCTCGCGCTCGCAGGCGGTGCGAGCCCGGAGTTCATGCGGTTCGGAGCGCGTGAGGTGGCCGAGTGCGCCGCGGGAGGCGAGTTCGACGTGCTCGATGGCCAGGGACACGACGCCGACGCCGGGGTGCTGGCGGCGCGCATCCGGGAGTTCCTGCTGACGTGATGCCGGGCGCCCGGCCCTCGCGGGCCGGCTGGCGCGGGCGGCTCCGCCCTCGCCGTGAATTCTGGAGCAGCGGGTCAGCGCTGCACAGCGAAGATCTCGCCCGGCCGCACGGCTCGAAGCTGGTAGGCGCCCTCGAATCCCAATCCCTGGGTCACCCACCGGGGCGTCACCGTGCGGTGCGCCGTGTCGAACCAGAGCCTCAGCCGGTGCGGGGTGTCGATGAACGCCACGTCCACTGCGAGGGCGCCGTCCGACGACCGGAGGCCGCCCCGCACCGCCACCGGAACCTCCAGCGTTCCCGATTCCCCGCCCTCGGTCACCTCCCACGACCCGTCTCCGACGCGACCACCCACCGTGCCGGTCGGCGTCGCCGCCGTTTGCACGGGGGCGAGGGAGGCCTGTCCAGCCTCGGAGGCCGGCCGGAAGGCGGGGGCCGCGGCGGCCTCCGCGGCCTCGGCCGCCGATTCCTCACGCAGCATCACGCGCCAGCCGTCGCCGTCACGCTCGAGGGACACCGCGGCGAGCGCGCCGTACTCCTCTCGGGAGCCCTCATCGCCGGCTCTCCGATACTCGCCGGCGGCCTCGTCGCCGAGCTGCGACAGCGCGGCGAGTTCGGCCTCGAAACCGATGCCGAGACGGATGTCGTGGAGGGCATCCCCGCCGTCCGTCTGCGGCTCGAGCGGCGCGTCCTGGAAGGCGGGAAGCAGGTGCTTCCACACCCGGTTCAGCGTGTCGCCCATGTCCGTCGACTGCGACGTGATGGCGATGACGGCGTCGTGATCCGGCAGCACCAAGCAGTACTGGCCGAAAGCGCCGTCGCCTCGGTAGCCGTGGCGCGACATCCAGAACTGGAATCCGTAGCCCTGCTCCCAGTCGGAGTCGGCTTTCGTGAGCCCGCCTGGAGCGGCGTTGTCCACGTGCACACTCGTCGCGTCGCGTACCCACGACTCCGGCAGCAGACACTCGCCGTTCCACACGCCGCCCGCGAGATACAGCTGTCCCAGCTTCGCGACCGACTCGGGCGTGGTGAAGAGCCCGGAGAAGCCGAGCTCGACGTCGGCCGGCTGCTGCTGCCAGCCGACGGGGGCGATCCCCAGCGGCTCGAGCAGCCGCGGCTTCAGGTACTCGCTCAGTCGCAGACCCGACCCCCGCTGGATGATCGCACCGAGCGTGTACGTCGCGAGCTGGTTGTAGGTGAAGACTGTGCCAGGCGTACGCTCGGGCGGTGAAGCGAGGAAGGCCCTGATCGGATGCTCGGGGTCCATTCCGAACGCGATGACCATGTCATTCAGGTGCCCGGTCGCCATCGAGGCGAGGTGGCGCACCAGGATGCCGCGGCTGGCCGGGGCGACGCTGTCGGCGTACTCGGGAAAGTAGTCGGCGGCAGGAGTGTCGAGGTCGAGCAGGCCCTCCGCCACGGCGAAGCCGGCGGCAGTGCTCGTGAAGCTCTTGCTCAGCGAGTACACGAGCTGTGGGCGATCCAGCGCGTAGGGCTCCCATTGCGCCGATGCGACCACCGCGCCGTGCCGCACCACGACGAGCGCGTGCGGGTCTTGCGTCGAGTCGCTGTCCAGATCGTCGATCAGGGCACGGATGCCTCGCGGGTCGACGCCCTCTGCTTCGGCGCTGCTGCGGCGCCAGACCGACACCGCCGGCTGGCCACCGGAAGCGGCGTCGTTCGTACGGATCTGGTCTGCGGGGCTGGCGCTCACGGGCATCCTCTCGTCGTCATCGAAGTCGGTACGAGCCTGACATGTCTGCACCTGGAGCGCAGGGCATGCAGGCGCCATCACCGCGTGTTGCGTCCGCCGGACGACCGTGGCGAGTGAGCGAGCGAGCACCGGCGGCCGGCTGCTGCGGCAGTTCGCGCCGCAGCAGCCGTGCCCGCTACTTGAGCTGGGACGTGAGGGTGTTCTGCAGCGTGGTCAGGGCATCCTTCGGCGTGGCCTTCAGCGAGAGCACGCTCTGGGCGAAGGTGGTCATGGCAGGCGTGCTGTCGACCAGTGCCACGTTGGCGAACAGCGCTGCCCCGCCGGGAGCTGCCCACGTCTTGCAGACCGGCTGCCAGACGGAGATCATCTTGGCGGCGTTCGCGTCGGCCTGGAACTCCTTGGTCGCCGCGATCGACTTCAACACGGGCAGCCCAGGACCGGTGTTCTGGGTCCACAGCGGCGCCATGTGCTTGTAGTAGTACGTGAGGAACGCCTCCGAACCCTTCTGGGACGGGGTGTTGGTGTACATCATGATGTTGTTCGGGAACGAGAGCGTTCCCTTCTTGCCGCTGGCGGAGACCAGCGGGTCGCCGACGTACATGTCCGGTCCGACATCGCCCGCCACCTGCTGCGCAAGACCCGGGGCCTCGATCCCCATGGCGAACCGGCCTGCCTTCCACTGGGAATAGGCGTTGTTCGTGGAGTAGCCCACGCTGCCCGGGTCCATGTAGCCCTTCTTGACCAGCTCGACCACGTAGTCGAGCGTCTGCAGGTTGGCCTCGGTGACGCAGTTCGGCTTCTGGTCGGCGTCGAAAAGCCCTCCGCCGTTGTTGATCATCATCGCGACGAGCACCTGGAATCCGTTGCCCTGTGCGCCGGAGGCGATGCCGAACCCGTACACGCCGATCTTCTTCAGCGCTTCACAGGCGTCGAGATACGACTGCCAGTCGGTCGGCGGGGTGACTCCCGCCTTCTCCAGGAGCGCCTTGCGATACCACAGCACGCGCATGTCCAGGTTGTAGGGGACGGCCACGTAGCCATCGGGTGTCTTCATCGTGTCGATGAGCCCGGGCAGGAAGTCGTCGTACAGGCCGTTCTTCTTCCACGAGTCCAGCAGGTCGTCGGCATAGGCGATCTTATGCTGCTTGGCGAACTGGAACGCCTGCGTTCCGCTGCCGCTGCTGACGGCGGGGCCCGTGCCCGACGCCACGGCCGACGAGAACGTCGTCGTGAAGTTCGCCCACTGCACGGACTGGTACGTCGCCGCAGGCAGGGATCCCGACGGCTTGTAGCCGAGCGTGATCTTCTTGTCCAAGGGTGCGAACTTCACGTTGCCCCACGGCATGTTCCAGAACTTGATGGGCTTGCCGTTCGATCCGCCGCTGGCCGAGCACGCCGCAAGAAGCGTCGCCGCGGCAGCACCACCGGTGACAGCCATGAAGCCGCGGCGCGTGAGTGAAGCGGCGCTCGTCGAGTTGGTCATGGGAATTCCTCCGCTAAGCCGACCGAGGTCGGCGCTCGTCATTGAACTGTGGCGGCGGGATGGCAATGACTTTGCGAAAACTTCCCGCGATTTGTTCAAGTGTCGAGCATATCCTGACAGCGGATGAAACGGATTTCAAGCTCGACGCCCCTGCTGATTTGCGCAAAGTCCGCCGCCAGATATGCTCATGACGTGACGGGTGAAGCCGAGGGGCATCGCGGCCCGCGACCGACGCTGTCGACGGTCGCGGAGGTGGCCGGAACGAGCGTGCCGACCGTCTCCAAGGTGCTTCGCGGCGGAACGGACGTCTCCCCTGCCACTCGCATGCGCGTTCTGGATGCCGTGCGCGCCGTCGGGTACTCGCGCAGGGCATCCGCAGCTCTTGCCGCACCGCAGCAGACCGCCCACCGCCCAGGCATGGTCGACCTGGTCGTCAACCACGTCGAGGGCTCGTGGGCCAATCGCGTGCTGACCGGCGTGGAGCGCGTCGCATCCGAAGCCGACGTCGATGTGGTCATCACGCTCGCCAGGGATGGGAGCGACTGGGTGTCGCGTCTGCTCAGGCGCCCGTCTAGCGGTGCCGTCGTGGTGCTGGTGGATCCCACGTCGAGCCAGTTCCAGGCGCTCGCGGCGGCGCACATTCCGGTCGTGCTCGTCGATCCCATGACGAAACCGGCCGTCGAGGTGCCGAGCGTCGGCGTGGCGAACTGGGATGGCGGTCGCCTCGCGGCCGAGCACCTCGTCTCGCTCGGCCATCGGCGAATGGGCCTGATCGCCGGCGGCAGGACCCATGTATACAGCCGGGCGCGAGTCGACGGGTTCCGCTCGGCCGTGGAGAGCGCCGAGGTCGCGGATGCCGCCATCCACGTCGGCTACGCGAACTGGGACCGCGGTCTCGCCGAACGGGAGACACGATCGATGCTCGAGCATCATCAGGACATCACGGCGGTGTTCGCGTGCTCGGACATCATGGCGCTCGGCGTGTACGACGCGCTGGCCTCTGCGGGGCGGAGCATCCCCGGTGACGTCAGCGTCGTGGGATTCGACGACGTGCCGGAGGCGGAGTGGGCCAGACCGACGCTCACGACCATCCGGCAGCCGAGCGCGGACATGGGCGGCGCCGCCATGCGGATGCTGCTCGGCCTGGTCGCTGCCGGACCGGGCGCTGCGGGCGCCGTGCCTCGCGTCGAGATGTCGACGGAGCTCGTGGTGCGTGACTCGACGGCGGCACCCGCGGCCTGAGCGGACTCGCGGCCGCCGGTGGTGCCCGCGCTCGGGATGCCCGCGCCGACCGGATGCCGCGCCGCACGCCCGGATGCCGGCGCGCGGCCGGATGCCTGCGCCGGCCTGATGCCTGCGCTCGAGAATTGAGGAAAACCTGAGGGTTTCCCGCGCTGGCACCGCTGCCGGCCCTGGCACCATGAGACGTGCTGCTTCCCCAGCAGCATGCCTCAACCCGAAGAGCGGGCGAGCGTCCCCGAAGCGACTCGCCCCACCCCCGGCGAACGGTTCAGTTCGGCCGACGCGGTTCAGCGCTCGATCCGCCCCACGTGCATTAGACAGTGGGGCGGATCCGAGCGCGAGGCACCGGACTTTCTTGCTCCCGGTCGCTTGACGTGCCGCATCGCGCTGCACCTACGCGTTTTCCCACACGAAGGCGCCCCAGTCGGCCGGCAGGCCTGGTCCGGATGACGAGACGGCTCGGACGACGAGACGGTTGCGGCTGGCGAGACGGCTACGGCGACGCTGCTCGTTACCGCCGACGCCGCTCAGTCCAGCATCACTGTTCTACGGGCGATCGCCGCTGACGATCAAAGTGTCGCCGTGCCGACGTGGGGGCGCCGCCCTCGCGCGACGTGTGGCCCGCGCGGCACCGTTGTCCACCGTCACCGCGCGAAGATGCGGTTCGCCGTCACGGCGATTCGGACTCCGCCGTCGTCACGACCAGGTCCCCGCCCGATGGGCTGACGTCGGTGATCGAGGTCGCGATCGTCCGGTCCCCCTGCACGAACGACGCGTGCATCCCGTGCGAGGTGAAGTCCGCCTCGATCGCCGTCTCGGCGCGCAGTTCGCCGAAGGAGGGGAACGACACCGTCAGGAATCGCGGCGGCTCTCCGAACGCATCCTCGTGCACGAGCGCGGAAGCGTGCAGCAGGAGCATCCCGGGCAAGTGGTCGACCTGGTGGTCGAAGAAGAACGGGTCGGCCTCGTTGATCGCCAGCCTGGCCTGCAGGTGCTCGTCGGTGCGATCGACCACCTCGATGAGCTCGGTGGGTGTCTCCCGGATCTCGTCGTCGAGGGCTTCCGCGTGACGGCGGATCGCCCGGTACTCGTGCTCCGCCAGCACGCGCGCGCCGACGTGACCCGACGCGACGCCCGGCAGCAGATAGTCGACCTCGAGGATGTAGGGCAGATCTTTGCGGTAGCGGATCTCGGCGAACGTCACCTCCAGCTGGCCCTGGAGAGCACCGAATCGTGGGAAGAACAGTGCGTCGGTCTCCACGCGCAGCGTCATGGTGGAGACGACGAACTGCACGGAGTTGCCCATGCCGAGACCCGCGACGCAGATGGCGAGCCCGGCCTGACGGAACGCCTCCGCCAGAAGTGTGACGGGAACGCGCGACGGAGCCGGGTGGCAGAGCCAATGGCTGCGCGGAATCTCGATCTCAGCGCACCAGGACTGCTCGGAGACCTGCTCGATGGCCCAGACGAGCGTCTCGGACCGAGTGGACCTGTGAGCGGCACTGCTGTCGATGAGAGGCAACGGAGGCACCCTTAACTTGTCAGGTTCGCGTGGAGGCAGCGTTCGAACGGCCCCACCGGCCCACGCCATCCCCTGGCCGCTTCGGGTACGGCCGCGCGAGGTTCTTCCACCCTAGCCGCGTGACATGTCGTAGCAGCGCTGTTCTGCCCCGAAACCACCCCAATGGGTTACGGCTGCATCGGCAGGGTGGGCAACGGAGTGGCCTCTGCACGGGCCGGGAGGTGCACGAAGAAGCTCGAGCCCACGCCCGGCTCGCTCTCGACGGTAACCGAGCCGCCGTGGGCATCCACGATCGTCTTCACGATCGTCAGCCCGATGCCGACTCCCTGGATTGCCGCCTCGCGGGCATCCCGCGCCCGGAAGAAGCGGTCGAACAGCCGCGACTGGTCGCTCTTGCTGATGCCGCGGCCGTTGTCGCTCACGACGATGAGGATGCCGTCGTCGTCGCGTTCGAGCGTGACCGTGATGGTGCCGCCCTCCGGCGTGTACTTGGCCGCGTTCGAGATCAGGTTGTCGACCACCTGCTTGACCCGGCCCCCGTCCAGATGGGCGAGCACCGTCGACGACGGCATCCGGAGCTCCAGCGTCTGGTGTGCGGCGTCGACCGTAGGCCGGAACGTGGAGACGCACTGCGACAGCATCGAGCTGACGTCGACGGGCTCGACCCTCAGCGCCAGTTCCCGTGTGCTCGTGCTCAGCAGGTCGCGGATCAGCGCGAGCATCTGCGCCGCGCTGCGCTGAATCGTGCGGAACTCCTTGCCGAAGCCGAGTGCCTCCACGTCGTACCCGTCATCGATCAGGTCGAGATAGCCCACGATCGAGGTCAACGGCGTGCGCAGCTCGTGAGACACCGTCGCGAGGTATTCCTCCCGGATCTCGATCGCGTTGGCGAGGTCGGTCACGTCGTAGGTCACGGCGGCGGATCCCAACGCCTCCCCGTTGGGTCGCGTGATGCGGTGGGCCTCGGTGACGACAGCCCTCTGCTCGCCATCCGGCGGACCGACCCAGTAGATGAGCCCTCTCTGATCGCCTTCCAGCGTCTCCGAGATGATGTTCTTGTCCTGTTTGACCCTGGTGCGACGGTCGGATGCGTAGACGTGCTTGCTGAGCCCGGTCGCCGGATCGAATCCCGTGAGGCTCAGCAACCGCTCCACCATGCGGTTGTGGAGCACGGGCTTGTTGCCGGTGTCGTAGAAGATCACGCCGACGTTCACCGCGTCGGCGATGGAGCGCACGACGACGCTGAGGTCGCCCATCTCGTTCACCAGCCGCTGCAGTTCCGCCGACGTGCGCTGCAGCTCCTTCTCGGATCGCTCCTGCCTGTCGCGCAGCCACAGCTCGGAGACGGCGCGACCGACCTGCATGCCCACGTAGGCGATGAGCGAACGTTCGAAGGTGGTGCGCCGCGCCGGTGCCACGCCATCCGCGAAGTACAACGCGCCGGTCGCCGAGTCCTCGAACCTGATCGGTACGAGCATGGCGCGCCCGACGGTGTCGTGGAACAGCGCCTGGAGCAGGTCGGCATCCTTCTCGCACGACAGGTCGGCCATCCGCTTCTCGGTCGACCACGGTGACGGCGTGGCCCACACCTCGGCCGGGTTCACACGCTCTCGCGTCCGCGACGCGACGAAATCGTAGACATCCGGCAGTTCGCCGCCGGGTGACGCCAGCAGAAGCGGCACGGCCGAGTCCTTCTCTGCCGCGGGATCCGGCGGAAGCAGGAGGGCGACGGCCTGCGCGCCGAAGATCGCCCGGATCCCGTCCGTCGCGGTCTGCGTCACGGCCGCCACGGTCTCCGCCGTGTGGATGGCCCAGGTCAGCTCGATCGTCTCCTTGCGCAGCCGCTCGGCCTCCTGGAGCCTCACCCGCTTGCGCATCACGCGTTCTCTCAGCAGCCGCGCGCGCAGAGCGAGCTGCTCGGGAACCTCGCCAACGAGAAGGAAGTCCCGGTCGATCGACGAGACGAGCATGTCCTGCTCGAGCTGCGACACCGACTCGGCGACCACGAGCAGAGGACCGGCGATGACCTGACCGTCCGCGCCAGGAGACCCACCCAGGTGCTTCTGGTCTGCACTCACCTGCACGACGCCGATCTCGGAGGCGAGCCCCGCGTCATCCAGTGCCGCCCGTGCCAGGTCGGCCGATGCCGGCGTGAAGGCGAGAACCGTCACCCGGAACGGGTCGACCGCCTCGCTGCCTCGATGCTCCCGAAAACCACTAGGAACGGATGACCCGTACATGGCGCTCCTCTCCCGACCCCGCTCGGGACGACCGCTGTCTCGTCTCATGATGTCTGCCCCCATGCAGCCACCGAGCGCTCGGCGGTGCCGAATCGCAGCGATACCTCAAGTGTGACATGCGCGCGCCGATTGTCCTGAGGGTTGTCCTGAGGGACTCTTGAGCAGTCGCTGCGCTGAATCGGTGGACTCGGACGGCAGACTGGCCATGCCGCCGAGACGAGAACGATGGTGGAGGCGCCCTCAAACCCGAATGAAGGCGCCCCCTCTCCCCGGTCCGAAACGTGCCTCAACCCGAATGTGGCCCGTCGGCACACGGCGCGTCCTTGACGACAGCAGTGTGTGGAGAACTACAGACTATCCGGCCCAGCTGCAGTTCTCCACACCATTCGCACTATCGCGGTCCAATGCCGCGCAGGGAACTACCGAGCGGAGGTACCGGGATCGACAGCTTGTTCCCGTCGCGCGGCGAGCCGATAGCCGACTCCGCGCACCGTCTCGATGAGATACGGGGACGCCGCGTTGTCCGCGAGCTTCTTGCGCAGGTTCCCGATGTGCACCTCGACGCCTCGCCTGTCGGCATCCCCGACGTACGGGTTCGCGACGTATCCCTCACCGCGCAGCAGCCGGGCGAGGTCGTCCTTGGTGCGCACCGAGCGGCCCGATTGAAGCAGCGCCTGCAACAGCTCGAACTCGCTTCGCGTGAGCTCGAGCTCTTGCCCGTCGCGCTCCACGATGCGCGAGTCGGGGTCGAGCACGACGCCGTTGTGCTCGAGCAGGCCGCTCCTGCCGGGAACCGCCTGGGCGGCATCCGGTGCCTGCGCGGGTCGGTTCGCCCCGGCGGACACCGCAGGCCCCGCGAGTCCGGCGACGGGCGGCTCCACAGTGCGCGGCCTGCGCAACATCGCCTCGGCACGCGCGCGCAGCTCTCTCGGACGGAACGGCTTCAGAACGTAGTCGTCCGCGCCGACCCCGAGCCCCTGCAGCGCATCGATCTCCTCGTCACGCGCGGTCACCATCATGATGTACGCGTTGCTGATGGCCCGGATGCGTTTCGCCGTCTCGAATCCGTCGATTCCGGGCATGCTGACATCCACCGTCACCAGCACCGGCGCACGCTCGGACACCATGGCCACGCCGTCGATGCCGTTCGAGACGGCGATGACGTCGAGACCCATCTGCTTCAGTACTGTGCCGATCAGTTCGCGGATGCCATCGTCGTCTTCGATGACGACCGCGCACTCCCCCTCGATCGCTCCCATGTGCGAAGCGTAGCAACGCAGGGCGCAGACCATTCTGTGCGCCGCCGTGCGGAATCACGCGCGACCGACGCGGGACAACGCACATCGGTCCTAGGCCGTACCCCCATCGGGGGACCTAGGCTGGTAGCACGATGAAACAGGCGCGAGCCGCTGCCCGGCGCGATCAGATCCTCCACGCCGCTGCCGCCGAGTTCGACGAGGTGGGCTATGCCGCCGCCTCGTTGTCGAGCATCGCCGCGCGGTTGGGCAGAACCAAGGGCGCCATGAGCTACCACTTCTCGTCGAAGGCGTCCCTCGCCCAGGAAGTGGCGGCCAATCAGTACGAGCACTGGGGCGAGGTCATCGAGCGCGTGCGAGCGGATGGCTACGACGGCATCGACGCCCTCGTGATCCTCTCCTTCGTCGTCGCTGCCCGATTCCGGGACGACGTCGTGGTCCGCGCCGGCATCCGCCTGCAGCAGGATGCCGGGCTGCACGGCGTCGATCTCCCGACGCCGTTCGTCGGCTGGAACGACCTCACCCAGCAACTGCTGGAGAACGCATCAGACGCGCAACTGCCGCCGGGCCTCGACGCGGAGGGAGTGGCCGAGGTGATGGTGCAAGCCTTCGCCGGCCTGGAGCAGGTGTCGTATCGCCTCGCGCACGCGAAGGACATCAGCGATCGCGTGCGCCGGTACTGGCTGCTTCTGATGTCGAGTTTCCGTATCGACGATGCCGAGAACCGCATCGCGAGGCTCTCCGTGGAGGCCGAGCGGTACTAGCGTGAACCCCGAGTCGCGCGTCGATTTTGCGCGCATTCAGACGATCGTCTAGATTGAGCCAGGATTCAACCGGCGACGAAGGGGAGGCGACCGCATGAGCATGCCCGTGGATGCGCGCCTGACCCCGCCACCGGCACGTCGGGCGCCTGCAGTCACCGGAATGCGATGAGCCCGCGCGACCAGCGCAACGCGGTCGTCATCGAGGACGACGCCGGAATCCGCGGCCTCATCGCCGCGGTGCTCGAGCGCGCCGGCCTTCGTGTCGTGACCGCGGCGAACGGGCGCGACGGAGTGGCCGCCGTCCGTGGCTCGAACCCCGTCGTCATCACGGTGGACATGCGGATGCCCGGCATCGACGGAATCGAGACGATCAAGCGCATTCGCGCGATCAGCGACGCCCTCATCGTGGTGGTGAGCGCTGTCACCGCCGCGCACCAGGAAGACGAGAGTCTCGCGGCCGGCGCCGATCTCTACATGACGAAACCGTTCCGCCCACGCGACCTTCAGAAGTGCGTCGACGAACGGCTGGAAGCGCTGCGGGACGCCTGAGCCCGCGCCGGATCCGCACGAAGGCCGCTCCTACCGCGATATACCCGCGACGTGAAGACCTCTCTTACCTCGGGACGACGCCGACCCGAAGACGGCGCTCACTCGCTGAGGGGGCGGGACAGCTCCTCGAGAGAACCGAATCGGCCATCTTCCGCCACCTCGGCGAAGACGTACACCTCCTGGCCGACGACCGAGCCGTCGCGGCCCGTGACGCGGATGACGTGCCGCTCGGCATACCGCGAACCTTGCGACAGCTCGTCGAGAACCGTGATCTCCACGGCATCCACGAAACCCCGGAGCTGCTCCATCTGCTGCGCGAACGTCGCGCGGTCGATCCACTCGCCGTCCGTGCTCTGCCGGTAGTCGTCCGTGAAGTGCCGGGTGAGGGCATCCTCGACGGCGAGGTCGCGGGTGGCGAGCAGGTCGTGGAGCGCCGCGGAGATCGATGCCATGGGGGTCCTTCGTGGTCGAGTCTGAGCAGTAGCCATACCGTACCTGTTAGGAGGCCGAAGAACCAGGGCCGTCGTCGTACGCGGCGGCGGCACCATCCGCCCACTTCTGCGCGGTGTCAGGCTCGAGGCGCGAGGTCCCCTTCGATGGGCATGACCGGCCAGCCGCGCTCCTCGGCCACGTCGAGCATCACGGGGTCGGAACCCACGACGACGGGATGCCGCACGGATTCCAGCAACGGCAGATCACTGGAGTGGTCGCCGTAGCCCCAGCTCTCCGCATCCGAGGGGAAACGGTCGAGGTAGGCCTCGACCGCCCGCTTCTTGTCGTCGCCGATCATCGGGCGAGCGATCCGGCCGGTGTAGAGGCCGCCCTCGGTCTCCAGCTCGGTTCGATACAGCGTCTCGATTCCCAGGTCGTCGGCGAGCGGACGCAGCGGCGCATCGAACGAGCCGGACACGAGCACCACCTCGTCGCCGTCGGCCTGATGACGCCGCAGCCGCTCGAGCAGGTTCGGACGATAGAACCCGGGCTCAGCGGATGTCTCCGCGTACCACCGACGGCCGGCCTCGCGGACGGCGTCCTCCGGCTGCCCCGCCCACACGCTGAAGTAGAGCCGGTTGAACTCCGCGCGATCCAGTTGCACCACCTGTGCGGCGAGGTCACGCAAGCCCTCCTGCGAGATCATCGAGGGCACGAGACGCAGGTAATAGAGGAGGAACGACTCCAGGGTGCGCACCGACACCAGCGTTTCGTCGACGTCGAAGAAGGCAACGCCCCGGCGGTCGGTCACTGTCTCGCTCCTCACTGTCCCGGACTGCCTGAGCGGGACACGACGAATCCGAAGCTAACACGCCAGGCGAGCGACGGCATCCGGCCCGATAGGAGGCGCCCAGAGCACGCTCACGCCGTGAAACCGTGCGGATGCTATGCCTGCGGAGCGTCCTGGCAACCCCTTTGCGACATCCGCCTTCTCGCGTTGGCTTGCAGCACAAACGAAGGAGGAAGTCATGGCTCAGATCACCGAGAGCATCGACGTTTCCGTGCCGGTCACGACCGCCTACAACCAGTGGACGCAGTTCGAGTCGTTCCCGGAGTTCCTCGACGAGGTCGACTCGATCACGCAGACCGACGAGACGCACACGCACTGGAAGGTCACAGTAGGCGGCGTCACGCGCGAGTTCGACGCCGAGATCACCGAACAGCATCCGGATGAGCGGGTGGCATGGAACAGCGTCGGAGGCGACACGGAGCACGCGGGTGTCGTCACGTTCCACAAGCTGACCGACAACAGCTCCAGGGTCACCGTGCAGCTCGACTGGGAGCCGCAGGGGTTGGTCGAGAAGGCCGGGTCGATGCTCGGCATGGCGTCGCATGCGGTCAAGAAGGATCTCGAGAACTTCAAGAAGCTGATCGAAGCTCAAGGCACGTCGACGGGCGGCTGGCGAGGCGATGTCTCGAAGTGATCCGGCCGGCGCCGACGTATCGGCGCTGCAGGATCAGGCGAAACGCCCGCGCACGCCGATCGCCGGACCGTACGGGCATCCGTTCCATCCGTTTCTCGTCACGATCCCGATCGGCACCTGGCTGGCGAGCGTCGTCTTCGACATCGTCGCGCTGTGCGGGGTGGAGCCGAGGGCGTTCGCTCTCACGTCGCAGTGGCTGATCGCCATCGGCGTGATCGGCGCCGTCATCGCCGCCTGCTTCGGCCTCATCGACCTGTCGGGCATCCCGGCCCGCACGCGCGCCAAGCGGACGGGGCTGATGCACCTCACGTTCAACACGATCGCGCTGATCCTGTTCGTCGTGAGCTTCATCATCCGCGCGGTGCAGGGTCCCCAGCCTTCGGTGGCCGGCTTCGTGCTCTCCATCATCGGGCTGCTCGTGGTGGGAGTCTCGGGATTCCTCGGCGGAGAGCTCGCCTACCGCTACGGCGTTCGCGTCGCCGACGAGGAGACGCAGCGGACCGGATACTACGGATGACGGCGCGCTGAGAGCCGATCGAGCGCGGCGCGACGCGTCCAGACCGAGAACAGGAGGGGCCGGACATCAGTCCGGCCCCTCCTGTTCTCGGTCTCGGTGCCTCAGTTCAGCCCGACCTGGCTGGCAGCGTATTCAGCCTGCGGCTCCGTGAACTGGCTGCCATACGCGCTCGTCAGCTGATCGATCAGGCTTTGCCTGGAGAAGCCCATTCCCGTTGCGATGTACGCCTTCGCAGCCTCGACCGCTTGGGCATTCCAGTCGGCTCCCGCGTTGTCGACGCCATATTGCGCCTGATCCTGCGTGAACCCATTGCCGGACGTCGAGGTCAGTTGAGCGATGAGTCCTGCTTGCGAAAATCCCTGGCCATCCGAGAGATAGCCCTTGGCCGCAACCAAGGCCTGCGCATTCCAGTCCGCGCCGGAGTTGTCGATCGCCCACTGCGCGTCCGCTTGGGCAAAACCGTTCCCGTACTGCGACGTGAGCTGTTGAAGGAGGCCTGCTTGCGAGAAGCCTTGCCCGTCGGCGAGGTAGCTCTTGGCTGCCAGCAGCGCCTGTAGCTGCTCGGCGGTTCCCTTCGGCGCGGGCGGCTTAGTCGGTGTGACGCGGCTCGACGTCGCCTGGCTCTCCTTCGCCGGCACGGTTTCCGAAGGAGCCGACGAAGCCAGACCGACGGGAGCCGCAACCGGAGACGACGAGCCCGACAAGACGACGCCGTAAGCGCTCGCGAAAACGATTCCGAAGAGGAGCGCCACCCCTCCGAGGATCGTCCCGGCGAGAGAGCGCGTCCCCTTCCGTGCCAGACCGATGATGCCGAGCACGAGTGCGACGACACCGAGGGTGATCCCGAATCCCGAGACGGTGGGAATGAACGCGAAGACGGTGCCGGTGATGCCGAGCACCGAGGCCCATGTTCCGAGCGCGGCGCTCCGAGGCTTTGCGCCGCCCTGCAGCTGTTCCGAGGGAGCTGCCTGGGGCTCGACGGGCGCAGGCGGTCGATCGTATGACGGACCGCTCATGGCGGCCGCGGCTGGCGGCACCCGCGTGGGCGGGGCCACGCGAGTCTCGGCCCATCTCTGTCCGTCCCAGTACCGCTGCTGGCCGGTTCCGTCGTCGTAGTAGCCGGCCGGTGGTGGTGGAGGTACGGAATTCCCGCTCATTCGATGCTTCCTCTGGTTTCTGTGAACGTTGACACGTTAGTGAGCGGCACTCAAAAACCACGAGCTTGAGCGCCCTGCGAACCCGTTTTGGGGGTGGGACGCACCCGGGCCGACTCAGAGCCTCCGAGAGCCGACTCAGAGCCTCCGAGACGCGAGCGTGACGGATCAGCCGATCGTGATGGGCGTTCCGGTCGTGAACGCGTTGTCGCTGACCAGGAGCGTGGTCGGCTTCGTGCCGGCCGGCAGGTCGAAGAGCACGGGGCCCTGCACCGCGTTGCCGGGGTTGATCGCCGCAAGCCATGTGCTGGCATCTCCCGACGCATAGAGCGTCGCCGAGTCGTCTGCGCTGAAGGTCTTGCCCGAGGCATCCTTCAGCTTCAGATCGTCGGCGATGAAGGTCTGGGAGCTGCTGCCCACGTTCGCGACCTTCAGGTCGACCTGGAAGAAGGATCCCTGCGCCGTCTTCGTGAGAGGGCCAGAGCCCGCCGTCGTGCCGGCATCCTTCACGTCGAGCACGGTGAACTCGAAGGAGCCGGACTTCACCGGCGTGTTCATGCCAGGGGCCGACGGTGACGACGACTGGGACGAGGACTTCGTGTCCCCGGGCCCGGGTGACGCGGTCACGGCCGTGCCTGCCGAGCATCCGGTGAGGCCGAAAGCGAGGGCGGATGCCGCTGCCGCCATGACGAGTGCGGTGCGTGCTGTGCGAGAGAACATGCGTGTCGTTCCAATCCGATGAGTGCGGTGGGAGTGGTGCAGCCGGAGCGGCCGACATCAGAACACCAGGCAGTGGCCGGACGCCCCACGTCGGATCCGGCACGATGCGCCGACCGAAAGGAGGGGATCCGTCCTCGAGATCCCGCACGTTCGGGCGGCACGGATGCGGCCGGTGACTCCGTAGCATCGACGCATGAGCCAGCCGCCGAACTCACCACCGAGTGGTGTCGCGGCTGCGCCCGTCCAGTCCCACTCGGCGGCGACGACGCCTGTTCGCCGGGCATGGGGGCTGGTCGGATCCATCGCCCTCGCTGTGCTCTGCGGACTGCTGACGCTGTCTTCCGCCGGCCAGCACGGGGCAGGTGACTCGACCTTCCCGCCCGTCCTCCTATCATTGTCGATGCTCGGCGCGTTCCCGATGATCGCGGTCTCGGTTCTGCTGATCTGGCGCCATCGTCACCCGGTGCTCGTGTCCGCCATCGCCGCGGGTCTGACGCTGGTCATCCCGACGTCGCCGCTGCCGGCGATGGTCGCGCTCGCAGCCGTGACGTTCGCGCGCAAGGGATGGCTGCGCTGGGGGCTCATCGTCGGCGTGTATGCCGCGACCGTCGTGTCGTTCAGCTGGGATGTTGCGACGCACGAGTCGTTCACGGCCGACCTGTTCGGCAACCCGGCCGAGGGCACACCTGCGCGGTTGGCCCTGTTCTGGGTGGTGCCGCTTCTGGCCGCTCTCGCCGTCGCGCCCTTCGCCGCATACGGCATCGGACGGCGGCTGCTAGCGGAGCGCAACAGCGCCCGGCAGGACACCGCCACCGCCAACCGCACGGTCACCGCGCTGCAACGTCAGGTGGAACAGCAGCTCCAGCGACAGGAGATCGCCAGGGAGCTGCACGACACGCTCGCCGCCGACCTCAGTCAGGTCGCCCTGCACGCCGGCGCGCTGGAGCTCATCGTGGGCACCGCGGATCCGAGAGCCGTCTCCGCCGCCCGGACCGTGCGCGAAGCCACCCAGCACTCCCTCGACGACCTGCGCACCATGGTCAAGTCGCTGCGCGACCACGATCGGCCGGGAAGCAACGAGAAGGGCCTCGGCGACCTGCCCGAGCTCATCGACGAGGCATCCCGCAGCGGAGTCGACGTTCGCACGCTGCTCATGCTGAGCGATACGGCATCCTGCTCCCCTCCCGTCGGCCATGCGTGCTACCGCATCATTCAGGAGTCGATCTCGAACGTGCGACGGCACGCCCCCGGAGCAGCGCTCTACCTGGATGTGCGAGGCGGGCCCTCGTTCGGGCTGACCATCCGCGCCACCAACTGGCTCGTCCCTGGCGCCCTGCCGACCAGCCGTGGCAGCGGGCTCGGCTTGCAGGGGATGCAAGAGCGCGCCCTGCTCGTCGGCGGCACGTTCCAGGCAGGGGCGACGCAGGAGGGCGCCTTCGCGATCACCGCCTGGCTTCCCTGGACGACGCGCTGAACCGGTGCCGGGACGCCATCCCGGCCGACCGCCCAGCCCTAGACTGGCGCGGTGAGCAAGCCCGACCGCATCCGCGTTCTGGTAGTGGATGACGACAGGATGGCCGCGGCCGGCATCTCCGCGATTCTGGGCACCACCGCGGACATCGAGGTCGTCGGAACGTGCGCCGACGGCACGGAGGTGCGATCAGCGGTCGACGCGCACCACCCCGACGTGGTGCTGTGCGACGTGCGGATGCCGTCGATGGACGGCGTCGCCGTCGTTCGCCGGCTGCACGGCTCGAACCCCGACGTGCACTTCCTCATGATGACGGCGTTCGACGAAGACGGTCGCGTGCTCGAGGCGATCGGTGCGGGCGCCGACGGGTTCCTGCTGAAGGACGACGATCCGACGCGCATCATCGACGCCATCCGGGCCGTCGCCGCGGGAGACGCCGCGTTCAGCCCCCGTGCCGCCCGGCAGCTGACCGAGTGGGTGCAGGACTCGCGCACCGCCGATCTCCGGCGAGACGCCCAGGCCAAGCTGGCCATGCTGACCGAACGCGAACGGGAGTACGCCCTCGCGACGGTCACCGGAGCATCCGATAGCGAGCTGGCGAGCAGGTTCTTCGTGAGCGAGACCACGATCAAGTCGGCCCTCACCAGCATCAGGACGAAATGGGGCGTCCGCACGAGAACGGATGTCGCCGTGGTCGTCGCTCGCGCCGGCAACTGAGCCGCGACAGCCTGCTGGCCGCGCTGCGCAGCACCGGCGTCGGCGCAAATTCTGAAGCGGACCCCGGCCTCTCAAGGTCTCCGATGGGCTCAGTGAGATCCTGTGAGCGCTCGCGCGCTGCGCAGGAATGACGACGCCACCCGCTCCGGGTCGTCCAGGTATCCGGCGACCATCGCGCCGTCGCGGATGAGCATGAGGTCGTCGGCGAGTCCGCTCGGATCCTCGAGCTTCCACGGCTCCACGATCGACAGGAACGCCTCCCGCCACCACGTCCTGTGCGTGTCGACCGTCTTGCGTACCGAGCTCTCCCGGTCCGGATACTCGGCCGCCGCGTTGATGAACGGGCATCCTCGGAAGCCCTGCTCGCACGCGAGCGCCCCCAAGCCGCCTGCGAGCAGTTGGAAGACCCGGTCGGGATCCCCGCCCCCCGCCTCGATGGCGCCGTTGACCGCATCGCGCTCCTGCTGCGCCCGCAGTTCCAGGTGCGCCACGACGAGATCGTCCTTGCTCTTGAACTGCCGGTAGAAGGTGACCTTCGTCGTGCCGGCGCGTTCGATGACCTTGTCGACGCTGACGGCGCGCAGACCCTCGGCGTAGAACAGCTCGGTCGCTGCGTCGACGAGCCGATCGCGCATCGACGTCTTCACGCTCCCGATCATAGGTGCTTCCTTTCGCGTCTCTTGCGCCCGCCGACGCTTCGTGAGTAGGGTGTCATCCATGTAGAGTGACTAGTCATTCTACATATCGACCACCGATGAAGGGAACCTCATGACCACGACCGCGACCGAGGCGGCACCGGCGACCATCGTCGCGCCTTTGCGCGTCCTGTACTTCGTACGCTTCGGCTTCGCGCTAGCATGGGCGATCCTCGTCGCCCTCACCGCGGCCGCCATCACTCCGCTGAGTGCGACGTTGCTCGTCATCTACCCCGTCTTCGACGTGATCGCCGCCGTCGTCGATCACCGGACCTCGCGCGGCACGCGGCCATCGACGCTTCTGTATGTGAACATGGCGCTGAGCATCCTCGCCGCCATCGGCCTCGCGGTCGCAGCGGCATCGGGCGGGCGCACAGTGCTGCTCGTCTGGGGACTGTGGGCGATCACGGCTGGCGCGGTGCAGCTCATCGTGGGCGTCTTGCGGCGGTCGCTCGGCGGCCAGTGGCCCATGATCCTCAGTGGCGGCATCTCCGTGCTCGCCGGCGTTGTGTTCGCTCTGCAGTCCGGAAGCGCCTCGGCCTCGCTCGTCGGACTCGCCGGCTACGCGACACTCGGCGGCGTCTTCTTCCTGGTGTCGGCCATCCGGCTCGGCCGTTCCGTCACGGTGCGCGAGCGCCGAGCGTCCGACTCCCCCTCCTGACCCATCCCCTCCCACCAGCTCCTCGCGAGCAACCGACAACGAAAGAGAACCGACATGTCCACGAAGATCACCCTCATCATCGACAACCCCGCCGACGCCGCGGCGTTCGAGGATGCCTACCCCGAGATCGAGGCGGCCGCGCGGCGGCTTCCGCAGCTCCGCCGAGTCGAGGCCGCGAAGGTTTGGCCGAAGGAGGATGGCACCCCGACCCCGGCCCACCGCACGCTAGACCTGTACTTCGACAGCTACGAGGACGCCTCTGCTGCGGTCGCCACGCAGGAGGCGGGCGAGTTCTTCCAGCACCTGGCCGGCACCGGCGTCTCCTTCACCGGACTGTTCTCCGACATCGGGTCCTAACGCGGACGGCACGAAGGGCCAGAGCCGTATCCCGCGAGGGATCGGCTCCGGCCCCTTCGAGTTCGGCTTGATCCTCGCTGTCAGCCACGCCACTCTCGAAGCAGCTCCCTCCACGTGCACCACGGACACCGCCGAGACTGTTGCGTTCCTCGCGGGGCCGGGGCGCTGGGTGAACGGGCAGATCCTCTACGTGAACGGCGGGCGATCTGACGGCCGGGACCCTCGTTCGAGCAGGGCGCCGGCCCGTCTCAAAACCGCGGCTGACGGAATTGCCTGAGGAAGCGGCCGCGCCAGAATCCTCAGCTGTCGGCGTCGTTACGCCTCCGCTTTCTGCGCCGCAGCGGCGTCGCATCCGGTCGCAAGTGCAGAGCCAGCGCAAGGCAGATGAATCCGAAACCCAGCCAGTTGTCGACGATCGCCAGGCCGACGGCGACGACGAACAGCAGGAACGCGAATAAGGAGCGGCGTCGTGCAGCGCGATACGACTCTGCTGAGAACTCGGCGGCGTGCTTAAGGATCTCCGCCTCGAAGAGGTTGTACATGCCGTCGGTCGCGACGAAGAGCACGGCATAGAAGATGACCGGCACCTGTGCCAGTTCGGATTCTGCAAGCCACGCCGTCGCGAAGGGCAGGAACGAGACACAGAACAGGTGGCCGAAGTTGAGCCAGAGGAGCTTGAGCGATGGTGTGGTGATGTAGGTCATCAGGTAGTGATGGTTCATCCAGATGATCGCCACGAAGGCATAGCTGACCACGTAACTCACGACGGTCGGCCAAAGGTCCAGGAACCCTGCCCAGGTGGGCTCGGCAGGCGGCCGCAGCTCCAGGACCATGATCGTGATGATCACGGCGAAAACCGCGTCGGTGTACGCGGCAAGGCGAGAGGGCGTGCTCGGGGCCATTCTGCTCATGCGGCTCGCTCCACTTCCCGACGCGCGGTCTCCCATCGACGGCGGCCCGTCAATTGTGCTCTCTTGAGCGGACGCCCGCTCTGACGGGCTAGCCGAGCCGGAACAGCCTCGTCGCGTTCCCTGCGGCGAACGCTGCACGCTCGTCCACATCGCCGAACTCCCCGAGGAAGCTCGAGATGTCGGAAGAGGACGGCGACTGGAACGGATAGTCCGTCGAGAACATCAGCCGGTCCACGGTAGTGATTTCCAGTGCATGCCACAGAAGCGTCGGATTCAGCATTCCCGAGCAGGTGAGGTAGAAGTTCGACCGGATCACCTCGGATACGGCGCGCTGCAGGCCGGCAACGCGGGCGAGGCTGTTCGTGCGATCCGACCAGAACGGCAAGAGTTCGCCCCAGTGCCCTAGCACGATCTGCAGTCCAGGATGCCGATCGAATGTCCCGCGCACGATCAGGCGCAGCGCCGAGATCGCGGCTTCGAGATGCCAGCCCCATCCGAACGTGGCGAGCGCCAGCTCAGTCGCGTCGTCGAAGCCGGAATACGACGCGGCGCGCACCTCGCGGGGCGGAATCTGCGGGTGGATGAAGATCGGCACCCCGAGCGCGACCGCCGCCTCCCACAATTCCTCGAACGCGGGGTCGTCGAGCTGCCTGCCTCCGGCGCGGCCGTAGACCATGGCACCGACGAAGCCCGCGCCGACGCAGCGCTCCAGCTCGGCAGCGCACGCGGACGGTTCCGCAAGCGGAAGCGTCGCCATCGCGCGCAACCGATCGGGATGCCGGCCGACGGCAGCCGCCGCCGTGTCGTTCAGATCCCGGCTCAGGGGCACAGCGTCACACGGATCGAGAGGGCCCGTTCCCGGTGGGGCCAGCGAGACGATCTGCAGGTCGATCCCCTGCGCATCCATGGCCGCGATGCGTGCTGTGCCGAGGTCGAGCAGCCGCTCCAGCGCTCCGCCGTGGTCGTTGAGAGCGAGGCTGTCGTCGCGGCGCTCGGCCGGCAACGCGCCGAGTGCGTCCGCGAGTTCCGTTGTGGTCCAGTGCTCCTCGATCGCCACGAGTCTCATCACATTCCTTTCCTGAACGGGCGCACAACCAGCCGAGGAGATCGCGATGTCGGCCGCACCATCGTGCCACGCCTTCCGAGATCGACGTGCAGCCTTTCGCCCGACGCGCTCAACGGGCCAGGCTCTCGAGCACGCGGCGGGCACGAGCGGCGACGGCCTCGCTCTGCGTCATCACGGCATCCGAGAGCGCCGACGCTTCGGATGCGCCGATGTCGGCGTCGCGGAGACGCAGAGCGGCGAACACGAGCGGTCGCGCGCGCAGCAGCCCGGGTAGACGCGCAAGCTCATCGGCCTGAAGCGTCACCCGAGGTGCGTAGCCCGCGAGCACGAGGTCCGCGCGGCGCGCATCCTTCCTGGCCTCGGTCCACAGCAGGAACGCCAGCGGCCACGCACGCGGCCCGCGACCGGCACCCGTCCAGTCGACAATGACCATGGCTGGATCCGGAGTCGCAACCACGTTCGCGAGAACGAAGTCCGGGTGCACAAACGCCTCGGGCAATCCCTCACCATCGTCGGCCGTGTCGAGTGCGGCACGCAGCGCATCGATGTGGCGGCGGGATCCCCCGGGTTCAGCTGAACCGAGGTCGTCGAGGAGCACTCGAGCTGCGCCCAGCTCTTCGCGCGGATGCCCCTCCGCCAGGTGATGCCAAGCTCCGCCCGGCCGCGCGAAGGGTTCTGGCGCGCACTCGAAGGCACCCATGCGCCCGAGGAGATCGCCGAGTGATCGTAGTCCGCCCGCCGCTTTGATCGTGTCTCTGCGCGGGTCTCGAGGCGCTGCCTCCACATACCCCGTGACCAGCACGGGATGCCCGGCCACCTGCGAGACAGGCATGCGATCGATCGGCCGTTCGGCAGGGAAATCCAGCTCACCGAGCCGGCGCAGAATCGCCGCGTCCCCCTCGGCCTCAGCCATCGCCCTATCGCGCGGAAACACTCGCATGACCCAGTCCGGGCTCGCCGCGCGTCCGATGCGGAACACACCGGCGTCCAGTTCGTCGACAGAGACGACCTGTGCATCGAGTACCCGGTCGAGGTGGTCCAACAGCACCGAAAGGCCCGGGAGGGCCTGCCCGTCACCCGTCTCAGCCGCCGCCACATCGGAAGGGTACGCCGCCGCGGCGCCGAGCG
The DNA here is from genome assembly GCF_035547335.1 of Humibacter sp. Lineage (GTDB taxonomy): Bacteria > Actinomycetota > Actinomycetes > Actinomycetales > Microbacteriaceae > Humibacter. The sequence goes on along the minus strand of NZ_DASZVF010000031.1, from coordinate 37,892 downwards.
GGGCCGGCGTGATCACCCGCGGCCGCCCCGTCGCTATGCCGGTCACGAAAGCAAAGCTGGACAGTCGCGCCCGGCAGGTTCACACTGATGCCGATGAGGACCGTTCTGGTTGCACTTTCCATCGGAGGCCTCAGATGTCTTGGTTCAGCAACGATTTGACGGCGCGAAGCCGCGGGCCGGTCGCCATCTTCAGCCCATCCGCGTACGCATTCGAGCGTCAGAGAACGCAGCACGTTCTCTTCCAGGGGTTCGGAGACGGAGCGGGCGACGGTCACATCCACGAACTGTGGTGGGACGGGAACTGGCACCTCAACGATCTGACCTCGCAGGCCGGAGGTCCTCTGATATCCGGCGAGATCAGCGGGTACGTCTACGAGAACCAGCCTGGTGGGTGGACTCAACACGCGGTGTTCCAGGGCCTTCGATCGGGCACCGGGCCGGATGGCCGCGTTCAGGAGTTGTGGTGGGATGAGGACGACAAGCATCATCATCAACTCACCGACGGCACACCGCGACTGATCGACCAGCCCTTCGGCTACAGCTTCGAGACCGGGCAGCACATCGTCTACCGCGCGGACAACACGTTGCGCTATCTCGACATGGAAGAGGACTTCGGGTGGCTCGACAGCGACCTGACCCCCTACATGGCCGGGACGATTCCACGGCTGTCTCCCACCGCGTACGGCTTCACGTCGCAAAGAACGCACCACATCCTGTACGCCGGCTCGGACCAGCACGTCCACGAACTGTGGAAGGGCCCCCAAGGCGGGTTCCACCACAATGACCTCACGCTCGCATCCGGCACGGCGGCTCGCACGGAGGGTCGGCCCGTCGGGTTCGCCAACGATCCCGGCAACCAACAGGTCGTCGCGTTCGCGGGCACCGACGGTCACCTGCATCTGCTGACCTGGGACGGAGCATGGCACGAACGGGACCTCACCGTGACCGCCGGCGGGGTAGCGCCCGCATCGGGAACCACACCGACCGGCTATCTGTACCCGAGCGAAGCCACGCTCCATTTCGACTACGTGGGCGTGGACAGCCACATCCACGAGTACTGGGAAGACGGCTCCGGCTGGCACCCGAATGACCTGACCGCCGCCACCGGGGTGATGCCCAGTCGCAGCTATCCGTCGGCGTACGTGATGCCCGACAACACCCAGCACGTGGTGTTCGTCGACGACAACAGGCATGTGATGGAGCTGTACTGGCTTCCGTAGTCGTCGGCATCGATCTGGTGGCTGGCGACCGGCTCGGGCTTACCTCACCCGTATGGTCGAAATGCCATGTCCTCGCGCGGTCGTCATCGAGCGAAGAAGCCGCGGTAGTACTCGTAGACCCAGCCGACGAGGCAGACGACTGCGAAACCTCCGCCGATGAATGCGAGCCAGATACCGACGACGAAGCCCAGAAAGACAAGGAAGCAGGCGGCCGCGAGGGCGAACGGCCACCAGCTCCACGGGCTGAAGTGACCCATCTCCGGGTCACCGTCGTCGACGTTGGCGGTGCCGACGTCTTCGGGAAGTTCACGTGTTTGCGACCGGTGCGTGCGGTTCAGGAAGAACGCGATCATCACGCACAGAAGCACGCAGAGTCCGAGCGGCGTGCCACCGGCCCAGTCGATGTGTCCCTGCTGCAGCAGCCCCCAGCCCGCGTAGAGGTTTCCGACGACGAAGAAGTAGCCGGCCAGCACCCAGAACATGGTCGCGTTGATCTTCATCTCAGCCAGCCCTCCCGGTGGCGGCATCGGCTGTCGCGACATCCCCCGTGTCGCTTCCCGGACCGAGCCCGATCGGCATCCCCACCTCCGGATGGTTGATGTCGAAGGCGGGCGACTCGCTGCGGATGCGCGGGATCGACGTGAAGTTGTGCCGCGGCGGCGGGCAGCTGGTGGCCCACTCCAGCGACCGTCCATAGCCCCATGGATCGTTCACCTTCACTCGAGCCCCGGAACGGGCCGTGATGTACACGTTCAGCAGGAACGGGATCATCGAGACGGCCAGGATGCCGGCACCGACCGTGGACACCTGGTTCATCCATGTGAAGCCGTCCTGCGGCAGATAGGTGTAGTACCGCCGCGGCATCCCGACGACACCGAGCCAGTGCTGGATCAGGAACGTGGTGTGGAAGCCGATGAACAGCAGCCAGAAATGCCACTTGCCCAGGCGGTCGTTCAGCATCTTGCCCGTCATCTTCGGCCACCAGAAGTAGAAGCCGGAGAACATGGCGAAGACCACGGTGCCGAACACGACGTAGTGGAAATGCGCCACGACGAAGTACGTGTCGGAGACATGGAAGTCCAGCGGCGGCGACGCGAGGATCACACCGGTGAGGCCGCCGAACGTGAAGGTGACGATGAACCCGACCGCCCACAGCATCGGGGACTCGAAGGTGAGCGACCCACGCCACATCGTGCCGATCCAGTTGAAGATCTTCACGCCCGTCGGCACCGCGATGAGCATCGTCATCAAAGAGAAGAATGGCAGAAGGACCATGCCCGTGACATACATGTGGTGCGCCCACACGGTCACGGAGAGCGCCGCGATGGCAAGCGTCGCGTACACCAGGCTCTTGTAGCCGAAGATCGGCTTCCGGCTGAACACCGGGAAGACCTCGGTCACGATGCCGAAGAACGGCAGGGCGATGATGTAGACCTCGGGATGCCCGAAGAACCAGAACAAGTGCTGCCAGAGAAGCGCGCCACCCGTTGAGGCGTCGAACACGTGCGCGCCCAGCAGTCGGTCCGCGACGGCCGCAAGCAGTGCAGCGGCGAGCACCGGGAACGCCATCAGCACGAGGATCGACGTGACGAGCGCATTCCAGGTGAAGATCGGCACCCGGAACATCGTCATCCCCGGTGCCCGCAACGTGATGATCGTCGTGATGAAGTTGACCGCGCCGAGGATCGTGCCGAACCCCGACAGCGCGAGGCCGAGCATCCACAGCGTGCCGCCGAATCCGGGCGAGAACGTGGAGGTCGCCAACGGCTGATAGGCCGTCCAGCCGAACGCGGCGGCGCCGTCGGGCGTCAGGCATCCGCCTACCACCATCGCGGCCCCGAAGAAGTAGGTCCAGAACGAGAACGCGTTCAAGCGCGGGAAGGCCACGTCCGGCGAACCGATCTGCAACGGCATGACCACGTTCGTGAACCCTGCGAACAACGGCGTGGCGAACAACAGCAGCATGATCGTGCCGTGAATCGTGAACAACTCGTTGTACTGCTCCCGGGTCTGCACGACGGCCAAGCCCGGCGCGAACAACTGGGCGCGCATGACGAGCGCCATGACGCCGCCGACACAGAAATAGAAGAACGTGGTGACCAGGTACAGGTAGCCGATCACTTTGTGATCGGTCGAGGTCAGCCAAGAGACGAGGATGTTCCCCTTGCGGCGCGCAGACGTGGTTGCGCCGGGTCGCCGCTCGGTAGACAGATCAACCGCGACCATAGAGACCTCCTCACTGACGCCCTACGGTAAGGACGGACGAGAGGCGGCCCCAAGGGGCTGACACGCGCGCACGACCGGAGTTAACTTGTCGATAGCGGCTGGTTCTCGCGCTCGAGCGCGGAGTTCCGGGCGCGGAGTTCCGGTTTCACGGCGGCGACGGGGAAAACGGCTTCTCGACTTCTCGACGGCGCGTGTTCGCGCACGACTGTCGTCACATCCGCGCCCGGCTGCCCCGCCGAAGTCGAGGCGAGACGGACGAAGCGACTGCCGAGGTCAGAAGCCTTCCGGCTCGCGCGGAGTGTAGGGCCCCTCCAGCTGGGCCAACTCGTCAGGCGTCAGCACGAGATCGACGGAAGCGATCGCATCGCTCAGGTGGGATGTCTTCGTCGCACCCACGATGGGCGCGGTCACGGCCTTCTGCTGCCGTACCCAGGCAAGTGCGACCTGGGCGGCTGAAACACCGCGCGCGCCCGCGACCGTCGCGACGGCATCCACGATCCGGCGGTTGGCATCCTGCTGCGAACGATAGAGCGTCTGCCCGAAGGCGTCGTTTGCCGTGCGGGCGGTTTCCGTGCCCCACGGCCGGGTGAGCATGCCTCGCGCAAGCGGAGACCACGGCAGCACGCCGACGCCCTGATCGAGGCAGAGCGGATGCATCTCCCGCTCCTCCTCGCGCTGCAGCAGGTTGTACTGGTCCTGCATGGAGACGAAACGCGCCCAGCCGTTCGACGCGGCGACGTGCTGCGCCTTCGCGAACTGCCACGCCCACATCGAGGATGCACCGATGTAGCGCACCTTGCCGGCCCGGACGACGTCGTTCAGTGCCTCCATCGTCTCTTCGATGGGGGTGTTCGGATCCCAACGGTGGATCTGATAGAGGTCGACATAGTCGGTGCCGAGGCGGCGAAGGCTCGCGTCGATGGCAGACAGGATGTGCGAACGCGACAGGCCTGCCTGATTCGGTCCGGGGCCCATCCGCCCGTGCACCTTGGTCGCGATGACGACCTCGTCCCGGGTGGCGTACTCCTTGAGCGCACGGCCCACGATCTCTTCGCTGGTGCCGTCGGAGTAGACGTCGGCTGTGTCGAACGTGGTGATACCCGCCTCGAGCGCCTGCTTGATGAACGGCTTGCTCTCCTCTTCGGGCAACGTCCAGGCGTGATTCCCACGCTCTGGCGTTCCGTAGCTCATGCAGCCGAGAACGACCGCCGAGACCTCGAGACCAGTACCGCCCAGCCGTACATACTCCACGCGCGCTTCCTCTCGTCAGACCCGCGTTCACCCTACCGTCGCGGCCAAGTGCGGGCAGCGGGATTTCGAGGCTCGTCGATCACATCGCATCGTCCTCGATGACTGCGATTGTTGGACCTTTGCGGGGCTCGGCGGACACGGAGTAAACAGCGGGTCATCAACGGCATCTCCCGATTCGACCAACAGGACCGAAAGAACAAGCTGATCAGCCGGCCACCACGGGCCCGGACTGAGGCCACCCAGGCCAGTTCCCCCATTTCTCAGACGAACCCGGATAAGAGAGAACCCCCGGATCCCTTGTAAACGCTGGGATCGCGGGGGTTCTTCGTGGCGGTACCGGTGGGATTTGAACCCACGGTGGAGTTGCCCCCACACATGTTTTCGAGACATGCTCCTTCGGCCGCTCGGACACGGTACCGCCGTCTACTGTACGCGACGCCCGGTCGCCGAGCCAATCCGCGGCATCTCGCTGACGGGGTCGGCAGACGTCCCTAACGCCCAATGGACGGCGATCGTGCGATGACCGGTTTCACCCGCATACGCTGGGGCGGTGCGTAGTCGTGGGGCGATGCACGCGACGCGTGTGGCGAAGCTCGTCGCGGCATCCTGTGCAGTCGTCGCCGCGGTCGGCATCGCGCTCGTGCGGTCGCTGACCAAGCGGCGCACGCTCGCGGCCGCGGCGCTGAACGAGACCCTTCCCGTGAACTCGGCGTGGTGGCGCGCACGCGCGAAGGCGCACGGCGAGCTGCTGTACGTCGCCCTCGGCGACAGCGTGGCGCAAGGGATCGGGGCGAGCGAGCCCGCACGCGGATACGTCGGCATCCTGGCCGAGCGCATCGCTCATCGAAGCGGACTCACCGTGCGCACGGTCAACCTCAGTGTGTCGGGGGCTACCGTGACGCAGGCTGTCGGCTATCAACTGCCACGGTTGGCCAAAGTGCGGCCCGACATCGTGACGGTCTCGATCGGGGCCAACGACATTGCCTCGTGGGATGCCCGGACGTTCGAGACCGGGTTGACCACAGTCTTCGACGCCCTGCCGCCGCACGCCATCGTCGCCGACCTGCCTTACTTCTATCTGCCGGGCAATGAGCGCAAAGTCGCTGAGGCCAACGCCATCGTTCAACGCCTGGCGGCCCGACGTGGACTGACCGTCGCGCCACTGCATGCATCGACGAAGCGCCCGGGCATCCTCGGCGCCCTCACGCTTTTCGCGGGCGACCGCTTTCACCCGAATGACCGGGGATACGAGGTGTGGGCCTCGGCGTTCGCGCCGCTGGTCGACGAGCGCGTCGATGAAGTCGTCACTGAGCGGGCGGCTGCGTCCGGTCAGTGAGGAACTCGAGCACGCGAGCCCACGCGGGCACGATCACGAGGTGGCCGATTCCGTCGACGTCGTGCCGAGAGACGTTCGCGAGCTGCGACGCGTACCAGTCGCCGTGTTCGGGTCCGATCTCGTCGGCACGCCCGTAGACGAGAAGCGTCTCGGCCCGCACGTCGCTCAGGTCGAATCCCCACGGATGCGCCGTGTACGCGAGCAGGTCCGTCACCTGCCCGATCGGCCCCTGACGCACGGCATCCTCGAGCATCATCTCCAGTCGGTCACGCGCACCGGGAGCGAGCAGCACCTGCTCGTCCACGTCGCGGATGCCGAGCATGGCAAGGGGCGGCGGGTCGGACGGCCGAAGGCCGGCGGCCGTTGCCTGGTGCGCGAAGGCATCCGTCAGCATCTCGAAGGCCCGGTCGGCCGGGAGCTGCGACAACGCGTCGCTCTGCTCAGCGAGCGGCTTCGGAATCCACTCCACTGCATCGTTCGGCGCCGGCGTGCCGACCACCGCCACGCGCGAAATGAGCTGCGGATGTCTCGCGGCGAGCGCCAGCGCGACCCTGCCCCCGGCAGACCACCCCACCGCGCAGACGCCCTTCTCGGCGCCCTCGCCGAGCGACATGCCGGCTTCGGACCTGGCACGCAAGAACTCCGCGATGTCGTCGGCTGCTCTCGCCACCGAGGGCCACACCCCCGGCGGAAGCGGGTCTGAGGAACCGTATCCGGGCCGGTCGATGGCGACGATGTGCGCATCCGATGACTCGGACACCGTGGGATCCGGATCGAACACACCGCTCCCCGGTGCTGGGTGGCAGAAGACGACGACGTGATCCGCCACCGGATTGCCATGGGTGGAGACGCCGAGACGGCGCCCGTCGGCCAGGGTGAAGAGCTGATCAGCCATGCGCTCATTGTGCGACCCACGACCGACAGTGCCCAGGCCTTGCGCTTCCTGGCGAGCCCGTCGAGTTGTCCACAGCGCCCCGGCATTCCACAACACAGGGAGCGGCGGCCGTCGCCGTCCGCGGTGCCGCATAACCTGAACCCGTATCGAACGCAGTTTCGAAGCGGCGGCAAGGGCTCGGAGGATTCATGGCGAAAGCGCAGGGCGGATATCGCTGCACGGTGTGCGGATGGACCACCGCCAAGTGGGTGGGCAAGTGCGGCGACTGCCAGGCGTGGGACACCATGGGCGAGGTGATGCAGACATCCGCTCGTGTCACGCCGGTCCGCATCGCCGATGATCGCACAGCTACGCCGATCACCGAGATCGGAACGGATGCCGCCTATCACTGGCCCAGCGGGATCGGCGAGTTCGACCGCGTGCTGGGCGGCGGCATCGTGCCTGGGGCGGCCATCCTGCTCTCCGGCGAGCCCGGTGTCGGCAAGTCGACGCTCCTGCTCGAGGTCGCGTCCCGTACGGCCGCGGCGAAGTCCCGGGTGCTGTACATCTCGGCCGAGGAATCGGCGGGCCAGGTGCGACTGCGTGCCGAGCGGACGGGCGCGTTGCATCCGAACCTGTTCTTGGCAGCGGAGACCGACCTGGCATCGGTGATCGGGCAGATCGACGCTGTCGACCCGCAGCTCGTGATCGTCGACTCCGTGCAGACGGTGGCCAGTGCGTCGATCGACGGCATCGCCGGCGGCCCGAGTCAGGTACGCGAGGTGGCGTCCTCGCTCATCCGGGTGGCCAAAGATCGCAGCCTGCCGATCCTGCTCGTCGGACATGTCACCAAGGACGGCCAGGTCGCGGGTCCTCGCGTGCTCGAGCACCTCGTGGACGTCGTGTGCCAGTTCGAGGGCGACAGACAGACGGCCCTCCGGTTCGTTCGGGCGTTGAAGAACCGGTTCGGGCCGACGGACGAGGTGGGATGCTTCGAGATGTCCGGCGACGGCATCGTCGAGGTTCCCGATCCGAGCGGTCTCTTCCTCAGCCGCTCGTCCACGCCGGTGTCTGGCACGTGCGTGACCGTCGCCATGGAGGGTAAGCGCGCCATCCCGGTGGAGGTGCAAGCGCTCGTGGTCGACACGTCGGCGCCGAACCCGCGCCGCGTCACGAGCGGAGTGGATGCGGCCCGCCTCGCGATGCTCCTGGCCGTGCTCGAGAAGCGGGCGGGCATCCGCGTCTCCGACAAGGACGTGTACGTGTCGACTGTGGGTGGCGTGAGGCTCAGCGAGCCGGCGGCCGACCTGGCGATCGCGATCGCCGTGGCGTCGGCTGTGCGGGAGCGAGCGATCGGGCACTCGACCGTCGCGTTCGGCGAGATCAGCCTTGCGGGCGAAGTGCGCAACGTCACGGCGTCCCGGCAGCGCACGGCGGAGGCCAGTCGCATGGGCTTCCGCGAACGGATCGACGGTGACGTCGGCAGTATCGGCGCTGCGCTTCGTCTCGCCTTCGCGAGCGGGTTGAGCGATCGGGAACGGGAGCTCGATGCAGCGTTCTGAAGGTCGACAGCGGGATGGCGCTCCGCTGCGGGTCAGCCACGCGTTCCGGGCGCGCCCATCTCCTCCTGCACCCACGCGGCGTTCAACACGATGTTGTCCGTCACGAGCAGGAGCTGTTCGCGAATGTCGGTATGCGGACTCGAGAAGCTCAGCAGGCAGAGCCCGCGCTTGTCGGGAAACTCCAGCCAGTAGTCGGCGACCAGAAGCGTGGTTCCCTCTCCGCCTACCTCGGCTGCCCCTGACACCTGCCGGGTGTGCCTGACGAAAGGCCCTGCTTCGGTCTCCGCACCGAGGAGTTCACCGTCGCCGAGTTCGCCGCGGAGCTTCCTGGTCATGGCATCCAGATGCCTGTCACCGAGCGGCGGACCGAGGTCCTGCCAGTACATGGTCAGACTCAACGCGAGAGCAGTCTTCTCGTTGCGCTGCAGCAGATATGCCTGGAAGCGTCCACCGGCGCTCGCCGCGCGAGCACAGCTCGCGCGAAGCCACTTGGCGAGTTCTTGCCTGAGCACGGGGGCGGCGCCGATCGTCTTCAGCTGTCGCGAGACGAGTTCGTCGATCTCGCGATTTCGCTTCTGCTCGTCGTTCAGCGTGATCACGAACCACTCGCGCGAGAGCGGAACATCCATGCCCACTGTGCGCAGGTCGTCCTGGACCGGCGCTGCGACCTCACCGGCAGACCACGCCACCTCGTCGTCCGACGGTGTCGGCTGCAGGGACCAGAGAACATCCTCTGGGCTCGCCTGCATCGGGTGCGGTCCGGCGGGATCGAAGTAGACCCGTTCCAACGACGAGAGGTTCGTGCGCAGGAACGGCTCCAGCGATGTTCCGCGGCGAAGATCGAACTCCCGCACGGGACTGTCGGCGAGGTAAGCGGCGAGGGTTGCAGTCGAGGAGAAGAGCGCCAGCACGTAGGGCTTCTCCGCGTTCGCCTCGTGTGGCGGAAACACCCGCACCTGCCGCTCACGGGAGCCCTCAGCAGCGTCCGACGAAGACGCCGGCACCATCGGAACGACCACGAAATCATGTCTCAGCGCCTGACCGATGGCCGCGACATCGTGCGCCGCGAGTGCCGCCGCGAGACGCTCCGAGCCGACCTCTGTCGTCGCGTCGACGACGATGCGGTCGACGTGCTCCGCGTCAGCCATGCTCACTCCTCACCGATCTCCTCACCGAGGATGTCTCGACGGGAACCCACCGTGAGTCTCATCGCGGGTCTTCGTCTGCGGCTCAGGATGTCGTGCCGAACGCGCTCGGGATCCGACCCGGAGAGCGCGTAGACGTCAACGATAACGGGCGGTCGTTCCGGCGACGGCGCGGGGTGCGCGTCGTCGAACGGCACAAGGGCGAACGATGTGCCGGCCGCCACCCCCGGTCCGTCGCCCAGCACCACGAGGTCGGGCAGCCCGAGCGGAACGGAATTGCCGATCGAGACCGGGAAGACGGGTCCCGTTCCGGCGCTGGCCCAGAGCCGTGGGCGCGCACGCGGAGCCGGTTCGGCAGAGGCCCGATAGGCGTCATGCTCGGCCACCGCGCGTTCGATCGTCTCGACGGCTTCGAACTCGCCCAGCGGCCGGAACCGCTTGTCGCCGCCAGGCAGTCGCTTCACGGCTGTGACCGGCGTATCGCCGTCGACGGCGTAGACCAGCACGCTCGACCAGAGCGACCCCTTCCACTCCGCCGCCACCATCGAGCGAACGTAGTAGTAGCCGGCGCTCCAGCCCTGAACATCGGAGTCGAGCGCGGCGAAGGTCGTGAACGATTCCGCACTCGGTGCGGTCTGCGCACGCATCAGCACGGCAGGGGACCCTCCCCCGGCGCCGTACACGGCGACCGAGTGGTCGAAGTCGAGGTCGCGGACGCGGGTCTTCATCGCACCTGGAACGGCGTATCCGTCAGCAGCTGGACACCCTTTCCGGGTCCGAACTCGCCCGGGAAGATGTACTCAGGAGCGCCGCCCGGGTTTCCGTCGAGCGGAAGAGCGTGCCGCGTGACAACGGCCTTGCTCGGGTCGGTCACCTCGCCGACGATGAGGCGATCGGCGGCGTTCTGGTCGGGAAGCCCCAGCACCTCCCGTGGGTTCGCGACGGCCCGCGGGTCCATGGTGCCGTAGGAGGCGCCCGTCGCCTTGGCTGCGTCCTCTCCCGCCCCGCCGTACAAGCGATAAACGGTGGAGTCCTCCGTGATGGTCGCCACCGGCTTCGCCCAGAGCTTCTCGGATTGCACCAGCACCGACGGGCGCAACCTGATGGCCTGGGACGCCGTGAGTCGCGTCGCATCCGTCGCGCCCACTTCAAGAGCCGCCCTTGCGTTGATGCGAGCTGCGGCCGCGACATTGCCCACGACGCGCACAGCGCCGCCCAGCCCGACGACGGCGAGCACCGCGCCCGCGATGCTGATGAGGGCGGTCGTCCAGGATCGGTCACCCGTGGCGGCCAGCACCACGTTGCCGATCGCGTTGACGATGGCAGCGACCCCGGCCACGATCAACAGGGCGGCGGCCAGCGCCTGACCCACGACGGGGATCCAACATACACACAACGCAAGCACGCCCGCGATCGACGAGACCCAGCCCGCGATATCCGTGATGGCCTCGACCAGGTTCTTGCCCCAGTTGTCCCACCAGCTGTCGTGAAGTCCGTCGTGCTCGGTGATCGCGTGGATGCCGTCGATCGCGCTCTCGGCAGCACGGTCTCGGGCGGATGTCGCCTGCGAGAGCTGATCCTGGGCCGCGGTGAGCGTGCGCTGCGCATCGGCGGCATCGGATTCGCTCGTGTCCGCGAGGTTCTTGTACTGCAGAGCCTGCGCGGGATCGGTCTCGGTCGTCGACAGATGCAGATAGTGGCGACGCTGCTGGTCTGCACCGTCGGCTGCTTCCGTCGCGGAGCGTGCGAGTGCGAGTGCCGACGCCGAGTCGGTCTGCGCCTGTTCGAGCACCGGCGCATACGCGATCAACGCTTCGCCGGCCGCACGGTAGCGTGCCTCCGCCTTGCCGATGGAGTCGGCCACCTTGTGCGCGGTGTCCTGCAGGGCGTCGACAGCCTCGGAGACCACGAAGTCGCCAAGGTCGATGGTGTGCAGGGTGTTCTTCGCGGAGCCGATGGCGTCGGCGACGTCGAGATAGTCGCGCCCACCGGCCGCCACCGTGCTCGGATCGCCGGGTATGGGATCGGACGACAATCCGAGTGGGCTCCAGTCGCCCGGTCTCACTGCGCCACCGGACCCATGCCGTGAACCGGAGGCTGTGCATGGCCGGTGCTCGCCGGCTGCTCCAATGCTTTCGCGAGACCGTCATCGGTCTGCTCGAAGCCGTCGGCGATCACGCCGGCAGACTGCGACAGCGCCTTGATGTCCGACACCATGCCCTCCCGGGTGTCGTCCCACTCGTGGGCGAAGTCGTGAATCGTGTCGTGCAATCCGGGATGCCCGACGGCGGCAGCGATCTTGTCGCTATGCGCATTCGCGTCGGAGAACTCGGTCGCCACGTGCTTCAGGCGTGACGAAAGGTCGCGAATGGCGCCGATGTCGACGTACAGATCGGCCACGTACACCCCCTCGATCGTGCGGCGTGGACTCGATCCTATGAGACGCGTGCAACCTCGACGATGGGGACCGGTCCCCATCGATGCTGCGGAGGTCTCGGATCAGTTCAGCAGGAACTGCTTCGTCGTCTTCGAAGTGACGCCGTCGACCTGCACTTTCAGGTGATACGAGGCGCCCGCGCCAGGGACGGCCTGCCGCTGCTTGTCGCCGCACGTCGCGGGATCCGATCGCGTGCGGTCCCACGCGATGGGGTTCGACGTCAGAGTCTTGCCCGGCTCGAGCAACACGACCGTGTCGACCGGCCCGGTCTGGCAGTCGGTCGACTTCCAGTAGACCTCGGTGCCGCTCGTCACGGTGAACACCTGCTTGGCCGTGCCCACATCGAACGTGCAGGCCTTGGCGCCGGTGTTGGTGATGGAGAACGCGAGCTGGGGCTGCACCCCGGCTCCGTAGCTGTTCGAGTCTGTGATCGCCTCGATGTCGATGGCGGATGCCGCGCACGCCTTCCCGCTCGCCGTCGCCTTCGTGGTCGGCACGGTCGTGGGGTTCGTCGTGGACTTCGGCGTCGCAGTGGTCGCCGTGTGGGTGGCGACGGGCGCGGAGGCATCCGATTTGCCGCGCGGCGCGAACACGATCAAGAGAATGACGACGATCACCGCGAGCAGCGCCAGCCCCACGACGAGGCGGCGCCGCCAATACACCCTGCCAGACTGCGGTCCGACCGGATGCTTCAGGCTCGACATGCCATCAGGCTAAGCGGCACTCTGGCGGCACCTGAGGCAACTCGCCGTACGCGTGCGGCATTCTCCCCTCGCTCCGTGATATCGGAGCGGGCCGCGCTACAGGTGCTTGATCATCCGGGTGTTGCCCAGCGTGTTCGGCTTCACGCGAGCGAGATCGAGGAACTCGGCGACGCCCTCGTCACGGCTGCGCAGGAGCTCGTTGTAGACATCCGGATCGACCGTCGCATGCCCCATGTCTTCGAAGCCGTGACGCGAGAAGAACCGCACCTCGAAGGTGAGGCAGAACAACCGGCTCAGTCCGAGACCCGTGGCGTCGTGTTCGAGGCGCTCGAGAATGGCGTGCCCCACTCCGCGGCCCCGCCATTCGTCCGCGACCGCGAGCGTGCGGACCTCGCCGAGGTCTTCCCACAGCACGTGCAGGCCCCCGCACCCGATCAGTCGACCCTCGAGGTCTTCGGCGACGCGGAACTCCTGCAGCGATTCGTACAGCGCGACACGCTCCTTGCCGAGCAGGATGCGCCGCTCGACCAGGGGCTGCACGAGTTGCTGCACGCCGGGAACGTCGCTCGTGCGGGCTCGGCGCACGCGGAACCCGCGTAGTTCGGTCGTCGAGATCGGCTCGGTGAGGAGGTCTGCCACGCCGTTCAGCCTAAGGGCGATTGAGGCTCGGTGGGTGGGAGCTTGCTTCCACCCACCGAGCCGATTGAGTCCGTGAGCGACGCAGTCGCGATAGAGGCGATTGAGGTGAGAGGGGTGGGAGCGTGCTCACATCCCCGAACCGATTGAGCCTCTGAGCGACGCAGTCGCGATACGGGCGATTGAGGTGAGTGGGGTGGGAGCGTGCTCACACCCCCGAACCGATTGAGTCCGTGAGCGACGCAGTCGCGATACGGGCGATTGAGTCCGCGAGCCGGCGCGCCCACGTCGACGGCACCCGCCGCCCGACAAGGCACAAGACCTCGGATCCGCTGTCGCACACTCCCCCACGTCCGCCGCAAGGGGATGACAGCAGGCGCGCGGGGCAGGATGCTGGAACCAACGTGCGTCCCCTGGCGCGCGTTCTCACAGAAGGGGACTGCGATGAAGGCCATCATCTTCGCAGCCGGCGTCGTCGTCGGCTACATCATCGGCGCGCGAGCCGGCCGCAAGGGCTACGAGCGACTGCGCGAAACCGCACGGAAGGTCGTGAACTCGGCGCCCGTTCAGAACGTGACGAGCAGCGTGAGTGATCTGGCCGGCTCGGCGGCGAACCTTGCCGGAGACAAGATCTCGGATGCCCTCGGCACGGCCGAGAAGAAGATCGACGAAGTAGGGAACTGACCTCCGCCCACTGCGGCCGCGCTACGACGGTCCGGCGCACAAGATCCGGCGGAGCCTAGCGGCCGCGGCATCCCGATGAACGCCGGGCAGCGGCGGAGACGCAGTGAAACGCGAACGCGGGGCCGACCATCGAAGGTCGGCCCCGCGTTCGCGTTCTCGCCAGGTCTTACAGTCCTGCCGCCAGGTCGGGCGTAGCCGCGCCCGTTCCGACCGGTCCGGCGGAGATCGCACCCACCGGATCCTTCCTGGCCGCCGTCGCGAACACGAACTCGCCGTTCTGGAAGTCGACCGTGACGTGGTCGCCCGCGTTGAGTTCGCCGTGCAGGATCTTCTCGCTGAGGCGGTCCTCCACTTCGTGCTGCACTGCGCGACGCAACGGGCGGGCACCGAGCGCCGGGTCGAACCCGATCTCGATGAGGCGCTCCTTGGCGGGCGTGGTGAGCTCGATCGTCATGTCGCGGTCGAGCATCCGCTCGCCCAGGCGCTTCGTGAATAGGTCGACGATCTGCAGCAGCTCGTTCTTGTCGAGCTGCGGGAACACGATGATCTCGTCGACGCGGTTCAGGAACTCGGGCTTGAAGTTCTTCTTCAGCTCCTCGTTCACCTTGCCGCGCATGCGGTCGTAACCGGACTGGTTCCCGGCGTCGCCCTCGGCCTGGAAGCCGACGGGTCCACCGGAGATCGCGGCCGTTCCGAGGTTGGTCGTCATGATGATGACCGTGTTCTTGAAGTCGACGACGCGGCCCTGGCCATCCGTCAGACGTCCCTCCTCCAGAATCTGCAGGAGCGAGTTGAAGATGTCGGGGTGCGCCTTCTCGATCTCGTCGAAGAGCACGACGCTGAACGGCTTGCGGCGCACCTTCTCGGTGAGCTGGCCGCCCTCTTCGAAGCCGACGAACCCGGGAGGGGCGCCGAACAGACGCGAGACCGTGTGCTTCTCGCCGTACTCCGACATGTCGAGCGAGATCATCGCCGACTCGTCGTCGAACAGGAACTCCGCGAGCGCCTTGGCCAGCTCCGTCTTTCCGACGCCGGTG
The DNA here is from genome assembly GCF_035547335.1 of Humibacter sp. GTDB lineage: Bacteria > Actinomycetota > Actinomycetes > Actinomycetales > Microbacteriaceae > Humibacter. The sequence continues at coordinate 22,780 of NZ_DASZVF010000031.1, read as the reverse complement.
GGGCCGGCGAAGATGAACGAGCCACTCGGGCGGTGCGGGTCCTTCAGACCGGCACGCTGGCGGCGGATCGTGCGGGAGAGGGCCGAGATGGCCTCCTCCTGGCCGATGACCCGCTGGTGCAGCGCCTTCTCCATGAAGACCAGCCGGCTGGACTCCTCCTCGGTGAGCTTGAACACGGGGATGCCCGTGGCCTGAGCCAGAACCTCGGCGATGAGCCCCTCATCCACCTCGGCCGTCGTCTTGACGTCGCCGCTCCTCCACTGCTTCTCCAGACGCAGCCGCTCGCCGAGCAGGTTCTTCTCCTCGTCGCGCAACGACGCGGCCTTCTCGAAGTCCTGCTCCTCGATCGCGCCTTCCTTGCGCTCGCGCACCTTGGCGATCTTGTCGTCGAACTCGCGCAGCTCGGGAGGGGCCGAAAGGATCGACAGCCGCAGGCGTGCGCCGGCCTCGTCGATCAGGTCGATCGCCTTGTCGGGAAGGAACCGGTCGCTGATGTAGCGGTCGGAGAGGTTCGCGGCAGCGACGATCGCGCCGTCCGTGATCGACACCTTGTGATGTGCCTCGTAACGGTCGCGCAGCCCCTTGAGGATGTTGATCGCGTGGGGCAGCGACGGCTCCGCCACCTGGATGGGCTGGAAGCGGCGCTCGAGCGCGGCATCCTTCTCGAAGTGCTTGCGGTACTCGTCGAGAGTGGTCGCACCGATGGTCTGCAGCTCGCCGCGGGCCAGAAGCGGCTTCAGGATGCTCGCAGCGTCGATCGCGCCCTCGGCGGCACCCGCACCCACCAGGGTATGGATCTCGTCGATGAACGTGATGATGTCGCCGCGGGTGCGGATCTCCTTGGTGACCTTCTTGAGGCGCTCCTCGAAGTCACCGCGGTAGCGCGACCCGGCGATGAGCGAGCCGAGGTCGAGCGTGTACAGCTGCTTGTCCTTCAGCGTCTCCGGCACGTCACCGCGCACGATGGCCTGGGCGAGCCCCTCCACGACGGCGGTCTTGCCCACGCCAGGCTCCCCGATGAGCACCGGGTTGTTCTTGGACCGGCGAGACAAGATCTGCATAACGCGCTCGATCTCTTTCTCGCGGCCGATCACCGGATCGAGTTTGTTCTCGCGCGCAGCCTGAGTGAGGTTGCGGCCGAACTGGTCGAGGATCTGGCTGCCGCCCTGAGCGGCTTGCTGCTCGTTCGCCCCCACCTGTACCTGCTCCTTGCCCTGGTAGCCGGAGAGCAACTGGATGACCTGCTGGCGCACCCGGTTGAGGTCCGCGCCGAGCTTGACGAGCACCTGTGCGGCCACGCCCTCGCCCTCGCGGATGAGTCCGAGCAGGATGTGCTCGGTTCCGATGTAGTTGTGTCCGAGCTGCAGCGCCTCGCGCAACGACAACTCGAGCACCTTCTTGGCACGCGGAGTGAAGGGGATGTGGCCGGTCGGCTGCTGCTGGCCCTGGCCGATGATGTCCTGCACCTGCTCGCGGACGGCATCCAGGGAGATCCCCAGCGACTCCAACGCCTTCGCCGCGACGCCTTCACCCTCGTGGATCAGGCCGAGCAGGATGTGCTCGGTGCCGATGTAGTTGTGGTTGAGCATCTTGGCCTCTTCTTGGGCCAGAACGACGACTCGGCGAGCTCGGTCGGTGAATCTCTCAAACATATGGTCGCTCCTCGCGGGGCCGCTGGTGGAGTACCGGCGGGATGCTCGAACTGCTTGCTCGGGAGCATCCGGATGCCTGCACGTCGGCCTCGATACTTCGAGGTTAGTGAGCGGTTCGAGCCGTGTGGCCGGTGTTCGCCGTCGGCGTTAAGGTGAGCCGCACCGCGCGTGCAGGCGCATACTGTGCCGTCGCCCGGCGGAGCTGGCGGGTGCAGGGGGAAGGGATGCTGACGGGACGCGCCGGAGCGAGCGTCGGCCGCCGCTACTTCGAGGACATGCCGCGCAGCGTCCAGGTGAGGCCCTGGCCCGTGACGGCGACATCACTGTGGCGATCGATGGTGTTCGGCGTCGCGAACACCGTGGTGTGCGGCACGTAGTCCATCGTGCAGACCTTGCCCTTGCTGCCGGGCTTCGGCACTGTCAGCTCGACCTTGTTGTGTCCGGTGAGCTTGAAGCGCGTCGCCACCGGTGGACACGTCGAGCTGCCGTACAGGGTGACGGTGAACTGATCGCCGCCCTTGAGCCATACCGAGAACGGTGCGCCGCCCGCACTGCTGGCCGGTGCCTCCACGCCCTTTGGCTCCCCCTTGTAGTCCGTGACGGGCTTGGTCGAGTTCTGCGCGCATCCCGCGAGCGCGAGCACCGTGAGCCCGGCGACCAAGGAGGCGACGGCGACGCGAGAGCGGCGACGTGGACGGGCGAGGGGGCGCGACATGCCTCCATGGTAGGTGCGGCCGGAGCGCTTTCACGCTGCCGTCCGACGCAAGTCGTGCCTGCCATGCGACAACGACGCTCGCGAACGTAGGATGCCGCACATGAGCAACCTCGAGCGGCGTCCGGCAGAGCTCGTCGCGGACTGCGAGGCGACATCCCGCGGCGTCGGAGCCGACGGCGTCGTGCTGCTGGAGCCACGGGATGTGCCGCTGGGCGGACCTCGAGCGATGCCTGTTCATCGCACGCTGCCGCAACGCGCCAAGTCGACGATCGGCGGCTGGTGCTTCCTGGATCACTACGGGCCCGACGATGTCTCGGTGACCGGAGGGATGCGCGTTCCGCCGCATCCGCACACGGGGTTGCAGACCGTGAGCTGGCTCTTCCAAGGCGAGATCGAGCACCGTGACAGCGTCGGTTCGCACGCGCTCGTGCGCCCCGGCGAGCTGAACCTGATGACGGCGGGGCACGGCATCAGCCACTCCGAGGACTCCACCCCAGAGACGACGGTGCTGCACGGCGCTCAGCTGTGGCTCGCCCTGCCTGACGCGTGGCGCGAACAGGATCCGTTCTTCGAGCGCACGGTCCCGATTCCGACGCGCATCGGCGGGGCGGTCGCCCGGGTGTTCATCGGGGAGCTGGCGGGAGCATCCGCGCAGTCCACCGTCTTCAGTCCGCTCTTGGGCGCGCAGCTCGACCTGGATGCCGGCGCAACCCTCGAACTCGAGGTGCGGCCGGAGTTCGAGCACGGCATCCTGCTCGACCTCGGCGATGTGACAGTGGAGGGCGTCGAGGTGCCCCATCGCCACCTTGCTTATGTTCCGGCCGGGGGTGACCTGCTGCGGCTGTCTTCGGTCGGCGGAGCACGCATCCTGCTGCTCGGCGGCGAACCGCTCGGCGAGCAGATCGTCATGTGGTGGAACTTCATCGGCCGCAGCCATGAGGATGTGGCCGCGTCGCGCGAACAGTGGCAGAACGAGGTGATCGAGGGCGCGGATGCCTCGGGCCGCTTCGGCACGGTGGCGGACTACCCCGGATCGCCGCTGCCTGCTCCCGTCATGCCGACCGTGCGACTGAAGCCCCGGCAGTAGCGCGCCACGCAGCACCGCGTCACTCGTCGAGACAACCCGATGGCCGCCGCGCAAGGGGTGCGAACAGCGGCCATCGTGAGAGCACGTCAGCGGTAGAGGGGGCTCCCCTCCGGCGTCGCGGGCACGGGCGTTCCGTCGATGAACGTCGGCCAGGCCAGCGGCGCGCCGGCGACCGCCGAGAAGTCCGGTGCTCCCGAGGCGCCGGCCGGCACCGGAGCGCCGTTCGCGAGGCGCGGCCAGGCCAGCGGCGGGTGGTCCGTCGGCGAAGACGCGCTCGAGGCGGTCTGAGCAGGCGGCACCGGCGGGACCGGAGCCGCGGCTTGGGCGTGTCCGGGGGCGGGCGGAACGGGCGGGATGCCGGGTGCTCCTGCCGGTGCGACCGCGGGCTGGTAGCCACCCGTGTATCCCGCACCGGGATTGCCTGCACCCGGATTGCCAGCACCTGGATTGCTCACACCCGGATACCCGGCGCCGTAGCCGGCCCCGGGGTGGGCCCCGGCGACGAAGCCGTAGCCGCCTGGGCGCCGGCCACCGCGATTGCGGTTGATGAGCAGTCCCCACAACGGGATCAGCACGAGGGCGACGCCCGCGATCACCGCGAGCGATGCGACGATGCGGCCGTAGAAGTCGTAATCCCAGAGGTGGTTGAACGGGGCCGGCGCTGGAATGGTGACCATCACCCCGATGACGGCGAAAGCGCATCCGGAGACATACGCGAGCACCCGCGTCACCAGGGTGACCCACCTCGAATACAGGAAGCGCACGAGGTCGACGAGCGCGAGCATCCCGCGCACGAAGATGAGGCACAGGATGCCGCGCCAGATGTCGATCCAGAGCGTGAAGCCGCCTGAGCCGTTCTCGGTCCAGATCGTGACGATCCAGAGCAGGAGCAGATAGGCATCCGTTGCCAACGATGCGAACTCGAACCACTCTGGCCGGTACGCACCGATGACGGTGTCGAGCCAGACCAGCAGTGCGAAGACGATGAGCGCGATGTCGGTGGTGACGACCCGCCCGAGCGTGTCGCCGCCTGCGCCGAACAGGATGAACGCCACAGAGACCAGCGCGCACGCCGCGACCACGATGAGCACGATGCGCGCTCCCCATGCACCGAGCACGCTGGTGCGCTTGCCCGCCGCGCCTGGCCCGCTGCCCGGCGCAGACACCACCCCGGGCGGAACGTCAGCGTGCTGCGGCAGCCCGTCTGGCTGGTTCGGGTACTCGTGGCTCATGAACGCCTCCTCGTGATCGCGCCGCCAGCGTATCGAAGGCGTTGCCGCACGGCGACCGCTTTCCACAGTGCGCCGCGGCTCTGCACAGCCTCAGCTGGCGACACGCGCACGTCCGCACGCACTCGCGGACAACGTCACTGCAGAGCGGATGTCAGCCGCGCAAGGTTGTCGAGCACCGTCGCCCGCAGCGGCTGACGCATCCACTCGTCGAGGGTCAGCCGCTTGCTGGCATCGCGGTAGCCCTGCTCGACCTCGCGCAGACCCGACACGAACGACTTGCCACGCACCATCAACGAGATCTCCGCGTTGAGCAGGAACGAACGCATGTCCATGTTGCTGGAGCCGATCACGGCCACCTCGTCGTCGATCGTGAAGTGCTTGGCGTGCAGGATGTACGGGGCCTTGTACATCCAGATCGTCACGCCCGCGCGCAGCAGCTGCTCGTAGTACGAACGCTGCGCGTGGTAGACCAGCGCCTGGTCACCGATCTCCGACACGAACAGCTCGACGCGGATGCCGCGCTGGACCGCCGTCGTCAGGGCCGTCAGCATCGCCTCGTCCGGTACGAAGTAGGGCGAGGTGATGATGATCTGCTCCGTCGCGTAATAGAGCAGAGCGAGGAACAGCTTGAGGTTGTTCTCGTTGTCGAAGCCGGGGCCGCTCGGCACAAGCTGGCAGTCGAGCTCCTCATCCTGGGTGCGCGCGATCTCGATCGGATCCCGCTCGCGCTCGAGCAGCTCGCCCGTCTCGGAGTACCAGTCGGTGATGAAGATGGCGTTCAGTCCGGCCACGATCGGGCCCTCGAGCCGTGCGACGAGCTCTTTCCATTTCAGCCCGCGCCTGATGTTGCTGCGCTTGTTGTAGGTGCGGTCGATCACGTTCTGCGACCCCATGAATCCCACACGCCCGTCGACGACGACGAGTTTGCGGTGGTTGCGCAGATCAGGTCGCTGGTATTTGCCCTTGAACGGCTGAACGGGAAGCATGAGCTGCCACTGCGCGCCCATCGCCGTGAGCCGCTTGATGGTGCGTTTGTAGTCCCTGGTGCGAAGGGATGCGATGTGGTCAAGCAGCACTCGCACCGTCACGCCACGCTTCACCGCCGCCTCGAGGGCGTCGAAGAACGGGCCCGTCGTCTGGTCCCACGAGAGGATGTAGAACTCGACATGCGCATACCGGGTGGCGGAGTGGATGGCCTGGGTCATGGCATCCAGGGATGCCTCGTAGTCGCCGATGAGGTCGGCAGCATTGCCACCGACCAGCGGCATCGCACCGACGCTGCGGTTCAGCCGGACGACGGACTCCAGCCACGGCGGCCACGGGTGGTCGCGCCGCACGCGCTCGATGCCGTCGGTCGACTCGAGGATGAACTCGTTGATGCGCTGCTGACGAAGCCGGCGCTGTTTCGGAAGCTTGTAGCTGCCGATCAGGAGATAGAACAGCCAACCCACGTACGGGATGAAGTAGATCGCCAGCAACCATGCCGTCGCCGACGTGGGACGGCGGTTACGGGGAACCACGATGATGGCGACGATACGCAGGCCGAAGTCGACGACCAGGGCGACGACGATCGTGATCCACGTCAGGGTGCCGCTGTCCATGCCGTCCCCTCGTCAGCCGCCGTCTTCATCGCTTCGGGCAGTGCAGCCACCCGACCCGCGACCGTGCCGCGCCACGACGGTGCTCACCGACGGCACGGCTGCCGCTGACGCTAGCACCGGCAGGTGACGCCACGGGCCAGCGACAAGGGGTGAACGAGAGGTTTGCTCGGATGTCTGTCAGGACCTGGGCGAGAGGCCGCGCCGCATGCGCTCTTCCGCCTCGACCTTGGCGTACGCCTTGCGCTCACTGCGGTCCGCGTGCACGACGGCTCGCATCACGACCCAGAACACGAGCCCGACGAGAACGGTCGGCGCGAGCGCCCAGAGGATGCCTGTCCATACGCCGTCCATGATGAGTCAAGGATACGCGAGCCGGCCTGGGAGGGCGCACGGTCGGCGGCGGCGCGTGGACCACGTGCGGTTGACATTACTTAAGTGACTTACGAAAATGGACGTGCCCGGAGGCGCCGGGCGGCTATCCGCTGCCGGGAGGGCACATGGCTTACTTGTCACTCGACGGAGAGTGGACGTTGACGGCGACCGGCGGACCGGTCCCGGCGGATTTCCCGCATGGGCCCGTCCGCGCAGTCGTTCCCGGCTGCGTTCACACGGATCTGCTCCGAGCAGGACTCATCGACGACCCGTTCGACGGCGACAACGAGACCAGGCAGCAGTGGATCGGCAGCACCGTCTGGCGCTATGAACGCGAGTTCGAATGGAGTCCTGACGGGTCTGCGCGGTACGACATGGTCGCCGCCGGGCTCGACACCTTGGCCTCCCTCTCGGTCAACGGGTCTCCGGTGGGCACGACGGCCAATCAGCACCGCTCCTACCGCTTCGATATCGGGCATCTGCTGCGTCCGGGCCTCAACCGCGTCGCGATCGAGTTCGATGCTCCGGTCGACGCTGCGGAGCGCATCGCCGAGCAACACGGAGGCGCACTGCCGCACGTGAACCACCATCCGTACAACTCGCTGCGCAAGACCGCCTCGAACTTCGGCTGGGACTGGGGCATCGACGTCGCCACCAGCGGCATCTGGAAGTCCGTCGGCATCGAAGCATGGAGCGATGTGCGGATCGCCTCTGTGCGCCCGCTGGTCGACGTCGTCGGCGACTTCGGAGTGCTCACCGCGCACGTGTCACTCGAATCTCCGGCCCGAGCGAACACCGTCACCGTGACCGTTGCACGAGACGGCCACGAGCTGGGTCACGCCGAGGCGGTCGTGCACGAGAGCGGTGCGCTTCGCGTCATCGTGCCCGATGTCGAACTCTGGTGGCCGATCGGCCACGGTCACCAGCCCTTGTACGACGTCACCGTGACGGCGGGCGAATCGGTCTGGGCGGGCCGCGTGGGCTTCCGCACCGTCTCGCTCGACACCTCAACGGACGCCGACGGCAACCGATTCGTCATCAGCGTCAACGGCCGGCCGATCTGGATCAGGGGAGCCAACTGGATCCCCGACCACGCGTTCGCCACCGAGGTCACCGGCGCCCGGGTGGAGCGGCGCATCGCCGACGCCGTCGACGCCAACATGAATCTGCTCCGGGTGTGGGGCGGCGGAATGTACGAGTCCGAGGACTTCTACCGGATCTGCGACGAGCGCGGAGTGCTCGTCTGGCAGGACTTCCTTCTCGCCTGCGCGGCATACGCAGAGGAGCCGTGGCTGGCATCCGAGATCGAAGCAGAGGCACGCGAGGCCGTGACGAGGCTCTCCGCTCACGCGTCGCTCATCCTCTGGAACGGCAACAACGAGAACATCGTCGGGTTCGCGGAATGGGGTTGGCGTTCGACGCTCGCCGGGCGCACCTGGGGCAACGGGTATTACCGCTCGCTCTTCCCGTCCATCGTCGCCGAGCTCGACCCCACGCGGCCGTACACGCCTGGCAGCCCCTACTCGTTCGACGACTACCTGAGCCCGAACGACGACAAGAACGGCACCGTGCACATCTGGGACGTCTGGAACCAGAAGGACTACACGGCGTACCGCGAGTGGCGGCCGCGGTTCGTCGCCGAGTTCGGCTTTCAGGGGCCACCCGCGTGGACGACGCTCACCGACGCGGTGCACGATGCCCCGCTGGAGCCGCACGGCGAGCAGATGCTCGTTCACCAGAAGGCGGAACAGGGCAACCTCAAGCTCGAACACGGTTACCTCGGCCACCTGCCTGCACCCCGGTCGATCGAGGACTGGCACTTCACAACGCAGCTGAACCAGGCGAACGCGATGCGTTTCGGCATCGAGTACTTCCGTTCGCTGACTCCCTACAACACCGGAACCATCGTGTGGCAGTTGAACGACGACTGGCCGGTGATCTCCTGGGCGGCCGTGGATTTCGCCGAGCGTCGCAAACCGCTCTGGTATGCACTTCGCGCCGCCTACCGGCCACGGCTGCTGACCATCCAGCCGGCGCCCGACGGCCTCGACCTCGTCGTGATCAACGACTCGCCGGACGCCTGGACCGGATCGCTGGTCGTCGAGCGCAGATCGTTCGACGGCGCAGTTCTGCACTCGACGAGCATGAGCCTGGATGCCGCGGCCCGTTCCGTGCAGCGGCATCCTCTTGCCGTCGACTCGGTCACTCCCGGGGACGAAGGCACGGAACTGATCGTTGCGACCGTGGCCGGCGGAGCGCCCGAGGATCGCGCGTTCTGGAACTTCGCCGAAGCGATCGATCAGCAGCTCGATCCCGATCCGATCGAGGTGGAGGCCACAGCGACGGAAGAGGGCGCTCGCATCGTCGTCACGGCACGGTCGTACGTGCGCGACATCACGGTCCTCGCGGATCGAGCGGATGCCGCGGCGTCCGTCGATGCCTCATTGGTCACCCTGCTGCCCGGCGAGAGCGCCGAGTTCGAGCTTCGGTCCGGCCGGCCCATCGATCCTGCTGCCGCGTGCGACCCGACGGTGCTGCGTCATGCGAATCAGCTGGTCGGACAGGCGCGGGCGGCAGACGTGCCGTCTCCGGCCTGAAATCCGTAGGCGGGCGAATGAGCACGGAATCACATCAGCTGAGCTGGGGCAACGAGCTCGAGCTGACGTTCCTCATCGATTCGGATGGACCCGTCAGCCTCGTCCGGATCTCCCGCACGAGAGCCGGAGGCACCTCCTTCGCTCCGACCCGCCAGCGGTACGACCCCTGGCGGCACCAGCCGCTCGTCGAGCTGACGGCACACGGACACGGACGATTTCCCGGCGGGTTCCGTCACGTCGACACCGTGATCGGGCAGCGCCTTCGTTACGTCGAGCACCACGAATCGGTCGAGGAGGGTGCGCGCACCCTTCGCATCCACCAGGCCGACGCGGCAACGGGTCTTCACGTGGACAGCGTGTTCGCCATGACTGAGGGCGTCGCTGCGTTCCGCTCGTGGACCGAGGTGCACGCGGGCGGGTCCGAGGTGACGATCACCTTCGTGTCGTCGTTCGCCTCGGGCGCGCCGCTCGAAGCGACGTCACGCACCGTGGACGGTCTGTCGCTCGTCTCGGCGGGGAGCGACTGGGTTGCCGAGAGTCGCTGGCGCACGGCTCCGTTGCGCGAATCGGGCCTGGCACGCATCGACAGAGAACTGCAGCATCACCCGCCACGGAGCCGATGCGTGGTGCAGAACCGGGGATCATGGTCGACGGGAGAAGCGCTCCCCACCGGCGTGCTCGTCGCAACCGACGGCGAAGCGGATGCCACCCCCGTCGCATGGCAGGTGGAGCACAACGGCCCCTGGCTGTACGAGCTGGGCGAGACGCGGGCATCCGCGTACCTCGTGCTCTCCGGCCCCAGCGACGAGGAGCACCAGTGGTCCACTCGCCTTGCCCCGCACTCCACGTTCGCGTCCGTGCCGGTGTCTGTCGCGGTGGGCCGTCCGGGCTCCGGCCTGGATGGCGCCCTGGCGGCCATGACGGATCAGCGCAGGGCCATCAGGGTTCCTCGTGAGATCGACAGCACGTTGCCGGTGGTGTTCAACGACTACATGAACACGCTCATGGGCGACCCGACCACGGAGAAGCTGCTCCCGCTCATCGATGTCGCCGCACGGATCGGAGCGGACTGCTTCTGCATCGATGCCGGCTGGTATGCGGACGGGCACTGGTGGGACAACGTCGGCGAGTGGCGTCCATCGGCGCGGCGATTCCCCGGCGGCCTGGCAGAGGTGATCGATCGCATCCGTGGTCACGGGATGACGGCCGGCCTGTGGTTGGAGCCCGAGGTGATCGGCGTGAACTCACCGCTTGCGCGCACGTTGCCCGAGGACGCGTTCTTCTCGCGCGCGGGTGTGCGTGTGGCCGAGCACGGCAGGCACCTGCTGGATCTGAGGCATCCGGCCGCACGGGCGCATCTCGACGAGATGGTGGACAGGCTCATCGGCGACTACGGCGTGGGCTTCTTCAAGATGGATTACAACACCATGCCTGGGCCGGGCACCGACCGTGCCGCGAGCTCGGCCGGCGACGGGATGCTCGGCCACGCCCGCGCGCTCATCGACTGGATCGACGCCGTGCAGGAGCGACACCCGAGCCTCATCATCGAGAGTTGCGCATCGGGCGCGATGCGCATGGACTACGCGACGCTGTCGCGCCTCCACATGCAGTCGACGTCGGACCAGCAGGATCCGGTTCTGTACGCGACGATCGCCGCGGCCGCGCCGGCCAGCATCCTGCCCGAACAGGCGGGCCATTGGGCGTATCCGAACCCCCGGATGCACGACGAGCTCTTCGCGCTGTCACTCGTCAACGGGATTCTGGGCCGCATGTACCTCTCGGGCTACCTGAACAGGATGTCTGCACACCAGACCGACCTCGTTCGCGCGGCCATCGCCGCCCACCGCGAGGTGCTCGCGGCCGAGGCCACCGCGCATCCGAGATGGCCGCTCGGCCTGCCGGGCTGGAACGATGGCTGGGTGTGCAGCGGTCTCGCGGTCGGCGATCGCGAGCTCTACCTCTCGCTGTGGCGACGAAGCGCGGACGCGAGCGAATCGCTCTCGATCCCGCTTCCCGAGTTCCAGGGGCAGGACCTTGCCTGCCGGACCCTGTTCCCCGCATCCCTTCGGGCATGGAAGACCGAGTGGACGCCGAGCACCGGCGTCCTGACCGTGAGCGGCGTCGCCCAGGCTCCGGCGGCGAGGGTGCTGGCGCTCACGCTCGACTGACCGGGCGTTCAGCGTGCACGCCCCGAGGGATGCGACGGGAAGGGCCCCTGCACGTCGCTCGCGCGACTGACGTGCAGAGGCCGTTCCCGATGGTCACCTGGCCGAGGCGAGCTCGCTCTCGGACGCCGCCTTCGCGGCGTCGTCGATGGACACCCAGTCACCCAGGTAGTGGTCGAAGCACACGCTGTTGTCCAGCTGGGAACGATCGACGACCGCCTCGTCCGAGACCACCTTGCCGAGTCGTTCGGGGTCGGGCGCAGCGGCCGCGAGCAGCCGGGTGTAGTCGTGGCGGGGATCCAGGATGACGGCGTCAGACGGCCCGCGCTCGACCACTCGGCCCTTGTAGAGCACCAGGATCTCGTCTGAGAAGTGCCGTGCGGTCGCAAGGTCGTGCGTGATGTAGAGAACGGCCAGGTTGTCTTCACGCTGCAGCCGGCCGATCAGGTTGAGCACGCCCAGCCTGATGGACACGTCGAGCATCGACACCGGCTCGTCTGCGATGAGCACCTGCGCGCCGGGCGCGAGCGCCCTGGCGATGGCGACGCGCTGACGCTGTCCTCCGGACAACTCATGAGGTCTGCGCGATGCGAACGTCTCTGCCGGGGACAGATTGACGCGCTCCAGCATGCCGAGCACCCGCTCGTGGGTCTGCCGCTGGCCCTTCGTGCGTCCGTGGATGAGCAACGGCCGCGCGATGTGATGCTCGATCGAATGGAACGGATTGAGCGACGCGAACGGATCCTGAAAGACCATCTGCACGTGCCTGCGGTACAGCGATCCTTGCACGGGCGTTCGATCGTCGAGTTCGACGTCGATGGTGCCCGAGCTGGGCTTCTCGAGCCTCGCGAGCATGCGCGCGATGGTCGACTTGCCCGATCCCGACTCCCCCACGAGTGCCACCGTGCGCCCCGGGACCAGTTCGAAGCTCACCCGGTCGACGGCGCGGAACGGAGTGCGTCGCAGGCCCTTCCTGATCGAGAAGTCCTTGGTGAGATTGGTGATCCTTGCTGTCGTCATTGCGCGCGCCTTTGCTCGTCGATACCTGTGCGGATGAAGGCACCGCGCTCGCCGCTCAGGCTCGGGAAGGAGCCGAGCAGCTTCTGCGTGTAGGGATGCCGTGCCTCGGCGTAGATCTGCGCGGCGGGAGCCAGCTCCACGATCTCGCCCTGAAGCATGACCGCGATCCTGTCGCTGATCTCCAGCAGCAGCGGAAGGTCGTGGGTGATGAAGATGACGGCGAAGGAGAGCTCGTCCCTGAGTCGCACGATCTCGCGCAGGATGTCGCGCTGCACCACCACGTCGAGCGCCGTCGTCGGCTCGTCCATGATCATGAGCTGCGGCTCGAGCAGCATCGCCATCGCGATCATGACCCGCTGCCGCATGCCGCCGGAGAGCTCGTGCGGATAGGACGAGAGCCGGTTGGGATCGACCCCCACCCGGCGCAGCACGTCGGCCGACCGCTCGAGCCGTTCCTTGCGCTTCATGTGCGGACGGTGCGCGCGCAGCGTGTCATCCAGCTGCGCACGGATCGTCGTGACGGGGTTCAACGCATTCATCGCGCCCTGGAAGACCATGGAGAGCTTGTCCCAGCGGAAGCGTCGCATCGCCTCGTCGCCGAGCGACAGCACGTCGACGTCGGACCCGTCCCGATCATGGAACGTGACAGACCCCGAGGAGATGCGTGCCGGCGGGCGGTGCAGCCGGTTGATGGCGTAGGCCAGCGTGGTCTTGCCACAGCCCGATTCCCCGGCGAGGCCGAGGATCTCCCCCGGCGCGAGGGTGAAGGTGGCGTTCCGCACCGCGGTGACCGGATCCTCCACCTCGTACACGACCGAGAGGTCCTCGACCGTCAGGACTGCAGGGCGCCGACCGGAGGTCGAGGCATCGAGTGACTGCGTGTCTGCGATGGTCATGCTGCAGCCTTTCCACGATCGAGCTTGCGTGCCGCCTTGGCGCGCTTGCGGTGCAGCCGCACGTTCTTGAGCTTGGGGTTGATGATCTCGTCGATCGAGAAGTTGATGAGCGAGAGTCCCATTCCGAAGAGCGCGATCATCAGGCCTGGCGGAACGAACCACCACCACGCACCCAGTGAAAGGGCGAACCCGTTCTGTGCGTAGAACAGCATGGTGCCGAGCGTGGACGAGTTGGATGCCCCGAGCCCGAGGAACGAGAGCCCGGCCTCCCCGAGAATCGCGGCGATGACGGCGAAGACGAACTGCGAGGCCAAGACGGGAAGCAGATTGGGAAGGATCTCCACCGTGATGACCCGCCACGCCTTCTCACCGGCCACCTTCGACGCCGCGACGTAGTCCCTGCTCCGGAGGGACAGCGTCTGAGCTCGAAGCACCCGAGCGGATGCCGCCCAGCTCGTGATCGCGAGCACCACCGCGATCGTCCACAGACCACGGGACTGCTGCGGAACGAAACCCGAGATCACGATCACGAGCGGAAGGCCGGGGATCACCAGGAACACATTGGAGAAGAGGGAGAACGCCTCGTCGGCGAAGCCGCCGAGATACGAACCGAGGATGCCGAAGAGCGCCGAAAGCGCCGTGGCGAGGATGCCCACGAGGAACCCGATGGTGAGCGAGCCGCGGGTGGCGGTCGCCAGCTGCGCGAAGACATCCTGTCCGGTCTGAGTCGTGCCGAGGATGTTCGCTGCCGACGGCGGCATCAGTCCCGAATCGCGGATGGCGTTCGGATCGCCCGCGAAGAACGGTGTGATGAGGCCGAAGAGGATGATGCCCACGACCAGCACCAGACCGACCGCCAGCCACGGCGTCATGCTCGGAAGCATGCTGCGCCAGCGCGATCGCTCTCGGGGCGACTTCTCCGATGGTCTGCCGGCGGTGGCGATGGCCACCGTGGTCTGATCGACGGCAGGTTCTGTCAACGTGTCGATGTTTGTCATTTCTGGGGCCCTTTCCTATCGCCGCTCATCCACGCGCCCTGGTGCGCGGGTCGATGAGGCCGTAGAGGAGGTCGACGATGAGGTTGGCGCCGAGAACGGCGAGGGTGATGAACAGGAAGATGCCCTGCATGAGTGCGTAGTCGTTGTTCGTCACCGCAGAGAGCAGCTTCGAGCCGATGCCGGGGTATGAGAACACCTGCTCGGTCACGATCGACCCGGCGACCACGAAGCCGAGCGAGATCGCGAACCCGGCGACGGAGGGCAGCACCGCGTTTCGTGCGGCGTAGTTGCGCATGATGCGACCCTCGGTGAGTCCCTTCGCCCTTGCAGTGAGGATGTAGTCCTCCGAGAGGGTCGACACCATCATGTTGCGCATCCCGAGGAGCCAGCCGCCGATCGAGGCGATCACGATGGTGAGAGCAGGCAGCGTTCCGTAGCGGATGGCGGATCCGATGAACTCGGGGCTCCATCCGGGATCGAGGGTGACGTCGTATCCGCCCTGCGAGGGGAAGAGGTGCCATGTCGTCGCGAAGAGGTAGACCAGGATCAGCGCAAGCCAGAAGTACGGCACCGCCGCCAGCAGCGTGGTGGCCGGAACGAACGAGTCGAGCCACGTTCCGGGCTTCCACCCCACGAACGCGCCGAGGGCCACCCCGATCACCGCGGCGATCACGGTCGCGATGCCGACCAGTGTGATCGTCCACGGAAGCGAGGATGCGATGACGTCCGAGACCTTCGCAGGGAAGTAGCTCACGGAGACGCCCAGATCGCCCTGGGCCACGTGGACCAGGTAGTTCCAGTACTGAACGATGAGCGGGTCGCTGGTGTCCCCGCCGAGGAGGAGTTCATACGCCTTCCGCGTCGCCGGAGTGACGATGCCGCCACGCTGCTGGAGCTTGGCCAGCAGGATGTCGACGGGGTTGCCCGGCAAGAGACGCGGGATCAGAAAGTTGATGGTCAACGCCGCCCACAGTGCGATGACGTAGAACCCGATCTTTCGAGCGAAATACCTCATAGCGTTCCGTCCTTCTCGACGGTGAACTCCTCCTCGGCCATGGACCGGCCTACTTGCCCGTCGGCTTCAGCGACTTGTAGACCTGAGCGTTGTCAGGCGAGGCCCACACGGCCGGGAAGGCGTACAGGTCGCTCTTGGTCGGCCATCCGGTGAACTTGTTCGCGTGGAACTCGCTCGTCGTGCCGCCGGTGAGGATGGGGATGTACGGCATGTCGTCGGTGATCTTCTTCTGGATCACATCGAACTGCGCCTGGCGAGCCGCTTTGTCCGACGTGTTGATTCCGGCCAGGGCGTCGATGGCCTTGTCGACCTCGGGGTCGCTGAACCGCGCGATGTTCATCGGGGCAGCTGCGCCGACCTTCGCGGTGTTCTTGGTCGTGAAGTAGTTGTTGTAGAGGTAGTAAGGATCGGATGACGGCCCCTGGCCGAGCGAGTCGATCGCGAGCTCGAAGTTGCCCTTGGTCTTTTTGTCCGTCCACTCGTTCCATGACGACTGCGAGGCCGTGAGCTTGATGCCCGCCTTCTTGAGCTGCTGCGACAGGGTGTCGATCGCGGTGATGTAGTCGGTCCAGCCGGTGACGACCTCGACGGTGAGCGCGAGGTCTTGCCCGTCCTTCTGGTAGTAGCCGTCGGAGCCCTTGGTCCAGCCGGCTCCCTTGAGGAGCTCGTCGGACTTGGCGGTGTCAGGCGAATCCGACGTGACCGGCTCGGCGATGTCGGACGAGATCAGATCCTTCTGTCCTGGCAGCAGCGCGAACGTCGGGGAGATGTCGCTTGCCGTGTTCTGGAAGGCCAGCGAGTTCAGCTGCTTCCGGTTCATGGCGTAGTAGATCGCGTGGCGCACGGCGGGGTCCGTCTGAGGACCGGTGCAGCCCAGTGCCGCGCTGGAGCAGGTCAGGAGCGCCATCTGGTTCTGCGCGACCGTGATGGCCTGATAGCCGGGATACGTCTGCGCAACCTTGGCGATGTTCGGGACGGGCCCGGTCTGCCAGTCGATGCTGCCCGCGGCGAGCGCGTCGGCGCCTGCCGTGTTGCCGGAGAGCGAAAGATAACGGAGCTTCTTCACGGCCGGAGCGCCGCCCCAGTACTTGGTATTGGCGGAAAGCGTGTAGGCCTGCGCTTTGAAGTTGTCGAGCACATACGGTCCGGTGCCGACCGGCTTCGACATGACATCCTTCGTCGGGTCGATTCCGCTCCAGATGTGCTGGGGAACGATGGGAGTGCGCGCGAGCACGCTCGGGCCGGACACGAACGCCGGATGCGTCCACGTGAACTTCACGTGGGTGTCGTCGACCTTCTCGGCCTTCCCGTCGAACCCGCTCGTGTTGAGCGACGGGTACTTGCCGAACATGTCGAAGGTGAAGACCACGTCATCGGCAGTGAACGGCTTGCCGTCCGACCAGGTGACGCCCTTCCGCAGAGTCACGTCGAGCTGGGTTCCGTCGGTGTTCCAGGTGTACTTCGTGCCCAGGAGCGGCACGGGCGCCTTGTTGTTCACGTTCGTGATGAAGAACAGGCCCTCGTAGATCGTGCCGATGCCGCCGATCTGCGACGGCGAATACGGATTGAAGTTGATCTGGTAGTCGCCCGACTGCCCCGTGTAGGCGACCAGGGTGGAGGCGTCCGCCGATGCCGACGATGAGCCCGACGGACTCGTGCAGGCGCTCAGGGCGACCGCGGCAGCGAGAGCTATCGCGCCCGCCGTTGCCGCTCGGCGGACGTTCCGCCGTGCTGTGTTGAGGAACATCGTTGATCCTTTCCGGCACCGCTCAGTCTGGTGCGGCGGTGCATCACTGTTGCGGGCGTGGTCACGCCGTGCGGCCTATTCTTATGCCAGTAAATAAAGTAGGTCAAGTTATTGTTTTCGAAACCACCTGGACACTCGATGAAGACTGTGAGCGCTGTATGAAGAGCCCGGGCTCACCTCCCGCGGTACCGGCCATGGCCGCGGTGCTGGATGCCATCAGGGACCGCGTCACCGTCAGCCGCGTCGAGCTGGTGGGGGCGACAGGCCTGACGGCCGCGACGATCACGAACACCGTGCGACGCCTCATGTCGGTCGGATACGTGCGCGAGGTGGGGACGTTGCAGTCGGGCGCGGGAAGCCCTCGTCGCCTGATTCGCCTGGAACCGGACGCGTGTTACACGGTCGGGATCCAGTTCGATCGGTTCACGTCGACAGCTGTGATCGTCGACCTCGCGGGAGAT
Organism: Humibacter sp.; assembly: GCF_035547335.1. Taxonomy (GTDB): domain Bacteria; phylum Actinomycetota; class Actinomycetes; order Actinomycetales; family Microbacteriaceae; genus Humibacter. Next base: position 5,222 of record NZ_DASZVF010000031.1, on the reverse strand, counting down.
GTGGTGGAGCGCAGCACGATGCCGGGAGCTGCCCTGCGGCATCCCGATTCCGTCGTCGCGTCCCTTGGGCACCACATCGAGGAGTTGCTGTCGTCCGCTGCGGTGCCCAGGTCGAAGGTGCTCGGCGTCGGCGTCACGACGCATGGACCGCAGGACCGCGACGCCGGCGTGCTGCTCACGTCGAATCCCTCGATCGACTGGCTGGGCTATCCGCTGGCGGCGTCGCTGTCCGATCTGATCGACCTGCCCGTGCTGATCGAGAACGATGCGACAGCGGCCGCGGTCGGCGAGGAGGGGCTCGGAAGCTCGGGGTCGAGTTTTGCGACCGTCTACATGTCGGGTGGAATCGGCTCGGGCGTCGTGCTCAACGGGCAGCCGTATCGTGGGGCGTCATCCAACGGAGTGGAGCTGGGCCACATCTCTGTCGACGCCTTCGGACCCCGGTGCACATGCGGCAACACCGGCTGCATCGAGAACCTGGCCGGGCCCACCGTGATCGTCGAGAAGGCAAGGAATACCGGCCTGCGCTCGCGGCTGCGTCTCGGCCAGGGAACCCTGGTCGACTTCAAGGCGATCGGAAGAGCGGCCATGGCGGGAGATCCCGACGCTCGTGCCCTCATCGAAGGCTCTGCGGCGGTGCTGGCCGTCGGCGTGGCGACCCTCGTGAACCTGTTCGACGTCGCCCGGGTCGTGTTCACGGGCGACGCGTTCACCGACGTCGGGCCGATCTACCGGCGCCATGCGCAGGATGCCGTGGACAAGGGCGCGTTCATGCGAGCGGTGCATCCCGTGCGGGTAGAGCAGTCGAGGCAGATGAGCGATGCGGCCGCCATCGGCGGCGCGGTGCTGGTGCTGCGGAGCCTTCTGGGGGCCGGAGAGTCGGCCATGCGCACGGCACGAGGTGCCGAGCGACTCAGCCTGCCGGCGGCGGTGCCGTAGTCCCGCGCTCGACCACCACGGCATCCGATGCCTTCACCACGCTGACCGCCCTGCCCGCGATGACATCGAGCAGCGCCGAGGCGGTGGCGTATCCGAGAGAGCGCACATCCCGATCCATGACGGACAGCGGCGGCTGCGTGACCTGACAGTCCGCGGAGTCATCCCAGGCCAGCAGCGACAGCTGCTGAGGCAGTGCCACACCGAGCGACTTCGCGGCCTCCAGGCCCGCAACGGCGGCCTCCGCGTTGTCGTAGATGATGGCCGTCGGAGGCTCGGCCGCTGTCAGCAGGTCGCGGGTGGCCGCAGCTCCGCCACCCTCGCCGTAGTCCCCATCAGCCGTCGCGCCTTGCACGCCGTACACATCGAGCGCCCTGACGAAGGCGACCGTGCGCTCCTTCGTGTGCACCAGCTCCTCCGGTCCGGCGACGCGTCCGATCCTGCGATGACCGAGGCCGACCAGGTAGGCGACGGCGTCGTTCATCGCTTGCACGTTGTCCACGTCGATCGTCGGGAGCCCGGATGAGGCATCCCCGCCGAGCAGCACGGCCGCAAGCCCCAGCTCCCGCACGATGGCGACCCTCGAGTCGTCCGCCACGAAATCATGGAGGACCACCCCGTCGATGCGACGGTCAGCAGCCCAGCGGCGGTAGTCGGCGATCTCCTCGTGCACATCGTCGACCATGCGCAGAAGAGCGGAGCCGCGCGCGCTGCGCAGGCGGTCCTCCATCCCGGTGACGAAGTCGTTGTAGAAGGGGTCGACGCCGAGCCTTCCCTCTTGCCGCTGCACCGCGATCGAGAGCGTGACAGAACCCGGCTCCGAACCTTGCACGAATGTAGTATGACCCATCGGCGGTCAGGATCCGCCGGGCGAGGGGAGGGATGTGCGCGTGGTGCATCCGAAGCCTGATCTCGGCGGGGTGACGAGCCGCAGCATCGTCCTCGATCTGATCCGGTCGCGCGGGCCCATCAGCCGCGTGCAGTTGGCAACCATCTCCGGATTCACTCAGGCCACCATCTCCACCGTGGTGCGGCAACTGACACAGGACGGCCTGGTGGTCGAGTCAGGGCAGCGCGAGTACACGGGCGGCAAGCCGCGCGTCATGATCACTCTGAATCCTCGCGCCCGCTATGCCCTCGGCATCCAGCTCGGGATCGACTCGACCACCTACGTCGTCACTGACGTGATGGGCGATGTCATCGGCAGAGTGAGGGCGCCCGGCCTTCGCGATGACCCCCCGGAGACCGTCGTACCCGTACTCGTGGCGCGGGCAGAGGATCTGCTGGAGACGCTCGCCATTCCCCGCGCCGAAGTGGTCGGCGTCGGTGTGGCAGCGCCCGGCCCGCTCGACCTCGAGCGGGGGAGCATCGAGGGCGACGAGCCGGACGCCTGGTCGGGGTATCCGCTCCGGGCCGCGGTCGAGCAGGGCATCGGGCTGCCGACGGTGCTCGACAATGACGCAACAGCGGCGAGCGTCGGCGAGTTCTGGGGTGGGCGCCGCTCCGATTCCACGGCGCACTGCACCGTCTACATGGGCGCAGGCATCGGCGCAGGCATCGCCATCGGCGGCTCCGTCTACCGGGGGGCGAGTTCGAACACGGGCGAGATCGGAAGGATGCGCTTCGTGACAGGCACGGGCGAGCCACGGCAGACCCTCGAGGAGCTGGCTGCGCCTCGCGCCGTCTCGATCGCGGCGCGCGACTCGATCGCGCGCGGGCGTTCGACCGCCATCTCGCTCGGAGACGAAGGAGACCCGTTCGAGGACTTCACCCGCGTCGCGACGGCGGCCGCGCACGGCGATGCGCTGGCGAACGAGCTGATCGGAGCATCCGCTGACCTGCTCTCCGAAGCGGTGCTGTCGCTGGCCGACATCCTCGACCTCGACTCGATCGCCCTGGCCGGGCCGGCCTTCGCAATCGCGGGTCCGATCTACCTCATGTCGGTGCAGAACAAGCTGGCGGCGAACCGGGGAGCGAGGCGCTTGCATCGCATCGACGTCAACCTCTCGCACCACGTCGTCGATGCGGCGGCCGTAGGGGCGGCCACGATCGTGCTGCAGCGCGAGCTCGCGCCTCGCAGCATCAGCGCGCCGTCATTCGCCCTCGACTGATTTCGCGCACTCTCTGACAGGGTGGCTCGTATTTCGTAAGTGACTGAAGTAAGGTCGAGCGGGGCGCCACTTCCAGCCCTCCCTGATCCCCCTCCCCTTCACGGAAGCGGACGCATGCCTGATCGTCACGACCTCGTCTCCTGGCCCATCTCGGCCCTGTCGTTCGGAGGTGACTACAACCCGGAGCAATGGTCTCCGGAGGTGGTCGCGGAAGACATGCGACTCATGAAGCGTGCGGGCGTGAACCTCGTCACGCTCGGCGTCTTCTCGTGGGTCCGCTACGAGCCGCGAGACGGGCAGTTCGACTTCAGCTGGCTCGACGCCATGCTGGACCTGCTGCACGAGAACGACGTGCGCGTCGACCTGGCGACACCAACGGCCGCGGTGCCCATGTGGTTGCATCGCCTGCACCCGGAGATCCTTCCCCAGGACGAGTTCGGGCATCCTCTCGCTCCCGGCGGACGGCTGGGCTGGTGCCCCTCCTCTCCCGTGTTCCGCGAGTACTCGCTCCGCGTGGTCGAGCGCCTCGCCGAGCACGTCAGCGGGCATCCGGCCGTTGCGATGTGGCATGTGAGCAATGAGCTCGGTGGCGGCAACGCCCGCTGCCACTGCCCGGTGTCGCGGGACCACTTCCAGCACTGGGTGCGCGAGCGCTACGGTTCCATCGACGCCGTCAATGCCGCATGGGGCATGTCCTTCTGGGGCAACACGTACTCGTCGTTCGAAGAGATCACGACTCCGGCGGGCAAGACGGCGCACAATCCGGGTCAGCTTCTCGATTTCGAACGGTTCTCCTCCGACGCGCTCCTCGAGCAGTACCGGGCAGAGCGAGCGGTGCTCAAGCGCCACACGCCCGCCGTGCCCGTGACGACGAACTTCATGGTCGGCCTCGGTCCCGACGTGGTCGATTACAGCAGGTGGGCCGACGAGATGGACATCGTCGCCAACGATCACTACACCTACGGCCCCGATCCGCTGCGCCACCAGGAGCTCGCCTTCAGCGCCGACCGCATGCGTGGAATGTCGCCCGGCCGGCCATGGATGCTGATGGAGCACGCTGCCGGGGCTGCCAGCTGGCATCCGATCAATCAACCCAAGAAGCGCGGCGAGCTCGCCAGGCACGCACTGTCGCACGTTGCACGCGGGTCGGACAGCGTGATGTTCTTCCAGTGGCGGGCATCCGTCTTCGGCACGGAGCAGTTCCACTCGGCGATGGTGCCGCATGCAGGCGAGAACAGCAGGATGTTCTCGGACGTCGTGGCGCTGGGCGACTCTGTCGCCAAGCTCTCGGATGTCGCGGGCAGCGAGGTGGCGGGCGTCCAGGTCGCGCTGCTGCACGACAACGAAGCAGGCTGGGCGGTCAAGAGCGGACTGAAGCCCGTCAACCGTCCGTCGTACGCAGACGCGGCCCGCGCATACCATCACGCCTTCTTCGACCGCGCGGTGACCACTGACGTGGTGGCCCCCTGGACGGATCTTCATCGGTATCGCCTTGTCGTCGTTCCCGGCCTGTTCCTCATCACGCCGGAGCATGCGAAGGCGATCACCGACTATGCGAACGCCGGCGGCACAGTGATCGTGACCTGGTTCTCCGGGATCGTCGACGAGCACAACACCGTGCTCGCCGGAGGATACCCGGGTGCATTCCGCGAGCTGCTTGGGGTGCGGGGCGAAGAGTTCCACCCGCTCACGACGGACGAGCGCGTCGCGCTCGACAACGGCTGGAGCGGCCATCGGTGGAGCGAGCTGCTCGACGTTTCCGGTGACGGCGACACCGAGGTGGTCGCGCGATACGACGGCGGAGATCTGCATGGCCGTCCCGCCATCACCAAGCGCCGGGTCGGCGCCGGTTGGGCCTGGTACGTGTCCACCGACCTGGACGATTCAGACCTCGATGCGCTCCTCGAGCGTGTCATCGAAGAATCTGGAGTCACGCCCGTCGCCGAGGTCTCCCCCGGTGTCGAGGCAGTGCGCCGCACATCCGCGTCGGGGTCGTACCTCTTTCTCATCAACCATTCGAGCGAGGAAGGCTGGGCGAGCGTCGCAGGCACGGATCTCCTCAGCGGCATCGAGCATGCCGACCGCGTGACGCTCGCGCCCGGCTCGGTGGCGGTGATCGAGGAGCGCTAGCGCCTGTCGCACAAAGGTGGCGGGCGGATAATGGCCGAGGTCATC
>NZ_DASZVF010000030.1:0-1855 GCF_035547335.1 Humibacter sp. | reverse complement strand
ACGGCCCAGCCCGCGACCCCGCGTCCCCACGCTGAGACGGAACGGCGAGCGGGGAGTGCCGAGCACCCGGGACCGCTACGGTATTCGGATGAGATGGCGTCGTCTGGTCGCGTTCGCCATCGACTGGTGCTGCATGCTCGGATGGGTCGCCGTCGTCGCGGCCGTGGGCATCCCTCTGCACCTGGCCGGTGCCATCCAGCTCACCGGCGCGCTCGCACAGAACCTGATCGGACTCACTGTGGTGGTGCCCATCGTGCTGGCGGCCGCATGGTGCGAATCGCATGCCCGCGGGGCGACGCCCGGCAAGCTGGCGCTCCGGCTCCGGGTGGTGCGGCGCAACGAGCGCCTGTCGTTCCCGTGGGCGCTGCTGCGCAACACGCTCAAGCTGGGCGTGCCATGGATCATCGGACACGTCGCCGTGTTCGCCCTCGTCGACACCTCGGCCTCTGGAACGACCCCCGCCTGGGTCCTCTGGCTGCTCGTCGCCGCCTACGTGCTGCCCGTGCTCTGGGTGATCTCCCTCCTGCTGCCTGGCGCCCACACGATTTACGACCGGCTGACCTCCACCGACGTCGTCTCCGCCCTCCGAGCGCGTGGATGACGACGCGCGCGGTGCAGCACAATGACGAGGTGATCTACGACGACCTCGTCCGGCGGCTCGACGCGCTCCCGCCCTCGACCGAACGCGACGCCTTCGCCGGGTTCGTGGCGTCGGGACAGGATGCCGCGCTGCGCCGCGACGGCGGACCGGAGCACATCACCGCATCGTGCTTCGTGTTCTCGCCGGATCTGCGCAGCACTCTGCTGTGCTTCCACCGCAAGGGCGGATTCTGGGTGCAGTTCGGGGGGCACGTCGAGCCCGAGGACGAGTCGGTCGCCGACACGGCGCTGCGTGAGGCGCGCGAGGAGTCGGGCATCCGTGAACTCACTCTGCTCACCGATCGGATCGTCGACCTGCACCGTCACGAGCTATTCGGCCGCTTCGCGTGCTCGGCGCACTGGGACATCGGGTTCGTCGCCATCGCCGACCCCGGCGCCACGGTCACGGTGAGCGACGAGAGCGAGGACGTGCGCTGGTTCCCGGTCGACGAATTGCCTGCGGATGCCGCGCATGAGCTCGACGTGCGGCGGGATCTGGCTCTGCGCGCGGCCACCGCCGTCCTCGGCTGACCGCAGGCCACGCGAGCGGGCGCGAGTCACGCCAGCCGCAGTCGCCGCCGCCCCAGCACGCCTCCCAGAACGAGAGCGAAGCCCACGACGGCCCAGAGCAGCGCGAGCGCGCACGCTTGAAGCGCGAGACCTGCGTCGCCGCCGACGGCCCCGCGTAGGGCAGCGAGCGCCGGAGACGTGGGCAGCAGGCTCGCGATGCCGAGTAGTGCGGACGGCACGGAGGAGGCGATCCCCACCGCGAGCGCGGCGATCGCCACGAGCAGCGCCAACGCGCGACCGACCGCGCCGAAGGCGGCCGCGAGACCCTGGTTCAGCAGGGCGAACACGGCACCCAGGAACACGGATGCACCCACGTACCCGGCCCACACCCCGGGCGCAAGACCCAGTCCGATGAGCACGACCGCCGCCAGCACCAGTCCCTGCGCTGCGCCGAGCGCGGCAGAGGTGGCGGCCGACCGTGCCGCGAGCGCCGGCGACGATAAGCTCGTCATGAGACGCGATGCCGGCACGGGCTTGTGCACGAGGGCGAGCGCGAGTCCGCCGATCCAGAGGGCGATGATCGTGAACAACGGGGCGGCCTGGATCCCGGACGGCGCCGAACGCGGATCGATCACCACGGGCTGAGACGCCGCCTCGGACAGCGCCTGCGCGTCGGAGTCCGAGTACGACGGGATCTTCGACACCG
>NZ_DASZVF010000029.1:0-8655 GCF_035547335.1 Humibacter sp. | reverse complement strand
CTGCGGCGCGGCGGTGACCGGCATCAGTCGCTGCGCGACGGGGCGGCCATCGAGCTGGGGCTGCGCTCGTTCCTCGAGGAGGGCGGATTCGGCGCGTTCACGACGAACTTCGAAGACCTGGGCGCGCTCAAGCAGCTGCCGGGGCTGGCCGTGCAGAGGCTCATGGCCGAGGGATACGGATTCGGCGCGGAGGGCGACTGGAAGACGGCCGTGCTCGTGCGCATCGCCAACGTGATGGGTGCGGGACTCCCGGGCGGAGCATCCCTCATGGAGGACTACACGTACGACCTCACGCCCGGCCAAGAGCGCATCCTCGGCGCCCACATGCTCGAGGTGAGCCCATCGCTGAGCACCGCGAAGCCGACGCTCGAGATCCACCCGCTGGGCATCGGCGGCAAGGACGACCCGGTGCGCCTGGTCTTCAACGCGGATGCCGGCCCCGCCGTCGTCGTGGCGCTGTCGGACATGCGCGACCGTTTCCGTCTCACGGCCAACGTCGTCGAGGTGGTCGCCCCGACCGAGCCGCTGCCCAAGCTGCCGGTCGGACGAGCCGTGTGGATTCCGCAGCCCGACTTCCGCACGTCGGCGTGGGCCTGGCTGCAGGCCGGAGCCGCACACCACACCGTCATGACGAACGCGGTCGGCATCGAGGCGTGGGAGGATTTCGCGCGCATGGCAGACACCGAGCTCGTCGTGATCGACAACGACACGCGACCCCGCGAGTTCGAGCAGCAGCTGAAGTGGAGCGCTGCATACTGGCGCTTGCAGCGCGGCATCTGAGTTCGCGTCGGCCGGCGCCGGTCTTGGCCGGCTCCGAGAGGGAGTCGAGAACGCCGCTCGCGGTCGGATCGCCATTGACCCGGTTGGCATGCGCGGTCTTCTCTCTCTGTCTATCTCTGCCCCCGGGCGACGCGTGGCTCAGCCCACCTCGACCCGTAGGACGCCATCGGCACGAACAGCGTGCCGGTGGCGTTCCGCGTCTTGCCGCTTCTCTGCCCTTGGGGTGACGTCGCGTCCGCTCTCTGCGGCGATGTCGCACCTACCCTTACGGCCATGTCGCGTCCCCTGCTCTTGGGAGACGTCGCATCCGCCCGAGCTGCCATGTCGCATCCGCTTCTCTGCGGCGATCTCGCATCCGCTCCTCGGCGATCTCGCATGCCTCTGCAGTGACGCAGCATCCAGCCCTTGGTGCGACGTCACGCTCCCCGAGCACCGGGTTGACGAGCCACTCTAAACCGGTTTAGAGTGAGCGAGCAGGCGGTTTGAACCGGTTTAGGTCGCCGCGGGAACGGGTCCTTAGCCTCCGGAACGGAGGCGACCGCAGGCAGACCACCGAAGGTGCTGGATGGATCAGAAGATCACGATCGACGACGTCGCCAAAGAGGCGGGCGTGAGCAAGGGGCTCGTGTCTCTGGCGCTCAATGACCGTCCAGGGGTCTCGGCGGAGGCGAAGGGGCGCATCCTGCGCGTCGCCGACCAGCTCGGCTGGCGGCCGGACCCCCGTGCTCGCGGTCTGAGCACGCGCCGCGCCTACGCTCTCGGACTCATCGTGCGGCGCAGTCCGCACGTGATCGAGGTCGATCCGTTCTTCGCCGCCTTCATCGCCGGCGCTGAGGCGGTGCTCGCCGAGCGCGGTCAGGTGCTCGTGCTGAGCGTCGTGCCCGACGTGGACAGCGAGCTGGACGCCTACCGGCGCCTGAGCTCCGAGCGCCGCGTCGACGGGTTCTTCGTCACCGACCTGCTCGACGACGACCATCGCGTCCGCGCCCTCACGGGCCTCGGCAAGCCCGCCGTCGTGCTCGGGCGTCCGGATGACGCGGCGGGAATGCCCGTGATCTCGCGCGACTACAGCGCGGGCATCTCGAAGCTCGTCGGCCACCTCGCGGAGCTCGGCCACCGGCGGATCGCGCACGTGACGGGAAACACCGCCATGCAGCACGCGCGCATCCGTCTCGAGCGGTTCCTGGCCGAATGCCGGGCCTGGGGGCTCGAGTCGGTCGTGGAGCAGGCGGACTTTTCGCCGGAGCAGGGGGCCGCAGCCACCCGCCGGCTCCTCGATGACCCGAACCGGCCGACGGCGGTGATCTACGGCAACGATCCGATGGCCATCGCCGGCATGGCGGTCGCGCACGAGCGCGGGCTGTCTCTGCCCGGCGACCTGTCCATCGCCGGCATGGACGGATCCGACATGGGCGAGTGGGTCTATCCCACGCTGACGAGCCTCGGCAACGCGCCATCCCAATGGGGCAGGGCGGCAGCCGAGACGTTGCTGCGCCTGATCGAGGAAGGAACGGCACCCGATGTCGAGCTTCCGGGAGCAGACCTCATCCGTCGCGCCTCCACAGCGGCGCCGGCGGGAACGGCACACCACAACACCAAGGAGAGATGACAATGCAACGACGCACGAAGATCGCCACCGTCGCGGCGGTGGCGCTGGCCGCGCTGACGCTCAGCGGATGCTCGGCGGGCTCCGGCGGCGGATCCGACGCCACGAAGGCGCACGGCCCGATCAAGATCTGGTACTCCAACAACGCGCAGGAGATCCAGTGGGGCAAGGCCGCTGTCGCCTCCTGGAACAAGAAGCACCCTGACGAGAAGGTCACCGGCCAGGAGGTCCCCGCAGGCAAGACGACCGAGGAGGTCATCGGCGCCGCGATCACCGCGGGGACTACACCGTGCCTGGTCTACAACAACCTGCCGGCCGCCACCGGCCAGTTCCAGAAGCAGGGCGGCCTGGTCGACCTCTCGAAGTTCCCCGGGGCCGACAGCTACATCGAGAGCCGCAGCGGGGCATCCGCCAAGCAGTACAAGTCGAGCGATGGCGATTTCTACCAGATGCCGTGGAAGGCCAACCCCGTCGTCATCTTCTACAACAAGGACATGTTCCAGAAGGCGGGGCTCGACGCCGAGCATCCCAAGCTGAGCACGTACTCCGACTTCCTCGCCACCGCGAAGCAGCTCACCTCGAGCGGTGCTGCGCAGTACGCCATCTACCCGTCGCCGACGAGCGAGTTCTTCCAGCCCAACTTCGACTTCCTGCCGCTGTACGCCGCTGAGACGAAGGGCAAGTCGATCATCGAGAACGGCAAGGCGACGATCGACAGCCAGGCCGGTCTCGACGTGTCGAACTTCTGGAAGTCCATCTACGCCGACGGTCTCGCGGGCAAGGAGCAGTCCCAGAACGACGCCTTCGCCACCGGCAAGTCGGCCATGGCCATCGTCGGTCCGTGGGCCATCCCGGTGTACAAGAAGGTCAACTGGGGCTCGGTGCCGGTGCCGACGAAGGACGGCATGAGCGCGGATCAGACGTACACGTTCCCGGATGCGAAGAACGTGGGCATGTACACCTCGTGCAAGAACCAGGGAACGGCGTGGGACTTCCTCAAGTACACGACGAGCAAGTCGGAAGACCAGAAGCTGCTCGAGATCACCGGCCAGATGCCGATCCGCACGAACCTGCAGAAGACGTTCCCCGACTTCTTCCAGAAGAACCCGGCGTACCAGCAGTTCGCAGGCCAGACGGAGCGCACCATGGATGACCCGACCGGCCCGAACACGATCGCCGTGCTCCAGGATCTGCGCAACTTCTACGAGAAGGCCGTGATCTCCGGGCAGGGCGACCTGAAGTCGCAGCTGTCCAGCGCGGCGAAGACGATGACTGCGGAGTGGGCGAAGAAGTAGCCATGTCCTCCACCAGTCCGACGGCGCACCCGGGGCTCGGGGCAGGCAGGCGGGGCGACGCCGCCGGCCCCGAGCCCGGGCACCACCCGCGTACGTCGCCGAAGCATCCGCTGAGGGTGCGCGTGTTCGGCCGCCAGCCGTTCGGCGGCCTGTTCGCGGTTCCGTACCTGGTCTTCGTGATCTCGGTGTTCGCGTATCCGCTCGTGTTCGCCGTCTACATGTCGTTCTTCGACTACTTCTTCGCGGCGCCGGGAGCGCAGGTCGACAGGCCGTTCGTCGGCCTCGACAACTACGTGCAGGTGTTCACCGATCCCGCGGTGCTGCAGTCGTTCGCCAACGTGGGCGTCTTCCTCCTCATCAACGTGCCGCTGACGGTCGTGCTGTCGATCGTGCTGGCGACGGCGTTGAACAAGGTCGTGCACGCTCGCGTGTTCCTGCGGGTGAGCTACTACGTGCCGTACGTCACGGCGAGCGTGGCGGTCATCGCAGTGTGGCTGTTCCTGTTCAACAGCGACGGGCTCGTCAACAACCTGCTCGGCCCGCTCGCCCCGAGCCCGTCGTGGCTGATCAACCCGGTGCTCGCTATGCCCACCGTGGCGATCTATGTCACGTGGAAGCAGCTGGGATTCTTCATCCTGCTCTACCTCGCGGCGCTGCAGAACGTGCCCAACGAGTTGTACGAGTCGGCCGCGACCGACGGAGCTGGTCGCATCCGCTCCTTCTTCTCGGTGACGGTGCCTGGAGTGCGGCCGGCGACCGTGCTGGTGCTGCTGCTGTCGACCATCGTGGGCGCGAACCTGTTCACGGAGCCGTACCTCCTCACCGGGGGAGGCGGGCCGAACGGGGCATCCTCGTCGCCCGTGTTCGTGATGTATCAGCAGGGGATCGAGCAGGGGCATCCGGGATTCGCGGCCGCCATCGGCATCGTGCTCGTGATCGTGGTGCTCATCATCGCGTTCCTGGAGAACCGGTTCGGGGAGGGGAGGGACTGATGGCCGACACGTCTATCGAAGAGCCGGCGGGAGTGCGGATGCCGCGAGGCGGCCGCCGCCGCAGGTCACGTCGCGGAACGGGCATCGAGCTCTCGCGCGGCCAGGCCATTCTGCGTGGCGTCGTGCTCACCATCGGCGCGATCGTCTTCCTGTTCCCCTTCTATTACATGCTCGTGGGGTCGTTGCAGACCGAGCCGGATCCCACGGTCGCCGGTGCGTTCCCCAATCCGTCGAACCTGACGCTGGAGAACTACGCCGCCATCAACAGCCGCATCAATCTGCTGCAGGGCCTCGTGAACTCGGGAATCTTCACCGGAGGCGTGCTGCTGTGCACCGTGGTGTTCGGGCTCCTGGCCGGATATGCACTGGCGATGCTGCAGTGGCGCGGTCGAGGCACGACGTTCGCGCTCGCTCTGCTGGTGCAGGTCGTTCCGTTCCAGCTGCTGATCATCCCGCTGTACGTGCTGATCGCTCGCAACTACGGTCTCGCCGACAACTATCTGGGCATGATCCTGCCGTTCGCGATCAACTCGACGGCCGTGATCATCTTCCGGCAGTACTTCCTGCAGCTGCCCAAGGAGCTGTTCGACGCTGCGCGGGTCGACGGTGCTGGAGAGCTGCGCCTGCTGTGGAGCCTCGGGCTGCCGCTCGTGCGACCGGCTCTCGTCACCGCGGTGCTGCTGACGTTCATCGGCCCGTGGAACGAGTTCCTGTGGCCGTTCCTCATCACGAAGGACTCCTCGATGCAGCCGCTCGCCGTGTCGCTGGCGAACTACATCAGCAATGTCGCGTCGTCCACGGCCAACCCGTTCGGCGCCATCCTGGCGGGGGCCGTCGTGCTCGCGGCGCCCGTTGTCGTGCTGTTCATCGTCGGGCAGCGGTACTTCACCGCCACCGACCTCGGATCCTCGGTGAAGGGATAGCCGTGCAGCCCATCTCGACGCAACGGCTGCGGGACTCGTACGAGGATGCCGAACGTCACAGCAACGAGAAGACGGCCGCGCTCACCGTTGCCCAGTTCTCCTCGGCTGAGGCGTTCGGCGAGCCCGTCGACTGGATGATCGGCCCCTTCGAGCGCGACGACTCGCTGACGTTCCGCCTGGAGGGGCAGTGGGATGACCCGACCGGAGTCGGGTGGACGTCCTCGTCGCTCTTCAACCCCACGCTGATGGAGCGCGACGGCCGGCTCCACCTCTTCTACCGCGCGTCGCCGCGCAAGGAGTCGCTGGCCAGCCGGATCGGCCACGCCGTCTACACGCCGGGCGCCGGCTGGAGCGACGACGCCGCCAACCCGCTGATCTTCCCCACCGACGACGACGAGGTGTGGGGCTGCGAAGACCCCAAGGTCTACGAGGCCGATGGGCGCTACGTGATGTTCTACAACGGCATCTGGCCTCTGGCCGGTGCGGAGGAGGCCGAGCGCTACCCATCGCCCGGCTGGCCGCTCGGCGAGGTGGGATGCGACATCCGCATGGCCATTTCGGACGACCTCGAGGCCTGGGAGAAGGTGGGGCTCGCGGTTCCGTACGCCGTCTCCCGGCTGTGGGCGAAGGGGGCTGTTGTGGCCACAGACGGACGCGGGAACGCCGTGCGCTTCGGGGAGCACTACCTGATGTTCCTGTCCGAGGGATGCGACGGCGTGCTCACCGTCGGACGCTCCACCGATCTCGTGCACTGGACGTTCGAGCCGCAGCCGTATCTCGACATCAGCGAGTGGGGGAGCCTGCACGAGGTCGCGTGCGCCGTCGTGACGGGGGACACGCTCGTGCTCGACTTCTTCTACCGAGACCGCGAGGGCGAGTTCGCGGCTGGTCAGGCGCGGTATGCCGTCGTGGATCCCTTCACGCAGCTCCAGCTGCACCGGGGAGGCTCGCTCGCGTGGGGCGGTCTCATCCGGTGGCAGGGCGACTGGATGTTCGCCCAAGGCTGGGACGCACCCGCAGGCGACCGCGAACTCTACTTCTATCGCAGCCCGGGAGGCGGTTCGAGCGGCACCGGATGAGCGCGGCCGTCGGCTCGGTGGGTCGGGGGTTCGGGGTCTCGGTGGGCGGTCGTCTCGGTGGGCCGGTGCGCCGGTGGGCGAACCGACCGGCTTCGCTGGAGGCTCGGCCGGGGCAATGCGCCGGTTGGCAACTCTGCAAAGCAGCAGCGGGCGGCCGGCGGGCGAACGGAGGCCGGCAACTGACCATCGGGGACCGACCAGCCAGTCGGCAGGCGACCGCCGAAGAGGACCGAACCGGGTGCGGCATGCACCGATCGAAACCCGATCGAAAGGAACACCATGACCATCGAATCGTCGACCACAGAGCGGTTCCCGTATGCGCTGGAACGCCTCGGCGTGATCATGGCGCCCGAGCCGGGGTCGCCGCTCGAGGCCGAGGGTGTGCTCAACCCCGCGACCGGCCACGACGCGCAGGGACGCCTCTACCTACTGCCTCGGCTCGTGGCCGAGGGCAATGTGTCGCGCATCGGACTCGCGCGCATCGTGCTCGACGACGGTGTGCCGGTCGGAGTGGAGCGCGAGGGCGTCGTTATCGAGCCGGACAGAACGTGGGAGCGGGGGTCTCAGAACGCGGGCGTCGAGGATCCGCGTGTCACCTACATCCCGGCGCTCGGGTTGCACGTCATGACGTATGTCGCATTCGGGCCGCTGGGGCCCCGCACGGCGATCGCGGTGTCTCCGGATGTCCGTGACTGGGTTCGTCTCGGTCCCGTGTCGTTCGCGTACGACGATGCCCTCGATCTCGACCTGAACCTGTTCCACAACAAGGACACCGTGTTCCTGCCCGAGCCGGTGACGGCGCCAGACGGTACCGAGTCGCTCGCGGTCCTCCATCGTCCGTCGTGGGATCTGAGCGAGATCCGGCCTGGTGAGCGACCGGTCCTCCCCGAGTGGATGACCGAGCAACGGGGCAGCATCTGGATGAGCTTCGTGCCCCTCGACGACGTGCGGAACGACGTGCGCGCCCTCTCGAGGTGGAGCGGGCATCGCGTGGTGGCGGCGCCGGAGCATCCGTTCGAGGAGCTGAAGATCGGATCGGGTCCGGCGCCTGTGCGGATTCCTGAGGGATGGCTGCTTCTGCACCACGGGGTGACAGGGCGTCTCGAGGGTGGGATGTCGCAGCAGCAGCACGTCAACTACGCGGCGGGTGCGATGATCCTGGATGCCGCCGAACCGTGGCGGGTGCTCCAGCGCACCGTCGACCCGCTGCTGACGGCGGACACCGAGGACGAGCGCAGCGGCACCGTGCCGAACGTGGTCTTCCCGACGGCGATCGAGCAGATCGACGGGCAACGGTACGTGTTCTACGGCATGGCCGACTCCAAGATCGGTGTCGCTCGCCTCAGTGCGGTCGGCTGACACCGTTCCCCGGTCCTCCGCCCACACGGTTCTCGGGTCTTCCGTTCGCACGGTTCCCGAGGTGCTCCGCTCACACGGTTCCCGGCGGACCCACTGACGCCTTCTGGACCTCGTCGACAGAGAAGGTCTCGACGGGCCAACTGGTGCGGTTCCGGCGGTGGGCCAGACCATCGAGCCGGCCGACGGACGACTCGAGAAGCGCGCCACGCCCGGGCTGCGGCCTCGAATTGCACGCGCGCGGACCGCCGCGTAAAGTAATGACTTGTCACCCCAAAGGTGCGGAAGGCTCGAAGAGCTTCCGGCCTCAAGCGGGACAAGCCCTCAGCCGAAGAGCTACTCCTCTGGAGGAGAGAACCACTGGCTGCAGGAAACAACAACATCTTCCTCCGACGTGTGCAGGCTTCCCGCCCGTGTCACGGTCGGCGGATGATCGGTGAAGTAACCCTGACAAGTAGATCCGCGTGATCGATGGTCAGGAGTGTCCGATCCTTGAGAACTCAACAGCGTGCACTATGTCATATGCCAAATAACCTCCGGCACTGATCTTTTTGGTTGGTGTTGGGATTCCTTTGGATTAGATAATGATTGTCAGTTGACTTTCGATGCTAGTCAGATCTGCTC
>NZ_DASZVF010000028.1:0-3513 GCF_035547335.1 Humibacter sp. | reverse complement strand
GACGACAGTGCGCAAGCGGAGCCGCTCAACAGGGCCGAGCGCAGGGCACAGGAGCGTCGTCGGCGCTGAGCGCCGGCAGCACTGACCCCCAACAGCGCGTCGACCGGGCCTGCGGCCCTCCCGATGCGGTCGTGGGTGAGTCTGTCGGCGCATCCCCGATGCGTTCACGCTGTGGCGGTGCGGTCGTCCGCGATCCTCGATAAAAGGCGTTCGATCGCACGGCACGCGGGCGACCGCCATGCGCGGAGTGTGTCGGCGAAGGCTGCGACACGCACCGCTTTCGCGACGAGAACGCCTAGAGCACGCTGACGGCCGATGCGCGCCATCGCCGGTCGAGACCCTCGAGGCGGATGGCGACGGCGCGCACTCGCACCGGGTTGCGGATGACGACCGTCGCCTCGACGACGCCGTCCCGCGGCTCGCAGATGTGCGTGCTCAAGACCGTGAGGGCCGGTCGTACCGCCTTTTGACCCTTCACGCGACGCGCCCGCTCGGCGAGCACCGTGCGGTGCAGGAGCGTCGCGTAGACCTCGTCGGTGACCCATCGGTTCAGCTGCTCGAGCTCCCGTGCCCCGGCAAGCACCTCGAGGATGCATCGCGCAAGGTTCGTCAGGAGCGGTTCGGGGTCGGCGAGCTCGGCCCTGCGCGAAGGCTGGGCCATGAAGAAGTCGTCGCCCAGCCCGTGGCTGAGCGGAACACGGCGGCGCGGCGCGGTGGTCGGGGAGCCGTGCCGCGCGTCGGGAGGGACGTCGTGCGGCGGAAGCGACGCGGCAGCATGGCTCATGGGTACTCCCTGCGGTCGGCGGTGCGAGAAAGGCGGACCGGGCCTGTCGGGTGTGCCCTGGACCCCGCCTTTGGGGGGTGTTGTGGGAAGTCACTCAACCAGTGGCCAGACAAGTGCGTCCACGGCGTTGGTGCCCTGTTGATAACGGCCGTTCGGACGTCGTTCGGCGCGCTAGCTTGGCGGATCATGCGCTGGGACAACCTGTTCGACGACCTGGAGAGCCAGCTCGAACACGAACTGGGAGTCGAAGACCTGGAGCTCCGGGTCGAGGAGGAACGTCTGCGGCTGGGCAAGCTCTCGCTGCGTGATCGCCTGCGCGCGGCATCCGGCGTGGATGCGGGCAGGCACCGCGCGATTCGCCTCTGGCTCGTCGACGGCAGCACGATGCTGCTTCGGCCCATGACCTTCGGCCGGGACTGGTTGTCAGGCGACCTGGTGGCCGACGAGTACGACCGAGCCGGATCGCAGGTGGCGTCGGCGAGGGCGCTCGTTCCGCTGGATGCCATCGCCTCGGTCGGCCTCGACGACGAGCAGCTCGTCGAGAGCCTGCAGGCCGAGCCCGATGTCGACGCCTCGCGTACGCCCGAGGCGTCTCCACGGCTGATCGATCGGCTCGGACTGGCATTCGCGCTGCGCGACCTCGCGCGCCGCCGGAGCGCGCTCACGGTGACGAGCCGTTCGGGCACACTGCACGGAACGATCGACCGGGTGGCCAGGGACCACTTCGACCTTGCGCTGCACGATCCGGGTGCGCCGCGCAGGCAGAGCAACGTGCGAGGAACGCGGATCGTGCCGATGGCGGCTCTGATCCTGGTTCGCGTCTAGGCGCGGCGCGCGCGGTGCAGGATGCCGCGCTCAGTCGCGGTCGGGCCAGACGACCCTTCCGCCGGAGAGCTCGGGAATGGAGGCGAGGTCCGACTGCTCCCACAGGGCGCGACGGCGGGTCTCCTCGTACATCGCCTGGATGTACGCCTCCAGTTCGACCCGCTCGATGCGCCATGCGCCTGGCCGGCCGACGCGGATCGCCGGCAGCTCACCGGTCGTGATGAGGCCGACGACGTCCCCGGGCGCGACGCTGAGGATCTCGGCGGCGTCGCCGACCGTCAGGAAGCGCGTCACGTCATCCGTTCGGTCGCCGGTCATGCCTTCGATTATGGCGGGAGCACCGCGAACGCCCCGTTCGTGTGGATAACTTTCCTACGTGTCGCTCAGGATCGGCACCATGGACGCAGCAGGAGCGCAGCAATGCGCCGAACACGGCTGAGAGGTCGCTCAGGATCGACGGCGTGCTGCACGGGCGGAGATGTCGATTCCCGTCCCGATCACGCGAAGACGAGCTGCGGAACGAGGAGAGGAACATGGGCGCGACGGACGGGAAGCCCAGGCGGTTCTGGTTCGATCCGAGGTTCGCGGTGGGCATCGTACTCATCGCCGCCTCGGTCGTGGGTGTCTCGGCACTGCTGGCCGCGCAGAACAGGAGCGTCCAGGTCTATGTGGCCCGCACGACGCTGGTCGCCGGGGATGCCGTGTCGCCAGGTGATGTCGAACTGGTGAGCGTTCGCGTTCCGGATGCCGATCGCTACCTCGGACGGGACGGACTGCAGGGCGACGGAGTCGTCGTGCGGTCGGTTCCGAAAGGCGAGCTCGTGCCCGCCGGCGCCGTGCGGAACAAGGCGGAGTCGGCTCTGACGAGCATCGTCGTGAAGGCCTCGGGTCCGGTCGCCGCAGCCGTGACGGCCGGAGCGACGGCAGACGTCTGGGCGGCACACGCGGCGAACGACAAGAACTACCGGCCGCCGGCGGTACTGGTCTCGGGCGCGGTCGTGGTGTCCGTCTCGCACGACGACGCGCTCGTCGCCGACAGGGGCGCCGTCTCGGTGGAGCTGCGGGTTCCCGCGGCACGAGTGGCATCCGTTCTGCAGGCCATCGCCGACGGTCAGGTCATCTCGGTCGTTCCGAGCAGTGGCGGTTCCGCGGCGACGGCGGGCGTCGAGTCGCCTGACAAAGCTGATGAAGCTGACGACGCCGACGCGCCCGACGACGCCGCCAGGGCGACGCCGACGGAACGCGCGCCCGGGCATTCGGACGCGGACGACTCGGGAGCTCGACGATGACGTCCGTCGCACTGTGTCTGGATCGCCGGATGCAGGAACGCGTGGCGGCGGAGGCGACAGCATCCGGCCACCTGGTGACGGTACGCACCAGCGTGGGCCGCGAACTGGTGGCGGCGCTCGAGGCGCGAGAGGTGGATGTCGCCGTGGTCGGTGCCGGCCGGGGCAGGCTGACGACAGAGGTCGTCTCGATGTGCGACCGCACGGGCGTGCGCCTGGTGGTGCTCGCGGCAGGGGAGTCGGAGCGCAGGCACGCGCTGGCGCTCGGCGTCTACGACGCGTTGGATGCCGCGGCGGACTGGAGCGCGCTGGAACCGTCGCTGCGCGGCGTCCCCGCGGTCCCGTCGCGAGTCGGCGGACCGATCGGAACGCAGGACGCCTCGCGGGTGATCGCCGTGTGGGGTCCGGCAGGGGCGCCGGGCCGCACGTCCGTCGCCATCACGATCGCCGCCGAGCTCGCCGCGCTGGGCCACAGCGTCGTGCTCGCCGATGCCGATCCGTACGGCGGCGCCACCGCGCCCGCGCTGGGACTCCTGGATGAGGCGCCCGGTTTCGCCGCTGCGTGCCGGCTGGCGGCATCCGACTCCCTCACGCACGACGAGCTCGCGCGCGTGGCGC
>NZ_DASZVF010000027.1:0-9119 GCF_035547335.1 Humibacter sp. | reverse complement strand
GCGCTGGGCCGCGGTCGAGGCGATCCAACGCCAATGCGAACCGAGCGTGCGGGCGATGCGCGAAGCCATCATCGCGCGACGCGGCAAGACCGCCCGCAACACCGCGAAGGTCGCCGCCGCGCACCGCATGCTCGACGTCGTGTACTACACGCTGCGCGACGGACACGCCCGCAGCCTGGACGCCACGGCGGCCTGAACAACCTCACAGCTTCGTGCGGGCCGAGGAACGGCATGACCGTCACGGTCGCGTAAGTGAATGGCCCCACGACCCACCCCGCGTGGGCTCTCCGCACGGCTTCATGCGACACCACCCGGTCGTCGCGAAGGGATGCCTGGCAGACCTCGCCAGCGGACTCTTGTTCAACGACGAAGCCGCCCACAACTCCACACGCCTTCGCGGCCACCCAGGCTGCGACGAGCACCGGCCGGCATCAACACCGTTCGTCCTCACCCGCTCGCACACTCGCGGGCTCCGGGCGCTGCGTATTGACCCCGACCTCAGCTCGACGCGCCCAGACCACAGCCGCAAAGACAAAGAACACGCTCAGCACCAGGACTTGACCGACCCCGCTCCTTCAGGGATGCCGTTCGGGCGTGCAGGAACTCGGGTGCGTTCGTCCCGCGTGTTCCCTACCGTGGTGGCATGTCCAAGCAGACGTGAAGCGCACGTCGCGATGCCCTGTTGAAGCAGGTCAGGGCTGAACGACGTACCGACGACGAGGCACGAGAAGCGCTGATCGGCGTGCTGGTACGCGTCCTGGACGAGTTCCGTTTCGGCGTGCGCGCTCTGTCACCCGAGGAACTCGTCGATCTTGCACGCGCCTGGGCGATCATCAACGCTGGCGAGACGCCGGCGGAAGCGGCGCTGCGGTTGGCGACGGCCACCAAGGACGTGCGGTAAGCGTCGATTCGAGCGCACAGACCCGGTGCGGGCCCAGGTGGGTGGCACGCTTGCCATCGTGATGACGGTGAAGCTCGAGCTGTACCTCCTCGACGAGCAGGACGCGCAACTCCGTCAACTCACCCGGCCCGCGGTAACGAGCCATCACCTGCCCCGAGAGAACGAACTCGTGGAATTCGCACGCCGCGAAGACGGTGACCCTCCGCAAGACACGGCCGGGGAATTCACCCGCGGTGGGATTGTCGACCGCGTCGCGTGGTCACACGACCTCAGCAGCGACCGTAGTGCTGCACGTTTGGCGGATCTCGCCTGACTATGCCGCTGTCCTGACCACCTGGCTCGTTGACCATGGTTGGACGGACCACGGCTGAGCGAGCCCAACACCCGTGGCACGACCGCAAGGCGTCGAACGGTGCGTGCCGTTCGCGCGCTTTCGGTGTGTACGTGCCGCCGACTCCACGTTCGTGATCCCGGTCGACGACCTCGGTTGGCCTAGGGCGACGTACTCATTCGACGTTCGCTGACTACGTACGTCTTCGCCATGCGGTCCCACAGCGCCTGGCGGTCGGGGTTGAACACGAAGCAGGCGCCGACGATTCGGTAGATGAAGCCGAGCAACGGGATGGATCCCAGCAGCCCATAGCACAGGAAGTTCCGCACGAAGCTCTGACCCCACGAGAGGGGTTGTCCCGACTGGGCGCTGACGATGCGCAGCCCGAGCAGCTGCTTGGCTGGTGTCTGGCCGCGCGTCCAGGCGATGAGATCCCAGATGACCCAACCGATGATGAGTGTCGCGATGGCCAGGACGAGCTCGAGCAGGGTCGCGCCGAAGCGTTGCCCGGCCGTGGCCAGGTTTGCCGGGAGCGGACCGTAGGGCGAGCTGGCGCTGTAGCCGGGTGGCGCTCCGTAGCCGGTCACTGCGCCGTACTCAGGTTGAGCATCACCCCAGGTTCCGGGGGCGGGCGCCGACCACGAGGAAGGCCCTGCGGTCTGCGGCGGCTCCGCAGGCGGGTCCCACGGCGCTGTCATGTGGCCTCCAGCGATCTCTGCACGGTCAGTAAGGCCGTTCTACAAGAGCACCGCCGTTCCTGCCCATGCCCCCGCCACGCCGAACGATCGTCGTTCCGCGGAGCCTCAAGCGTGGCAGCACCGGGTCGGTCAATGGTTCCGACCGCGGACTGCGGTGCGCGAAGGACCAGAAGCGAGGCACCATCGTCGGCGTGACAAGCGTGTGGCAGGCCCCGCCCGGCTGGCCACCGCCCCCGCCAGGGTGGGCACCCCCGCCAGGGTGGCAGCCAGACCCCAGCTGGCCACCGCCACCGCCGGGGTGGGTCTGGTGGCGAACCGAATCTGTGCGACGCCGAGCCAGCACGCGCTGGTTCATCGCCGCCGGTGCCTGTGTCCCGGCTTCGATCGTCCTGCTTCTCGTCGGGCTGATGGCGAAAGGGCTGACGATCGTCTACCTGTCCATCGCCCTGAGCATGTTGTGGCTACCTCTCCTACTCGTCGGCCTCGTTCTGCTCGTGGTCGAGGGAAGACGTCAAATCAATCGGTAGCAGCCAGTCTGCAGAGCAGAGCTCGCCGCTGACCGCCGACGTCACTCGCCTCACGTCATGTCAGACGCCAATTCTCGGCGGGGTTGCCCGGGGTCGAGCAACCGCGACTCGACGCATCGCGAGCGCGCCGCGCGGTAGGTGCCTGATCGCGGGCTCTCGGCACGAAGTGTGATGCGCCTACGCGCCGGGGAGGCGGGGGCAGGATCGGGTCGCTCCGCGTAGAACGGTCTGGGGTGTGGGCGATCGGGGTTCGCGCTGGCAATGGATCTGCAGCCGACCGACGCGCGCTTGGCACGTGGTCGTGCACATAGCCGCGGGCAGCGCGGCATTCATCGGCGTTGGGATCGCGCTCGGGAGGGGCTTTGCCGCGGCGTTGGCGGGCGGGATCGGATGGGTTGCGGTCGGACTGCCGTTGGGACTTCACTCGCTCCGTCGAGCTGCGGTCGACGCGGAACCGGGCGCGAAGGACAGCCCGGCTGAGATGCGGCACAACAACGGCCACGCCTGACATCGGGACGCCTGCCTCGGCCCCGCGGCACCGGAAGGTGCGTGCCGGTCATGGCGTCCAGTAGGGGGGTTCGCCGTGTCCGACTCGCTAGCGTTCCGCTCGTGAACCACGAGCCGACGACTGACGACATCCTGCAAGATGCGATCGACAAGATCGCGGGCACCGACGAGGCACTCCACGGCGCCGTCGCAACGCGCTGGCTTGTCGTTACAGAGCACGAGTGGCCTCAGGAGTCGGGACGGACGACGTTCTCCGTGTTTCGGTCGAACGACCAGCCACCGTGGATCTCGCTCGGCCTCCTTCGCTTCGCGACGATCCAAGAGGAAGACCGCGCCCTAGCTCCAGATGGGGAGTAGCCATACCGACCGCGATGTGCGTTGGCGCGCTCTCTGACGTTCGCAAGCTCTCGGCACCGACTATCCGATCGTCCCGGACTCACTCGGAACGCCGCTGGCCACCGGGTTGGCCGGCCGGTCGCGGCGCTGCATTCCGAACTGCACAACCGCTTGCACAACGATCCCAAGGGCAAGCGATGCAGCGATGCCCGCGAACGTCCCCCAGTTCGTCCCGCGGCGCAAGGCGCAAGGATCTGTCGAGGTGTGCTGGCAGTCCTCAGTCGTGATCAGATCCCGGAGCAGGTGGACGATCAACGCTGTTGCTACCGCCAGGGTCACGCCGATGATCCAGTGCCTCGCGCGGGCCAGTGCGACACCCGTCGGGATGGCTATCAGAAGCAGTGGCGCACCCATCAGCACGTCACGTAGGTGCGACTCGACCTGCCGTGGCTGCAGTAGCCCAGGGTCGGTGTGCTGCAGCGCTGCTCGGTCGGCCAGCATCACCGCGACTGGCAAGAGCCACCACGCGTAGCGCCGCATCTCCAGAGTGTGCCGCGTACCCGTGGGCGCGGTCGCAGACTCGGGGCAACCGATCGTGCCGGTCGGACATTGGAGTTGCATGGGGGACGATGGGTTCGCGGCGTTCGTCGCGGCTGAGTCGGCCAGGCTCGGTCGCGTCGCGCTGCTGCTGACCGGTGATCCGGTGGCGGCCGAGGACATCGTCCAGACGTCGTTGGTGCGGGTGCTCGAGCGCTGGCCTCGGGTATCGCGGATGGACAATCCGGGCGGCTACGCGACCCGGATCGTTGTCAACGAGGCCCGCGGCCAGCATCGGCGTGCGCGCCGAGACCTGTCAGCAGCCGGGCGTGTGGAGGCGTTCGGCGATCCGGCCGATGCGTGGTCGCAACGGGCTGATCTGTCGGTCGCGGTCCTGTCGCTGCCACCGAGGCAGCGGGCCGTGATCGTGCTTCGGTTCTACCTCGACCTCAGCGAACGCGAGGTTGCGGCCACGCTCGGCTGTCGCCCCGGAACGGTGAAGAGTCAAACGAGCAAGGCGCTGGCGAAGCTGCGTGCCCTGCTGCCTGCCCATGAGGAGGCGCGATGAGTCAGGTCGAACACGGCCTGCGCGACGACCTGCACAACCGAGCGGACGCCTATGTCGTACCGGTCGACGTCGACGCCGTCCGCGCCCGAGTCGCGGGTCGACGACGGCGTCGGCGGACGGCGTTGGCCGGAAGTGGCGTGGCCGTCGCTGCGGGTGTGACTGCGCTGGCCTTAGCGCTCACCTCCACCGGCAGCGCGGCACGTCCCGCGCCCGTCCACCCGGTCAGCCCGCACGTCTCGGTCGCCTCGATGCTGGCCGGGCGTTGGAGCGAGCTGCCGCGCTCGCCGCTGACCCCGCGCATGGACGCAGCGGTCGCATGGACCGGTTCGGCCCTGCTGGTGTGGGGAGGTGCGTCCGGTCAGCAGGGCCAGACGCTCGACGACGACGGCGCGGTCTACGACGTCAAGACGGCCCGCTGGCATGCGATGGCGTCCTCACCACTGGGCGCGCGGGACGGTGTGAGCAGCGCATGGACGGGCCGGGAATGGATCGTCTGGGGCGGCTACACAGCACTGTCACCGTTCATGGCCGCGAATGACGGCGCGGCCTACGACCCCGCGACCAACTCCTGGCGCCAGCTCCCGACGGCGCCGCTCAGCGCGCGTGTGTATGCCCGCGCGATCTGGACGGGTGACCGCGTGGTCGTGTTCGGTGGACAACCGCCGGTCATCCATAGCGAGGCGGACTACGACGGGGACGGCGCGGCCTACGACCCCGCCACGAACACCTGGGCCACGATCCCCGCGCCCGTCGCCCCGCAGGGTCATCGAGTGCAGTGGGGCACGACCACCGCCTTCAACGGATCAGTCCTTGCCTGGTCCCAATGGTTCACCTCCGAGCCCACGCCGACCGGAGCACGGACCGAAGGTGGCGCCGACCTGTTCCGCCTCGACGCGGACAGCACCAGATGGACGGCCGTGCCCGCCGACGGGAGCACCCTCAAGAACCCCGTGGCGGCCGTGCAGGCCGGCAGCGACGTGATCGTGCGGGGCTACCCCTTCTACTGCCCCGTGTGCCAGGGGCCGGGACCGACCGTGGCCGAGACGTTGATCTACAACCCCGCGACCAACACCTGGCGCGGCCTGGCACCCGATGTCCGGCTCGGCATCCTCGGCAGCCAAGCCCTCACCTGGTTCGGCAACGGACTGCTCTCCCTCAACGGAGCGGGGAGGTACGGCTCGACCGGACCTGGTGCTACCAGCATCTGGAATGCAGCTACGGACAAATGGGCAGCGGGACCATCGGCTCCGTTCGCATGCCCCGTCGACGCTGCACCACCGATGATCGACGACAAGATCGCCTACTACTGCCCGCACTACGGCGGCACCACCACCTATCCCTCAGACGCACTGCTGTTCACCGCGGGCTAGAACATCGCGTCGCACACTCCATACACCAGGCTGCACGTGGGCGGGTGGAGCGAACGATGGGCCGAGGTCGACGACAACCATCTGATGGGGCCAGGGAGTCTGTGGGGTCGTGGACGAGGCGTCGCGGGAGCGGTTCGTTGCTTTCGCGATGGCGAAGGGTCCGCGGTGGAGTGAGCTCGCGCGCATGCTGGGCGAGGACTGGCACGAGGGCGAGGACCTCGCTCAGGCGGCGCTCGCGAAGGTCTTTCTCGCGTGGGCGAAGGTGGAAGCCGCGGATGATCCCGATGCCTACGCGCGCCGTGTGCTCATCAACACGATTCGCAGCGCGCAGCGAGGCCGCCGCCTTCGGCAGGTCCTGACCGCAAATCCCCCCGAGGCACCCATCGCGCAGGTCGCCGAGCCCGACGACCCGATGGTCGCAGCGGTCGCACGACTGCCGCGCGGGCAGCGGGCCGTCATCCTGCTGCGGTTCTGGGAAGACCTGACCGAAGCCGCGACTGCGCAGGCGCTGGGGATCTCGATCGGCACGGTCAAGAGCCAGACCGCACGGGCGCTCGCCCGCCTCCGTTCCGACGCCGCCCTCATCGTGGAGAACAACTCATGACCGATCAGCTCGAGACTGTCGTGCGCGACCGTCTGCATGCCGCGCTGCTCCCTGCGGACGGGCCGGACTGGGCGGGCGGCGCCATCGCCCGCGCCGGCAAGATCGAACGACGTCGGCTCTTGCTCGCGGTCGCCGGTGCGGTCGTGGTCCTCGGTGGCGTGGCCGGAGGGCTCTATGCCGGCGTCACGACCCATCCGACCGGCGGGCCTACCCCTGCCGCGTCGGTCGGACCCCTGCCGGCCGGGGAGCAGCAGGCGATCGACGCCGCGCTGGCATCCGCGCCCCCCGGGTCTCGCGTGGAGACGGTCCCGTCCGCGTCCATGGCCGCCACGCTCGAGGTCGGTGACGTGGTCCTGGTCGTCCCCACCACGACGGTCCAGCGGGGTGACATCGTCGCGTTCGACGGGTCGCAGGCTGGCAACCACTGGCCGAACGTCAACACCCGCACGCTCACCGACCCGACCGCGAAGAACGACTTCATCAAGCGCGTCATCGCCGTCGGCGGCGACACGATCGGCTGCCCCCCGACCAGCGCCACGAGCCCGAACGAGTGCAGCGGCGTCGTCGTCAACGGACAACCCGTCGACGAACGCGCCTACACCTACGGCACTGCGCCCGACGGAGTCACACCATCGCGGGTTCCCGACCCGACGTACACCTTCAGCACCACCACGGTGCCGCCCGGCCAGCTGTTCGTCATGGGAGACCAACGTGACAGGTCCAACGACAGCCGCTTCAACGGAACCATCAACACCGCTGCTGTACGCGGGGTGGTCACCGCCATCGTGTGGCCCCTCGAACGCGCACGCGCGATCACCACTCCGACGTCGTAGACCTGCGGACCAGAGTTAAGACACACGAGGGAGCGGGTGCTTGCGACCGCATGGGCGAGAGATCCCAGCGCGCGCCGCGCGGCCGGATGACCAGCACTGAAGAGCTTCACCCTCGGAGCGCAGCGGCGGCAAGCAGGGCTGCGCGGACTCGCATGGCACCAGCTTCCGAATGCGGGAGGCGCACGTTGAGGACAAGCAGCGTCGCGACGGTGGAGCCGTCGCGGATGAGCACGACGTCGTGGGTGCCGATCGAGTCGGTGAAGCGATACGCGAAGCTCTCAGCGCGGAGTGCAGGGTTCGGCAGACGTGTGTAGGTGGCGACGCCCCCGGTAGGCCCGGCCGATGGGCAGCCGTCCGAGCAGGCAGGGGCTGATGCGGGCGCCGACTGAGCAATGAGGTAGGCGTGCGCCTGCGCGGACGAGCCGAAGGCGACGATGACCTCGACCAACGACAGATTGGTCGAATCGCTTCCGCCTGCGTAGTACACCCGGCCCGCATCGACGGCGCCAACTGCTGAGGTGTGGATGCGGCCCGGACCGTGCTCGTAGCCGGCGGCATAGCTCCAACCGGCCCCCAAGGAGGCGGGGGCCATGAACTTGCCCGCGATCGACGGGTCGGCCGCGGGTCGGTCGAGCGCGGGTGGCCCCAGAGCGTCGTCGGTGTTGATGTTGTTCAGCTCATGGGTCCACGTCTGGTTGGCGGACCAGTCGAGCGTGCGTCGGGCCGCAGCCCCGAGACCGTAGGCGGAGGGGGCACTCAGGATCAGACCGATCACGATCGCCAACGCCGTATGCGCGGTGGTTACCTTGCGGACCTGCCTGGCGGCGAGGAAGCAGCCGAAGACGACGCCCGCCGCGACCACGCACAGCACGCTCCTCATCACGTAGATCAGGACCTTGGAGTCGACGAAGTCGACGAGCGAAGGATCGCCAGGCCATCGGAGTTCAGCGAGGTAAGCCGCGGCGGTGATCAGCGTGCCAACACCAAGGCACACAACGACGGCCAGTAGGACATCCCGTCGCCCCGTCGTCCGAGCTGGAAGTGGGACGGGAGAGACCGGGACGTGGGGGACGACGTCAGCGGCCACGTCTGCCTCGAGCCCGAGTCATCACCCACCCAGGATCGACCACATCGGCGGTTCGCTGAACCCGTTCTCGCCCGTTCAGGAGCTCGCGGCAGGCGGGGCTCTTCCACAGCGTCCTTCGCGCGATGTCGCTACCGATCGCGGGAAGCACCTGGTTCGATGGTCGTGTGCCGAACCCGCGTTCGCATCGGGGGCCGACGTTTGCTGATCTGTTGAAGCAACGCGGCGACTCGCACGAGGCGTCGACGTCGCAAACCCTACCCAGCATCATCCGGGATCGGTCATGGACGGACGAGGACGGCACCGTGTGGCGGATGCGCGGAGGTGATCAGCCGGCCAGAAAGACGGTCGAGCACCTCCTACTGGACCCGGAAGTCAGGGTTCTGCTGATCGCCGACCTGCGGCCGGTTGACGTCGCCCTCAAGGATCGAGCTGGTCTATGGGCAGAGGTTCGTCAGTACTACCCGGAGGCGAAGCGCCGCGAGCCAGGTGACCATACGGACTTCGCCGTCGCTGAGTTCCGAGATTCGCAACGGCGCTCGCTTCTCGTCATCGAGCGGCATTGCTGACATCCGAGCGGGCCAAGGAGCACGGCCGTCGAGGTGCAGCTGCCCGGAGCCCGTTGCCACCGACCGACGTCCGACCGTGATGTGCTACCTGTTGCGCGGATCAGCACCCATGCTGGGGTGGCCGCGGCACGTAGTGGGGTCCCAGTGGTCCGGCGCTTCGTGGCGCGTATTCGAGCTCGATGCGGCCGGTGTGCGCGGTGCCGCTCCACAGGCGGTGGTGCCAGTGGACGCACATCCCGTCGGTGGCGACCCCT
>NZ_DASZVF010000026.1:0-68254 GCF_035547335.1 Humibacter sp. | reverse complement strand
CGGCAGCTGCTTGAGCGCGCCCAGGTCTTCGAAGTTCGTCGTGAACGCGCCGAATCCGCCCTCCTCGAGGAACGAGCGCAGCCCCAGCTCGATGGCCGCCCCGTCGCGCAGCGACTGATGCCGGTCACCGCCGCGCCGCAGTTCGGGCACGACGTCGTACAGCTCCTCGTACTCGGCCACGAGCGCGTCGACGTCTGCACCGGATGCCTGCGCGACGGCATCCGCGAGCTCGTTCACGCCCCACGTGTTCACCTGCACGCCGAACACGTGCTCGGCCTCGGTCTTGTCACCCTCGGTGACGGCCACGAAACGCATGTTGTCGCCGAACCGGGCGAGCTTGAGCGAGCGGGATGCCGCGTACCCGGCGGCCGCGCGGCTCCACGTTCCGATGCGGCCGCTCACGGCAGGATCGCTCACGTGACCCACGACGGTGGTGCGGGCCACGCCGAGACGGGACTGGATGTAGCCGAACTCCCGGTCGCCGTGCGCGGCCTGGTTGAGGTTCATGAAGTCGAAGTCGATCTCGGCCCACGGCAGCTCGACGTTCGCTTGCGTGTGCAGGTGCAGCAGCGGCTTCTGCAGCGCGTCGAGGCCGGCGATCCACATCTTCGCGGGGCTGAAGGTGTGCATCCAGGCGATGACGCCGATGACGGAGTCGTCGGCGTTGGCGTCGAGCATGACGCGGCGGATCTCGTCAGACCCGGTGAGCACGGGCTTCCAGACCACACGCACGGGCAGGTCGGATGATGCGCCGAGCCGGTCCGCGATGGCCCGCGACTGGTCGGCGACCTGGGCAAGAGTCTCCGGTCCGTACAGGTGCTGGCTCCCGGTGAGGAACCACACCTGGTAGCCGTCGAGAGAGGTGGTGAGCGGTGTGCGTGTCATGGGCTTCCTTACTGGAGGTGAGGCTTGTGGATGTCTGAGGTGTCGCGAGATCTGCGTCTCCGGGTGCGTGGGTCGGAGGCCGACGTCGAGCTCAACTCGAGGCCGGCCGCGCCTTGCGACGACCGCGGCCGTTCTGATCCCGCGTCACAGTGCTGCGATGGCCGCGCGCTCGACGCCGAGGCCGGCGCGGTACCGGTCGAGGTAGGCCGCGAACCCGGCGACGTCGCCGGCATCCGGCTGGGCGACGTGCACCGCGGCGTTCGCGAACACGGTGCCGTTCAGGTACTCGGCGAGCGAGGGCGCATCCCGCCCCGGCGCGGATGCCTGCCGCAGGTAGGCGGCAAGCACGGCGATGCCCCACGCGCCGCCCTCCGCCGCGGTCTCGCCGACCGCCACGGGTGCGTTCAAGGCGGCGGCGAGGAACCGTTGCGCGACGCCGGCCGTGCGGAAGATGCCGCCGTGGGCGAGCATCCGCTCGATGGCGACTCCCTCGGAGGCGAGCACCCGCATGCCCAGGCTCAACGTGCCGAACACGCCGTAGAGCTGCGCGCGCATCACGTTGGCGAGCGTGAAGCGGCTGTCGGGCGTGCGAACGAACAGCGGACGGCCCTCCGCCGTTCCCGTCACCGGCTCGCCGGCGAGGTAGTTGTACGCGAGCAGGCCGCCGGCATCCGCATCACCGTTCAGCGCCTCGCGGAACAGCAGTTCGAACGCAGCGTCGCCGTCGATGGCCGGACCCGCCAGCTCGGCGAAACGGCGGAAGAGGCCGACCCATTCGGCCAGTTCGCTCGCGCCGTTGTTGCAGTGCACCATGGCGACCGGATCGCCGGACGGCGTGGTGACGAGATCGAGCTCCTCGTGCGACTCCGCCAGCGGACGCTCCAGCACCACCATCGCGAAGATGCTGGTTCCGGCGCTCACGTTGCCCGTGCGCGGGGCGACGGCATTTGTGGCCACCATGCCCGTTCCCGCGTCGCCCTCCGGCGGGCACAGCGGGATGCCTGCCCGCAGCACTCCTGACGGGTCCAGCAGCGCCGCTCCCTCCCCCGTCAGCTCGCCCGCGGCCTCACCCGCCGACAGCACCTGCGGCAGCAGCTCCGCCAGCGGTGCCGCGAGCGGCCTGGATGCGACGAGCGCCTGGAACCGGTCGAGGAGCTCGGCGTCGTAGCGGCCTGTCGCGGAGTCGATCGGGAACATACCGGAGGCGTCACCCACCCCCAGCACCTTCCTGCCGGTCAGCTTCCAGTGCACGTAGCCCGCCAGTGTGGTGAGGAAGGCGATGCGCGGCACGTGCGGCTCGTCGTCGAGCACCGCCTGATAGAGATGCGCCACCGACCAGCGCAGCGGGATGTTCACCCCGAACAGCTCGCTCAGATCACGAGCGGCCGGCCCCGTCGTCGTGTTGCGCCAGGTGCGGAACGGCACGAGCAGCTCGCCGTCGGCATCGAACGGCAGGTAACCGTGCATCATCGCCGAGACGCCGATCGCGCCCAGCGAGCCGACCTCCACGTCGTATCGACGGCGCACATCGGCCAGGAGATCCGCATAGGCGGCCTGGAGGCCCGCCCAGACGCTCTCCAGCGAGTAGGTCCACCTGCGGTCGACGAACTCGTTCTCCCAGGCATGGCTTCCGACCGCGATCGTGACAGCGGGGTCGTCACCGATCAGGCAGGCCTTGATGCGAGTGGATCCCAGCTCGATGCCGAGCACCGCGCGGCCGGAGCGGATGGCGTCCGCCGCGTCAGCGTTGATCCTCTGGGACGTGACAGCCGTCTCGTCCGGCGCGTCGGTCACGAGTCGCTCCTGCGGGCATCCGTGGACTGTCCGTACACGTTCTGATACCTGTCGTAGAGGCGGTCGATCGACTGCTGCGGGATCGGGATGAGCTCGCCTCCCTGGCGTGCGATGTGCACGGTGCGGGCGACGTCCTCCACCATGACGGCCGCCTTGACGGCATCCTTCGCGCTCACGCCGATGGTGAACGGGCCGTGGTTCTGCATGAGCACTGCCCGGCTGCGGTGCCCGCGCAGCGTCTCGACGATGCCGCGGCCGATCGAGTCGTCGCCGATGATCGCGAACGGTCCGACCGGGATCGGCCCGCCGAACTCATCGGCCATGGCCGTGATGACGCACGGGATCTCCTCGCCGCGTGCGGCCCAGGCGACGGCGTAGGTGGAGTGCGTGTGCACCACGCCCCCGACCTCAGGCATGTTCCGGTACACGTAGGCGTGCGCCGCCGTGTCGCTGGATGGCGAACGCTCGCTGCCCGCGGTGTCGGGGATGACGCGACCGTCCAGGTCGCAGAGGATCATGTTGTCGGCCGCGAGCTCGTCGTACGACACCCCGGACGGCTTGATCACGAACAGGTCGGTGCCCGGCACCCGCCCCGACACGTTGCCGCCGGTCCATACCACGAGTCCGTAGCGCACGAGCTCGCCGTGCAGCGCCGCGACCTCCTCCCGGGTGCGAGCTATCGCGGCCTCGGTTGCGGCATCCAGAATCGCCACTGACTCCTCCATCTGATCCGTCTCGGTCATTCCGTCTCGGTTGTTCCGCTTCGGTTGTTCCGTCTCGGTTCGAGCAATGTTACCGGTCACAAGCGGGCAGCGACCACCAGTGGCCGGGGTCATCGGGGCGGTGCGGTCGACTGCCGGATGACGAGCCGCGGCGGAACGACCGACACCTCCACGTCGTCGACGTCGAGCACCGCTGCGACACAGCGTCGTGCCTCGCCGTCGATGTCCACCCGCACCGTGGTCAGCGCCGGGCTGTAGTAGGCGGCATCCGTGTTGTCGTCGAAACCGACGACCGAGACGTCGTCAGGCACCGACAGTCCCCTGGCGGCGAGCCCCGACATGAGCCCGAGCGCCATCTGATCGTTCGTCACCACGACGGCGGTCGTGCCATCGGATCTGATCGAGGCGGCGACACGCTCGGCCATGGCCGCTCCGGATGCCGCGGACCAGTCCCCGGACCAGCGCGCCGTCTCCGACAGACCGGCACGCCGCATCGCGCGGTCGAACCCGCCGGCCCGCGCCGCCTCCTCCAACCAGTCGTCGGGGCCACCGAGACGGGCGATCCGCCGATGGCCCAGGTCGATCAGGTGCTGCACCGCGAGCTTCGTGGCCTGCGCCTGCAGCTCCACGCCGCCGTCCGTCGGAAGAGCGGCGATCCGCACGCCCGCCTGCCGCTTCGCGGGACCGCCCCGCGTTGTGGCCGTGCGCTCCGTCACAGTGCCCCGGTCGACTTTCTCCTGGTCGTCCGTGGTCTGTTCGGCCGTGGTCTGTTCGGCCGTGGTCCGTTCGGCGGCGCTCTGCTGGGCTCTGCCCCGCTCCAGTCCGGCGTCCTGCCTCAAGAGCGTCTCCACCGTGGTCACGCGCGGCGCCACCACCACGATCCCGTCGACGCCCTGCGACAGCAGATGCTCGAGCGCCGCCGCCGTCGAAGTCTCGTCCGAGGCATCCGCGTACGCTGTCGTGACCCACCGTCCGGCGGCCCTGGCTGCCGCCTCGAGCGCGACGACACCGGCAGCCGGCCCGAACAGGGCGGCGTTCGACGCGATGACACCGAGCGTGCGCGTTCGTCGCGTTCCCAGAGTGCGCGCCGCGTTGTTCACCCGGTAGCCGAGTGTGAGCATGGCCTCCTGCACACGCCGTCGCGTCTCGTCGCGCACGCTCGGATGGTCGTTGATCACGCGCGACACCGTCTGGGTCGAGACGCCGGCGAGCGCGGCCACGTCACGCACTCCGGCACGCCGCGCATCACGAGGAAGGTCGGCCGTGGTCATCGCGTCTCACCCTAGCCCGCTGCCGTCAGCGGGGAGCGCGGCGGCCTCGTCACGCTGCGCCGAGCGTCGACCCTCTCGTCACGAGCTCGGGCTGCACGCGCTGGATGCCCGGCTGCGGTGCGCCGGCTATCGCATCCAGCAGCAGCTCGGCGGCCCTTCGCCCGACCTCGCCGAGCCTGCGGTTGATCGTGGTGAGCGGGGGCCGCGAGCCCTCGACGATCACGTCCCAGTCGTCGAAACCCGTCACGGCGATGTCGTCGGGAACCGAGACGCTGCGCTCGCGGAGCCGGTCTGCCGCTCCCCTGGCGATCTGGTCGTTGCCGCAGGTGATCGCATCCGGAGTCTCGGCCGCGTGGTCGAGAAGGATGTCCACCGCCGCCCGACCCCAGGCCTCGGTCCACGCGCCGTGCAGGGGCTCGTGCACGAGAGGATGGCCCGCCGCTTCCGCCGCCGCGACCGTCGCATCCGCGCGCAGGGTGGCGCTGCGCTGGTCGATCGGGCCCGTGAGATGCGCGAGTCGCCGCCTCCCGAGACTCGCGAGGTGGTCGACAATGAGCCGCACACCCGCTTCGTCGTCCGACACGACGGAGGTGTCCGACGGATCGTCCGATGGCGCGTGCGCGTAGACCGTCGGGATGTCCGCGTGCAGTGACCGGCGCGGATCCGTGAACCCGCCCGTCACGATGACGCCGTCCACCCGCTGCTCCCTCAGTCGCTCGAGGTAGTACTGCTCGCGCACCGGGTCGTCGCGGGTGTCGCACAGCAGCACCATGATCTGCCCGAGGCTGAGCGCGTTCTCGGCGCCGAGCAGGATGGGCAGGCTGAATCGGCCGACGGAGTCTCCGGTCAGCAGCGCGACCGTGACGGTGCGCGACGGTTCCCGCATCCGCTCGGAGAATCCGAGGCGGTCTGCCGCCTCGCGAACGCGTCGCCTGGTGCTCTCGCGCAGCTGTCCCGTGTTGTTGAGGGCTTTGGATGCCGTGGCAGGCGACACTCCCGCCGCCGCCGCGACGTCGGCCACGCGCACCGCTGACGATCCTGCGTGCGATTCCACCATCGTCCTCCGGAACATGTGCAGTCGTCGGGCGAGCCCGCTTCCGGTCGTCACGGAATGTCGTTCCGACCGGATCCCGCCCCACGGTATCAAGCCCAGGCGCCTTGACGGTCGAGGAGCGGGCGATTAGCGTGATGCTCACGTTCCAGAACGTTCCGGAACGTTCCTTGACCATCGTCGTGGTGGTGCTCCTCACAGTCGCGAGAGCACCACAGCCACCCACCACCCCCGGGGATCTCATCGTGTCCATCGCGTCCACCGCTGCCCGTCCGTCCAACGCCACACGCGACATCCCTGGCCCCGCGCGCCCGCTCGCACCGACAGCGCTCCGGCCCCTCCCGCTCTCGGAGGTGCGACTGGGCGAAGGATTCTGGCTCGATCGGCAGCACGCCAACCGCGATGTCTCCGTTCCAGACGGGCTCAGGCAGCTTCACGACGCCGGCAACCTGCGCAACTTCGAGATCGCCGCAGGCCGGGCGGAGGGCGAGGTACTGGGCCCCGTGTTCGCGGACTCGGATGTCTACAAATGGCTCGAAGCCGCCGCATGGGAGTACGCGCGCGAGCCCGACGAGAGCCTGCTCGCCGACCAGCTCCGGATCACCGAGCTGGTCGCCGCCGCTCAGCAGCCCGACGGATACCTCAACACCGTCGTGCCGGTTCGCGAAGGCAGGCGGTACGGGAATCCGCAGCGCGACCACGAGCACTATTGCGCCGGGCACCTGATCCAGGCCGCCGTCGCGCAGAAGAGGGCGACCGGTCGCGACGACCTGCTGAACGTCGCGGTCGGCGTGGCCGACCACCTGGTGCGCGAGTTCGGGCCCGCCTCCGCGACGGGCTCTGCCGGCGACGTGGACGGGCATCCGGTGATCGAGACGGCGCTGGTCGAGCTCTACCGGGAGACCGGCACCCGCGCGTACCTCGATCTCGCGGCCTGGTTCGTCGATGCTCGCGGCCACCGCACGCTCGAACGGTTCGGCGGCAACTCCACCTACCTGTCCGACCGTGTTCCGGTGCGCGAGGCGACCACCGTCGAGGGTCACGCTGTGCGGGCCGTCTACCTCACGACGGGCGCCACCGACGTGGCGATCGAGACATCCGACTCCGGGTTCATCTCCACGCTCGCCGCGCAGTACGAGCACATGGCCGTGACCAAGCAGTACGTCACGGGAGGCCTCGGCTCGCGCTGGGACGGCGAGGCGTTCGGCGACCCGTACGAGCTGCCCTCCGACCGCGCCTACGCAGAGACGTGCGCCGCCATCGGCGCCGTGCAGTGGGCGTGGCGGATGCTGCTCGCCACCGGCGACGCGTCGTACGCGGACCAGATAGAGCTGCTGCTGTTCAATGGATTCCTCGCGGGCGTCTCGCTACGCGGCGGCGACTACTTCTACGTCAACCCGCTGCAGGTGAGGCACGACGCCCACGCCGACGACGAGCGCACGCCCAAGAACGGCCGCCTGCGCTGGTTCGGCTGCGCGTGCTGCCCGCCGAACATCATGCGCACGCTCTCGAGCCTGGGCGGATACCTCGCCACCTCCACCGCGGACGGGCTGCAAGTGCACCAGTACGTGCCGGGAACGCTTCGCGCCGCCACTGACGCCGGCCAGCTCGAGGTGAGCGTCACCACCGACTACCCGTGGGACGGCCGCGTGCGCATCGCGGTGCAGAACGCCCCGGAGACGCCCGTCACCCTCAGCCTGCGCATCCCGCTCTGGGCAGAGGACGCGACACTGGACGGGGCGGAGGTCGAGGCCGGCCGGTACGCCGAGGTGACCAGGACGTTCGCTGCAGGCGACGAGCTCGAGCTGGTGCTTCCGATGTCGCCACGCGTCACGCGCCCGCATCCGCGCCTGGATGCCGTTCGCGGCTCGATCGCTGTCGAGCGCGGCCCCCTCGTGTACGCGTTCGAGCGAGCGGACCAGCCCGAAGGCGTCGTGCTCGACGACGTCTCAGTGGATCCCGAGTCGCTGACCGAGGCGGAAGCGCCGGCCCTCGTGCCCGGTCTCGTCGGGGTCTCGCTGCGCACACGCGACGGCGCGGAGCTGACGGGCATCCCGTACTTCGCCTGGGCGAACCGCGGGGCCGACGACATGCGGGTGTGGCTACCGGAAGCGTGAAACCGGCGGACGTCGGTCGCGACGCGGGTCAGGACGGACGCGCCACGAGCCGGGCGGTCACCGTCTGCTCCTTGCCATCGCGCACGAACGTGATCTTCACGGTGTCGCCCGCCTTCTTGGTCAGCAGCAGGCCGGTCAGCACATCGTTGCGGTCGGCGGGACGTCCGTCGATCTTCGTGACGACGTCCCCTGGCTTCAGGCCTGCCGCAGCCGCCGAGCCCTTCGGATCCACGGACTGGATGTACAGGCCGTCCTCGATGCGCCACCGCTCGGCGACGGCCGGCGGGATGGGCGTGACCTGCACGCCCAAGTAGGGATAGGCGACCTCTCCGGTGTCGATGAGCTGACCGGCGATGCGCATGGCGAGGTTCACAGGAACCGCGAATCCGATGCCGACTGAGCCTCCGCCTCCGACACCTTCGGAATTGGGCACCGTCGAGATGGCCGTGTTGATGCCGATGAGGTCGCCCCGGCAATCCACGAGAGCGCCACCGGAGTTGCCGGGGTTGATGGCGGCGTCGGTCTGGGTGGCGCCCGCGAGCGTCGCTTTGGCACCGTCGTCGCTCGGCACGGGCACGTTGCGGCCGAGTGCGCTCACGATACCCGCCGTGACGGTGCTGGAGAGCCCGAGCGGGGCGCCCAGCGCGACGACCGGCTCACCGACGGCGACGTCGTCGCTGTTGCCCACGCCGATCACCGGCAGTCCGGATTCCCCGGTCACCTTGAGCACCGCCAGATCGGACTGCTGGTCGCGCCCCACGAGCTTCGCGGGAACCGTGTGTCCGTTGGAGAACGTGACGGCGATGTCGCCTCCATCGCGTGCAGCCGAGATGACATGGTTGTTCGTGATGATGTAGCCGCTCTTGCGGATGACCTCTCCGCTGCCGACGCCGCTGCCGGATACTGCTGTGACGTTGATGGTGACAATGGTCGGCAGCACCTCGTTCGCCACCCTCACGGAGTCACACGCGCCGGGGGCCGAACCCGATGCGGTGCCGGATGCCTGCCGGGAAGCGGATGTGCCGCCCGCCCACCACGCTCCAAGCCAACCGGCACCGAAGCCGAACGCGATGGCGATGACCGCGGCCACCACCCAGACGAGCCACGGCGGCAGGGCGCGACTCGTCCTGCCGCGATCATTGCTGCGTGCGCTGGGCGGAGTGCCGCCGGAAGGAGGGGAGGGCTCGCGGGTAGCGGCGTCGGCGTCGCTCGCATGCATTCCGTTGCGGCGCGGATCCGTCATCGCCCACCCCCAAGCGCTGCGGGAGTCCCGTGCGCAAGCACGGTGACTGCTCTCTCGCGACTGTATCGTCGGCGGACTCCACCGAGCGGACGGGGCCGCACGTATCGCCCGGAACGGGTCAGACGGGCTTCCCGGCGCACCCGCGGGCTTCGGACAGCCCGGACCGGCGCTGCCTGCTGTCGTGCGCCTGCTCAGCCGACCAGCCGACGTCCCTCGAAGGCGCGCCCGAGGGTGACCTCGTCGGCGTACTCCAGGTCGCCGCCGACAGGCAGACCGGATGCCAGCCGCGTCACCCGCAGCTCCATGGCCTGAAGCATGCGGCTGAGGTAGGCGGCTGTCGCCTCGCCCTCCACGTTGGGGTTGGTGGCGATGATGATTTCGCGCACCGTGGCATCCGCAAGCCGGGTCATGAGCTGGCGGATGCGCAGCTGGTCGGGGCCCACACCCTGGATCGGGCTGATGGCGCCACCGAGCACGTGGTAGAGGCCGCGGAACTCGCGGGTGCGCTCGATCGCGACCACGTCTTTGGCCTCTTCGACCACGCAGATCAGGGTCTGGTCGCGGCGCGGGTCGCGGCAGATGGAGCACGTCGCCTGCTCGCTCACGTTGCCGCAGATCTCGCAGAAGCGCACCTTGTCGCGCACCGTGGTGAGCACTTCCGCCAGCCGCGTCGGGTCGTAGGTCTCGGTCTGCAGGATGTAGAACGCGATGCGCTGCGCCGACTTCGGTCCTACGCCGGGCAGCCGGCCGAGTTCGTCGATCAGGTCTTGGACGACGCCTTCGTACATGCGGCCGTGCTCCCTATCAGTTCTCGAGCGAGGAAGCGCTCAGGATGGTCGATGGCAAGGACGAGGAGGAACGGCGACGCACCGCGGTCTCTAGCTCGACCATGCTGGTCCGCCCTGGCCTGCCCCGCCGCCCGACGGCGGCGTGATCTGCTGCTCCTCGATGAACTTGGCACCGAGCAGCTCACGCACGACGGCTTCGCCGTATCGCGCTGGTTCCCGGAAGCCGACGGATGCCTTCGGCCGTGCGGTGCCCCCCGCGGACGCATCCGCGCGGTCGGAGCTCGCCGCACCGGCTCGTCCCTGGGGCGCGTCGGGAGTGTTCCGCAGAGGACTGTTGTCGGCAGGTCTGTTCTGCGCAGGACCGTTCTGCAGAGGACCGTTCTGCATTGGGCTGCCCGGCACAGAGCCGTTCTGCACGGAGCTGCCCGGCATGGAGCCGTTCTGCAGCGAGCTGAGCGTCGGCTCTCCCGGGTACTCGTCGGGGAACGGTGGCTCGTCGTCGTCGGGAGCGTCGGCGTCGGTGAATGCGGCCGGCCGTTGGTCGACCGAGCGCGCGGCCGGTGCGGACGATGGAGCAACAGAGCGACTGGACGTAGTCGTGACGGCCGATGCGTCGTTCCGCTCCTGAGCGCCGTCGTCGAGACGTTCCGCCGCCTCTCCGACGCGCCCGCGCTCCCGAGCCGCATCGCGCTCCTCCCCCGCATCACGCGGACGATCGAGCACGGCCGTCGAGGATCCGGGAATGGCGACGGTCGCCCATCCCAAGGAGGTCGAGGATGTCGACGCACTCGGCCGAGCGGACGACGAAGTACGGGGGGACGCCGAGCCCGACGGTCGCCCCGTCGACGCGTTCACCGGTTGCGCCGGGGAGCGGTCGCCCTGCCGCTGGCCTGCGGCGCTGGTACTCGCAGGCGACGCTGTTGGCGCCGCGCCCGGCGCCGCCGTTGCGTCTTGGCCTCCGCCTCGGGGCCCGTTCAGACTCGTGGACCGGTCCGGGCCTCCGTCGCTCGGGTTTGCGCCACGCGGTGCGCCGCCGCTCGGAGTACGGCCGCTGGGCGCACCGACCCCCGGTGTCCCTCCGGCGGGCGCGGCCGGGCCGCCGTCCTGCCCCGCCGGCTTCGCCACGAACTTCACCCGGATGCCGAGCAGATCGATGATGGACTGCCGCAGCACCTCGCTCGCGGCATCCTGCGCTCCTGGCCTTCCGCGGAAGCTCTCGACGTCGTTCGCGCTCGGGAACGACAGCGACAGCACGTCGCCGTCCAACGCACGCACGGTCGCCGTGTACACCACGGCCCACGCGCTGCGACTGGATTCCGCGACGGCGTCGAGGATCTCGGGCCAGGCATCCCGCACCTGTTGCGTCGTGACGGCTCCCACGACGACGGCTGGTGTGTCGTCGGTGACACCCGGTGTCGCCCAGGCGGATGCCGCGGAGTTGCTCGATGCTGCCGGCGCACCTCCCATGGCCGCGCTCTTCTTCGCAGCAGCAGCCGCGGCGAACGCCGCAGCCTGCGCCACGGCCGGGTCGAGCGACGACGCTTCTGACGGTGCCGCCGGCGCTGCACCGGTGGGCGACGTTGAGTCCGGCGACGCCGCCGCTTGCGGCCCGGCCGGCGGGGCCGGTGTCGCCGCGGGTGCTGAAGATGGTGCGGACGCCGCGGACGAGCCCGCGGACTCTGCCGTCGACGCGCCCGTCCGAGCGGGCGTCGGAGGTGTCGAAGCAGCAGCGCCGGAGGATGCGCCGTCCGCACCGCCGGCTGCCGGCCCGCTCGGGGAACTGACCGACCACGCGGACGTCGCCGCCGTCGCCGCCGTTCCCGGCCCGGCCTCTGCCGTCCGGCCCTCGCCGGCAGCGGCTGGCTGCTGCCCGGCAGCACCCCGTACCTCCGTCACCGGCCGTCCCGCGGCGCCGCTAGAGGCGCGCGGCGCCTGGTTCGCGGCGGCAGCTTGAGTCCCCGCGACCGCCGGAGTCCCGGCAGCGGCAGGAGTCGCCGAGGCGACATCGCTCACAGCAGCCGAGCTCTGCACGCCAACTCTGCGTTCCAGTCGCTCGACGCGCGCCAGTGCGCCGCGGTCGGTCGCATCGGATGCCGGAACGAGCATCCGCGCGATCATGAGCTCGAGGTGCAAGCGCGGAGACGTCGCACCGGTCATCTCGGTGAGCGCGGCGTTGACGATGTCGGCGCACCGCGAGAGCTCCGCCGCGCCGAACACTGACGCCTGAACCGACATGCGGTCCAGCTCTTCCTGGGGGGTGCCGCGCAGCACGGCTGCAGCAGCATCCGGAGACGTCGCGGCCACGATGATGAGGTCGCGGAGTCGCTCGAGCAGGTCTTCGACGAACCGGCGAGGATCCTGACCGGTCTGGATGACGCGGTCTACTGCGGCGAACGCCGTTGGCGCATCCACGGCCCCGATGGCATCCACGACCTCGTCGAGCAGCGCAGCATGCGTGTACCCCAGCAGCGCGACGGCACGCTCGTACTCGATGCTCGCGCCCTCCGAGCCGGCGATGAGCTGGTCGAGGAGCGAGAGCGTGTCGCGAGGCGAGCCTCCGCCTGCTCGCACGACGAGCGGCAGCACGCCGGGAGCGACCGACATCCCCTCGCTCTCGCACAGCCGCTGCACGTAGTCGAGCATCTGGGCAGGAGGCACGAGGCG
Source organism: Humibacter sp. (assembly GCF_035547335.1). Classification (GTDB taxonomy): domain Bacteria; phylum Actinomycetota; class Actinomycetes; order Actinomycetales; family Microbacteriaceae; genus Humibacter. The sequence continues at coordinate 55,719 of NZ_DASZVF010000026.1, read as the reverse complement.
GAACGGGTAGTGGTGGGTGCGGGACCTGATCGTCCCGATCACCTTGTCGGGCTCCGTCGTGGCGAAGATGAACTTCACGTGCTCCGGCGGTTCTTCCACGATCTTCAGCAGAGCGTTGAAGCCCTGCGGCGTCACCATGTGCGCCTCGTCGAGGATGAAGATCTTGTAGCGGTCTCGGGCCGGCGCGAAGATGGCGCGCTCGCGGATGTCTCGCGCGTCGTCGACGCCGTTGTGGCTCGCCGCGTCGATCTCGACAACGTCGAGCGATCCCTGACCGCCCCGCCCGAGCTCGATGCAGCTTTCGCACGTCCCGCAGGGCGTGTCCGTCGGACCCGTCGCGCAGTTGAGGCAGCGGGCGAGGATGCGCGCACTCGTGGTCTTGCCGCAGCCCCTCGGCCCGCTGAACAGGTAGGCGTGGTTGACGCGGTTGGTGCGCAACGCCGTCATCAGCGGCTCCGTCACCTGAGACTGGCCGATCATCTCGGCGAACGTCTCAGGCCGATAGCGGCGATACAGGGCGGTGACCACGGGCTCAATCGTAGCCGCGGCGACTGACACGCGATTGAGGGCTGTGGAAGGGCGCTCGCGCACTTCCAGCTCTGGCCTTCGCACACCCCATCCGGACCGAAAATCGGGGATCTGGACGTATCCCCGGCGCGCCGCCCGCATCGCACGGCGCGTCATACGGATCACCGATTTTCGGGCATGCGAACCGACCCCACCTTGTCGTCCCCGGCTCGTGTCGCGCGTCGTTTCACACCGAATCAATGCGTACATCCGCTGAGGTCCACGTGGCTCAGCAGACTCGATCCATGCTGCTTTGTCGTCTTGGCCACGCGGCGTGGTCTCGACAGCTGATCGCCGCCGGCGCGACGAGACGGGCCCTCGCGAGCCTGTCGGCGGATGCCGCGGTGTGGCATCCCCGCCGCGGCCTTTACGCCTGCGAGCACCTTGGCGAGGAAGCACGTCTCGCACTCACGCTCGGCGGTCGACTGGACTGCGTCAGCGTTCTCCGAGAAAGAGGAGTCTGGACGGGCCACGACGAACACGTCCACGTTCGGATGCCGCCCTCTGGTCGGCTTCTGTCTCACCCCGAACAGCCACCCGAGTGTCCCACGGACGCCGATTCGCACGGCGGGCGCGGCGGATGTCTCGGCCAGGGCGGACGCGACGGGCCCGGCCCGCCCAACGAGCGTTACGTGCCACGCGGATGCGACGGCCATGGCGGACCGGACCCCAGCGGCGGCGTCGGTCTCGGGCCCGGTCCCACTTCCACGTCTCGACGTGCTGTTCGCGTTCACTGGACGAGCGACCCGGCAGGGAGCGATCCGCTACGAGTCTCCACGCGCGCCGCCCTCCGTCAGGCGATGCGCTGCTTACCCCCGGATGACGTTATTGCGGCGCTCGAATCCGCGGTGTTCCTGCGCGTGATCTCGCGGGCAGAGTTCGAGGACCTCCGCGCACATTCGCCGACAAGGCTGCGCGCCACACTCGCCCAGGCGGAGATCGGCGCGCAGTCCGGCTACGAGACGCACGCCCGCCTTCGCCTGCGGAGAGCGGGGTTCGTCGTCCGATCGCAGGTCTACGTACCGGGCGCGGGTCACCTCGACAACGTCATCGACGACCTCGTGGACCTGGAGACCGATGGCCGCGAGTTCCACCAGGACAGCTTCTTCGACGATCGGCGAAGAGACCTTGCGGTGCAATGGATGGGACTGCGCGTCTTGCGCATCCCGGCCACGCTGGTTGACACGGACTGGGACTACGTGGAGGAGACGGTCTCGCGCATGGTCCTCGACGGTCGCCGGAGGCACGACCCCCGAGGCCGGCGGAGGCATGACCTCCGACCACCGTGACGCATCCGGTGGTCCACTCTGCGTGCCCCGCGCGTGGGGTCAGAGCGGTCGGACGACGTGCACGAAAATCGGGGATCTGCAGCGACGCGCCGCGCCCGCGAGCGCCGCACCGGCCGATCCCGCAGATCTCCGATCTTCGTGCCGTCCGTGCTTCCCGAAGGTGGTGAGAGAGACCCGGCCGAAGGTGTAAGACAGCCAGGCCGAACGGTGTGAGACAGCCGGGCCGAAGGTGTGTGACGCCCAGCCGAAGGTGTGTGACAGCCCGGCCGAAGGTGTGAGACAGCCCGGCCGGACGTACGCGCCCGCGACGAAGGGGCGCGACCCGGAACCCCGGACCGCGCCCCTTCTTGCTGTGGTGTCATCCCTCTTGCTGTGGTGTCATCGCTCCTGCTGTGGTGTCATCGCCCGTCAGCGCTACTGGCGGGCGCTCGCCGTCAGACGATCCGGCGGCGTCGGAGCACCATCAACACGATGCCTGCCGCGAGCAGGCCGATCGCGGCCAGGATGCCCCCGATCCCCACGGACACCGCCCCTGTCGCCGCGAGCACCTCGGCCGGCGTCAGGTAGGTGAAGCCGCCCTTCAGCGTCGACGTGCCGCAGTCACCCGATCCCACCACCGTCACGTCGACCTTGCCGCTTCCCGCTGGCGTGACAGCGGTGATCGTCGTGTCGTTCACCACCGTGAAGCGGGCCGCGGCAGTTCCGCCGAACAGCACCTGGGTCGCTCCCGTGAAGCAGTGACCGGTGATCGTCACCGTCGTTCCGCCTGAAGCGGGTCCCGATCCCGGATCCACGTGGTGCACATCCGTGACCGCGTAGTAGGTGAAGCGCCCTGCGTTGGACTGCGAGTTCGCCGCCGCGGCAGCCAGCGTCACAGCGGAACGCAGCGAAGTGCCAGGGGATGCCTGCACATCCGGTCCGAACACGATCACGTCGACCGTCGCCGGTACGTGTGCCGGGCTGGTCACGGTGATCTGGGTGTCGCTGTCCACTGTGAACGACGTGCCCGCCAGTCCGTCGAACGTCGCGCCCGTCGCTCCGTCGAAGTTGGCGCCGGTGATGGTCACCACGGTGCCTCCGGTCTCCGGGCCGCGGTTCGGCGTCAGCCCGTAGATGATCGGATCGGTCGACGGCACGTAGGTGAAGCCGCCGGGCGCCGTGCCCGTGCCACACTCGGCCGTCCCGACGACGACCACGTCGACCGTCCCGACGCCTGCAGGAGTGACGGCGGTGATCGTGGTGTCGTCCACCACGGTGAAGCTCGTCGCATCCGTTCCGCCGAAGAGCACAGCCGTCGCATCCGTGAAGCAGTGGCCGGTGATGGTCACCTGGCTGCCGCCGTCCTCGGGTCCCGACGACGGGCTGACGCCGGTGATCGTGGTCACCGGATCGTACGTGAACGTTCCGGCAGGGCTGTCACCGTGCGGGCTCGTCACGATCACATCGACCGATCCGGGCGTGCCGGGTGGGGTCGTCACCGTGATGGTCGTGTCATCGACCACCACGAAGTCCCCGCCTGCGCTGCCCCCGAAGGTGGCGCCGGTGGCATCGGTGAAGCCCGTCCCCGTGATCGTCACGGTGGTGCCGCCCGTCTCGGGTCCGTGGTTCGGATCGATCGACTCGATCGCCGCCGGGGCAACGAACGTGAACTGTCCGGGTCCCGACGTGCCGCCCACGGTCGTCACCGTCACGTCGACCGCACCGGCGCTGTGTGCCGGGGTCGTCGCCGTGATGTGAGTCGCGTCATCCACGGTGAAGGATGCCGCAGGCGTCCCGCCGAAGTCCACGGCACTGGCCCCGGTGAACCCGGTGCCCGTGATGGTGACGGATGTTCCACCCGCGGTCGGTCCCTCCGTCGGTGTCAGCGACTGGATGGTGGGCGCGGCGACGTAGGCGAACGCATCCGGATCGGTCGCGCTGCCGCAGTCGCCGCCTCCCACGACCGTCACATCGACGGTGCCGGTTCCGGCCGGAGTGACGGCGGTGATCTGCCCGTCGGAGTCGACCGTGTAGCTCACGGCGTTCGTCGTGCCGAACGTCACCGCCGTCGCCCCCGTGAAGCACTGGCCGGTGATGACGACGGAGGTGCCGCCCTCCTCCGGGCCGGTGCTCGGGTCGACGCTGTCGATCCGCGTCGCCGGATCGTACGTGAAGGCTCCCGGCGCCGACGGCCCGACCGGCGACGTCACGACCACTTGCACGGCGGCGGGCACGTGTGCCGGCGTGGTGGCCGTGAGCTGCGTGTCGCTGTCGACGATGACCGAGAGAGCCGGGACCCCGTCGAAGGTGACGTTCGTCGTTCCGGTGAAGCCGGTGCCGGTGATCGTCACCACCGTTCCGCCGGTCTCCGGTCCGTGATCAGGCGTGATCGATGCGATGACCGGCGCGCTCGGCGCCACGTACGTGAAGGCGCCGGGGAGCGTCGCCGTCCCGCAGTCGGTGGTCACGACGCTCACGTCCACGACGCCGGTCCCCGCAGGGGTCACCGCCGTGATCTGGGTCGGGCTGTCGATCGTGACGTTCGTCGCGTCGGAGCCTCCGAACGTGACCTCAGTGGCGTTCGTGAAGCACTGTCCCGTGATGACGACGGTGGTTCCACCCGCCTCGGGACCCGAGCCGGGGTTCACCGTCGCGATCTGCGCCACCGGGTCGAACGTGAACGTGGCGGCATCCGAGTTCCTCACGGGATCCGTGACGACGACGTCAACCGGACCGGGAGCGTGCTCCGGGGACGTGACCCGGATCGTCGAGTCGTCCAGCACGGTGAAGTCGTCCCCTGGCGTCCCGTCGAACGTGACGCCGGAGGCGTTCGTGAAGCCCGTTCCGCTCACCGTCACGACGGTGCCGCCAGTCTGCGGACCGTGGTCGGGCGTGAGCGAGGCGACGGATGGCGTGGGCACGTAGTCGTATCCGCCCGGGTCGGTGCCAGTGCCGCAGGTGCCTGCGCCGATCACCGACACGTCGACGGTGCCCGTCCCTGCCGGAACGACGGCCGTGATCTCGGTGTCGCTCACGACCTGGAAGCTCGTGGCCGACACGCCACCGAACGTGACGTCCGTGGCCCCGGTGAAGCACTGACCCGTGATGGTCACGGTGTTGCCTCCGGCTTCCGGACCGGTGCCGGGGTCGATGCCGTCGACCGTCGTCACCGGGTCGAATGTGAAGCCGCCGGGCTCCGAGTCCCCGTTCGGGCTCTGCACGACGACGGACACCAGGCCGGGCGCGTGAACGGGAGTCGTGACGGTGATGGTCGTGCCACCCGACTGGCTGAAGTTCGTGCCCTGGATGCCGTCGAACGTCACACCGGTCGCGCCGGCGAATCCGGTGCCCGTGATCGTCACGTCCGTTCCACCCGTCTGCGGCCCGTGATCGGGCGACAGCGACGTGATCGACGGCACCGGGTCGTACGTGAACGCCTGCGGCTCCGACGAACCGAGCGGCGTCGTCACCACGACATCGACCTGGCCAGCCGCGTGCGCCGGCGAGTCGATCGTCAGGTGCGTGTCGTCGATGATCGTGAGGTTTGTGCCCGCGACGCCGCCGAACGTCACACCGGTCGCCCCGGTGAATCCGGTGCCGGTGATCGTCACTGTCGTGCCACCGGCCTCAGGGCCGTGGTCGGGTGAGAGCGAGTCGATGACGGGAGCCGGGTTGTAGGTGTAGGCGTTCTGGTCCGTGCCCGTGCCGCACGCTGCCGACCCGACCACCACGACGTCGACGGTCCCGGTTCCGGCCGGGACGACCGCCGTGATCTGCGTGTCGCTGCCGACCGAGAAGCTCGTGACCGGGATGCCGCCGAACGTCACCGACGTGGCGCCGGTGAAGCAGCGTCCCGTGATGGTCACCGTGTTGCCGCCGGCTTCCGGCCCGTTGCCGGGGTCGACGCCGTCGATGGTCGTGACCGGCGTGTACGTGAAGGTGCCAGGCCCGGAGTCCCCGTTCGAGCTCTGCACCACCACGTCGACGCCGCCCGGTGCGTGAGCGGGGGTCGTCGCGGTGATGTGGCTGTCGTCCACGACCGTCACGTCGGTCGCCGCGGTCCCGCCGAACGTGACTCCCGTGGCTGCCGTGAATCCGGTTCCGGTGATCGTCACGGACGTTCCGCCCGTCTCTGGCCCGCTCGTCGGGTTCAGTCCGTTGATGGCAGGGATGACGTCGAACGTGAACGTTCCCGGGCCCGAGTCGCCGTTCGGGCTCTGCACCACGACGGGCACGTCGCCAGGGTCGTGCGCCGGCGTCGTGACCGTGATGTGGCTGTCGTCGACGATCGTGAAGCCCGTTCCCTGGTCGCCGCCGAACGTCACGCCGGTCGCCTGCGTGAACCCGCTACCCGTGATGGTGACCGTGGTGCCACCGGTCTGCGGGCCGTGCGTGGGATCGATCGACGTGATGGATGCCGGCACCGCGACGTTCGGTCCCACTTCCGCCCGTCCGAGATCGACGGTCGCGCCCGAACCGGACAGCAGCGAGACGCGCAGTGCGACCTCGCGATAGGCACCGCTGTCTGTACCGGGTTCCTGCACGTTGAGGGTTGCGCCGACGACCGTGCCAATCGAGGTCAGCACCGGGTCGAGCGCGGTGCTGAGCGTCGTCACGTCGCTGGCGACAGCCGTCGAGACCGTGCTGATCGCGCTCGAGCGCACCGGCGTGACGACACCCGACAGAGCGGTGCTGAGCCCTCCGGTGAGGGCGGAGAGCACCGGGCCCAGGGCGGAACCCACGGTGCCCGTGCCCGTCACCGTGACGACGGCGTCGCCAGAGGCCAGATCGCCCAGGGTGCCGTTGTACGACACCGTCAATCCGCCGACCGCGCAGCCGCCGAGGGGAACGCAGACGCCGCCCGAGATCGTGACGGGAACCGCATCCAACGCGGTGGCGAGCGCGGTGTTGATGTTCGTCTGCAGCTGCTGGAGGATGCCGTCGACGTCGCTCACGACCGAGCTGATGACGTCAGCGCTGAGGAGCGGCGTGTTCAGGTCGCGGTCGTTGAGGCCGCCGATCACGGTGGCGAGATCGACGGTGATCGTTCCGTCGTCGAGGTTGAGCGTCACCCCGTCCTGCGACAAGGTGCCCGCCAGTTCCGGCGCAAGGGCCGAGCGAAGGTCGGCGTTGACCGTCGCCGTGATGGTGCTGTTGTCACCGCTGCCGAGAATCGAGCTCAGGGCCGGGATGTCGAGGATCTGCCCGAGGACCGCCGAGCCGAGCGAGTCGGAGAGGCCGTTGACGGTGCCGCTGACGGTATCCAGCGTGCCGTTCACCCCGGTGACGAGCTGGCCGACGAGTGGCGAGGTCAGATTCAGCCCGGCGTTCGCGACGTTGTAGTCGCGGCAGTTCACCGGGTCGGAGATGTCGGCACATGAGGTCGCGGGCGCTGCTCCGTCGCCGCTCAACGCCGCGACGCCGCTCACGGCGCCGACGTGCAGGTTCGCGGCCGAGAGTGCTGTCTGCGATCCGAGGAGCTTCGTGAGGTCGACCGTCGCATCCGCGGGGAAAGCGCCGCTGCCGTCGACATCGACCGCGCCGTCATTGCCGACGGCGCCGGATGCCGCGCGAGAGACCCCGGCGTCGGACGCCTGCGCGTACTGGTTGACCGCGCCCAGCTGCATGAACTGGCCGAACGGGATGTCGAGGCCGTTCGGCAGCGACACCTGGATCGCGCTGAGCGCCGTGACGTCGAGCGTGCCGGTTTCCGTGACCGGGTCGGGATTGCCGGGGTTGCTGGCGCTCACCCCTTCCGCGCCCGCGACACTGTCGAGGGGGATGCCCGTGAACAGCGTCCCGGAGACGAACGTGCCGCTCGCCGTCGAGCTGTCACCCGGAGATGCGACGGCGGCCAGAGCGCCGGTGGACATCAGGGCGGCCGTGCCGATGCCTGCCGTCCACTTCACGATCCGTCTGCGCCACTGCGGCCGACGGTGTCGTGGCCCTCCTCTGCGGCGATCGTTCGGCTGATTCTGATCCGTTTCCGGCAGCGAAGACAGCATCATGACAGGACTCCCCCCGACCCGCGAAGCCCGTCCACCCCGTATGAACGGTTGCGCTCCCCGGTTCCCCCCTAGAGCCGTTTGCCACGCTACAGACAGCCGCACGGTGGGCGTCAAGGGTTCACGACCAGATGTGCCCCGAACGTGGGAACCGTTCATGCGGTAGACACCGGTTGCCGAGGATTCGTCACCTCGGCGCGCTCATTCGAGTGCCGAAAATCGGAGGTTCGCGGCGACTCACTGCTACAGGGAGCGCCGCGCCGAGCACTCGCGCAGAACTCCGATTTTCGGAGCATGCGTGGTGCGCGACTCGCGGATGCCGTGACGCGTAGCGGCGGCCGGGCTCGCCCCCTACGTCGCCACCTGCAACGTCTGACGTGCGATCTCGAGCTCCTCGTTCGTCGGCACTACGAGCACGGTCGTGCGCGACGCATCCGTGGAGATGACGCGCGGACCTCTGTTGGGCGCATCGTTGCGGTCCGGGTCGATCTCGATGCCGAGACCCTCGAGTCCGGACAGCGCACGGGCGCGCACGATCGCGGAGTTCTCCCCGACGCCGGCCGTGAACGTGATCAGGTCGGCACCGCCGAGCTCGGCGAGATAGGCGCCGACGTAGTGCTTGATGCGGTGGACGTACACGCCGAGGGCCAGTCTCGCCTTCTCGTCGCCGGCATCCGCTGCGGCCGTGAGATCGCGCATGTCCTGGTGGCCCGAGATGCCCAGCACACCGGACTGCTTGTTCAGCAGGTCGTCGAGCGCGTCGACGCCGATCCGCGTCTTGCGCTGCAGATAGAGCAGCACGGCGGGGTCGATGTCGCCGGTGCGGGTGCCCATGACGAGCCCCTCCAGCGGCGTGAATCCCATGCTGGTATCCACGGACCGTCCACGGTCGATCGCGCACACGGATGCGCCGTTCCCCAGGTGCAGCACGAGCTGCTTGAGCTCCGTGAGCGGTCGCTGCACGAACCGGGCGGCGGCCTCCGAGACGTACTTGTGGCTCGTGCCGTGGAACCCGTACCTGCGGATGCGCAGGCGCTCCGCGACGGATCCCTCCAGCGCGTAGGTGTAGGCATCCGGCGGCATGGTCTGGTGGAACGCCGTGTCGAACACCGCCACCTGAGGCAGTTCGGGGAACACCTGCATGGCCGCCTTGATGCCCTCGACATTCGGTGGGTTGTGCAACGGGGCGAGTTCGGAGAGGTCCTCGATGTTGATCAGCACGAGCGGCGTCACGAGAGTGGGCTCGAAGAAGCGGGCTCCGCCGTGCACGACCCGATGGCCGACCGCGACGGGCGGATGCTCATCGAGACTCGGCCCGTGCTCCCGGAACGCGTCGGTCATGACACCGAAACCCGCCGTGTGGTCGGGGATCTCCAGCGAGCGCTCCCACTGGCCTTCCGGAGTCTCGTGCGTCGCGTGTCCCGTCGAGTCGCCGATGCGCTCGACGAGGCCGGACGCGAGACGTTGCTCGGATTCCGCGTCGATCAGCTGGTACTTGAACGACGACGAGCCGCTGTTGATGACCAAGACGGATGACATGCGGACTTCCCTAGTTCTGCGCCTGGATCGCGGTGATCGCGATCGTGTTCACGATGTCGTCGACGAGCGCGCCGCGCGAGAGGTCGTTGATCGGCTTGCGCAGACCCTGCAGCACGGGGCCGATCGCGACCGCACCCGCCGAGCGCTGCACCGCCTTGTACGTGTTGTTGCCCGTGTTGAGGTCGGGGAAGATGAACACCGTCGCCCGGCCCGCGACACTCGATCCGGGCAGCTTCGCGGCGGCGACGGCGGCGTCAGCCGCGGCGTCGTACTGGATGGGACCCTCGACCGGAAGCTCGGGGGCACGCGAGCGCACGAGCGCCGTCGCCGCGCGCACCTTCTCGACATCCGCTCCGCTGCCTGACTCCCCCGTCGAGTAGGACAGCATCGCCACGCGCGGCTCGATGCCGAACTGCCGCGCCGTGGCCGAGGAGGAGACCGCGATGTCGGCCAGCTGATCCGCTGTCGGGTCGGGGATGACGGCGCAGTCGCCGTACACGAGCACCCGGTCGGCGAGTGCCATCAGGAACACGCTCGAGACGACGGAGACGTCCGGCTTCGTCTTGATGATCTCGAAGGCCGGGCGGATGGTGTGCGCGGTCGTGTGCTTCGCGCCGGACACCATGCCGTCTGCCAGGCCGAGCTGCACCATCAGGGTGCCGAAGTACGAGACGTCGGTCACGACATCCGCTGCCTGCACCCTCGAGATGCCCTTGTGCGCGCGCAGCCTCGTGTACTCGTCGGTGAAGGTCTCGTGCAGTTCGGGATCGAAGGGCGAGAGGATGCTCGCCTGCGCGAGTTCGAGCCCCAGCTCACGCGCCCTGCCGCGCACGGTGGCCTCGTCGCCGAGGATCGTCAGGTCGGCGATGCCGCGTTCCAGGGCGATGCTCGCCGCCTTGAGGATGCGATCGTCGTCGCCCTCTGGCAGCACGATGCGTTTGCGTTGTGCTCGCGAGCGTTCGATGAGCCGGTATTCGAACGCCAGCGGTGTGACGACCGGCGCCCGCTCGACGTCGAGCAGGCCCAGCAGCATGTCGGGATCGACGCTCCGCTCGAAGAGCGCGAGCGCCCGATCCCGCTTGCGCTCGGAGTCCGCCGCCAGCCTGCCTCTGGTGTGCGTGATGCGCACCGTGGTGTCGTAGCTGCCGTACCGGGTGCCGATGATGGGCAGCCGCGTGTGGATGCCGTCGAGAAGCCGCTGGATCGGCTCGCTGAGCTCGAACCCTCCGTTGAGCACGATCGCGGAGATCGTCGGGAAGGTGCCCGACGAATTCGCCATCAGCACGGCGAGAAGCACTTCGGTGCGGTCGCCGGGGACCACGACGACGGATCCCTCGATGAGGCGCGTGAGCACGTTCTCCATCGACATGGCGGCGATGACCACGCCGAGCGCCTCCCGGTCGAGCAGTTCCGGATCGCCGGAGAGCAACGCGCCGTCGACCGAGCGCATGATCGACGCCACAGACGGCGCCACGAGCACGGGGTCTTCGGGGATGGCCCACACGGGCGTGAGCGTGGATGGCGCGCCTACCGCGCGTACCGTGGGTTGAGCCCGTCGAAACCCACCACCCTCGGAACCGGTTTCGAGAGGCTCAACCGGCGGTAGGGAGGGCTCAACCGGCGGTAGGGAGCGCTCGACCGGCGGCGCCGGCACGACGGACGCCACGGCGTCCACGACCTCCTCGAGCCGGTCGGGGTCTGCCCTGTTCACGACGATGCCCGCCAGACCGGCGTGCTCGGCGTGCAGGGATCCGATCGCGACCTCGCCGAGCTGACGGAGGTCGGAGGGGGTGCGGGCGTCCGCTTGCCCGAGGCGCTCGTCTGCTCCCTGGGCGGTGCGTCCGCCGAGCACCAGGAGCACGGGCGCGCCGAGGTTGGCGGCGATGCGGGCGTTGTAGCTGAGCTCGGTCGGCGTGCCGACATCCGTGTAGTCGCTGCCGACGATGACGACGACATCGCAGGATGCCTCGACGGCCTTGTACCTGTCAATGATGCGCGACAACGCGGCGTCGGGATCGGCGTGCACATCGTCGTACGTCACGCCCAGCGCGTGGTCGTAGTCGGTCTGGACGCCGTCCAGCCGGAGCAGCAGGTCGAGCACGTAGTCGCGCTCCGTGGTCGAGCGCGCGATGGGCCGGAACACGCCCACCCTGCGCCCCTGCCGCAGGAGGAGGTCGACGACCCCGAGCGCCACGGTGGACTTTCCGCTGTGCCCCTCGGCCGACGTGATGTAGACGGATCTCACGCCTGCACCCGCCGCCGTCCCCCGCCGACCGGGGTGCGGTCCCTTCGGCCCTTCCTGACGCGCCCGCTCACGCGTTGTCCCCTCCGGTGTCGCTGGAGAGGTTCACCTCCTCGTCTGCTCCGCTCTGGTCATGTCCGACGCTGTCGTGCCCCCACGCCCAGTTCGCCACCTCGGGAATGTCCTCCCCGTGCTCGCGCGTGTACTGACGCGCGACCAGGCGGGCATCCTGCATGCTCTGGCGCAGCTCGGCGTAGCGCTCCGCCAAGCCCGGAACCCGGTCGATGACGTCGATCACGAGGTGATACCTGTCGAGGTCGTTGAGCATGACCATGTCGAACGGCGTGGTCGTCGTGCCGTTCTCCTTGTACCCGCGGGCGTGGATGTTGTCGTGCCCGTGCCTGCGATACGTCAGCCGGTGGATGAGCCACGGATACCCGTGGTAGGCGAAGATGATCGGCCGGTCCGTCGTGAAGATGGCGTCGAACTCCTGGTCGGAGAGCCCGTGCGGATGCTCGGACGCCGACTGCAGGCGCATCAGGTCGACCACGTTGACCACGCGCACCTTCAGGTCGGGGATCTGCTCGCGCAGGATCTTCGCCGCAGCGAGCACCTCGAGCGTCGGGATGTCGCCGGCGGCCGCGAGCACCACATCCGGCGCCTGTCCCTGCACCTCGGTGCCCGCCCAGTCGAAGATGCCCAGGCCCCGGGTGCAGTGCGCGATGGCCTGGTCCATCGTCAGCCAGTTGGCGGCCGTCTGCTTGCCCGCGACCACGACGTTGACGTAGCCCACCGACCTGAGGCAGTGGTCGTACGTGCTCAAGAGCGTGTTCGCGTCGAACGGCAGGTAGACCCGCACGACGTCGGCACTCTTGTTGACGACGTGGTCGATGAAACCGGGGTCCTGGTGGCTGAAGCCGTTGTGGTCCTGACGCCACACGTGGCTGGACAAGAGGTAGTTCAGGCTCGAGATGGGCCTGCGCCACGGGATCTCGCGCGTCACCTTCAGCCACTTGGCGTGCTGGTTGAACATCGAGTCGATGATGTGGATGAACGCCTCGTAGCAGTTGAACAGCCCGTGCCTGCCGGTCAGCAGATACCCTTCGAGCCAGCCCTCGCACTGGTGCTCGCTCAGCATCTCCATCACCCGGCCGGCGCGTGCCAGGCGGTCGTCCGTCTCCCAGATCTCCGCGTTCCACTGCTTGCCCGTGTACTCGTACACGGCGGGGGCGAGCCGGTTGGATGCCGTCTCATCCGGCCCGAAGATCCGGAACGTCGTGGGGTTGTCCTCGATCACGGTCGCCAGCCACTGGCCGAGCACCTTGGTCGCCTCGGCCACCGTGGCGCCCGGCGCGGGGACGTCGACCGCGAAGTCCCTGAAGTCGCGCAGCGTCAGCTCCTTGCGCAGCAGGCCGCCGTTCGTGACGGGATTCGCGCTCATCCGCTTGTCCCCTCGGGGCGCGAGAGCTGTGGCCAGGGCCACCGGCGCCCCGTCGTCGTCGAACAGCTCCTCGGGCCGGTACTCGCGCAGCCATCCCTCGAGGATCCGCGTGTGCTCCTCGGTGTCGCGGGCATTCGCGAGCGGCACCTGGTGCGCGCGATACGTGCCCTCCACCTGCACGCCGTCGATGAAGCGCGGGCACGTCCAGCCCTTGGGCGTGCGCAGCACGATCATCGGCCAGGCCGGCACCGGGCCGCCCTGCTCGTCGCCGGGGGCCGCGTCGTAGAGGCCGGCACGGGCATCCGCCTTGATCGTGGCGATGTCGTTGAGAACCTCGTCGAGCACGCGAGCGAACCGCTTGTGCACCTCGATCGGGTCTTCGTCGTCGAAGCCGCCGCTGACCAGGTAGGGCTTGTGCCCGTACCCGCGCAGCAGCTCGAGCAGCTCGTCCTCGGGGATGCGCGCCAGCACGGTCGGGTTCGCGATCTTGTACCCGTTGAGGTGCAGGATCGGCAGCACGACACCGTCTTGCCTGGGGTCGATGAACTTGTTGGAGTGCCAGCTCGTGGCGAGCGGCCCCGTCTCGGCCTCGCCATCGCCGATGACGCACGCGACGAGCAGGTCGGGGTTGTCGAACGCGGCGCCGTAGGCGTGGCTCAGCGAGTATCCGAGCTCACCGCCCTCGTGAATGGAGCCGGGCGTCTCGGGCGCGACGTGACTCGGGATGCCGCCGGGGAACGAGAACTGCCGGAACAGTTTGCGCAGGCCGTCCTCGTCGCGCTTGATGTGCGCGTACACCTCCGAGTAGGTGCCGTCCAGGTAGGCGTTGGCCACCATGCCGGGGCCGCCGTGGCCGGGGCCCGTGACATAGATGGTGTCGAGACCGCGCTCCTGGATGGCCCTGTTGAGGTGCGCATAGATGAGGTTGAGGCCCGGCGTCGTGCCCCAGTGCCCGAGCAGGCGCGGCTTGATGTCGTCACGCGTCAGCGGACGCCGAAGCAGCGGGTTGTCGAGCAGGTAGATCTGCCCGACGCTGAGGTAGTTCGCGGCGCGCCACCAGGCATCCAGCGCGGCCAGCGTCTCCGGCGTCAGGTCGGTGACCGTGCGGTGCGGGAATGTCGGCGCGTAGTCGGATGCCGCCCGCCTCCCCTCGTGCTCGGCCCGCGTCGCGGCCTCGGATGCCACGACCTGCGTCGGCACCCCGCTCTTCGTCTTCGCCTTGTCGCGCTTCTTCTTCTGCGCCTTGATCGGGGCCGACACGGATGCCACGAGAGTCTCCTCCAGTCCGGTCGCGTTCGCGGCCACTGGTTCCATCCTGGCCAGCAGGCCACCTCTGGCGCCAGTGTTCGCCAGGCAACTCCCACCCGAATCCGGCGGCGCCGGATGCAGGGAAGACGCCCGTGCGAAGGCAGGGCACGCTCGTGCGAAGGTAGGGCAGGCCCGCGCGAAGGCAGGGCACGCCCGTGCGGAGGGACGGGAAGAAGAGGAGTGCGGGCTCGCGCACAAAAAAGGACCCCCCGCGTACCCGCCAGAGCCCGGTTACCCTTGCTGCGTTTCCGCCCTGGGGGAGTTGGCCTGGATGGCGCCACGCGGGGAGCCTCGTCCATTGTACCGATGCGTGAGAGCCGTCGCGCACGCCCGATAGTGTCGAACCACCGCTGTCGAACCGCCCTGTCGAACCGGGCCGCTTGTTCGGCAGAACCGGGCCGCTCCCCGACGAAAGGACGCCATGCCGCTGTATCTGGACGACCTGCACGCAGGCCAGGTGTTCGTCACGCCTGGGCGCACCATCACCGAAGCGGATGTGATGTCGTTCGCCGCGTGGACCAACGACAACAACCAGGTGCACACCGACGCCGAGTTCGCGAAACACACGCGGTACGGCCAGCGGATCGTGCACGGGATGCTCGGCGCATCCCTGTGCCTCGGCCTCATCGCCCGCACCGGTGTGTTCGAGGGCAGCGCCGTCGCCCTGCTGGGCATCGACGGATGGCGGTTCGAGGCTCCGGTGTTCATCGGCGACACCGTCACGTGCACCGTCGAGATCCTCTCCACGCGGCCGACGAGCTCGGGCAAGTACGGCATCGTCGAGCGGCGGCTCACGCTGCGCAATCAGCGCGACGAGGTCGTGCAGGGCGGTCGGATGGACATCATGGTCGCCACGGCCCCGGTCGCCTGATCTGGCCGTTCCGCCGGCTCAGGGCGTCACGGCCGCACGGTCAAGGAGGCTCCTGCCGTCGGGTAGGATTCTCTGAGGCCGTTTGCGAACGGCCGCCCGGAGGATTCGCCTAGTGGCCTATGGCGCACGCTTGGAAAGCGTGTTGGGTGAAAGCCCTCGGGGGTTCGAATCCCCCATCCTCCGCCAGGTCGAGAACCGCGACGGCGCCGACATCCGCGTCGCCGCCGAGCATCACCACCCGCTGCGCGTCGGTGTGTGGCCTCGCCGGGCGTCGTCCGGCATCGCCATCTCGGCACGGACTCCGAGGAGCCTCAGCGGCCGGCCGGGCTCGATCTTCGCGACGAGGTCGAGCACCTCGGCGAGCACTGTGCTGCGATCGAAGGTCTCCGCGATCTTGTGCCCGAGCGTCTTGGTGGTGAACGGAGCATAGCGCACCTTGAGCCCGACCCCGACGACGGGGCGTCCCTCTGCGATCACATCGTCGAGCACCTGATCCACGAGCGTGCGCGCAGCCTGCTCGATCTCGACCCGATCGGTGAGGTCTCGCTGAAACGTGGTCTCGCGGCCGTGCCCTCGCGCGACCCACGGGGTGTCATCCACCACGGAGGAGCCCTCACCCCGGCCCAGCTGCCGGAACCACGGTCCCATCTTGGGACCGAACTCGGCGACCAGCACGCCTTCGTCTGCGTCCGCGAGCTGCGCGACAGTGTGGATGCCGTGCGCCGTGAGCCGCTTCGAGATCTTGGCACCGACTCCCCACAGCGCGACCGCGGGCCGCTCCCCCATGACCTCCATCCAGTTCTCCGCGGTGAGCCGGAACGTGCCGCGTGGCTTGCCGAAGGTCGTGGCGTTCTTCGCCCGCACAAGCGTGTCACCGATTCCGACACTGCAGTGCAGGCTCGTGCGCTCGAGCACCGCGGCCTGCACCCGCCGCGCGTACGCCTCCGGGTCGTCCGTCGTCACCCCGAGAAAGGCCTCGTCCCATCCGAGCACCTGAACCACGGCATCCGGCTGCGCGCGCAACGTCGCCATGACCTCTTCGGATGCCGCCGTGTAGAAAGGGGCGTCGACCGGGAGGATGACGGCCTCGGGCGCCTTGCGCGCGGCGATACGCAGCGGCATCCCCGAGCCGACTCCGAACTCGCGCGCCTCGTAGGAGGCGGTGGAGACCACGGCTCGCTCGGTGGGATCACCCCTGCCGCCGACGATCACGGGTTTGCCGGCGAGCTCGGGCCGACGAAGCACCTCGACCGTCGCGATGAACTGGTCGAGGTCGACGTGCAGCACCCACGGCCGCGCCGGTTCACTCATACGTCCAGTGTGGCGACGCCGGGCGTCGACCGGGAGGGCGATCGGCAGAAGCCTCTGCTCCCGCGGAGCGTCACCTGCCTTTGCCGTGATCGCCGGGATTCCCGTTGCCCGGCCCGGCGCCGGGGCCTGGCCCGTTACCGGGGCCACGGCCGTGCCCGTTGCCACTTCCGTTCCCCGCGCCCGGCTGATGGGACGTGCCCTTCGGGCCTGCGCCTGCGGGTCCGGTATCTCCACCTGGGCTCGGCGCCGAAGGTTCCTGGATCTCCACGGGCGCGGGGGGCTGGGTTGCCGAGGGCGTCGAGGTCGGAACCTCCGTCACCACCACCGTCGGCACGGGCGTATGCGGCGCGGGGCGAGGCTGGTCGCCGAGAGAGCTCCAGGCGAGCGCTCCGCCCGTGAGACCGAGCGCGACGACCACCGCGGCGAGGACTGCGGCGACTCGCGAGCGCCTCAGCCGCCCAGGGACGGATGCCGGCAGCACGACGGTCGACGACAGAGGCTCTGACTCGGCCGGCATCCGTTGCGTCGTCGCTGCGAAGGCCGGGGCCATCGGCATGGTCGCCCCCGTGCTGGGGGGCGCCTGCGCGTTCTCGACCAGGACGAGTGGCTCCCCACGTGCCGCCAGGGAGTCCAGCGCGGTCACGAGCTGGGCCGCGGTCGGCCGCGCGGCCGGATCCCGCTCCGTCATCGCGGAGAGAAGCGAACTCCAGCCGGGAGGCAGCGCGTCCGGAACCACGGGATCACGCACCAGGCGCGCCACTCCCGCTTCCACCGCCGATCCCGGATACTCGCGCCGGCCGGTCAGGCACTCGAGCACGACGAGGCCGAGCGAGTAGATGTCGCTCGGCGTTCCGACCTCGTGTCCCGACACCTGTTCCGGACTGAGGTAAGCGGCCGTTCCGAGCACCAGGCCGTCCGTCGTGATGCGCTCGGAGCCGCTCACCCGTGCGATGCCGAAATCGACGAGCTTCACCGCGCCGGTGGCATCCTCGATCAGGATGTTCTCCGGCTTGACATCGCGATGCACGATCCCGCGCTCGTGCAGGTAGGCGAGCGCTGCCGCCAACTGGACACACAGGCGCGAGGCGAACTGCGTGTTCGCCCCGTCGCGGTCGATCCGACGTCTCAGCGACTCGCCCTCGACCAGCTCCATGACGAGGAAGGCCTGCCTGCTGCCGCCGGCATCGGCCGGCCATTCGGCGTCGAAGAGCGTGACCAGGTGCGGATGACTGGCCATGGCCAGCGCTCGCGCCTCGCGCAGCCTGCGCTCACGGTCCGCGGCGATCGGCCCGTCCGATGCGAACATCTTGACGGCGACCACGCGCTCGAGCTTCTCGTCCCAGGCACGGTAGACGGTCGACATCCCGCCGCGGCCCAACGCCGCACCCAGCCGATAGCGGCCCGCCAGCAGGATCGGCGGGGTCGCATCGGGTTCAGGCATCCGTCACCTCCCGATCGGCCACCCACCATACGGGGCAATGGAGCGGCGTCTCAGGGGTTGACTGCTGGTCTGGCGGCAGTCAGCACGCTGCGGCGGCGTCCGGCGCACCCCACCAGAGCGCCGCGACGTCGCCGTCGATAGCTCGTCGGGCGAGGCGTTCTCATGCGAGGCCGGGGCTCGCCGATGCGGGGTTCTCGCGTGACCGGCCGCGCTCGTCCGGACGCGTGGCCTCGCACGAGCACTTGGCCGCGCGCTTGCTCGCATGGGGAAGTATTGATAACGTTACCAACCGATGTTCCTTGGAGGGTCAACGTGGACAAAAATCTGCCGGGTACGGCCGAGGGTTCTTCCTACGACAAGTTCCCGGCAGTAAGGCTTCCCCCCGGCCACCAGGCCTGGAGAGGATCTGCCGCATGGGCCAGGATCGGAGGCGAGATCGAGTCCGGCGCCCGCCTCATCGCGATCGACACCTATCCGGGCGTGGAGCTGGCGGAACTGCTGTCGGTGCTGACCGAGCAGTTCCCGAACGCCGATGTCATCGACATCGAGGCAACTGCCGCGAAGCCGATCGAGCAGATCGACGCGATGATCGCGAACAATCTGACAGACGATCGCGTCTTCGGGGTTCTGAACCATCAGACGCTGGATGCGTTCTACGAACCGGACAGGCTGCTCGAGGTCGCCAAGAAGCTTCGCTCATCAACGGGCCCGGTGTTCGTGGTCGGCTGGGGCGCGACACTGACACCGGTCGCTTTCGATCGGATCGTGCTCGCCGACATGGCGCGCTGGGAGATCCAACAGCGGCAGCGTGCCGGCGCACCGAACTGGCGGTGCTCCAACTTCGACGAAGACCCCATCCGCAAGGTGAAGCGCGGATTCTTCGTCGAGTGGCGCGTGGCCGACCGCCACAAGCGCGCCATCTTCGACCGGATCGACTACGTGTTGGACAGCAACTCGTCCGTCCGCGATGCGAAGCTCATCAGCGCCGCGACATTCCGAGCCGGTCTCGCTCTCGCAGCCCGGCGCCCGTTCCGGGTCGTGCCGTTCTTCGACCCCGGGGTGTGGGGCGGCCAGTGGATGCGCGAGGTCTTCGGACTCGGAGATGAGCCGAACTACGCGTGGTGCTTCGACTGCGTGCCTGAGGAGAACAGCATCCTCCTCGCTGTCGACGAGGAGACCATCGAGCTGCCGGCCCTCGACCTGGTCTTCCTGCACCCGCGCGAGCTTCTCGGCGAGAAGACCTTCGCGCGGTTCGGCGCCGAGTTCCCCATCCGATTCGACTTCCTGGACACGATGGAAGGCGGCAATCTGTCGCTCCAGGTGCATCCGCTCACCGATTACATTCAGAACACGTTCGGGATGCACTACACCCAGGACGAGAGCTACTACCTGCTCGACGCTGCGGACGACGCCATGGTGTATCTCGGCCTCAAATCCGGTACCGATCGGGCGGAGATGGAAGCGGCTCTCCGCGAGGCCTCCCGCGGCGACAGCGAGTTCGATGCCGCGCGCTTCGTCAACACGTTCCCCGCCAAGAAGCACGACCACTTCTTGATCCCGGCCGGAACCGTGCACTGCTCAGGAGCGAACTCGATGGTGCTGGAGATCTCGGCGACGCCGTACATCTTCACGTTCAAGATGTGGGACTGGGGGCGCGTCGGCCTGGATGGCATCCCGCGGCCCATCCACCTCGAGCACGCGATGCGGAACGTGCAGTGGACACGGGACACCGAATGGACCAGCGAGAACCTCGTCAATCGGGTCGAGCAGGTCGACAGCGGGCCCGGGTGGACGGAAGAGCGCACCGGCCTGCACGAACTGGAGTTCATCGAGGTTCGACGTCACTGGTTCGAGTCGACGGTCAGGCACGATACGGGCGGGACCGTCAATGTTCTCAACCTCGTCGAGGGCAGTGAAGCCATCGTCGAAAGCCCCACCGGGGCATTCGAGCCGTTCGTCGTGCACTACGCCGAGACGTTCATCGTTCCGGCGCAGGTCGGCGAGTACACCGTGAGCCCGCACGGCAGCAGCGTGGGCGGGCGCCTGGCGACCATCAAGGCATTCGTGCGCGGCACCCAGATCGACCCGCGATAACGGGCCCCGGGCCTGTCCGGTGCGTCACGACATACCAGGCACCCCAACTCACTCAAGTGACGCGCACTCTCGCGCGATCCAACGACCACGCGAGCTACCGAGCACGAGCGATCGACGGCGAGCCACCGGCCACGTCAGCAGCCGACCGCGAGCCGCCGACCTTGCGGGCGGCGGCAGAGAGGTCTCCGGTCGGCCCGAGTCGTCAGACGGAGACCGCCGCACCGATGAGCGGTGCGTCGTCCAAGAGCCGGGATGCCGCCACCTGCACGGAGCCCGCAACCGTGCGCACTCCGCGCTCGAACCCGGCATGGAGCACATCCCAGGATCGGGCCATGGAGCCTCCCACCACCGTTTCGGTGGCCCCGAAGCTCGCTATCCACGGCGCCAGTGCTTCGCCCAGCTCGAACATCGCCCGATCGAGGACGCTGTTCGCCAGGACCTCTCCGTGTCGCGCACGGTCGGCGATGTCCCGCACGGAGAGAGCCGGTCCGCCACCCTGCGCATAGCGCCTCTGGATGGCGCGGGTGGACACCGAGTCCTCGAGCGGTGCGCCGTCGATCTTCAGAAGGTGCGCCCAGCCGTGCGGTGGCACGTCGTCGCCCGCAGTGACAGGCCGTCCGCGGTCGAGGAAGGCGGAGCCGACTCCCGTGCCCAGCGTGATGCACACGAACCGGTCGGGACGCCGCGGAGCGACCGACCATTCGCCTATCGCATACGCGACCGCATCGTTGACGAACCGCAGCCTGGCCGCCGGAACTCCGAGCATCGCACTGAGCCGGCCCCGGACATCCAACCCGGCGAGGGCGCCGAACTTCGCGACGCCGTCGAAGGTTCCCGTCCCACGCTCGTAGTCGAAGGGTCCCGGAAGCGCGACCATCCATCCCGTCGCATCTTCGCCGACACGCAGCAGGGTTTCGGTTATCGATCCCAAGATCTCATCGGCTTTGCCCTGCGTCTCGACCGGGGCGGTCTCACGGCGAAGGATCCGCGGTCGGGGCGACTCCACGTCGACGATGGCGGCTGTCACGTGGGATCCTCCGACGTCAGCCACCCACTGGACCGATGGGCGTTGCTGGGTCTGAGTGGCCTGGGTTGCGGACATACGTGGCTCCTGGGATGGGCGATGCGGGATCGGATTGCTTGAGCGGAGCGGGCAGACGTCCGGTTCGCTATCGAGCACAGGGCGAATCCTGGCAGGGAACGATAACAGATCCGAAGAACAGGGGCACCGATCGGCCGCTAACGGGATCGACCGCATCGGATCGACCGCAAGGGCAGGACACACTCGCCACCAGCCAGAGCGGACGGCGACCAACGACGACTGCCGGCGTTCTGACCGAGCGGGCGCATCACTGCGGGCCGCGCGGCTCGAGCTGAAGCTCGACCGGCAGCTCCACCGTCTCGGCAGGACGCACCAGGTCGCCCTCGATGCGCGCCAGCAGCATCTGTGCAGCACGACGCCCGAGTTCACGCGGATCGTGAGCGACGATGGACAGGGGAACTGGCGAGAGATCGGCGAACTCGAACCAGTCGAATCCGATGAGCCGCAAGTCGGTGGCCTGCGACTGGGCAGACCGGAACTTGGCGATAGCACGGATGGCTCCCAGCGTGTTGCGGTTGTTGGCCGAGAAGACAGCGGTCGGCGGCACCTCATGCACGAGCAGCTCAGCCAGCGCCTTCTCCGCTCCTGCCGCTTCCTGCTGACCCGTGCGGATGAGGTGCTCGTACACGGGCACGTTTCGGTCGCGATGCGCGTTCCGGTAGCCCTGCAGCCTTCGTTGACCGGTCAGAACCGAGGTACGCGTTCCGAGGAACGCGATCTGCCGGTGACCCTCCTCGAGCAGCCTGCTCGTTGCTTCGTAGGCGCCTCCGATGTCGTCGATGAGCACGGTGTCGACATCGAGACCGGGAACCGGGCGCGAGGCGAACACGATCGGCGTGCCTCCGAGGGCGTCGGAATCGAGGTGATCCGAATGCGCGGGATCGGCGGGCACCACGATGAGTCCCTCGACACGTCGGCCGATGAAATC
This sequence comes from Humibacter sp., assembly GCF_035547335.1. Lineage (GTDB taxonomy): Bacteria > Actinomycetota > Actinomycetes > Actinomycetales > Microbacteriaceae > Humibacter. Next base: position 33,602 of record NZ_DASZVF010000026.1, on the reverse strand, counting down.
CGCCACCAGTTGGCGTTCGCGATCCGGGTCTTCGTTGGAGTTCCCTACGATGATGCGGCGATTCGCCTGAGCGGCGACCTCCTCGATGCCGCCTTGCATTTCCGCGTAGTAGGGGTTGGCGATGTTGGTGATCGTCACGCCGATGAGTCCGGACTTGTGGCCCGGTCGCAGGCTGCGTGCGTTCTCGTTCCGCCGATACCCGAGCTCCAGTGCGGCATGCTCGACGCGCCTGCGCAACTGCGGCCGCACGTTGGCGCCCCCGGCGAGCACGCGGGAAACGGTCATCGGGCTCACCTGCGCTCGCTCGGCGACGTCTTTGACCGTCGGCGGTCTGGCCGGCTGGGAAGCCGGATCGTCGCCCCCGGACGAGCCTTTCATGAAGGGCACGCTATACCACCGAAACTTCCTGGTATCGCAACGCTCTGCTTGCGTCGCCACAAGGCCTGTGTTACTTTCAGGCAGTTGGTAACGATACCAAACAATCATCGGAACAAGGGAGTTCGTGTGAAAGCACGCAAGTGGCTCGCTGCCGCGGCGGTGACGATAGCAGTGACGGCAGGCCTCGTCGGCTGCTCATCCAACTCATCCGGTGGCTCGGGCAGCAGCACGCTCAACTTCGTCGAAGACAAGGCTGGAACTACGGCCCGCTGTCGTCAGCGGCGAAGAAGGATGTCGATGTCTCGCTGAAGACCAGCACCTACAGCAACGAGAATCAGTTCCAGGCGTTCGTGAAGCAGTCCCTTCGCACGCCGAAAGCCCCAGACATCTTCACGTGGCACACCGGCGCACAGCTCGAGCAGTTGGTCTCGCAGGGCCTCGTCGCAGACACCAGCAGCGTGTGGAAGGAAGCGGTCGCCAACAAGTGGGTGTCGCCGTCCATCGAGAAGATGTTCACCATCAAGGGCAAGCAGTACTGCGTGCCTCTCGAGGTCGATTACTGGGGCATGTACTACAACAAGGCGATCTTCCAGAAGTACAACCTCACTCCCCCGACCACCTGGTCTGAGATGCTGAGCGACGCGGCGACCCTCAAGTCGCACGGCGTCGTTCCGTTCTACAGCCAGGACGGGAACCCGTGGGCGTTCGTCTACTACATGCTCATCATGGCCGGCACCGACCTGAACGAGTACAACGCCATCAACGACGGCAAGGCGTCGTACACCGACCCGCAGGTCAAGTCGGTCATGGACACCTGGCTGTCGATGCTGCAGAAGGGCTACTTCAGCGATCCAGGATCCACGACGCCGTCGCAGACGGTGTTCAAGGACGGCGACGTGGCCATGCAGCCGTTCGGCACCTGGTATCCAGGAACCCTCGCGAAGGTGGGCATGAAGCCGGGAAGCGACTGGGGCATCTTCCCGATCCCCGCGATCAAGGCGCAGGACGGCAAGACGCCGGTCGCGGTCGAGACGGCGCCGGTCTGCGTCACCGCCAAGGGAGCGAACAAGGCTGCGGCCCTGAAGTACTCGAAGTGGCTGATGAGCCCGGCTGCGCAGTCGACATGGTCGAAGGCGCAGGGGATCCTGCCCTACAACCCGAAGGCGAAGGCCGCGAACTCCACCCTTCAAGGGTTCGGTCAGCAGGTCACCGACGCGTCCAAGTACACGACCTACCTCCGCTACTACGAAGCCGCGCCGGCGCCCGTTCTGACGGCCGCCTTGAACAACTTCACGGGGTTCATGACGTCTCCCGGCGACCCGACGAAGTACCTGCAGGGCATCCAGAGCGCGTCATCCCAGTACTGGGCCAGCAACAAGTAGCACGCGCCAGTGATGCTTTCACGATCAAAGGGATATCAGCGATCCGCCTGGGCCTTCATGGGCCCAGGCGTGGTCCTGGTGCTGCTGGCGATGTACATCCCCGTGGTGTACACGATGTATCTCAGCCTGACCGACTCGAACGGTCTGGACACGCCCCGGTTCGTCGGCTTCCAGAACTACGTGACGATGTTCTCGGATCCGTCGTTCCTCGTGTCGCTCATGAACACGGCGATCTGGGTGGTCGGCACCCTCATCATCCCGGTGGGAGTCGGTCTGCTCGTCGCGTACCTCTCCTTCGGGCTGAAGTGGGCCGGAATCTTCCGGATTCCGTTCCTGATCCCGTACGCGCTCTCCGGTGTGGCCATCGGTGTCGTGTTCAACTTCATCCTGCAGAACGGCGGAGCGCTTTCGCAGGCTCTCGCGTTCCTGCACCTGCCTGGCGCGCACACGCACTGGCTCGAGGTCGCACCGCTCAACACGATCGTGATGATCCTGGCCTCGTCGTGGCAGGGGATCGGCGTGAACGCGCTCCTGTTCATCGTCGGCCTGCAGTCGATCCCGAAGGAACCGCTGGAAGCGGCACGGATCGACGGAGCCAACGGATGGCGGCTCTTCACGAGCATGATCTGGCCGTTGCTGCGGCCATCGACCACCATCGTCGTCGGACTGTCGATCGTGAACAGCCTCAAGACGTTCGACATCGTCGAGACGATGACACAGGGCGGCCCGAATCGCGTGTCCGAGACCCTCGGCGTGACGATGTACACCGACACCTTCCAGAGCAGCCAGTACGGGCTGGGCGCAGCGGTGGCGATCTTCCTCACGATCGTGACGGTCGCCGCATCCGTGCTCTACCTGCGCCGACAGCTGGCGATCGGCGACTCGTCGGGCAGCGGAAAGGTGACCGAAGCATGATCTCCCGCGTCGCGCGCTATGTGGTGCTGGGCATCCTCGGGCTGCTGTGGCTCCTGCCGATCTACTTGCTCCTGGCGAACGCGAGCAAGTCCAACGCCGAGTTCTCCGGCAGTCAGCTGTGGACGACGGGGAACCTGGGCGCGTTTTGGGGCAATGTCGTCGACGTCTTCACGACGACGAATGTGCCGGGCGGACTCGGCGTCTCCGCGGTGTACGCGGTCGTCGCTCCCGTGATCGCGGTCATCCTCGGCGCGTGCGTGGGGTTCGCGGTGATCGTGCTGAAGCTCAAGCACGGCTTCACCTGGTTCTTCCTCGTCTTCTGCGGCACGGTCTTCCCGATCCAGATGATGGTGATCCCCTGGTTCAGCTTCTCGGCGAACACCGGGCTCTACGACACCATCGTCGGGATGATCATCATCTACTCGATCGTCGCGCTGCCGTTCTCTGCATTCGTCATGCGCAACTTCTTCACGGGCATCTCGGAGTCGGTGTTCGAGGCAGCCGTGGTCGACGGAGCCAACGTCTGGCGGATCTTCACGCGCATCTACCTGCCGATGAGCACGAGCGCGCTGGTCGTGGTCTTCATCCTGCAGGCGACGTGGGTGTGGAACGACTTCCTTCTGTCCTTGATCCTCACCCAGACCAGCGCTCGCCCGGTCATGCCCCTGCTGAACGCGCTGCAGTCGACGGAGGGCGGCGGCCCGGGTTACACGGTCACGCTCACGGCGGCGCTCCTCGTGTCCATACCGACGGCAGCCCTGTTCCTGTTCACCCAGAAGTTCTTCCAGAAGGGTCTCGCGCTGGGTCAGTACTGATCCCTGATCCTCCGCCCCCACCGACCCCTCGATCAGCCACTACCGAACCTTGTTATGGAGATAGGTCATGTCCTCACCGAAGCTCGTCGCGACTCGCCCCTGGGATGACCAGGATGCCAGGGCCGGACTCATCGACCGCGCCGTCGCTGCAGAAGGCCTCATCGGCTCGACGCACATCTCTGTGCTCCCTGAGCCGCTCCTGAAGACCGTGAACGGCACGCGCACCCAGTCTGTGCGCCTGATGGGAGACGGAGCACCCCTTTCCGGTCGGGGGTTGCGGCCGTCGCTGACAACGGACGACGGCGCCGAACTCGTAGTAGCCGTCGAGGACGGCCCTGCAGGCAGCATCAGGATGCTGGTCCGCGCGGTCGACGACACCGTTCGATCCAGCGTCGGCATCCCCGAGCTCGGCCAGGAGCGAGTGGAGTTCGAGCTGCGCCATCAGCGCGAGTGGACCATTCATCTCGTGCACCACTCCCACTTCGACTTCGGTTACACGGACCGCCAGACGGAGGTCTTCGCTGCGCAGCGCTCGTATCTCGACAGCGCACTGGACCTCATCGACGAGACGTCCGAGTGGCCGGAGGAGGCGCGCTTTCGCTGGAACAGCGAGGCACTGTGGGCGATCACGGACTGGCGCCGACAGCGCCCAGCGACGCAGATGGAACGACTCGTAAAGGCCGTCAAGGAGGGCTCGATCGGACTGAGCGCGCTTCCGTACAACCTGCACACCGACGTCTGCTCCACCGACGAGCTGCACGAGCTGCTGCGCGATGCGCGACGGCTCCGCGACGAGTTCGGCATCCCGTTCCGCTCCGCCATGCAGACCGACGTGCCCGGCCAGGTTGCCGGCCTTCCCGATGCGCTTCAGGAGGTCGGCGTCAAGTACCTCTCGGTCGCACATAACTGGGCGGGCCGCTCCCAGCCGCACACCACCGGCGCACTGAACCTGCCTCGCCTGTTCCGGTGGCGCTCGCTCGCCGGAAACGAGGTGCTCGTCTGGATGACGGACAGCCCCCACGGCCTTGCCTACATGGAGGGGCCGATGGTGGGCTTCACCGAGGGGATCGAGCAGGTCGAGAACTACTTCCCGGCATACCTCACGGCGTTGTCCACGAAGGGCTACCCCTTCCCGCCAGGGGTGTTCGGAGCGCACGGCGAGTCCTTCGAGGGCCGAGACCCCTATCCGTGGGACGTGCTGCACCTGCGCATCCAGGGCTATATGGGAGACAACGCGCCGGCACGTCTCGCCTTGCCCAGCATCGTGCGGCAGTGGAACGACACCTGGGAATCGCCTCGCCTCCGGGTCTCCCGCAACGAGGACTTCTTCGTGGACGCGGAGTCGCGCATCGGCGACGAGCTCGTCACCGTCGAGGGCGACTGGGGCGACTGGTGGGTCGAAGGTGTCGGCTCCGCTGCCGTCCCCATCTCCTTCATGCGCAAGGCTCAGGCCGAGGTGGTGGATGCACGCACCATCTCTCAGCTCAGCGCTCTCACCGGCGGGGCTGCGGTGTGCGAGGAGCCGACCCGCTCCTCCGAGACCTACGACGCGATCTCCATGTTCAACGAGCACACGTGGGGCGCAGGCAACTCATGGACGCACGGCGACGAAGGCTTCTCCTCTGGGGAGCTGCAGTGGGAGTGGAAGGTCGCACAGAGCCTCATTGCTCAGCAGCGCTCTTCCGAGCTCCTCGAGACAGCGCTCGTCTATCTCGGACAGACCGTCGTTCGAGGGAGCGGGGCCGACGTCTCGTACGCGGTGGCCAATCCCACGGGTTTCGAGCGCAGCGGTGCCGTGCGCTTCCTCCTCCCGGAGGCACTCGTGCCGCTCGACACGACCATCACCCTGACGGATGCGCGCGACGGATCCGCCCTGCCCTACGCGATCGAGCCACAGACGAATGCCGCACACCGAGAGGCCGGTCGCTGGGTCATCGCACGCGTCGAGAACGTCCCGGCAGCGGGATACGTGCGTATCGATGTCACGTCCACGCACGACACGGCGAGCTCGATCGACAGCGACGCGTCCGCTGAGACCTCCCGCAGCGCTTCAGGACGAAGCGATTACGGGCTGCTGTCGCTCGACGATTCGGGCCGTGAAGAGGGTTCGGACCTCAGCCGGCGACCGCGTGCCGAGCTGTTGACGCTCGAGAACGAGTACCTCCGGGTCACCGTCGATGAGAACACCTCGACCATCGCGTCGATCATCGAGACGCGAACCGGCCGCGAACTGGTCAACGAAGAAGCAGTCGTGGGATTCAACGGTTATGTCTATGACGAGTACGCGAGTTCAGGAGTCGGGTTCAATCATCTTGCAAACAAGCTCGCAGTGAGCGAGCGCTTGGAGATGCTCGCAACCCGCACGGTGGCTCGTCCTTCGCGCATCGTGGCGAGGACCGACGATGCCCTCGGCCAGACCCTGGTCTACGAGTACCAGGCGGCGGGCGTCGACTGGGTCAGAGTGACGCTGCGACTGCCGAAGGGATCTCCCTGGCTTCTTATCGAGAACCGGCTCTCGAAGCCGTCGCGGCTGGTGAAGGAGAGCGCGTACTTCGCATTCCCGTTCGCCGTCGAGGACGCACGGATGCGCTTCGAGGTCTCCGGAAGCGTGACCGGCGACGGCCTCCCGCACATTCCGGGAGCTCCGCAGCACATGCGCGGTGTGCGGGACTGGATCACCGTCGAGAACGACGAGCTCGCGGTCGCGTGGGTCACGAGAGATGTGCCGCTCGTCGAGCCGCACGCCATCGCGGTGCCCTATGCGCCGTTCCCCGCCAGCACGAGTCCTCGAGAGCCCGGCACCATCTTCTCCTGGGTGCACAACAACGTGTGGGACACCAACTTCCCGATCGAGCAGGGATTCGAGGCGACGTTCGCATACGCCATCGGCGTCCGCGCGACCGCCGGGGAGCCGACGAGCGAGCTCGCACTGCGGACCGCGGCCGAGCTGGTCCATCCGTTGCGCGCCGCCCGCGCCACGGGCACCGACGACACGCGGACGCATCGGCAGGTGCTGACCATCTCCGACCCGCGTGTGCAGCTGGTGGGACTCGTCCAGTCGGATGACGGCGCCACGATCGTCCGCGTGCAATCGTTCGCCGACGAGCCGACCGAACTCACGATCGGATTCGACGGGGAGATCGACAGGGCGGTGAGATCCTCCTTCCTCGGCGATGAACGAGGCGATCTCGAACGCGACGGGCAATCCGTACGCCTTCCGCTCGAACGCTTCGAGACCGCGGCGCTCAAGCTGGTCCCTGCCTCGACGATCTGATCGCCTGGATCCGAGGACGGGGTGCCGCAGTTGTTGTCATTCGGGATGATCGGTGCCTCGTCCATCGGTCCGGCCGCGCTGCTCGAACCCGCCGCGCGACGCGACGACGTCAGCGTCGTTCGCGTCGCGGCGCGGCGGGCCGGCGCCGCCGAGCGTTACGCGTCCGCCTGGAACGTGCCGAAGTCTTCGTCGCGATATGAGGACGTCCTCGCCGACCGCGAGGTGGACGCGGTCTACATCTCGAACGCCGCAGTCGATCACGCCCGCTGGACGATCGAGGCGCTCCAGGCGGGAAAGCACGTGTTGTGCGAGAAGCCGATCGCGGTGAGCCGGGAGGAAGCCGGCGCCATCCGCCGCGCGGCGTCGGCCAGTGGACGCGTGGCGATGGAGGGATTCCACTACCGGTTTCATCCGCTGTTCGGAGCTATCGGAGACCTCGTCAGGAGCGAACGCTTGGGACCCCTCGACGCCATCCGTTCCACGGTGAACGGAAAGCGAGCGTACGACCCCGCCTCGATACTCCAGTCGAAGCCTGCCGGTGGGGGCGCTCTGCTGCACAACGGTGTCTATGCGGTGCACTGGTCTCGGCTGCTGTTCGACGCGGAACCGCTGACGGCACGCGCTTCCCAGCGGCTGAACCCGACCGGTGCGGATTCGGACACGGCGGCAGAGCTGGAGTTCCCCGGGGGACGTTCCGCCATCGTGCACTGCTCGTTCGACCGCGACGACCCCGTTTCGGTCACGCTCTCGTTCGCGAGCGCGCAGGTCGTCGCGACGGGTGTCATCGCCCCTCATCTCGGACACAGTCTGCGCGTCGTTCCCGACGTCGGGCCGAGCACCGTCATGACTGTTGCCGGAGCCAGCAGCTTCGACTACCAGCTCGCAGAATTCGCGCGGAGGGCGGCAGCAGCAGCAGGCACGGGGCCAGAGCCGGCAGCGGCGTACGGCAGAGGCGACGACATCGAGGGGAATCTCGCCGCCATCGACGCGATCCGTCTCGCGGCGTCGACTGGCGAGGTCGAGGAGATCACCCCAGCTGAGGCCGAACGGGACGGCAGCTGAATCCGACGGCGCCGGCAGACACACCGCGTCGAGAAGCCGAGGCCGATCGCAGTCACGGCGTCACTTCACGTGCACGGTGACGCTGTGCCATCCGGTGGCTCCGTTGGGCGCGGGCGGCGCGGCGACGGAGGTCTGGGTGACGCCGTCCGCGTTCCTCGCCCGCACCTGGATGACGTGGCTACCGCCCGTCGCATCCCACTCCCACACCCACTGCCGCCAGGTGTCCGCCGACACGGTCTCGGCAAGACGCGCCTGCTGCCACGGGCCGTCGTCGACGCGCACCTCGACCGCACGGATGCCGGTGTGCTGATCCCATGCGACGCCGGCCACCGCGTAGCGTCCGGCCGCGATCGTGCCGCCGTCTCGCGGACGATCGATGCGCGACGCGGTCTTGACCGGGCCCTTCACCGACCACCCCTTGTCGCTCCAATAGCCCTGCGCCTTGTCGAACCTCGTGACCGTGAGCTCGCTCAGCCACTTCGTGGCCGACACGTAGCCGTAGAGGCCGGGCACGACCATCCGCACCGGGAAGCCGTGCTCGAGCGGCAGCGGCTTGCCGTTCATGCCCACGGCGATGAGCGCATCGGTTCCGATGTCGGTGAGCACGCTGAGCGGCGTCCCCGCTGTCAACCCGTCGACGCTTCGGGAGAGCACCATGTCGGCGGATGCCGACGGCCGCGCCTTGGCGAGCAGCTTGCGCACCGGGTAACCGAGCCAGGTCGCATTGCCGACGAGGTTGCCACCCACCTCGTTCGACACGCACGCGAGCGTGATGGTGTGCTCCTCGAGCGGCAGCGACAGCAGCTCGGCGAAGGTGACGGTGATCGGCGTACCGACCATGCCGCGGATCGTGAGCTTCCAGGTGTCGGGGTCGATGGCCGGGATCTGCAGGGCGGTGTCGATGCGATAGAAGTCGGCGTTCGGAGTCAGGTACGGCGTGAGCCCTGCCAGGTGAAGGTCGCTGCCGTGCGGGATGGTCGGAGCCGGCTTCACGGGCGCCGGCAGCTTCAGCGCCGAGCGCGCGGTCGCGATCGCCGTGCTCCCTGCATTGATCGTGCGGGCGATCACGCCCGCGACCACCGCAACCGCCCCGACGCCGATACCGAACGCGAGGAACGACCTCCTGGCCGGTCCCCCTCCGACGCCGGGAACCCGGGACGGCGCCGACGACCGCGTCCAGGCGTTCAGCCTGTCGACGGCCCGCACCAGCACGTAGACACCGACCAGCGTGCCGGCCACCGTCGGCAGGAGCCACCAGTAGGTGGCATCAGCGCGCGTGAACACCGCCACGAGCGCGACGAATCCGACCACACCGAGCAGCACGGCTCCGAACGGGCGCCTGACGAGCTCGAGGATGCCGGCAGCGGCCGCGAGCGCCGCCACGAGAACCCCCAGGCAGACGAACAGCACGATCTTGTCGCCCGTGCCGAAGAGGCCGATGACCCACTCCTTGAAGCCGGGAGGGGTGAGATCGATGACCCACGAACCGACGGCGAACAGCGGTGAGGATGCCGCGCCCACGAAGACGGCGAGAACTTCGGCCACGGCCCAGGCGGCGAGCGCCGCGACGAGTCCGGCCGCTGCCGCCGTGATGTAGAGAAGCCGCCCACGCGGAGCGGGGGCGACGGTCGGCATGAGGCACAGCATAGGTCCGTGGCCACAACGCCGGATGTGCGTAGGCCATGGGGTGCATCCGGGTCGCTCACCAGCAGGTGCGCAGATGCGGGACGGGATTCCGCGACACAATGAACTCATGACATCGGCAGGCGGAAGCGTTCTCGTGCGCTACTTCGCGGCGGCGTCCGAGGCCGCAGGCAGGGACGAGGAGACGCTGACCGTCGAAGATGCGACGGTCGGAGCGGTGCGCGCCGTTCTGCTGGAACGCTACGGGGACGCGATGTCGCGCGTGCTGGCATCCGGTTCGTTCCTCGTCGACGGCGTCGCCACGCGCGACGATGCCCGCCCGGTGCGCGAGCGGATCGACGTGCTTCCGCCGTTCGCAGGAGGCTGAGCCGCCGCCGCAGAAGGCGCGGCGCCTGCGACGTCGGCAAGCGGGCAGGGCAGGATGGGGACATGACGATTCCCTCGGATGACCGCATGTCGCTCACGCATGTGCGCGCAGACGGCTCCGCCCACATGGTCGACGTCGGAGGCAAGGCGGTCACGGCGCGCAGAGCGACGGCCGAGGCGACCCTGGTCACGCGGGCCGACGTCGTGGCCGCCGTCTTCGACGGTTCGCTGCCCAAGGGGGAAGCGGTCGGGACGGCCAGAATCGCAGGCATCATGGCCGCCAAGCAGACGTCGTCGCTGATCCCGCTCTGCCATCCGCTTCCGCTCTCCAGCGTGGAGGTCGAGCTCTCCGCCGCCGATGACCGCGTTCTGATCTCGGCGTCGACCGCGACGACAGGGCAGACGGGCGTGGAGATGGAGGCGCTCACCGCGGCGAGCGTCGCCGCCCTGACCCTGTACGACATGATCAAGGCCGTCGACCGCGAGGCCACCATCGAGGGCATCCGCGTCGTCGAGAAGCACGGCGGACGAAGCGGTGACTGGCGGCGACCGGACGCTGGGAGCGCCGGCTGATGTCCGAGCACGGCCGGCTGATGTCCGAGCACGGCCACCGGATGTCCGGAGCCGCACGTCGGGCCGTCGTCGTGGTCGCCTCCACGAGCGCGGCATCCGGCTCGGCCGCGGATGCGACGGGTCCCGTGATCGCCCGCTGGCTCGCCGAGCACGGCTGGACGGTGGAGGCCCCGGTGGTCGTCGCTGACGGCCCGCCGGTCACGGCGGCGCTCCGCAAGGCCATCGCCGAGGATGCCGCTGTGGTCATCACCACGGGCGGCACCGGCCTCTCCCCCGATGACGCCACGCCGGAGGCCACGCGCGCCGTTCTCGACCGCGAGCTGCCCGGCATCGCCGAGGAGTTACGGAGGCGCGGAGCCGCGAGCACACCGCTCGCTCTGCTCTCCAGGGGTATCGCGGGTGTGGCGGGCACGACCCTCATCGTCAATCTGCCCGGATCCTCCGGCGGAGTGCGCGACGGCCTGGCCGTGCTGGGCGACGTGCTGGACCACGCCGTCGCGGTGATCAGAGGTTCGGCAGACCACGGGCGACGAGACTGGACCGTCTCAGATTCGTAATCAGAACGGAAATCAAGCCGCAGATGCGGCTGTAATCTCGTTCTCATGACGCACTATCGCATCGCCGAGGCGGCCGAGCTGCTCGCCGTGAGCGATGACACGGTTCGCCGCTGGATCCGCGAAGGCGCCATGCGGGGCGCGGTCGACGAGGCGGGCCGGCAGGTCGTCGACGGAGCGGATCTCGCGAGGCAGGCTGTGGAGATCGCGAAGACGCCTACCGACACCACCGGGGTGCTGCGCAGTGCCCGCAACCACTTCCCCGGCATCGTGACGAAGGTGGTCAGCGACACCGTCATGGCACAGGTCGAGCTGCAGTGCGGCACCTCGCGCGTGGTGTCGCTGATGACGGCCGAGGCGGTGCGCGATCTGGGCCTCGAGGTGGGTTCGCGCGCGGTGGCCGTCGTCAAGGCCACGATGGTCATCGTCGAGTCCCCGGCCGGCGACGCGCAGCACCGCGGCACTCAAGGAGAGTCGGCATGACCCGGCAGGCCGACCGGCGGATGCCGTCCCCGGCACGGCGAGCGGGCATCCTCGTCGCCGGGCCGGCCTTCGGGCTGGCCGCGGTGCTGACCGCCGTGCTGGCGGTGTCGGGATGCGCGGCGAGCACGCCGGCAGCATCGCGCTCCTCCGCGGGCTCCGCTCCGGCATCCGCGCAAGCGCTGCACGGCGACCTCACCGTCTACGCGGCGGCATCCCTCACCGCGTCGTTCAACGACCTTGCTGCCCGATTCGCCGCGGCGCATCCTGGTGTGACGGTCAAGCCGATCGACTACGACGGCTCCCAGATCCTTGCGACCCAGATCGTGCAGGGCGCGCCGGCCGATGTCTTCGCCTCGGCCGATCAGCAGACCATGGACACCGTGCGCACGGCTGGGCTCACCACCTCGACTCCTGTCACCTTCGCGACCAACCGGCTCGAGATCGCCGTGCAACCCGGCAACCCGAAGAAGATCACGACGCTCGAGCAGCTCGCCGCGCCTGGAGTCCAGACGGTGACGTGCGCACCTGCCGTGCCGTGCGGCGCCGCCGCGCACACACTCCTCTCCGCCGACGGCGTGAAGCTCACGCCCGTGAGCGAGGAGCAGAACGTGACGGCGGTCATCACCAAGGTGGCCTCGGGCGCCGCCGACGCGGGGCTGGTCTACGTGACCGACGTGAAGGCGGCCAAGGGCAGCGTGGCAGGCGTCAGCATCCCGGATGCCGGCAAGGCGATCAACTCGTATCCGATCACCGTGGTCAAGAACGCTCCGGACCGCGCCGTCGCGAAGGCGTTCGTGGACTATGTGCTCTCCCCAGCAGGGCGGAAGGTGCTTCGCTCGTACGGCTTCGGCGCACCGTGAGCGCGCCCCGCTGGCTCATCGCACCGGCGGTGCTCGGGCTCGCGCTCGTCGTGCTGCCGCTCGTCGCGTTGATCGTGCGGCTGGACTGGGCATCCGTGCCAGCAGCCATCGCCTCGTCTGAGGCCCTGTCGGCTCTGACGCTCTCGCTGGTCACCGCAGCGGCCGCGACGGGCGTCTGCGTGGTGCTCGGCGTTCCGCTCGCCCTTCTCATCGCGCGAGCAGGGTCGCGGCTGGCCGGGGTGCTGCGCGCCGCCGTCACGCTCCCGCTCGTGCTGCCACCGCTGGTCGGCGGCATCGCCCTGCTGTTCCTGCTCGGACGCACCGGGCTCGTCGGCGCCTCGCTCGACGCCGTCGGCATCCGCATCCCGTTCACGACGGGTGCCGTGGTGATCGCGCAGTCGTTCGTGGCGCTGCCCTTCCTCGTGATCGCGGTGGAGGGCGCATTCCGCACGGCGGGAGTGCGCTACGAGCAGGTCGCGGCGACGCTCGGTGCCTCGAGGTGGACGACGTTCCGCCGGGTCACCCTGCCGCTCGTGGCACCGAGCCTCGTTGCGGGCATCGTGCTGTGCTTCGCCAGGGCACTGGGCGAGTTCGGCGCGACCGCGCTCTTCGCAGGCAACCAGGAGGGCGTCACCCGCACCATGCCGCTCGCCATCTACACGGCGTTCAACGGCGGCGGCATCGGCCAGAGCACCGCTATCGCGCTCTCCCTCCTGCTGGTGGCTGTCGCCATCCTCGTGCTGCTCGCGATGCGCAGCTGGCGAGAGGATGTCGCGCTGTGACCGGCCTGACGGCGAACGTCGCCGCCCGCCGCGGCGCCTTCACGCTGGCCGTCGACCTGCACGCGGCGTCCGCGCGCACGCTCGCCGTGCTGGGCCCGAACGGCGCAGGCAAGTCCACGCTGCTCGATGTGCTCGTCGGACGGCTGCGACCGGAACGCGGCGAGGTGCGGGTCGGCGACCGTGTGCTCTCCGACGCGGCCGAACGCATCCACGTTCCGCCCGAGCGACGCAGGGTGGGTCTGCTCAGCCAGGCGCCGTCGCTGTTCCCGCACCTCTCGGCGCAGGAGAACGTGGCGTTCGCGCCGCGCGCGGCCGGGGCATCCCGCATCGGCGCGCGAGAGGAGGCGGTGCGCCTGCTGGATGCCGTCGGCCTGCGCGGACTGGAGGACCGGCGCGCTGCACGGCTCTCCGGCGGGCAGCAGCAACGCGTCGCCCTGGCCCGGGCGCTGGCGGCGCGGCCGGACGTGCTGCTGCTCGACGAGCCGTTCTCCGCACTCGACGTTTCGACGGCCGCGGACATGCGGATGCTCACGGCCGAGACGCTCGAGAGAACCGGCACGACCGCCGTCGTCGTGACGCACGACGTCGTCGACGCTCTCTCCCTCGGGCACTCCTGCGTCGTGCTCGACGCAGGGCGGGTGGTCGACGGCGGCGACCTGGCGAGCGTGCTGGGCATGCCGCGGTCGCCGTTCGTCGCCGCGCTGGCCGGCATGAACCTGCTGGCCGGGGCGGCGGCAGGCGACGGCGTCGTGCACACGGATGATGGCCGGGTTCTGCGAGGGCACGAGATCGGCGTCCTCCGCCCCGGCGACCGCGCCTTCGCGGCCTTTCCACCGGCGGCGGTGCGGCTCGAGCACACGGGCGTGGTCGGATCGGCCCCGTCGGCAAGAGTGACGCACCTCGCGGCCATGGTCGAGGGATGGGAGCTCGGAACAGCGGGCATCCGCGTGCGGTTCCGCGACGGGCTGCTCGCCGACGTTCCGCCCGCCGAGTTCGCTTCCCTGCGGCTGCGGCGCGGCGATCGCGTGCGCCTCGTCGTGCCGCCGGAGGCGGTGAGCGTCTATGCGGCCGGTGAACCCGTCTGCGGCGCCGACGAGACATCCGCGACGGTGCACGACGTCGGGCGCGGGCGGTTACGGTGATGTGGTGGGTGCGGAACGGATCGGCGACCGGTACGGCCGTGAGCTGCGCGATCTGCGCATCTCGCTGACCGACCGCTGCAACCTGCGCTGCGTGTACTGCATGCCTCGCGAGGTGTTCGGCACCGACCACGTGTTCCTCCCCAAGGACCGGCTCCTCACGTTCGATCAGATCGAACGCATCGCACGCGTCGCTGTGGCCGGCGGTGTGCGAAAGCTGCGCCTGACCGGCGGCGAACCGCTGCTGCGACCGGGCGTCGTCAGTCTCGTCGAACGTCTCGCCGCTCTGCGCCAGCCGGACGGCGCACCGATCGACATCGCGCTCACCACGAACGCCACTGGCCTCAGTCGCCTTGCGGCGCCGCTCAAGGATGCCGGACTGAGTCGCGTGACGGTGTCGCTCGACAGCCTCGATCCGGAGACGTTCGCACGCATCAGCGACACGAAGCTGCCGCTGTCTCGCGTGCTGGACGGCATCGACGCGGCCAGAGCGGTGGGCTTCCCTGTCAAGATCAACACGGTCGTGCGGCGCGGCTTCAACGACGAAGAGCTCGAGGCGATCGCCGAGCGCTTCCGTGGAACGGGTGTCGCGGTGCGGTTCATCGAGTACATGGATGTCGGCGCGACCAACGGCTGGCGGCTCGACGACATGGTGCCCTCTGCCGAGGTCGTCGAACGGATCGGGCGGCGGCATCCGCTCAAGCCCGTCGGGCAACGGGGATCCGCCACCGCCTCCCGCTGGGAGTACGTCGACGGCTCCGGCGAGATCGGGGTCATCTCCAGCGTGACGGAGCCGTTCTGCGGCTCGTGCACGCGTGCGAGGGTCTCGGCCGACGGCCGCCTGTTCACGTGCCTGTTCGCCTCCGACGGCATCGACCTGCGCCCCGCCGTCGACGACGGAGACGAGGCCGTCGCCGACGCGCTGTTCGGAACGTGGAGAACGCGGGACGACCGCTACTCGGAGCTGCGCGGAGCCCAGACGATGGAGCGCCCGCGTCCTCGCGTGGAGATGTCGTTCATCGGAGGCTGACCGAGGCGGGCCCTGCGCTGCCGTGATCGAGGCCGACCCACTCGGAGTCGCCGTCGGAGAAGCGCTGTCGCTTCCAGATCGGCACTCCTGCCTTGATCTCGTCGACGAGCGTCGCGCACGCGAGGAAGGCCTCCCGCCGATGCGCGGATGCGACGGCAGCGATCAGCGCGACATCGCCCACCTTCAGCGGGCCGACGCGATGGGCGGCGGCCACGCGCAAGCCGGTCGACGCCGCGACACGCTCGCAGCACTCACGCAGGAACCGCTCGGCGTCGGGATGCGCGGAGTACTCGAGGGCCGTCACCGGCCTTCCGCCGTCGTGGTCGCGCACCACGCCGAGGAACACGACGACGGCTCCGTCCGATGCGGCGCCGACGGCATCCCGCACCGCCGCCTCATCGAGGCGTTCGTCGCTGACCGACGCCAGCGCGACGAGCCCTTCGCCCGCTGCGGCGCTCATGCCCTCACCATCCCGGAGGAAGACGAACTCCGCCCTCGGCGAGCCGATGCCGAAGCCGCGTCGAGCGCGAGCGTTCCGCCCTGCAGCGAGCGCACTCCCGTCACTCCCGCTGTGGCGAGCGCGAGCACGGCGCGTGCCGAACGCACGCCCGCGCTGCACACGATCACCACGTCGGCGCCTTCGGCCAGCCGGCCGGCCAGCGCCGCTGCATGCCCGCGCAGCCGCTCCGATCCGGCTTCGAGCTCGGTCATCGGCACCTCGAGCGTGTCCGCCGCCTCCGTGAGGGGCCGCTGCTCGCGCTCCTCCGGAGTGCGCACATCCACGAGCACGGGCGGGTTCGCTCCGCCCAGTTCGGCGAGCAGGGCCTGCGCGGTGACGGTCGCCACGTCATCCGTGTCTGCGGAAGGCTCGCGGCGCTGGGGGCCGGATCCCCGACCGGTGTGGTCGGTGAGACTCGCGACCGGCGGCGCATCCGGGCTCGCCCGGAACTCCACCTCTCGAACGCGGGCCGATCGCGCGTCGTAGGAGAGCATCCTGCCGATCAACGGCTCGCCGATGCCCGTGATGAGCTTCACGGTCTCGGCCACCACGAGTCCTCCGATCACGGCGCAGACCGAGGGGAGCACGCCGCCGATGGAGCAATCGAGCACGTCAGCGGCGTCCGGAGGCATCGGGAACAGGTCGCGGTAAGTGGGCCCGGCCGGCCAGGAGACGCCGATCTGGCCGTCGTAGCGCAGCACCGCTCCCCAGACGAGCGGCATGGATGCGAGCACAGCGGCATCGCTGGCCAGGTAGCGGGTGGCGAAGTTGTCGCTGCCGTCGATCAGCAGGTCGTACTCGCGCAGCAGCTCCTCCGCGTTGTCGGCGCAGAACGTCTCGGGATGCCTGCGGAATCGGATCGCAGGATCGATCGCGGCGACGGTGTCGGCCAGCGAGTCCACCTTCAGCCGGCCGATGTCGGCCAGTCCGTGCGAGGTCTGGCGGTGCAGGTTGGACAGCTCGACGCTGTCGGCGTCCACCACCCCGATCGTCCCCACGCCGGTCGCGGCGAGCGCCGGCACGATGGCGCTCCCCAGGCCGCCTCCGCCGATCACGAGCACGCGCGCGTCGGCGAGCGACAGCTGGGCAGCCGCACCGAAACCGGGCAGCACGAGCTGCCTGCTGTACCGTTCGCTCGCCTCGCTGCTGAGCCGTCGCGCGGCCTGCTCGCCGCCCGCCGGTGAATCCTGCTGGAGCATGTGCCTCCCGGTCGTCCGCCGTGTGACGATCCTACGAGCAGTGACGTCGCAGGGTCGCGCCTGGACTCCTGGCAGGTGCCGCGCGGGCGCGGGTGGTCGCCGCTAGCGTTGGCTCATGGTCCCGTCCGAGCACGCCGGCGATCCGTCGGAGGATACGTCGAACCTCCCACCTGCCGAGTCGCTCACCGCCGAGCCGCTCACCGTCGAGCAGTGGCAGGAGCGCGTGCTCGCCTCGGTCGGACGAACGGGCGATGAGACCGTGCCGCTCGCGGATGCCCAGGCACGCACCGTGGCGGTCGACGTCCGTACCAGGCATCCCGTTCCGCTCTTCGACAACTCGTCGATGGATGGGTACGCGGTGCGGCACTCGGATGTGCGCGGTGCGACGCCGGAGCATCCGGTGCAGCTCGTCGTCGTGGCCGATGCGCCGGCCGGCTCAGGTGCCGATCCCGTGTTGCCAGCGGGTGCGGCGGTGCGCGTCATGACCGGTGCGCCCGTGCCGTCGCAGGCGGATGCCGTGGTCCCGGTCGAAGACACCGTCGAGCACCACGACGCGGGCCGCTGGGTCGAGCCGACCGACCAGGTGGCGAGTGTGCACGTGCTCGCGGAGCCGGTGCCTGGCCGCTTCATCCGTCGAACGGGCGAGGATGCCGAGAGCGGCACGACCGTGCTGCACGCCGGTCGGGTGCTCACCCCCGCCGCCCTCGCCTCCATCGCCGCCGCCGGCTGGGACGCCGTGCGGGTGTCGCGGCGTCCCCGTGTGGTCGTCGTCTCCACCGGAAGCGAGCTCGTCGCCCCGGGAACGCCGCCTTCCCGCGGCATGATCCCCGACTCCAACACGGCGCTGCTCACCGCGCTCGTGCAGGATGCCGGCGGCGTCGTGGTGGATCGCGCACTGGTGTCCGACGACCCGGCTCGCCTGCTCGCGTTGCTCGACGCCCTCTCCCCCGACCAGGTCGACGCCGTGGTGCTGTCCGGCGGGGTGAGCGCCGGCGCCTTCGACGTTGTCAAGGCCGCGCTCACCGACCACGGGTCCGTCACGTTCGCGCGCCTGGCCATGCAGCCGGGCAAGCCGCAGGGTTTCGGCCGACTGGCATCCGGCATCCCCGCGTACTGTCTGCCCGGCAACCCGGTGAGCTCTCTCGTGTCGTTCGAGCTGTTCGTCAGGCCGGCGCTGGCCGCGATGCTCCGACGCAGCGTGACGCGGCGTGAGGTGCTGGAGGCCACGGCCGGTGCCGGCTGGTCGTCGCCGGCAGGGAGGCGGCAGTACATTCCGGTCAGCGTCGAGCACGACGGCGGCGCACCCGTGGTGCGGCCGTCTGCGGCAGGCGGATCCGGCTCGCACCTCGTGGCGAGCCTCGCCGCGGCCGAGGCGCTGGCGGTCGTGGCGGAAGGCGTGACGGAAGTCCGCCCTGGCGACCGCGTCGGCATGCTCCCCCTGGCCTGAGGGCGCGTCATTCGCTCCGCGACTGTTCCGTCACGACGTGTGGGTGGAGATACTGGGCAGAGATACTGAACGGGGATACTGAGAGAACGTGCGACAAGGATGCCGCTGAATCGATCGGAAGGCTGGACGAATATGGCGCTCATCACACGGGGATTCGGCGCAAGGGGCCACCAGCGTGACACCCGGCTTCCACCCGGTCAGACGCAGGTGGAGGACTGGCCCGTGCTCACCGCCGGGGCGACGCCTCAGATCGATCCGGAGATCTGGGAATTCACGGTCACCACAGAAGACGGCAACGTCGTTCGCTGGGACTGGGACTCCTTCCGCGCGCTCGGACTCGAGGACTTCACCGTCGACATCCACTGCGTCACGCACTGGTCCAGGCTCGGGATGTCCTGGCGGGGCGTGCCCCTCGACCGCGTCTTCGAGCATGTTGAGACGTCGTACGACTACGTGATGGCGCACAGCTACGGCGGATACACCACCAACGTCCCGCTCGACGAGCTGCTCGACGGCCAGGCCTGGATCGCGTTCGAGGCCGACGGCGAACCGCTCGAGGCCGAGCACGGCGGACCCGCGCGGCTTGTGGTGCCCCATCTGTACTTCTGGAAGAGCGCGAAGTGGGTCAGCGGACTGGAGATGATCCCGCAGGACGAGCCGGGGTTCTGGGAGGAACGCGGCTACAACCTGCACGGTGATCCCTGGACCGAAGAGCGCTATTCGTGATCCCGCACGCTTCCTGGCACGTCGCGACGGTGTCCGACACCAGGCAGGAGACGCCGAACGCCCGCAGGATCGTGCTCGACATCCCGGACTGGCCGGGCAACGAGGCGGGCCAGCACGTCGACATCCGGCTGACGGCCGAGGACGGCTACCAGGCGAGCCGTTCGTACTCGATCGCCTCGTCGGGGGACGCGCGTTCGATCGAGCTCGCGGTGGACCGCGTGCCGACCGGCGAGGTATCACCGTTCCTCGTGGACGACCTCATGACGGGCGACGCTCTCGAGGTGCGCGGCCCGCTCGGCGGCTGGTTCGTGTGGAGGCCGGGGCAGGCATCCGAGCGGCCCGTGCAACTCATCGCCGGCGGGTCGGGCGTTGTGCCGCTCGCTGCGATGGTGCGCGCGCACCGGGCCAGCGCGGATGCCACGCCGTTCCGCCTGCTCTACGCCGTTCGCGGCCCCGACGACGTCTTCTTCAGGGAGGAGCTCGCACGGGAGTCGGACGACGACGGCCCGGGCGCGGTGCGCGTGGACTTCGTGTTCTCCAGGCGCACGCCCGAGGGGTTCCCGCGCCCGGCGGGACGTCTCACGCGAGACCTCCTCGGCGAGCTCGTGCTGCCGCCCGAGCGGAATCCACGCGTGTACGTCTGCGGGGCGACCCCGTTCGTCGAGCAGGTGCTGTCGTGGCTGAGGGAGCTCGGCCACGAGGTCGACGACGTTCGGGCCGAGCGATTCGGAGGTTCATGATGCAGAAGCTCGACGGCAATGTGCTCGCGGGCCCGTTGTCGCAGGTGATGGCGGGCGACGTCACGTCCGCACGCGCCCGGTGTGTGTACTGCGGCGACGTCGCCGCCGTCGCCCAGGCCGTGGTCTACGCGGACGGCGTGCGCTTCGTCGCCAAGTGCAGGCGATGCGACGGCGTGCTGCTGACCGTCGTGGACGCCGGCGACGACATGCGGCTGACGATGACCGGTGTCACCTCGCTCACGCTTCCCGTCTGACTGCTGACCGCTCGGCGCCTACCGCACGAGCGTCGTGACTGCTCGGTCGAACGGCATGCACTCGAACCTCAGCTGTCCGGATGCACCACGACACAGCACCTGCCGTTGTCGGGTGCCAGCTCGGCGCGCTCGGGATCCTCGCCCGATCCGCTGAGGATGCCGCGGATCAGCGAGTGGTTCATGCCGCACACGAGCGCGGTCTGGTGCTGAGCGACCTGGTGGAACGGGCAGTTGCGCATGACGAGGTCGCCCTCGCCCACGACGGCCGGTTCGTAGCCGCTCGCCCGCAGGCATCCGACGAACTCTGCGCCCTCCTGCCCCACAGACACGCCTTCGTCGTGTGCCGCACGGTTCAGCGCCGCGCGCACCTCTCCCGTCGGATCGGCGGCGGCGGCACTCGCGAGCAGGCGCGCCAGCAACGCGTAGCTGCGCGGCGGGACGGACACCGCGATCTCGCGGTCCGATCGCGCGTAGCGCTTCGCCGGACGCCCCGCGCCTGGTCCGGTGCGGTCGTTCTGCCGCGCGAAGCTGACCTCGAGTAATCCGGCATCGGCGAGCCGGTCCAGGTGGTAGGCGGCCAGCGTGCGGCTCACGCCGACGGCCCGCGCCGCCGCATCTCTGCCCACCGGCGCGCCCTGACCCGCCACGTACTCGTAGAGCGCGTTGCGCACCGGGTCGGCGAGCGCGCTCAGTTCCGCGATTCGGTCGTCGGAGGGTCGGTCGTCCACCACTCCATTCTATTGACAATCGATCTTGACAAAACCCTCTGCGACGATGAATCTAAAACTGACGAATTCATTTTTAGACGCGAGGCGACGATGACGACAGTAGAACCGGCGGTGGCGACGAGCGAGGAGATGGCGCAAGGGATGCCCGCGGAGGCTCGTGCATCACACCACCGGGTCGCCTCGGCCGGGCACTCCGCCGGCGGCAACGTCGCGCCCCTGCGCGTGGTTCCCGCCGACACCCCCGACCTCGCACGGGCCGAGCGCGCAGCGGAGGAGTTCCTGCTCGCCCTCGGCGTCTCGCTCGACGGCGAACACCTGAGGGCCACGCCCGGCCGCATGGCACGCGCCTGGGCAGAGATGATCACGCCCCGCCCGTTCGACCTCACGACGTTCCCCAACGACGAGGGCTACGACGAGCTCGTGCTGGTGCGCGACATTCCCGTGCAGTCGCTGTGCGAGCACCACCTGCTGCCGTTCACGGGACGCGCCTGCGTCGCCTACCTCCCCGGAGAGCGCATCGTCGGGCTCTCCAAGCTGGCGCGAGTCGTCGAGTACTTCGCGCGCCGCCCGCAGACGCAGGAGCGACTGACCAAACAGGTCGCCGAATGGCTGGATGAGCACCTGAGCCCGAAGGCCGTCGGAGTGGTCATCTCGGCGGAGCACACGTGCATGACATTGAGGGGCGCGCGAGCAGCCGGCACGTCCACGACCACGTCAGCGCTGCTCGGCGGCCTGCGCGACGACGCCCGCTCCAGGCAGGAGTTCCTCTCGTTGTGCGGCATCGCATCCTGACCGTCGAACCTGCTCCGTGGCGACGCGGAGCTCCACATCACCATCGCATCAGCAGGAGGACCTCGTGAGCACACCGGAACGCGTCGTCATCGTCGGCGGCGGTCTCGCAGGAGCGAAGACAGCAGAAGGCCTCAGGTCTCTCGGCTACGACGGGCAGCTGACGATCGTGGCGGCTGAGAACCACCTGCCATATGAGCGCCCGCCTCTGTCCAAGGGCTACCTGGCGGGCACCGCGGCCTTCGCCGACGCCGTCGTCCATCCGGCCGCCTGGTACGCCGAACATGAGGTGGACCTGCTCCTGGCGACCAGGGCGACGGATGTCGACGCGGTGGGTCACAGAGTGAGGCTGCAGTCGGCGCCCGCGCTCGAGTACGACAAGCTCGTGCTGGCCACCGGGTCGATCCCGCGCAGTCTGCGTGTTCCCGGCGCCGATGCGCAGGGCGTGCAGATGCTGCGCACGATCGAGGACTCCGAGGCCATCCGTGACGTCTTCGGTGCCCAGCATCGTTTGGTCATCATCGGCGGGGGCTGGATCGGCCTCGAGGTCGCTGCCGCAGCCCGAGACGCGGGCACCGAGGTCACTGTCATCGAAGCGCTCGACCTACCGCTGCTCAACGTTCTCGGGCCTCAGGCCGCGGCCGTGTTCGTCGAGCTGCATCGGGCACACGGCGTCGATCTGCGGCTCGGGGCCCGATTGGCCGAGATCACCACCGATGCCGGCGCCGCTACGGGCGTACGTCTCGACGGGGGCGAGACGATCGGCGCAGACGCTGTGGTGGTCGGCGTCGGCGTGGCGCCCGACGTCGCACTGGCGGAATCCGCGGGACTCGAGCTCGGGAACGGAGTGCTCGTCGACGCCACCCTGCGAACCAGCGATCCCGACATCTACGCCGTCGGCGACATCGCCAACCACGATCATCCCGTGTTGGGGCGGCGCGTTCGTGCGGAGCACTGGGCGAACGCTCTCAACCAGCCCGCCGCCGCTGCCGCGTCACTCCTCGGCGACGGGACGCCATACACCGCGCTTCCCTATTTCTACAGCGATCAGTACGACCTCGGCATGGAGTATGTCGGGTTCGCGCCCAACGGCACGTACGACCGCGTGCTCGTGCGCGGCGATCTCGCCGGTCGGGAGTTCGTGGCCTTCTGGCTCGACGCCGCCGACCGCATCCTCGCCTCGATGAACGTGAACGTGTGAGATGTAGTCGACCAGGTCACGCCGCTCATCGCCGAGGGACGACGGGTCGACCCGGCGAGACTCGCCGATCCTGCAGTGCCGCTCTCCGAGCTGTGATCCATGAGCGGCCTGCAGGAGCCGGCCTCGGTCAGTGCACGACGAGCGGCATGACCTCGACAGCGCTGTGGTCGGCGCGTGCTTCTGCCAGCAGGCTCGCGAGAGCCACGGCATCCGACTTCTCAGGCACGTCGACGAGGTAGAAGCCGCCGAGCATCTCCTTGGTCTCGGCGAACGGGCCGTCCACGGCCGTCGGTTCGCCTGAGCCCCCGGCACGCACCGTGGTCCACGTGCTGCGACCCTCCAGCTGCCCATCGGCGAGGATGGCATCCCTCGCCTCCTCGCGGAAGCGGCGGTGCCCGGCATCGATGGCCGCCCAGTCCTCCGGGCCCATCGCGTTCCACCGCTTCTCGTCACCGCTGATCGCGATCAAGAATTTCGACATGTGATCGATTCCGTTCTCTTCGTCTCCGGCCGGAGCCCCTTCATGGCTCCCGCACGCCGTCATCCACACGTCGAACGACGTACACCGTTTTCGACAGCCCTCGTCCGCTTCCAGTCGTTCGGGCGTTCAGCGGTTGCCTGAAGGCGGGTGACGACGCCAGCCTCCAGCGGTCGGACCGGGGGCGGCGGTCCGCGGAACCGCATGTAGGACGTCGACGTGGGCGTCGACGATCGAGAACTCCGGCGGTCAGTCGAGCTTCGTCAGCACGTGCATCGGGATGGCGAACGAGAGCGCCATGGCGACGATGCCGCCGAAGAACGTCAGGCCCTGCCACGCCGTGAGCTCGGGCGCGTAGCCCATCAGGGCCATCCCGCCGAGGAACAGCACGCCTGAGACGATCAGCGCGATCACATTCATCCGGAACACTCCCACTCCGCCCCTTGCGGGGCACCCGTGCCTCGTCGTCCAACTTACCGGCTTCCGGCGGAGTCGATGTCGGGCGACGGGGGCGGAATGGGGGTTCTATCCGTGAGGGATTCTCGCTAGTGTTTCCCTCACGGGTGACGAGCCCGCGGTCGGTGACCGCCTTGCGTCCCCTCGTCTGCGGCCACGGCGCCGTGCCGATCGCCGCCGGAGGGCGGCTTCCACTACTGATGCAAGTCCCCTGATGAGGCGGAGGAGCTTCTGTGCTTTCCGAGCAGGTGATGACGACGGAGACCCACGTGCTGCGTCCTCATCGGCACCTGCTGTCCAGCGGCCTGATCGCCGCCCTCGCCCTCACGACGCCGCTCTTCGCCGTCGCATACTGGCTCACGATCGGCGCGGGCACCTGGCCCATCGTGCTGGCCGTGCACGTTCTCGTGGCTGTCATCGCCGTGCTCGCCGTGCTGCAGTTCCGGCGAACGCGCGTGCTGGTTTCGCCGCAGGGCATCTGGGAACGCGGCTTCCTCGGGCGGGTGTCCTCGATCGCCGACGACGAGATCGGGTCGCTCTGCCTTGTCGAGCTGTACCGCGACAACGCTCTCGACACGCAACCGAACCTCTTCGTGCTCGACCTGTCCGGCGTGCCTCGCATCCGGCTCCGTGGTCAGTACTGGTCGCGCGTCGACATGGAGGAGCTCGCCGACGTGCTCGACCGCCCGCTGGTCAGTCCGGCGGACTCCGTGACGCTGTCCGAGATGCGTTCGACGCAGCCCGGATGGCTGTACTGGTTCGAGCGCATCCCGCTGTTCGCCTGGTTCTGATCGGTTCCGCTCGGCTGGCTGCCACCGGCGAAGGGCCACCCCGCCGCGCCCGTCGCGCATCGCCGATCCATCGGCGTGGTCGGCAGGCAGGCAGCCCGCTCAGACGACCGCGTCGGTGTGCAGACCCACCCTCGTTCCCGCACCGGACGCAAGCGGCGTGAAGCCGAGTCGACGATAGAACGCGCCGGCGCTGACGTTGTCCGCACCGTATTCGAGCCACACACCGGGAACGCTCCGCTCGCGAAGCGACGAAAGGAGCGTGCGCACGAGCCCTCTGCCGAATCCCTGCCCCTGCAGCTCGGGAAGCAGGTCGATGTGCAGGTGGGCGGGGAACTCTGTCAGCTCGGGGATCAGCATCCGCTCCGGCCGGCTCGCGTCGCGTGCGAAGCGTGCCGTCGGAGTGTCGGCGTCGTTCGGCGGGTACTTCTCCAGGAAGCCGGGCAACCAGTCCGACCTGAGGCGCTCGACGAATGCTGCCGTGTCGGCGACCCCGAGGATGTAGCCGCGCGCGCGACCGTCCACGTCGACGACGAACGCGGTCTCGGGCGCGAGATCCACGTACGGCAGGGCGTAGATGTCGGGCAACAGGTCGTCGTCGTCGAGCCAGCCGGTGGCATCCTGACCCGACCTGCCGGTCTTCAGGCAGATCTCGTAGATGTCGTCGCGATCGCTCGCGCGGTACGGGCGGATGTCTGCCACGATTTCCCTTCTGTTGTCGCGTCCCTGCATGTGGAGTCCCGGTTGTCGCATCCGGTCTGACTGCCCGGCGGCCCGTCCATGTGTACGACGGACGGCGCGGTAACCGCGACTAGTGTGCCAGGGCGGGCACGGTTCGGGGCCTGACCACGAACCAGAGCGAGCACACCGAGACCAGCGAGCACGCGAGCATCACGATACCCATGGGCGCGGCGCTGGCCACGCCGAGCAGCCCGACGAGCGGGGAGATGACCCCGGCGATCGCGAAGTTGGATGCGCCCTGCAGCGACGCCGCCGTGCCCGCCTCCGCGCCGTGGCCGTTGAGGGCCAGCACCTGCACGCACGGGAAGCCGAACCCGCACGAGGCGATGAAGAACCAGAGCGGGATGATGACGCCCCAGATGCCGCCGGCGCCGGTGCTGCCGAGGATCGCGATGAGCGCCGCCGAGACGGTCATCGTCGCGGTCGAGACCGCGAGCACCCACTGCGGGCCCACCAGCTTGGCGAGCCGCGCCGCGGTCTGCACGCCGATGATGATGCCGACCGAGTTGGCCGCGAACAGGGCGCCGTACTGCTGAGCGTCGAACGAGTAGACCATCTGGAAGACGAACGAACTCGACGAGAGGTATGCGAACAGGCCGGAGAAGTTCATGGCGCTGACGATCACGATGCCCACGTAGATGCGGTCGCCGAGCACCGACTTGAAACGCTGTCCCACGCTCGTGTGACCGGCGGCCTGCCTGGCCTCCGGCGGCCGGGTCTCGACGATCCAGAGCACCAGACACGTGAGCATGACGGCGCTGTATCCGGCGATCACCCAGAAGATGCCGCGCCACGGCATGATCAGCAGCAGCTGGGAGCCGAGCACGGGCGCGATGACGGGCGCCAGGCCGTTCACCAGGGCCAGCCGCGACAGCATGGTCACCAGGCGGTGCCCGCTGAACAGGTCGCGCACCATGGCCATGGCGACGACGCCGCTGGCAGCGGCGCCCAGTCCCTGCAGCAGGCGGAACAGGCTGAGCAGCTCGACGTTCGGCGCCAGTGCGACCCCGACGGATGCCAGGATGTGCACGGCCGTCGCGAGGATCAGCGGCATGCGCCTTCCGACCTTGTCGCTCCACGGGCCGACGATGAGCTGCCCGAGTCCGAACCCGATCGTCGTCGCGGTCAGCGTGAGCTGGATGACGGCCGTCGAGACGTGGAAGTCGGTCTCCAGCTTCGGCATCGACGGCAGGTACGTGTCCATCGTGAAGGGCCCGAGCGCGGTGAGCGCGCCCAGGATCAGGATGTAGGAGAGCCGCTTGCGGGTCGGCAGCGCGTCGCCCGGATGCACCACCGACGATGGTGCCGCCACCGGGCTCCTGCGTCCCCTGCCGCGCGAGGCGGCCTCGATCGTGGGGATGCCGCCGGTCGGCATGCCCGCCGTGATCCCGATGACGGGCACGCCCGACGTCTGCGTCGCAGCGAACTCCCGGGCTCCGTCGGCGGACGCCCGCGCGCTGTCGTGGTGCTCGGCGTGGGCGTGTCCTGCCAGGTGCGAAGTGGCGACGCCCTGCTCCCTGGCGCCCTGCTCCCTGGCGGCCTGCTCTCTGGCGATCGCGGGCTCTGCCGACGGCCGCGTGGCATCCGGGCGATGGGCAGGATGCTGTCGCGCGCTCTCGCGGGCCGACGAGTCGGGAACGACGGGAATGGGTCTGGTGGCGGTAGAAGACATGGCTGTTCGGTGGAATCGATTTCGTGGCAGAGGTGCGTGAAAGGGAGCGTGACTGGTCCCGGTCTCGGATCCGGGCTCGCCCGGATCCTGCGGTGGCAAACGCTGGCGGTGCACGCGAGTCGGCGAGGTGCACCGGCACGCGTTGCGGCGGGACGAGTGGTTCAGCTGGTGGTGCAGGCGGTCGAAGCGCGAAACGACGCCGTTCGATGAGGAGCGGCGTCGAATCGATTCGACACCATCCTATCGGATGCCTCTGGGTGAAATGCCACCACCCACGCGCGAATTTTGCTCAGCCGACCGGGCGTATTCCTTGCTGAGCCGGCCGGGCGCGCGTTCGCTGCTCAGCCGGCCTTGCGGGCGTCCTCCGGCGCGAGCCGTCCTTGTCCGGGCACGAGTGCATTGCGCTCTCCCGCCGCGGCAGCCGAGGCCAGCGCATCCGCGACGGTCTCGCCTCGGACGAAGGCCGCCAGAAGGCCGCCGAGAAAGGCGTCGCCGCTTCCCGCGGGAAAGCGTCCCCGGCGCGCCGGGACGGTCACCGCCGCCTCGACCCCGCCGATCAGCGCGGCGGCGCCGGCGACGCCATCGGTGACGACTGCGTCGCATCCGTACCTGGCGTGCAGTGCGAGGCACGCGTCACGGGCGGAGTCGAGCCGTGCGTCCAGCAGTTCGGACGCCTCCCGCCTGTTCACCTTGATGAGCCCTGCTGCCGGCGCCGTCGCGCGCAGTCCGGCTCCCGAGCCGTCGACGACGACCCGGGCGCCGGCCGCCGTCAGCCTGGAGAGCAGAGCTCCGAGCTCCTCGAGCGGGACGCCGGGCGGCACGGAGCCGCTCAGCGCGACCCAGGGCGCCTGCGGACCGTCGTGCTCCGACACGGTGGATTCGACGGCCGCGGCGTACGCACTCCACTCGTCGCCGTCGAACGCGGTCGCCGGTTCGTAGAGATCGGTGCTCGTCGCGGACTCCGCGCGCTCGACGACGGCGACGCACGTTCGGGTGACCCGACGGAGCGGAACGATGGTCGCCTGCACGCCGTCGTCCGCGAGCATCCTCGCCACCCAGTCGCCCGTCGGGCCACCCAGTGCGGCGACTGACCGCACCTGCGCGCCGAGTGCGCACGCGGCCCGCGCCACGTTGAGCGCCTTGCCGCCTGCGACCCTCGTCACGGCGAACGGCCGCGTGATGTCGCCGACGTTCAGCTCGTCGACCTCGTAGGTCACGTCGAGGCTGGCCGACATCGCGAGCGTGATGATCATGAGCGGCAGCCTAAGACCGCGCCGACGTGAGCCAGCATGCGACGAGGAGTCCGAGCAGGTGCGTGATCAAAACGCCGGTCCGGTCACTGCGGGATCCGTCGACGCCGATCGCTCGACGCGTTAGCCGAGAGCGTCGGATCGAGCGTGCCGAATCGACCGCGTCGGACGCGCCCGCCCGGTCCGTGCGTATGAGCTCGGTCAGCGCTGGATCATCGTGGGGTCGGCGATGAGCCGGCTGAACGCCAGCTCGGCAGCCCCGACGATGAGCACACCGCCGCCGAGCTCGGCACGCACGATGTCGACGTGCTCGGCGGATGCCGCGAGCGACTGCGACCGCACCTCGGCATCGAGCACCTCGGGTGCCGCATCCAGCAGCACGCCGAGGAACCCGCCGAGCACGACCCGGCGCGGGTTCAGCACGTTCACCGCATTCCGGATGCCGATGGCGAGAAACCGCAACTGCCGCTCCACCTCGGCACGGCCCGTGGCATCCAGGTCACCCGCGGCCTCGTCGAGCTCCTCGGGGTCGCCGATGCCGAGCGCCTCGAGAAGCCGAGCCTGCGACACCTCCGTTTCGAGGCATCCGATCGCGCCGCAGTGGCAGCGGGCGCCGGCCGAGTTCACCAGCGTGTGGCCGAGCTCGCCCGCGTAGCCGAAGCTTCCCGCGAGCGGCATGCCCCTGGCGATCACGCCGCCACCGATGCCTCCTGAGCCGCCGTTCAAATAGATGAGGTCTTCGATGTCGCGCCCTGCACCGAAGAGGTGCTCCGCGTTCGCACCCAGGCTCGCGTCGTTCGCCACGACCGCCGGCAGGCCCGTTGCTTCCTCCAGGAGCGCGGCGAACGGCTCGTCCACCCACTCCAGGTGCGGCGCCATCCGCACGACGCCGTCGGCCTCGCGCACGCTGCCGGGAACGGCGGCGCCGATGCCCGTCGCGCGCAGCCCGGAGTCGAAGAGAGCCTTGAAGCCGTCGAGCACGTTCGCCACGATGCGCGCCGCTTCCGCCGCCGTCGGCGGCTGGGACGTCGCGTGCCTGACCCTGCGATGCACCGTGCCGTCGAGGCCGACGAGTCCCACCGTGACGGAATCGACTTCCGGGTTCACGGTGACCACCACGACGTGCGGGTTGGCGACGACGATCGGGCTCGGCCGGCCGACCCCTGTGGACTCGCGCGGCTCCTCTTCGGAGACCAGGCCGAGCGCCGAGAGCTCCGCGACGAGCGCACCGATCGTCGACCTGCTGAGGCCCGTGGCCCTGGTGAGCTCCGACCGGGAACGTCCCGAGTTGCCGTGTACCAGCCGCAGCACCGCGCCCAGGTTGTGCTGCCGCACGCCGTCGAGATTGCTCCCGAGCGGAGGACGCACGGGCACGGCATCCGGCGGCAACGCCGAGAGGGCTTCGGTCACGCAGGAAGCATAGTGGCATTCACGTTCGGGTACCGAACTTATTGCGGACGCATGGATGCGCCCGCTGCCCTACTCCGGAATGCGCCGCGTGGCTGCGAGCTCCGAGTACCACTGCGAGCTGTCCTTCGGGATCCGGTCGAGCGTGTCGTAGTCGACGCGCACGATCCCGAACCGCTTGGAGTAGCCGAAGCCCCACTCGAAGTTGTCCATCAGCGACCACACGAAGTACCCGCGCAGATCCACGCCGTCCTGCAGCGCCCTGTGCGCAGCCGTGATGTGGCGACGCAGATAGTCGATGCGGTCGGCGTCGTGAACGGTGGGTCCGCCTTCGTCGTGCGAGACGACATCCGGGAACGCGGCGCCGTTCTCCGTGATCATGAGCGGCTGCTCCGGGAACTCGTCGCGGACCGAGGTGAGCAGGTCGTACAGACCTTCCGGCTCGATGTTCCAGCCCATCTCGGTGTAGGGGCCGGGCTGCTCGAGGAACTCGACGCGGTCCGCGCCCGGCCACGGCGACGCGCCGACATCCTTGTGCCCGTCGGCGTGCTGACGCTCGCCACGGCCGTCCCACAGGCGCACCCGGTTCGTCGAGTAGTAGTTGATGCCGAGGATGTCGATCTTCTGGTTGATCGTGTCCAGGTCGCCCGGTTGCACGAACGACCAGTCCGTCAGCGACTTCGTGTCCTCCAGCAGGTCGGCCGGGTACTCGCCTTTCAGCATCGGATGCGTGAAGGCCCGGTTGCCCAGCGCGTCGATCTGGCGCGCGGCCTCCTGACCACTGTCCCCCTCCGGCCGGATCACGTGCAGGTTGAGCGTCACCGAGTACTGCGGGTCGTTCGACACGGTCGCGCGCAGGGCCTGCAGCGCGAGCCCGTGGCCCAGGTTGAGGTGGTGCACGGCGCGCAGGGATGCCGCAGGGTCGGTGCGCCCCGGTGCGTGAGCACCCGAGGCGTAGCCGAGGTACGCGGAGCACCACGGCTCGTTGAGCGTCGTCCACACGGCGACGCGGTCGCCGAGCCGCTCGCCGATCGCCGCCGCGTAGTCGGCGAAGGCGAACGCCGTCGCACGGTTCGGCCAGCCACCCTCGTCTTCCAGCACCTGCGGAAGGTCCCAGTGATACAGCGTCGCCACCGGCGTGATGTCTCGCTCCAGAAGCCCGTCGACCAGGCGCGAGTAGAAGTCGACGCCCACCGAGTTGACCTGGCCGCGGCCGGTCGGGATGATCCGCGGCCATGCGATGGAGAACCGATAGGCGTGCAGGCCGAGACGCTTCATGAGATCGAGGTCGGCCTCGAGGCGGTGGTAGTGATCGTCCGCGACATCCCCGTTGTCGCCGTTCCACACCTTGCCGGGCGTGTGGCTGAACGTGTCCCAGATGGAGGGAAGCCGACCGTCTTCCCGCACGGCGCCCTCGACCTGATACGACGCGGTGGCCGAGCCGAACACGAACGAATCGGGGAACTGCAGACCGCTGTCGCGGAAGTCGTCACTGCCTTGAGTCATGTCTTTCCTGCCTGTCGGCGTGCATGCTGGATGCCGCTGGTATCGAGTGAGTGGGAGCACGAGCGCGTGAGAGCGCTCTTTCTCCCGCCACCCTAGCGCGGCGGATGACGACACGAGGTGCGGGAATCGAAACGATTCGTGCCGAGTGCTGCCGTCACATCCGGGTGAACTCAGCCGATTCGCGTCAGCGCTCGAGCCCGCCCTTCTTTGCGACACGCACGCCGCTCCGGACCCGATCACGCCTGCAGAGGGCGAGCGGGTCCGGAGCGGAACGGCGTGCCTACCAGGTCGCGGGCGTCGAGTCGAGCGGAACCGGCGCCGGCCGCTCGACCGTGCTCTGGATGTCGACGACCGTGTGATCCGCGGCAGCGCGCAGGATGGCGTCCATCACGTCGAGCACGTGGAACGCCAGTTCGCCGCTCGCGCGGTGCGGCCGGTCCGTCTCGATGGCCCGCGCCATGTCGGCGAGACCGAATCCGCGGCCCGAGTCCGCCCAGCCCGCCGACATCGGGATGGACTCCCATTCGCGGGTCGTCGCCGTGGCGATCTCCACGTCGCCGTCGAACCGGTTCGGGTCGGGCACCGCCATCGTGCCGTCGGTGCCGAACACCTCGAACAGCGGGGCACGGGACTTCCACACGTCGAAGCTGACCGTGATCGTCGTCGTCAGACCGTTCTCGTGCTCGAGCAGCGCGCTCACGTGGGTGGCGACATCCACCGGGATGGCCGTGCCGGCGAGCGGTCCGGTGGCGACCGTGCGCTGCCGCTGCGAGGTGGTGGCGACACCGGACACCCGGGCGATCGGTCCGAACAGCGTCACGATGCTCGTCAGATAATAGGGACCCATGTCGAACAGTGGGCCGCCGCCCTTCTGGTAGTAGAAGGCGGGGGCGGGGTGCCACAGCTCGTGCCCAGGGGCGCTCCAGTGGATGGCGGCCGCGATCGGCTGGCCGATGAGGCCCGCGTCGAGCGCCTGCCGAGCGGTCTGGATGCCGGTGCCGAGAACGGTGTCCGGGGCACTCCCGACGCGCAGCCCCTTCTCGGCCGCGAGGGCGAGCAGGGGCTCCGCCTCCTCCGGCGTCAGCGCCAGCGGCTTCTCGCCGTAGACATGCTTGCCCGACTCGAGCGCACGGATGCCGATGGCAGCGTGCGCCTGCGGAATCGTCAGGTTGAGCACGGCGTCGACGTCGGGATCGGCGAGCAGCTCGTCGACGCTCAGGGCGCGAACGCCCTGCTCTGCGGCGACCTCGCGTGCACGCTCCTCGTTGACGTCGGCGACCGCGACGAGCTGCAGATTGGGCAGCTTCGGGATGTGCGTGAAGTACTGCGCGCTGATGTTGCCGACGCCGATGACCCCGACGCGCAGAACACCGGATGCCTCCTGAGGCTCACTCATCGCCGGCCCCCGTTCCCTGTCCGTTGGCACCGGTGAACGCACCGGACTCGACATCCGCGGCGCTCGGAGCCGGCTGTCCCGATCCACGGGCCGCCCACAGCATGCCGCGCTCGATGATGCCGCGCACGTTCGGGTCGTCGACCACGTCGAGCTTGTGCCCGGGCGCGGAGACAAAGATGCGGCCTTCGCCCCACAGCCTCGTCCAGATGGCGGGAGCCGTGACCGGGCGGTGCCAGGCATCCCAAGGCCGCACCGACTGCGTGGTGGTGGCCAGCACATCGTTCAGCTCATCGCTCAGCACCCAGTACTGCTCGGTAACGAGGTCGAAGTCTTCGACTCCCGCGGTGATCGGGTGCACCTTGCCGAGCTCGGTCATGTGCACCGTGTACGGGATGTAGTTGTCGGACTGCTCGCCCGCCAGCTCCTCCTTGGGCGCTTTGGAGGCGTGGTGCGCGAACTGGCCGCCGATCATGTGGAGGTAGTCGGCGGTGTTGCGGTAGGAGTCGGCGATGCCGCCGTGCCATCCGGCCATTCCCATCCCGTTGCGCACGGCACGATCGAGGCCGGCCATCTCCTCCTTCTCGATGGTGTTCATGGTGTTGATCTGAACGAGAAGGTCGACGGTGTCCATATAGGACTCGTCGGCGTAGATCGCGGGAGACTCCTCCACTCGCACCTCGAAACCGTTGGACTCGAGGAACGGAATGAACGATTCCGTGGTCTGGACGGGCTCGTGCCCGTCCCAGCCGCCGCGCACGATGAGCGCGCGACGTGTTGCGTCAGTCATATCAAGCTTTCTGTTCTGTGGTTTACCGGCCTGTGCCCGTCGAGCGCCACCGAGACTACGGAAACGCCGGTAAGGCTATTGCGGATGTCCGTAGCCTCGACGTGCGATCGGTAGTCTCGGCGCGAAAGGCTGTCGAACGAGCGGTCAGCGGCTCTGCGAGAACGCCGCGTCGAAGGCCGCGGCCGGGGGCGTGATGGTCGCGAGCTTGCGGACGAACTGCAGGGCCTCGGGTCCGCCGACGAGGCGGTCCATGCCGGCGTCCTCCCACTCGACGCTCGTCG
>NZ_DASZVF010000025.1:0-24114 GCF_035547335.1 Humibacter sp. | reverse complement strand
CCGAGCATGCAGCACCAGTCGATGGCGAACGCGACCAGACGACGCCATCTCATCCGAATACCGTAGCGGTCCCGGGTGCTCGGCACTCCCCGCTCGCCGTTCCGTCTCAGCGTGGGGACGCGGGGTCGCGGGCTGGGCCGTCGGGCCGCGGGAATACGCGGGCCAGGCTGCAAAGTTGATATGAGTGTGCTCAAGTTTGGAGATCGGTGCTTGACAGGCATCCCGGTTCTCCCATAAGTTGAGTCTGCGAGGCTCAAGTCTCGCCACGAGCTTCGACCGCAGGCGCAGAAGGCGCCGGGTCATCGGGGTGCACGTCGTGTGCGCCCGAGGAAGGGAAACACAACACATGTCACGTGCAGTAGGTATCGACCTGGGAACGACGAACTCCGTCGTCTCCGTGCTCGAGGGTGGCGAGCCGGTCGTCATCGCCAATGCGGAGGGATTCCGCACGACCCCGTCGGTCGTGGCGTTCACCAAGGATGGCGAGGTGCTGGTCGGCGAGACCGCCAAGCGCCAGGCCGTCACGAACGTCGACCGCACGATCACGTCGGTCAAGCGCCACATGGGCACCGACTGGAAGAAGGAGATCGACGGCAAGAACTACACGCCGCAGGAGATCTCCGCCCGCATTCTGCAGAAGCTGAAGCGCGATGCCGAGCAGTACCTGGGCGACGCGGTGACCGATGCGGTCATCACGGTTCCCGCGTACTTCAACGACGCCGAGCGCCAGGCCACCAAGGAGGCCGGTGAGATCGCGGGCCTCAACGTGCTGCGCATCATCAACGAGCCCACGGCGGCGGCCCTCGCGTACGGCCTCGACAAGGGCAAGGAAGACGAGCTCATCCTGGTCTTCGACCTCGGTGGTGGAACGTTCGACGTGTCTCTGCTTGAGGTGGGCAAGGACGACGACTTCTCGACGATCCAGGTGCGTGCCACGGCCGGTGACAACCGTCTGGGCGGCGACGACTGGGACCAGCGGGTCGTCGACTGGCTGATCAAGAAGTTCAAGGACACCACGGGCGTGGATGTCTCCGGCGACAAGATCGCGCTGCAGCGGCTCAAGGAGGCCGCGGAGCAGGCGAAGAAGGAGCTCTCGTCGAGCATGTCGACGAGCATCCAGCTGCCCTACCTGTCGCTGACCGAGAACGGCCCGGCGAACCTCGACGAGACGCTCACGCGCGCTCAGTTCGAGCAGATGACGAGCGACCTGCTCGACCGCACCAAGAAGCCGTTCCAGGACGTCATCAAGGAGGCCGGCATCAAGGTCTCCGACATCGCCCACGTCGTGCTCGTCGGTGGTTCGACCCGCATGCCTGCCGTCTCGGAACTGGTGAAGCAGGAGACGGGCGGCAAGGAGCCCAACAAGGGCGTCAACCCTGACGAGGTCGTCGCCGTCGGCGCCGCTCTGCAGGCCGGCGTTCTGAAGGGTGAGCGCAAGGACGTGCTGCTCATCGACGTCACCCCGCTGAGCCTCGGCATCGAGACCAAGGGCGGCATCATGACCAAGCTCATCGAGCGCAACACAGCCATTCCGACCAAGCGCAGCGAGACCTTCACGACCGCGGATGACAACCAGCCGTCCGTCGCCATCCAGGTCTTCCAGGGCGAGCGCGAGTTCACCCGTGACAACAAGCCGCTGGGAACGTTCGAGCTCACCGGCATCGCGCCCGCCCCTCGCGGCATCCCGCAGGTCGAGGTCACGTTCGACATCGACGCGAACGGCATCGTGCACGTGTCCGCCAAGGACAAGGGCACGGGCAAGGAGCAGTCGATGACGATCACCGGTGGATCCTCGCTGCCGAAGGACGACATCGAGCGCATGGTGCGCGAGGCCGAGGAGCACGCGGCCGAGGACAAGAAGCGTCGCGAGTCCGCCGAGGTGCGCAACAGCGCCGAGCAGATGGTCTACTCGATCGAGAAGCTCATCAAGGACAACGAGGACAAGCTGCCTGCCGACGTGAAGACCGACGTGCAGGCGG
This sequence comes from Humibacter sp., assembly GCF_035547335.1. GTDB lineage: Bacteria > Actinomycetota > Actinomycetes > Actinomycetales > Microbacteriaceae > Humibacter. Next base: position 22,135 of record NZ_DASZVF010000025.1, on the reverse strand, counting down.
ATGTTGACGCGCTCAAGTCGGCCCTCGCGGGTGACGACGACGACGCGGTGAAGGCTGCGCACGACAAGCTCAGCGCGAGCCAGCAGAAGCTGGGTGAGGCGATCTACCAGTCGGCTCAGGCGCAGGGCGAGCAGGGCGACCCGAACGTGGCAGACCCGGGCAACGGCGAGGTGCCGAACCCCGACGAGGACGTGGTGGACGCCGAGGTCGTGGACGACGAGGACGAGAAGAAGTAGTCATGGCAGAGAACGACGAATCGCAAGAGCCGGAGGAGCCGGTCGTTCGCGACAAGCGACGCATCGACCCGAAGACGGGCAAGGTTCGTCAGCCGGACGGCGAGGCGGCCGGGTCGAAGGACTCGGCCGCCGGGCCCGACTCCGAGCGTCTCGAGCATGAGCAGGTCGTCGACGCCTCGGCCGGCACGGATGCGGCGGGCGACGGCTTCGAGGGACCGGATGTCGAGACATCCCTCTCCGACGCCGACCTCGACTTCCTCTCCGGCCAGTCGAACGCTGAGGATCTGGCTGCCGAACGGCTCGCCGACCTGCAGCGCGTGACCGCCGAGTACGCGAACTATCGCAAGCGCACCGAGGCGAACCGCGAGATCGAGCGCGAACGCGCGGTGGCCGACACGGCGAAGGCCATCCTTCCCGTGCTCGACGACCTCGACCGGGCCGAGAAGCACGGCGACCTGGAGGGCGACAGCCCGTTCGCGACGATCGCCGGAAAGCTACGGGCGGCATCGGAGAAGCTCGGGCTGGCACCGTTCGGCACCGTGGGCGAGACGTTCGACCACAATGTGCACGAGGCGATCTTCCAGCAGCCGTCACCTGACGTGACCGAGCCGACCGTCATCGATGTCGTCGAAGTGGGCTACACGCTCGGTTCGACGCTCGTGCGCGCGGCCAAGGTGGTCGTCGCCGTTCCGCAGTAGCACGACGCCCGTACCGCTGGTTGAGCCTGTCGAAACCGGCTCGCACCGCTGGTTGAGCTTGTCGAAACCAGCCCGCACTGCTGGTTGAGCTTGTCGAAACCAGCGGTAGGGAGCTCAATCAGCGGTGGGCCGCTCAACCGGCCGTGGGAAGCTCCACCAGCGAATCAGGCAACAGCAACACAAGAAAGGGGGTGCCGGGTGGCGAGTCAGGACTGGTTCGACAAGGACTTCTACAAGGTGCTCGGTGTCTCCAAGGACGTGTCGCAGAGCGACCTGAAGAAGACATACCGCAAGCTCGCGCGCCAGTACCATCCGGATTCCAACCCGGGTGACGCCAAGGCTGAGGCGAAGTTCAAGGAGATCAGCGAGGCCTACTCGGTGCTGTCCGACGAGGAGCAGCGCAAGGAGTACGACCAGATCCGCGCCATGGGTTCGGGTGCCCGATTCACCGCACCCGGCGGTGGTGCGGGAGCGGGCGGCTTCGAGGACGTCTTCGGCGGCATGTTCAATCAGGGCGGCCGCGGTCAGTCCTACACGTTCCAGCAGGGCGAGTACGACGACCTGCTCGGCGGCCTCTTCGGCAGCGGACGCTTCGGACAGACGACGGGCGGCTACCGAGGGTTCGGCGGGCCGACACGCGGGCAGGATGTCTCGGCATCCACCACCATCGACTTCCAGACCGCGGTCACGGGCGAGACCGTGCACCTGACGGTCGACGGAGAGACCGTGAAGGTGCGCATCCCCGCCGGGGTCAGCGACAAGCAGCGCATCCGCGTGCCGGGCAAGGGACGCCAGTCCCCCGACGGCGGGGAGCGCGGCGACCTGTACCTCACGGTGACGGTGCGCAGACATCCGGTGTTCGAGCGCGACGGCGTCAACCTGCGGGTGAACGTGCCCGTCACGTTCGCCGAGGCGACCCTGGGCGCCACGATCGAGGTGCCGACGCTCGGCGGTGAGACGGTGCGGCTCAAGGTGGCGCCTGGCACGCCCAGCGGCCGTGTGCTGCGCGTGAAGGGCAGAGGCGTCGCCACGAAGAAGGCGACGGGCGACCTGCTCGCCGTGGTGCAGGTGGTGGTTCCCTCGCACCTGAGCAAGCAGAGCGAGGATGCCTTGAAGGCGTTCGAAGACACCCTGCCGAAGGAGAACCCGCGCGAAGACCTGCTCGCGAAGGCGAGGGCCGCCGCGCGCTGATGCCCGCGCCGCCCGCGGCCGTGGTAGGCATCGGAGTGGAGCGAGGAGCCGCGACGAGCGGGCGCACGGAGGCAGAGCGGGGAGGAGAAGCCGATGGTCGAACTGGATGAGACGACCCCGGTCTTCGCGATCGCCGCTGCCGCCGAGCTGGCCGGGATGCATCCTCAGACGCTGAGGCAGTACGACAGGCTCGGGCTCGTCAGCCCCCGGCGCACGGCGGGCCGCTCACGCCGCTACTCGATGCGCGACGTGGTGCAGCTGCGCGAGGTGGCCCGACTGGGCTCGGAGGGCGTGAGCCTGGAGGGCATCCGCCGCATCCTCGAACTGGAGAACCAGGTGACCCGCCTCGGCGAGCGCGTGCGCGAGCTGGAGACCGCACTGGCCGACGAGATGCTGAACCGGCCGGGACGCCGCGTGTTCGCGGCGGGCTCGGAGGGCGAGGTGGTCTCGCTTCGCGCGGGCACGCGCATCCGGCGCAGCAATCAGGTCGTCGTCTGGCGGCCGCTCGATCGCTGAGAGGCAGCGTTCGGGGCCGGGTATCCGACCGCGCTGAGGATGGACACGAGAGTCTCCCGTCCGCCGACGTTGCCCGGCACGACGACGTACAGCACCCGGTGCCCGTCACTCGCGGTCAGATCCCACACCGAGACACCGGCCAGCACCTGGCCGACGACCCTGGCCGAGCGTGCGCCGAGGCCGATCCTCGCGACATCCGCCGAGGTGATCCCGCCTTTCGCGATCACGACGTCCACGCCGGGGGCGACCTCCCGCACCGCTGTCGTCAGCGACTCCATCACGCGGCGCCCATGCTCGAGCGTGTTGTGCTCCGACGACCGCTCGCGCTGACTCATCAGGATGCCGAGCCCTCTGCCGTCCAGCTGTGTCGCCACTTCTGCGGCCGCGCGCGCACCGGCCGCCCGAGCGTCGCGGAGTGCGGCGGCGGTGTCGACTTCGACCGCTGCACCCCAGCTCGCGATGACCGGCTCCAGCTGCCGCGTCGCACCCGCCGTGTGCGAGCCGCAGACCAGGAGGGTCCGCGCGGGTTCTGGCAGCAGGGGCGTGGCCAACAGGCCAGTGCTCGCCACACCGGCCAGGGCGGCGGCGAGCGGAGCGGCGCAGCGCACGACGATCGTGCGGCCGCGCTCCTGAGCATCGGTGATCGCGTCGGCGATGATCGCCACGTCGCCGTCGTCGAGAACGTCGGGAAGCACGACCGAGCCTGCCGGGGCATCCATCAGCACACGCGTCAGGTCGCCGTGGCGCACTTCGTCGAGCGGCACGTCGATTCCGGTGCGCCCCGACTTCTCCTTGACGTACTCGGTGAGGCGACCGTGGGCGAAGCCGAAGACCGGATCCTGCGCGTACTCCGTCTCATCCGCAGGCACATCCACGCCGTCGATCTTCACCAGGTGCACACCGTCCACGGTGGTGCGTCCGCCGGCCGGGAATGCCGGAACGAACACCATGATCGAGTCCTCGTCGGCGAAGACGTCGGACTCCGCGAAGACGTGTCCGCGCAGCGTGGAGTCGCCGCGCAGCACGAAGCGCACCGGCTCGTTGAGCGCCAGCCCTGCCTCGAGACCGTCGGCGCGCACCCGGCTCACCAGGGCGACGGCATCCGCCTCGTCGATCGCCCGCGAATTGGTCTGCACGTAGACGCTGTCGTCGGTTCGCAACGCCGCGGTGAGCAGCTCTGCGTTGGAGTCCAGCAAGACGGTCACGCCCGTCGCGGACTGCGTGCCCGTCGGGTCGTCGTCGAGAACGATGGTCTTCACGGAGCTCCTCGGCCTGGGTCGCGGCGCTGCCTGCACCGGTGTTTGACACGCGTTTTCGACTACCGTAATGTCGGCCGAGCAATTGGTCAAACCAATCGACGGTCGGTGCGCATCGGGGCCCGAGTCGGGTCGGCAGCACGGCGTCGGGGGCGTCGACCGGGAGCGGAACGTGAGGAGAGACGGCGTGGACGATCGGCTGGACCGGCTCGTCGCGCGGCTGATCGAGCTGAGCACCCCCGCCGACGGCGGAGCGCTGCGGCTGCCGCCGGAGCGCGAGCTCGGCGAGGCGCTCTCGATGAGCCGAGGAGCACTGCGTGAGCAGCTCGCCACGCTGGAGAACCTCGGCGTCCTGCGCCGCAGGCAGGGACACGGAACGTACATCGACGCGCCTGACGCCTCGTTTCTGCGCACATCGTTCGTGCTCATGCGGCGCCTGGGCTATCTCAACGACGAACAGTTCACCACGGCCCGGGAGCTGCTGGAGGAGACGGTCGCAGCGGAGGCCGCACGGCAAGCCACCGACGCCGACGTCGTCGAGCTGCGCTCCATCGTGACCGACCTCGTGCGGCATTCGGCGAACGGCGATGACGATGCTGCGCTCGAGGCGGACCTCGAACTCCACAACCGGCTGTTCCGGATCGTCGACAACCCCGTGTTCACCATGCTCAATCAGGGGATCAGCCACGTTCTGCGCGAGAACGTGCGCGAGCGCCGCGCCGTCGCCGCCCAGCGTTCGATCAGAGACGAAGACGGCTCGATCGCCACCGACACCGTGCACGGCGACATCGTCGACGCCCTGCAGGTGCACGACCCCGACCTCGCTCGCGCCGCGATGCGCAGGCACTTCGAGCACTACGCGCGCGTCGCGGGACCGACGGATGCACCGATCGGCTCCGACCGCGCCGCACCCGTCACGAGCGCCACCACGGAGGAATGACACCATGAGCCAGATCACGTTCGTCGGAATCGGAGCCATCGGCCTGCCGATGGCCGCGCGACTCGCCGAGCGGGGGCATGCCGTGACCGGCGTGGACCCGTTCGAGGCCGCACGGGAACGCGCGACCGAGGCCGGCCTCACGACCGCAGCAAGCCTACCGGATGCGCCGGAAGCGCCCATCGTGATCGTGATGGTGGCGACCGGCGCGCAGCTCGACGACCTCATCCAGACGGCAGGCGATCGTCTCGACGGCCGGCTCGTCGTCGTGATGTCGACTGTCGGACCCGAGGCGATGGCGAGTGCGGCATTGCGCTTGCAGGCTCGCGGATCCCGCGTGGTCGACGCTCCCGTCACGGGAGGTGCGGTACGGGCGAAGACCGGCGAGCTGGTCATCTTCGCCTCGGGGGAGGCAGACGCGGTGGCCGAGGCATCCGTGCCGCTCTCCGACCTCGGCACGGTGCGCACGGTGGGCACAGCACCAGGCGACGGGCAGGCCGTGAAGGTCATCAACCAGCACCTGTGCGCCGTGCACATCGTGGCGGCGGCCGAAGCGCTGAGCCTTGCCGAGCGGCTGGGGCTGGATCAGGCGGAGGTGCTCGAACTCGTCGGCGGCGGCGCTGCCGGTTCGTGGATGCTCTCCGACCGCGGACCGCGCATGCTCATGGACACGGATGCTCCCGTGATGAGCCAGATCAACATCTTCGTGAAAGACAGCGGTCTGGTGGCGGATGCCGCTGCCGCCACCGGAGCGCAGGTACCGCTTCTCGACGCCGCCAGGCAGCGTTACCTGGACGCCCAGGCCGCCGGCCTGGGGCGTCGCGACGACAGCCGCGTGATCGAGACCTACCGGTGAGGAACACCATGGACGACTTCGACGCGGTACCCACCGCCATGCTCGGCACGATGACCTTCGGCGACACCGCGGGGCCGGAGACCGCCGCGGACATCGTCGCCGCCGCCCTCGACGCCGGTGTCCGCTGGTTCGATACGGCCAACAGCTACAGCGACGGCGAGAGCGAGCGCATCCTCGGCCGCCTCCTGGCGGGAAGAGACGATGTGGTCGTCGCCACCAAGGTGGGGCAGCCGCAGTCGGCCCTGGGCACGGAGCACCTGCTGTCGGCCGAACTCGTGCGCCGATCCGTCGACGACAGCCTGTCGCGGCTCGGCAGAGACAGCGTCGACGTGCTGTACCTGCACCGTCCCGATCGTTCCACGCCCATCGCGGAGACGCTGGGCGCCGTCGCCGCGCTGATCGAGGCCGGGAAGGTGCGCCGGCTCGGCATCTCGAACTACGCCGCGTGGCAGATCGAGCAGGTGGCTGCGGAGACGACCGCCCTCGGCATCCCGCCGCTGGCCGTCAGCCAGCAGCTGTACAACGCGATCTCCCGGCGGCTCGAGGAGGAATACCAGGAGTACGCGGTGACGACGGGGCTTGCGACCGTGGTCTACAACCCGCTCGCCGGAGGGCTGCTCACCGGGCGGTACCGCCCGGATGCGGATGCCGGCGCCGGTCGCTTCGGCAGCGCCAGGAACTCGCGGGAGTACCGAGCGCGCTACTGGGACCCGCGGTTCTTCGACGCCGTCGACGCTCTGCAGACGATCGCCGACGGCGCGGGGATGCCCCTGGCCCAGCTCGCGATGCGGTGGCTCGTCGGCCGCCCGGCTGTGCAGTCGGTGCTCGTCGGCGGATCCCGCGTCGATCACGTGGTCGACAACCTGAACGCACTGGCGCTCGGCGGACTCCCGGCGGAGGTCAGCGCGGCCGCCGACGAGGTCGGCGACGTGCTGCGGGGGCCGATGCCGGCGTACAACCGCTGAAGCGTGAGAGGGGTGGCTGCCCGCCGAGGTGCCGATCGGATCGGCGATCGGCCGGGGTTGCATCCCTCCTAAAGCGTCGATTATCTTTCATATAGGATCTACTCTTGCTGCGACACGCGGCACCGACATGCAACGGAGCGACATGGCCACCGAGACGACGAAGTACACAGCAGAGACGTGGCCGATCGCGGCGTGTCTGCACGGTTTCGCTCCTGTCGACAGGAGCGGTGTGGCGATGCACGATGCTCCGGCCGAGGTGTGGGATGCCATGCTCGGCGAGATCGAGAGTGTCGGGTTCTCGCTGATCGAGCTGGCGGACAGCCACATCAGGCCCGCAGATCTCGACCCGGCCCGTCGTGACGAGTTCCTGGCGATCGCGCGCTCGCACGGCATCGGGGTGCCGTCCGTGCATCTGCAGCGGCAGAGCGTCATCCAGCCCGGTCACGAGGAGCGCAACCTGGAGTACGCGCACCGCACCATCGACGCCGCGGCGGAGTGGGGCATGCAGGTGTTCTCCACCGGACTGCATCAGCCGTTCAGCCCGGCGCAGCGGGAGGCGCTCTGGTTCTGGACCGCGCAGGGGCCGCAGGACCCGGACGACCCCGAGGTGTGGGGCCAGGCCGTGTCGCGCATCCGTGAACTGGGCAAGCACGCCGCCGACCTCGGGCTCCGGATGGCGCTGGAGCTTTACGAGGACACCTACCTCGGCACCGCGGACAGCGCCGTGCGATTCGTCGAAGAGGTCGGACTGGACAACGTGGGCCTGAACCCCGACGTGGCCAACCTCATCCGCCTGCACCGCCCGGTTGAGGACTGGCGCGAGCTGTACGCGAAGACCCTGCCGTACGCCAACTACTGGCACGTGAAGAACTACACGCGTGATGAGGCAGCGGACAAGAGCTGGGCGACCTCGGTGCCCTCCACCATGGAGACCGGGCTCATCAACTACCGGCAGGTCTTCAAGGACGCCGTCGAGGTGGGCTTCGACGGCATCATCCTCTGCGAGCAGTACGGCGGCGACAGCCTCGGCGTCTGCGCCACCAACCAGAAGTACATCCGCACCCTGCTGCCCCGCGGCTGACCTGCTGCGACACCGCTTTCGGGTTCAAGAAGGGATTCTCATGACAACACGCACCATCGCCATCGTCGGCTCCGGCTACATGGGCGGAGGGATCGCCCAGGTGCTCGCCCTGGCGGGCAACACCGTGCGCATCTCCGACATCTCGGAGGAGATCGCCCGCGCCAACTACGAGCGGCTGCTCGTCGAGACGCAGCTTTTCGTGAACGACGGGCTCTTCCCGGCCGACGCCGTGGAGCGCATCACCGCGCACCTGGAGCCTGCCGTCTCGATCGAGGATGCCGTCGCCGACGCCGACTTCATCGAGGAAGCGGTTCCGGAGAAGATCGAGATCAAGCACGAGACGCTGCGGCGCATCAGCGCGGCGGCGCGTGAGGACGCGGTGATCGGGTCCAACACCTCGACCATCCTGATCGGGTCGCTCGCCACCGCTGTCTCGCACCCTGAGCGCTTCCTCGGCGTGCACTTCTCCAATCCGGCGCCGTTCATCCCGGGCGTCGAGCTGATTCCGCACGAGGGAACCGCTGAGTCGGCCATCGCCGTCGCGGAGGAGGTCGTGACGGCGACCGGCAAGGAGACCGCGAGGGTCAAGGACTCGACCGGCTTCGTGCTCAACCGGCTGCAGTACGCGCTGTTCCACGAGGCGACGCAGATCGTCGAGGAGGGAATCGCCACTCCCGAGGACGTCGACACGCTGGTGCGCACCACGTTCGGCTTCCGGCTTCCGATCTTCGGACCGTTCGCGATCGCCGACATGGCGGGTCTCGACGTCTACGCGTTCTGCTACGCATCGCTGCAGACCAGGTGGCCGGAGCGTTTCGCCACCCCGGCTTCGCTGAAGGAGCTGGTGGATGCCGGCAAGTTCGGCACGAAGACGGGCGCGGGCTATCTCGACGTTCCCGCGGATCGCACCGCCGAGCTCGTCGCATATCGCAACAAGGCGTATGTGGCGATGAAGAAGCTCATCGACGAACTCGGTCCCGCGCCGATCGACTGACCCTGAACGTCGGCGGCCGGAACCGGCACCGATTCCGAATCACAACGAAGCGAGGACTGACATGAGCAGCACAAGGAACGACGTGAGCACCACGAGGCAGAACGGCAGCGCGACCTGGTCGAAGGGCCGCCTGGTGATCCTGGCCGTCGGCATCCTGCTCGTCGCGGCGGGCGTCTGGCAGATCGTCCCGTCGCTCCGCGGCTGAGCCTCCAGCCGACATCCGCACCACCAGCTACGGACAACACTCAAAGGAGAGCATCCCTTGTCCAGTCCGACCCCCGCGGCGACTTCCGTCGCGGTCTACAGCCCCGCCCTCAAGTCGGCGATCTCCAAGGCGGCGAAGCGGCTCATGCCGATGCTCGTCATCCTCTACTTCGTCGCGTTCCTCGACCGCACGAACGTCGGTTTCGCCGAGGAGGCGCTGCGCGTCGACCGAGGCGTCTCCGACGGAGCGTTCGCTCTCGGCGCCGGCATCTTCTTCATCGGCTACGCGATCTTCGAGATCCCCAGCAACCTCATGCTCAGGAGGTTCGGCGCCAAGGTGTGGCTGGCGCGCATCGCCATCACCTGGGGAATCGTGGCGGCGGCGTTCGCCTTCACCACGAACGACGTGATGTTCGTCGTTCTGCGCTTCCTGCTCGGTGTGACGGAGGCCGGTCTGTTCCCCGGCATCATCATGTTCCTTGCCGAGTGGTTCCCGAACAAGGTGCGCGTGCAGATGTTCGCCATCTTCTACCTGGCGCAGCCTCTCTCGCAGATGATCGGATCCCCGCTGAGCGGCGGCCTGATCAGCTTCGGTGACGCGGTCACGCCGTGGGAGGGCTGGCAGGTGATGTTCTTCACCGAGGGCCTGCTGGCGATAGCCGCTGGCATTGTCGCCATCTTCCTGCTCATCAACCACCCGCAGCAGGCGAAGTTCCTCGACGATGACGAGAAGTCGGCTCTGGCAGAGGTCATGAAGACCGAGGACGCCCTGCGAACGGAGGACGGCCCGAGCGGCATCTGGCGAGCGATGGCGAGCTGGAAGGTGTGGTACTTCACCATCATCTACTTCTGCCTGGAGATCGCGGTGTACGGCACCACCTTCTACCTGCCGCAGCAGGTGTCCGGACTCATCGGGCAGTCCGTCGGCTGGCAGGTGGGACTTCTCTCCGCCATCCCGTGGTTCGTCGGGCTGTTCGCCTGCTACTTCGCCGGCCGGGCCGCCAACACCATCCTGCGTCGCCGCAACTGGGGCACCTGGTTCTACATCATCACGGGCCTCGCGATCTTCGGCTCGGCGTGGGCGGGTGCTGCGGGTGCACCGTTCCTCGGCATCCTGTTCATCACCATCGCCGTCGCCAGCTTCCTGTCGGTCGGACCGATCACCTGGGCGTACCCGACCGCGTTCCTCACCGGGGCGGCGGCTGCGGCAGGCATCGGCCTCATCAACTCGCTGGGCAACCTCGGCGGATTCGTCGCGCCGCTGATGCGCACGGGCTTCAACAACGCCATGCCGACCGAGTCCGGAGTCTGGGGCGTCGTCTCGCTCGGCGTGTTCGCGTTCCTCGCGGCCGCCATGCTCTACTGCACGCGCTTCTTCAGCTCGAAGAGCGACGAGCTGCTGGACGTCTCGCCGGGTCACTGATCGCTGACCGCCTGCGAGAAGGCCGGGTCGAGCCACAAGGCTCGACCCGGCTTTCGTTGTCTCGATCGGTGCCGCGCTAGCGCTGGGCGTCCTCCCGGGAGCGCTCGCGCACCCGCTCGATGTGGTCGCGCATGGCGTTCGCGGCGGCATCCGGGCCCTCGGCGAACGCGTCGAGAATCGCCTGATGCTCCTCGACGGCGAAGTCGGCGTCGCTGACTCTGCTCGTCACCGTCTGCCGCATGCGATGCACTCGCGTCGAGATCGCTTCCGACATGTCGATCAGGAACGGGTTGCGGGTGCCTTCGAAGATCAGGTGGTGGAACTTCCAGTCCACCTCGAAGTACTCGCGCAGCAGAGCGACGTCCAGGGCGTCGGATGCCATGGCGTCGTGCACGCGCTGCGCGATGGATCGGTGGTCGTCCAGCGCCTGGGTGAGAAGCGGAACGATGGAGTCGTCGCGAGCAGCGGCAAGCGCCGTCGCCCCGCCCTCGAGCACGAGCCGGGTGTCGAAGAGCGCCTCGAGCTGCCCGTCGGAGATGGGCGGAGCGACCCGGTAGCCCTTGTTGGCCTCTCGTGTGACGAGACCCGTCCGCTCGAGTTGCACGAGGGCTTCACGAACCGGGGTGGGCGAGACCCGCAGGTCGCGGGCGATCGTGTCGATGGACAACCGTGAGCCTGGCTCGATGTCCGAGCTCATCAGCATGTCGAGCACGAGGTCGTAGACGCGGTCGCGCAGCCCGATGCGCTCGAGCGCGCCCCGCGCGCGGAGCGGATAAACCGTGGACATCGCTACCTCCGACTGTCAGATGTTAGCCGTGCTGCGGGACCGGAGCCTGCGCGACGCCCGTCCCGTGGGGCGACGGAGCCACCGGCATCCGTGCGGTGCCGGCTCGGGAACGTCAGACCCCTTCGTAGCTGCAGATCTCCTGCACCTTCTCGTTGGAGGCGCTCGTGGCGTCGAACTCGTACGTCAGCCACTCGCGAACGTTGCGGCGCGCGAGCTCGAGACCGACGACGCGCTGCCCCATGCAGAGCACCTGGGCGTTGTTGGACAGGACGGAGCGCTCAACGGAGTACGAGTCGTGCGCCGTGACGGCGCGGATGCCCTTCACCTTGTTCGCGGCGATCGCCACTCCGAGGCCGGTTCCGCAGATCAGGATCGCCCTGTCCGCCTCACCGCGTGCGACCAGCTCGGCGGCGGTGGTGGCGATCGTCGGGTAGTTCGTGTGCCCATCGGCGTCGACGCCGACATCGGTCACGGATGTGACGAGCTCATTCGCCTCGAGGTCCTTCTTGATCGCTTCCTTGTAGTCGAATCCCGCGTCGTCCGATCCGACGACGATGCGCCATGCGGTCATGTGCTTCTCCTTGTTCCTGCGTGTGCCTGCTTGTTCGAGTGTGGTTCTGTCCGCGTCTGCCGGCCGTGTCGGCCGTTGTGTGGGCCGGTTGGCCGGGGCGGCCAGTCAGGCCTCGTCCGCGCCCTCCGTGGAGAGCGCGTCGTGCAGTCTCTCGACGATGAGCGCGAGCGACACCGCGCCGGGGTCGGGAACCCCGAGTGCCTTGTCGCCGTGCGAGCGCGCGCGGCCCATACCCGGCATGAGGTCCTTCGTCGCGTCGGCGGCACGCGTGGCGGCGGTGGCGGCCGCGGCCCAGGCATCCGGCAGGCTCGCGCCATCGGCGACCTCGGCGGCGAGCGTCTCGGCGAACGGCACGAGGGCATCCACCATGGTCTTGTCGCCGACCTTGGCCTTGCCGTACTCCATGACGGCGGTCGCGGCCGCTGTGACTCCGGCAGAGACGGATGCCGGTGTGGGGGCATCCGTGTCGCCCACGGTGCGACCCACGGTGTTCAGGATGACGCCCCAGAGCGCGCCCGACGTGCCCCCTGCGCGGTCCGACCAGGCATCACCGGCTTCGGACAACACGGTTCCGGCGCCTGCGCCGGCGTCCGCGATGCCTGCCGCGGCGTCTGCGGCGGCACGAGCGCCGCGCTGCATTCCGATGCCGTGGTCGCCGTCGCCGGCGATCGCATCGATGCGGCCCAGCTCGTCCGCGTTCTCGTCGATCACGTCGCGGGTCGCGGCGATCAGCGCGACGACGCGTTGCGCTGCTGCACCGGACTCGGCGCTCGCCTCCGGAATGACCCGATTCGCCTCCGTCTCGCCACTGGTGGCGACCGTGACGAGCGCACCGGGGTCGATGGCTCCGGTGCGGAACGCGGGTGTGTCCGCTGCGGCGAGCCAGAACCGCTCGAGCTCGTCGTCGAGCCAGAGAAGCGTCAACGAGACGCCCGCCATGTCGAAGCTGGTGCAGAACTCGCCGACCTGGGGGTCGACGAGCTGGATGCCGGACTGCTCGAGCAGGTCGGCGAGCCGGTCGAAGACGACGAACAGCTCTTCGCTCTTCACCGAACCGAGCCCGTTCAGAATCGGCACCACACGGGCGCCTTTCATCTCGACGCCGTCCGGGATCTCCAGCAGATCGAGCAGCCGCGTCACGAACAGCTCGGCAAGGCCGTCTGCGGTCGGGATGTCCGTCTCGTCGATCCCGGGCTCGCCGTGGATGCCCAGCCCCATCGCCATCCGCCCCTCCGGCACCGAGAACAGCGGCTCGTCGGCGCCGGGCAGCGTGCAGCCGGTGAACGCGACGCCCATCGACCGCGTCCGCTCGTTGGCGAGGGTGGCGACCCGTTCGACGCCGTCGAGGTCGTAGCCGGCGGCCGCGGCTCCGCCCGCGACCTTGAAGACCGTGAGGTCTCCGGCGATCCCCCTGCGCTTCTCCCGCTCCGTGGCCGGGGCGCTGAAGATGTCGTCGGTGACCCTGACCGTGCGGCAATCGATGCCGTCGGCACGCACTGCCTCCTGCGCCGCGGTGAAGTGCAGCACGTCGCCCGCATAGTTGCCGTAGCTGAGCAGCACGCCGCGTCCTTGCTCGCTGGCGCGGATCACGCCTTCGACCTGGTGAGCAGACGGGGATGCGAACAGATTCCCCATGGCCGCCCCGTGCGCGAGTCCCGGTCCGACGAGTCCGCCGAACGCCGGGTAGTGGCCGGAGCCGCCGCCGATGACGACGGCCACCTCGGCATCCGCCGAACGGGTCGAGCGCGACACCCCGCCGGTCACCTTGCGAACCCATCGCCGGTTGGCCCTCACGAAGCCATCGAGCATCTCGTCGGCGAAGTCAGCCGGCTCGTTCCACAGCCTCGTCATCTGGTCATCTCCTCATGGTCTGCACCCGCGCGAAACAGCTTCCTATAGGATATTGGAAACGGTGGGGCGGCGCATCCTCTGCCCGACGCGGTGCGGGCTTGCGGCATCCTGTGGGGTTCGGGCATCCGCTCTACCCTGGACGCATGCCTCAGAACCTCACCGAAGCCCCCGTCGAGCGCGTCACCATGTACGGCGCGGCCTGGTGCGGGGACTGCCGCCGTTCGAAGTCGCTGCTCGACCGCGTCGGCGCCGACTACGAGTACATCGACCTCGAGCAGCACCCCGAGCAGGCGGACAAGGCGCACGCGATCAGCGGACGCACGAACATCCCGGTCGTGGTCTTCCCCGACGGCACGCACTTCGTCGAGCCCACCGACCCGGAGCTGCAGGCGAAGCTCGACGCGCTGAAGGCGTAGGCCCAGGCCTTTATCCGGCGCCGGCTTGCATCCGGCGCCGGCGTTCGGTCGAGTGCCGGCGGTCGATCCGTCGTACGCCGTGGCGGGAGTGCGGCCGTGAGGGTGTCACGTCGGGCGCGGCCCCGCCGTGAGGCGTCCGCAGTGTGACGCATTGTTGCGTCTCGAGGCGGGCGATCGGCAGGGCTGCACGAGCATGGACCAATGGCACGACAGATCCGCTTCAACGCGTTCGACATGAACTGCGTCGCGCACCAGACGTCCGGCTTGTGGAAGCACCCTGCAGACCAGGCCGACCGGTACAAGGACCTCACGTACTGGACCGAGCTCGCCAAGCTGCTCGAGCGCGGACGGTTCGACGGCATCTTCATCGCCGACGTGCTGGGCACCTACGACGTGTACGGCGGCACGAACGAGGCGGCCATCCGCAACGGAGCCCAGGTGCCGGTGAACGACCCGCTGCTCGTCATCCCGGCCATGGCGTACGTGACCGAGAACCTCGGGTTCGGCGTGACGGCGGGAACCGCCTACGAGCATCCGTATCCGTTCGCGCGCCGCATGTCCACTCTCGACCACCTCACCAAGGGCCGCATCGGCTGGAACGTCGTCACCGGGTACCTGCCCTCCGCCGCGCGCAACATGGGGCACGACGACCAGGCCGAGCACGACGACCGCTACGACCACGCCGACGAGTACCTCGAGGTGCTCTACAAGCTGTGGGAGGGGTCGTGGGAAGACGACGCCGTCGTCAAGGATGTCGACAACGGCGTCTTCACCGATCCGGCGAAGGTGCACTCCATCGGCCACAGGGGCAAGCACTTCACGGTGCCCGGCATCCACATCGCCGAGCCATCGCCGCAGCGAACGCCCGTGATCTACCAGGCGGGCGCATCCTCGCGCGGCGTGCGCTTCGCCGCCGAGAACGCCGAGGCGATCTTCATCGCCGGACCCACCAAGGAGGTCGTGGCCTCCACTGTGAAGAAGATCCGGGATGCCCTCGAGGCGGCGGGCCGGGACAGGTACGCCGCGAAGATCTACACGCTGCTCACGGTGATCACCGACGAGACTGATGAGAAGGCGCAGGCCAAGTACGAGGAGTACCTCAGCTACGCAAGCGAAGAGGGTGCGCTCGTCTTCATGTCGGGCTGGATGGGCATCGACCTCTCGAAGTACGCGCTCGACGAGCCGATCGGCAACGTGAAGTCGAACGCGATCCAGTCGGTCGTGGCGAGCTTCCAGCAGAACAACTCCGAAGGACGCGAGTGGACGGTCGGCGACATCGCCAGGCACGGCGCGATCGGCGGGCTCGGACCGTTCGTCGTCGGATCCGGGGAGACGATCGCCGACCTGCTCCAGGACTGGGCGGAGGAAACCGACGTCGACGGTTTCAACCTCGCCTACGTTGTGACGCCCGGCACGTTCGAGGACATCGTCGAGCACGTGATCCCCGTTCTGCAGGAGCGCGGCGCCTACCCGACCGAGTACGCGGAGGGCACGCTGCGCAACAAGCTGCACGGCGCCGGAGACCGCCTGCCCGACGACCACCGTGGCGCGAACTACCGGGTGGGGGCATTCGAGCGCGCTATCTGACGCCGCCCGTCCGACCGTTCGGCGGCCGGGCCGGCACCGCCGCGGCCTAGGCTGATGCGGTGGCCGAGTTCGAGTGGGAGCGACTGCGCCGCTGGCCCGACGCGGAGGCCGCGAATCTGTCCGCGTCGGATGCCGCCGACCGGCTCATCCTCGACACGGCGGCATTCGCGCTCCGCGACGAGCACCCGGCCGACGTCGTCGTCATCGGCGATGCGTACGGCGCCCTGACCTTGGCGTCCGCCCGGCTCCTCGGCCAGGCGGACGCGTCGCGGGAGACGGATGCCCCGCAGCAGGCGGACGCGTCGAGTCGAGCGGATGCGTCGCGGCAGGCGGATGCGCGCGACGTCATCCGGGTGCACCAGGATCCGGTCGTCGCCGAGCGCGCCCTCGATGCCAACGCCGGCAGGCTCGGCCTCGAAGGGTCGTATCGGGCCCGGCCGCTGGACGGCGACCTCCTGCGCGGTGCGCGCGTCGTACTGCTCCGCCTCCCCAAGAGCCTCGACGCTCTCGACGAGATCGCGGGCCTCATCGCCGCGCACGCCGATCCCGAGGTCACGGTGTTCGCGGGCGGAATGCAGAAGCACATGGCGATCGCGATGAACGACGTGCTCCGGCGGCACCTCGAGCGGGTCGACGTCGGACTCGGGCGGCAGAAGGCGCGCGTGCTCACGGCGCACGGTCCGCGGCGGGCCGCCGAGCCGGAGCAGGGGTGGCCGCGGCGCCAGTTCCACGGGGACATCGCGCCTGGGTTATGGGTGTGCGCACACGGCGGCGCGTTCGCCGGCAGCCGCATCGACATCGGCACGCGCTTTCTGCTCGACCACCTCGACGAGGCGGCGACGGGCGCCCGCACGGTGGTCGACCTCGCGTGCGGCACGGGCGTGCTGGCATCCGTGCTCGCGCTCCGGCGGCCGAACGTGCGGGGGATCGCGAGCGATCAGTCGGCGGCGGCCGCGGCATCCGCCGCAGCGACCGTCGCGGTCAACGGCGTCGCGGAGCGCCTCGACGTGCGCCGGGAGAACGCAGGTGAGAGCATCCCCGACGCCTGGGCGGACCTCGTCGTGCTGAACCCGCCGTTCCACAGCGGCACGTCGCTCGACCTGCGCACCGGAAGGATGCTCGTGGCCGCCGCGGCGCGCATCCTCGCGCCTGGAGGCGAGCTCTGGACCGTCTACAACTCGCACCTCGACTACCGCAGCTCGCTGACCCGCCTCGTCGGGCGCACCAGGCAGGTGGACCGCAACCGCAAGTTCACGATCACCGCCTCGGTGAAACGCTGACGGCGCGTATCGTCGCTCACGTGATCCGGGGATATTCCGCAGAGCAGGTCAGGGCGGCGGAGGAGCCGCATCTGAAGGCAGGCGAACCGCTCATGGCGCGCGCGGCCGCGGCGCTGGCGGCGGTCATCCGCGACGAGCTCGGCGTGCTCGACGTTCCGGTGCGGCAGGCGACAGTCCTGCTGCTCGTCGGCTCTGGCAACAACGGCGGCGACGCGCTGTTCGCCGGCGCGGAGCTGGCGGCATCCGGATGCCGCGTGCTGGTCGCCGAGCTCGGATCTCGCGTGCACGAGGCGGGTCGGGCCGCAGCGCTCGCCGCGGGTGCGCAACTCGTCGAGCTCGGCGACGACCCGGAGTCGAGCGTTCTCGCGGCGGCGATGGACGCGCAGGTGATCGTCGACGGCATCCTGGGCACGGGCGCCTACCGCAGTCCGGCGCTTCGCGGCACGGCCCGCGCCGTGGTGCTCGCCATTCGCGCACTGGCCGCTTCGCCGCGCCGTCGCGTGGTCGCCGTCGATCTGCCCAGCGGAGTGAATCCGGACAGCGGCGAGGTTCCAGACGGCGCCGTGCTTCCCGCCGACGTCACCGTCACGTTCGGCGCGTACAAGGCGGGTCTGCTGCGCGACCCCGCATCCGCCTACACCGGCCGCCTGGTGCTGGTCGACCTCGGCCTCGGGCCCGAGCTGGAGAACGAAGCGCCCCTGATCGTGATCGAGTGACGGCCTGTCGCCGTCCTCGCGGTCGTCGGGTCCCGCACCGCGCTTTCCCGCACCTTGTCATATCATCTGTACTCGGATAATCTGCCATCGGATCAACCGTGCGGAGCCGCCCTGAGTGACGAGCTGCGCGGCGGCGATCAGCGAGACGAGAAACACCGCAACGAACCACCGCAGGAAGGCACTGCGAGAAGAACACCGAGAGGATCTGCCATGTGGACAACCGAGCACACCGCCGAGACGCCGCTGCCTCCGGAGGCGGTGTGGGCCGCCCTGCGGGCGCTGCACGAAGGGCGATTGAGCTATGACGGTGCCGACGAGTTCGCGCTCCACGGACCTTTCGCCGTCGGCACCCGCGTCTCCGTCACGCCGGAGGGACAGGAGACGTTCGACTCGACCATCGTCGATCTGGTGGAGAACTCGACCTATGCCGACGAGACCGTGCTGGGCGACATCACGCTGCGCTTCCGCCACACTCTCGTGCCGACGGGTGCGGGCACGAGCGTGACGCACCGGCTCGAGATCGACGGTCCGACGGCCGACGAGGTGGGTCCCGAGCTCGGTCCGCAGATCTCGGCGGACTTCCCGGAGTCGATGCAGCGGCTGCTCGAGGTCGCAGCCGCCGGCGTTCCTGCGCCCGCGACCGAGTCCGAGCCGGGCGAGCGCGAGGCGACGGATGCCTGACGAGAGCCGGATCGGCCGGTCGCGTCGCGCGACGGGTCGGCCGTCCGCGGGCGTGGGGTCCCGAGGGAGCGCCGCGCAGGCCGCGGGCGCCGGTGCCGATGACGGCGTTGCCTCCGGCACCCGGTTCGCGGGAGGCCCGGACGAGAGCCCTGGGTTCCTGCTCTGGCAGGTGACGGTCACGTGGCAGCGCGCGATGGCATCCACTCTCGCGCCGCTCGGCCTGACGCATCCGCAGTTCGTGCTCCTGGCGTGCACCTGGTGGCTGAGTCGCTCGGGCGAGACGCCGAACCAGGCGCGCGTCGCGGCGCGGGCGGGCGTGGAGGTGAAGACGGCGTCGGAGGTGTTCGCGCGGCTGGAGGCGAAGGGTCTCATCACCCGCGCAACGGATGCCGAGGACAGCAGGGCGAAGGCGGTTCGCGCCACGCCGGATGGCGAAGCGCTCGCGCGTCGTGCCGTGGCCCTCGTCGAGGACGCCGATGCCCGGTTCTTCGAGGGCGTCGACACCGGCGACGTGGTCTCGCTGTTGCGCCGTCTGGGACGCACACCGTGACGGCTGGCCGTCGGGGGCGCGTGAGAGCATGAGCGGGTGCCAGGATCCGCCGCCTTCCCCGAGCCCTCCGGAGGAGGCACCGACTGGCGAGACGCGCTTCTGCCGCTGACGTCGGCCGGGGGCGGTCGCGGGGCCGGCGCATCCGCGCGCGTTCCGCTCGCGCTGCTCATCGAGGTGCGTGAGAAGGCGCGGCGCGGAGCACGGAGCCGCTGGGAACATGCAGGCGAGACGACGCGGGCGGTGTCGCGCGCCTCCGCGGGACCCCTCGTCGTCACGGCTCGCCCTGGCGTTCCCGGCAAGCGCGGCGGCTGGGTGAGCGCATCCTTCGGTTGGAGCGGCCTGCAGTACCGCACGAACGAGCTCGGGCTCGACGCGGCGCAGGTGCGTTGGTTCGTCGAGTTCGACGTGCTGTCCAGGGCCGAGCCCGGCCGGTACTCCAGCGGAGACGGCTCCCGGCTCCTGCTCGACGACTACGCGAGCCCGCTGCTGTGGCGCATGCTCGCGGATGCCCCGGCACGCGGCATCGAGATCGCCTATGCGGGCACGTCCGGTTCGGTCGCGCTCGGCACGCTGGCCGAACTCGAGGTGGTGGCGACAGGGGCAGCGGACGGCGGGCTCGTGCTGCGGCCGCGGATCATCGTGGACGGTGAAGCAGTGCCGGAGGCCGCCGTCTCGACAGCCATCGCCGACCACGGGGTCGCGGTCGTGGACTGGAGCGCAGCCGCGCCGCTCGTCACCCTGGCCCCGACCAGTCGTCCGGTGAGCGCTCGGGAGCTCGCGCTGCTCGCCGGTGACGCCATCGAGGTCCCGCCCGAGGATGTCCCGGAGTTCGCGCGCGAGGTGTATCCGGTGCTGGCGCGAGCGGTTCCCGTTCATCGCTCGGATGCGCCGGAGCTGCCGCCGCTCGTTCCGCCCGTGCTCGTGATCACAGTCGCCTTCGAGCTGAGGCAGCGCGTGCGCGTCGACTTCGCGTGGGAGTACCGGGCCGGGGAACGCGTGGACGTGCTCGGCCTCCAGCCGTCCCGCACGGATGCCGTACGTCGCGACGCCGAGGCGGAGCGCGCGATCGCGCAGGCGGTGCTGCAGACCCTCTCGGGCGGCGGCGAGGCCGTGACCGGGTTGACGCCGATCACGCTCACCGGCCTGGACGCCGCGGAGTGGGTCTCCCACGTGCTGCCCGCGCTCGAGGCGATCGACGACGGCGTGCGCGTCGACGTCGAGGGCAAGCGGGTGGACTACACCGAGCTCACCGAGCCGCCGGAGCTCGTGGTGACGACCGTGCCCACGGACCAGCGCGACTGGTTCGATCTCGGAGTGCTCGTGACGGTGCAGGGCAGGCAGATCCCGTTCATGCCGCTGTTCCGCGCGCTCGCCTCCGGGCGCAAGAAGCTGCTGCTCGTCGACCACAGCTACCTGTCGCTCAATCAGCCGGTCTTCGATCGCCTCAGGGACCTTCTGTCCGAGGCGGAGAGCCTCGCAGAGTGGGAGACGGGCCCGCGCATCAGCCGGTATCAGGCATCCCTCTGGGCGGACTTCGAAGACCTGGCCGACGAGGCACGGCCCGCCGTGGAGTGGCGCGCGACGGTGGCCGGCCTGCTCAGTGCCGGCGGCCTGATCGATCCTGTGCCCCTGCCCAGCGGGCTGGTGGCGGAGCTGCGTCCGTATCAGCGCGCCGGCTACGAGTGGCTCGTATTCCTCTGGAGGCATGGACTGGGTGGCGTGCTCGCGGACGACATGGGGCTCGGCAAGACGCTCCAGACGCTGGCCCTCATCGCTCATGCCAGGCAGGCCGCCAACGCGGCAAGCGGCGTTCCGACTGTCGGCAAGACGCGTGACGTCGGCGAGCAGCACGGCGCGGCGGGGGCGGCCGAGCCGCCGTTCCTCGTCGTCGCACCGGCCTCCGTGGTGGCGAACTGGGCGAGCGAGGCCGCGAGGTTCGTGCCAGGGCTGCGCGTGGCATCCGTCACCGCCACCAGGCGTAAGCAGCGGGAGACCCTGGCGGACGCGGTCGCGGGTGCCGACATCGTGCTCACGACGTACACCGTGTTCCGTCTCGACCACGCCGAGTTCGCCGCGCTGCGGTGGGCCGGTCTCGTGCTCGACGAGGCGCAGTTCGTGAAGAACCATGCATCGCAGTCGCACCGGCTCGCCAGGGAGTTGGATGCGCCGTTCCGGCTCGCCGTCACCGGCACGCCGCTGGAGAACAACCTGCTCGAGCTGTGGGCGATGTTCCAGATCGTCGCGCCCGGGCTGTTCCCGTCGCGCCGGCGGTTCGTCGAGGAATACGTCAAGCCGATCGCCGCGGCGGCGAGTCCCGTGCAAGGAACAGATGCCGCGTACGGCAGCGCGCGGCTCGAGCGTCTGCGCCGCCGCATCCGCCCGCTGATGCTGCGGCGCACCAAAGACGTCGTCGCGCCGGAACTGCCCGAGAAGCAGGAGCAGGTGCTGAGCATCCCGCTCGCCCCTCGCCATCGCGCGCTCTACGACACGTGGCTGCAGCGCGAACGGCAGAAGGTGCTCGGCCTGCTCGACGACCTCGACCGGCAGCGGTTCATCGTCTACCGATCCATCACCTTGCTGCGCATGCTGGCCGTGGATGCCTCCCTCATCGACCAGGCGAACGACGGCGTTCCCTCGACCAAGCTCGACGGCCTGCTCGACCAGCTCGGCGACATCATCGCCGAAGGCCACAGAGCCCTCGTGTTCAGCCAGTTCACGTCGTATCTGCGCAAGGTGGCGGGGCGGCTGGATACCGCAGGCATCCGGCACGAGTACCTCGACGGGTCGACCACGCGGCGGGCCGACGTGATCGCGAGCTTTCGTGAGGGCGACGCGCCGGTGTTCTTGATCAGCCTCAAGGCCGGCGGCTTCGGGCTCACGCTCACCGAGGCCGACTACGTCTTCCTGCTCGATCCGTGGTGGAACCCGGCGGCCGAGGCCCAGGCGATCGACCGCACGCACCGCATCGGTCAGACGAAGCAGGTGATGGTGTACCGCATGGTGGCATCCGACACCATCGAGGAGAAGGTGATGCGGCTCGCCAGGAGGAAGGGTGAGCTCTTCGATGCCGTGCTCGATGACGACGGGGCGTTCTCATCCGCTCTGTCGGCCGACGACATCCGGGCCCTCCTCGACTGAGCGGAATTCGCTTCGCACTTCCCGGCACGAAGCGGCTGCCCGTACGAAACGGCTGCCTGCGCGAAAGAGCTGCCCGCACGAAAGGGCTGACCGCACGGAAGGTCTGACCGCACGAAAAGAACTAGCGGTCGCTGTCGATCTCGGGCGGGCATCCGCGTCGGTATGAATGGGCCAGGTTTTCCGGTCCGACACTCACGACAA
>NZ_DASZVF010000024.1:0-27547 GCF_035547335.1 Humibacter sp. | reverse complement strand
GCGATGCCTGGAAGGGTGACCGACGGACGAGAGGGGTCTGGCGTGAGGGTGACCGAGCAGCAGGATCGAGTGCCGGATCACGGGCTTGCGGGAGAGACCGGCCCGGATGCGCCGCGCTCGCCCCGCTTCCCGTGGTGGCTCGGGCTGATCCTCGGCGTCGCGGCCGCCCTCGTCGGTCTGCTGCCGTGGATGATCAGCGGCATGCGGCTGCCGCTGCAGAACCTCTGGGCCGAAGACACCATGCCCGACCGGATGCCGGTGGCGTTCCTGCCGCTCAGCCAGTACGCCCTGACGTCCATCGTTGCCCTCCTCGTGGTGGGGCCGGCCGCAGCAGGCATCCTGGTGCGTGCCACGCGACCTCGATGGACGGAGCGCTCGCTCTGGGCGTTGATCGGCGGCGTTCTCCTGGTGCAGGTGGCGGCTGCGGCACAGGCCGTGGTGGTCGTCTACGGCGGCCTCCAGGTGCGTCTGGAATCCGCGCTGTACAGCGTGGCGCTCGCGCTCGTCGCGCTCGTCGGCATCGTGTTCGGCGCCGTCGTCCTCGTGCTCGTCGGGCGCGCGCCGAGGGCCGGAGCGCTCATCGGCCTGGTGCTGGGGGCACCGCTGGCCGCATCCTGGCTGGCGATGCTCGTCGCTCCGCAGAACTCCGGCCTCCTGGTGGGCGGTCTCGCCGCCGGCCTGATGCGGTGGGTGCCTGCCGTGCTCGTGGGCGTGGCCATCGCGTGGTGCGGCGTCGGCACCGTGGGCCGCATCGTCGCGGCCGTGGTGGGCCTGGTGCTGCTCTGGATCGTTCCCGTGGCCATCACGGCCGTGAACGCGGCCGTCGGCACCCGCGTGCTGGCGAGCAGGCCCGACGAGATGATCGCGTACGGTGCCGACGTGTTCCGGATGGCGGCGGGCACGGCGGGGGAGAGCATCCCGCCGCTGATCCTCGGCCTGGCGCTGGCGGCCGTCGGTCTCGTGCTGCGACGGCCGATCGCACGATTGGTATACCGGGGGCGGGAGTGATACGGTTTCGGCCATGAGAACCCGCTGGTATGCGTATTTCGCGTTGGCTCTGGAGGAGCCGACGGTCGCGAAGCGCTGACCAGCACCTTCTCCAGAGCCAACGGGCAGGATCGTTCAGATCCTGCCTTTCGTCATTAACCGGCGGGTTGGCCAGGAGCACCGGGCCCTCTCGCCAGAACCGAGAGGACCACCCATGACCACGGCATCCACCCCGTCTGCTGCTCAGGCTGCTGCTCAGGCGACGGCCTTGGCTCAGAGCACGTCCAACACGCGCGTCGTCGCGCTCGAGGCGCTGCCCACGCCGGCCGCGATCCGCGAGGAGCTGCCGCTGAGCGCCCGGGCCGCGGAGCTCGTCTCGCGCAGCCGGCGCGAGATCGAAGCCGTCCTCCGGGGTGAGGACTCGCGGCTCCTCGTCGTCGTGGGGCCGTGCTCCGTGCACGATCCGGATGCCGCGCTCGACTACGCGCGCCGCCTCGCCGTGGTCGCGCACGAGCACCGCGACGAGCTGCTCGTCGTGATGCGCGTGTACTTCGAGAAGCCGCGCTCGACGGGCGGGTGGAAGGGCCTCATCAACGACCCTCACCTCGACGGCAGCCACCGCGTTCCCGAGGGGCTGCGCATCGCGCGTCGGCTGCTCATCGACATCCTCGAGCTCGGCCTGCCCGTCGGGTGCGAGTTCCTCGAGCCGACGAGTCCGCAGTACATCGCGGATGCCGTGAGCTGGGGCGCCATCGGAGCCCGCACCACCGAGAGCCAGATCCACCGCCAGCTCGCCAGCGGCCTCTCCATGCCGATCGGGTTCAAGAACGCCACGGACGGCGACGTCCAGGTCGCCGTCGACGGCTGCACGGTCGCCGCGCAACGTCACGTGTTCTTCGGCGTCGACGACGACGGCCGTGCCGCGCTCGTGTCGACGAGCGGCAACGACGCGGGCCACGTCATCCTGCGCGGCGGTCGCGGCGCGCCGAACTACGACTCCGCGAACGTGGCCGATGCCGCGCGGCTGCTCGCCAGGGCAGGCATCCCGACGCGCATCGTGGTCGACGCCAGCCACGGCAACAGCGGCAAGGATCACGTGCGGCAGGCCGCCGTGCTCCGTGAGCTCGCCGAGCAGGTGCGATCGGGCGAGCCGATCGCCGGTCTCATGGCCGAGAGCTTCCTCGTGCCGGGGAACCAGCCGCTCACCGACGCCGGACGAGCCGGTCTCGTCTACGGCCAGAGCATCACGGATGCCTGCATCGGCTGGCCCGAGACGGCCGTGCTCCTCGACGAGCTCGCCTCGGCATCCCGCGACAGGCGTCAGATGGCGATGGTCGGTGCGGGAGGCCGGTAGCTGCGCACCTTGAGGTGCAGCTGCTCCATCGTGGCGTCGAGATGCGCCGCGGTCTCCGCGGCGTCGGTCAGCCCGTCGATGAGGTGCTGCGGCACCTGCGTCTCGTACTTGTAGTACGTCTTGTGCTCCAGGCTGGCCCAGAAGTCCATGGCGATGGTGCGGAACTGCACCTCGACCCGCACCGGTTCCGCGCCGCCGGAGAGGAAGACCGGAACCTCGAGGATGACGTGCAGGCTGCGGTACCCGTTCGGCTTCGGCTGGGCGATGTAGTCCTTGACCTGGAGCACCGTGATGTCGTCCTGCGACGTGAGCAACTGGACGATGCGGTACACATCGCTGACGAAGCTGCACACGACGCGCACGCCCGCGATGTCGGACAATCCTTCCCTGATGGCATCGAGGTCGAGGTCGATGCCCTTCCGGTCGGCCTTCTCGAGCACGCTCTCGATGGACTTCACGCGGCACGAGATGCGCTCGATCGGGTTGTAGCCGTCGACCAGGCTGAACTCCTCGCGCAGGATGTCGAGCTTCGTCTCCACCTCGGCGACGCCGAAGCGGTACCGCATGAGGAAGCGCGAGATCTCGTCGCGCAGGGCCGTCAGGTCGGAGAGCGTTCCGCTGTCCGCCTGCGCGAAGAGCTCGAGGGTGCGGGGGCTGAGCAGTGGGTGTGCTGGTCCGTTGGGCGAGGACTCGGCACCCGAATCGACGGTGGTCACATCCGGACCGTATCGAGTGGGGCTTGGTGACTCGTGTGTGCTTCACGAGACCTTGCGATGCCTTCGCGTCGACGGTGCCGTGCGGCTCAGTCGAAGTCGAGGCTGAGCTTGCGCAGCAGGGCGGCCAGACGTGTCTGCTCTGCTGGCTGCAGCGTGCGCAGCATCTCGGCCTCGGCGTCGACCAGGCGCGTGATGGCGGCATCCACTCGGGTTCTTCCCTGTGCCGTCATGCGCACGAGGATGCCGCGCCCGTCGTGCGGGTCGGTCTGCCGCTCCACCAGGCCGCGCTCCACGAGCCGGTCGATCCGGTTCGTCATGGTGCCTGAGGAGACCAGCGTCTGCGTCAGCAGCGCCTTGGGGCTGAGCTGATACGGGGAGCCGGCTCGCCGCAGGGCGGACAGCACGTCGAACTCCCACAGCTGCAGATCGGATTTCCCGAACGCGCCGCGTCGCGCCCTGTCCAGATGCTTCGAGAGCCGGTCGACACGGGAGAGCACCTGCAACGGGGCGAAGTCCAGATCCGGGCGCTCGTGCTCCCAGGCGTCGACGATCCGGTCGACCTCGTCAGCGTGCTCCGCCATCCGTCCATTATCCCGGGCGCGCACTGACAACGTCCGTATCGCGCAGTTTCGGAGAAGTACCCGGTGCATGACGTCCCTAGCATGATGACCATGGCTCAGACAACGCGCACAGACGACACTAAGACCAAGTTCACTGCGGACGAGCGGGCCGCCGTGAAGGAGTACGCCAAGGAACTGCAGACCGCAGCCAAGCGCAAGGGCAAAGCGACGCGCAAAGACGGTGAGCTGGACATCCAGGAGAAGATCGCGGCCATGCCGGAGCCGGACCGCTCGATGGCCGCGCGGGTGCACGAGCTCGTTCTCGCGGCGGTGCCGGAACTGTTTCCCACCACGTGGTACGGCATGCCGGCCTACGCGATGGATGGCAAGACGATCTGCTTCTTCCAGCCGGCCAGCAAGTTCAAGGCACGCTTCTCCACACTGGGCTTCAGTGACAAGGCGAACCTCGACGACGGCGACATGTGGCCGGTCTACTACGCGCTGAACGCGCTCACGCCCGAGGTCGAGCAGCGCATCACCGAGCTCGTGCGCAGGGCGGCGGGCTGACGCTGCGCCGCGTGAAGCCGGCATCGCGCGTTCTGGCAGACTGGAGGGCGCGATCCGCCGTGGTGTAATGGCAGCACGACAGCCTTTGGAGCTGTTAGGTCTAGGTTCGAGTCCTGGCGGCGGAGCTCTGAGCGGCCGGTTCGCCTGTCCCCGAGAGGCCCCGTTGCCCAAGGGGCCTGCTCCCCGAAAACAGGCAAGAATGCGCTTACCGCGCGAGAGCAGGCATAATCTGCCTGTTCTCACGAGATGTGCCTGTTCTCGGGAGCAGGAAGGCGTCGGGAATACTTGTACGGTGACCGATCCGAATCTCGCCATCATCGTGCTCGCCGCAGGCCAGGGCACTCGCATGAAGTCCGCGACGCCCAAGCTGCTGCATCCGCTGGCAGGGGCACCGATCGTCAGCCACGTGCTCGCCACGGCCCGCGCGCTCGACGCCGCCGTCGTGCTCGCCGTGGTGCGCCACGAGCGGGACAGGATCGCCGAGGTCGTCTCCGCCGATCTGCCCGACGCCGTGATCGTCGACCAGGACGAGATCCCTGGCACCGGCCGTGCCGTCGAGCAGGCGATCCAGGCGCTTCCCGCCGACTTCGACGGCGACGTGCTGGTGCTGAACGGTGACGTGCCGTTGCTGGATGCCGACACGCTGCACGAGCTGGTCGCCCGCCACCGCGGAAGTCGCGCGGCCGCCACGGTGCTCAGCAGCGTGGTGCCGGATGCCGCCGGATACGGCCGCATCGTGCGCTCGGACGACGGGGCGTTCCACCGGATCGTCGAGCACAAGGATGCCAGCGCCGATGAGCACGCCATCGACGAGATCAACGCGGGTATCTACGTCTTCGGCCTCAACGCGCTGCGCGATCAGCTGGCGAACCTCAGCACCGACAACGCGCAGGGGGAGAAGTACCTCACCGACGTCATCGAGCTGCTGCGCGCGGCGGGCAGCGAGGTCGCGGCCGTGCCCGTCGACGAGTCGTGGAAGGCGGAGGGCATCAACGACCGCGCGCAGCTCAGCGAGGCGGCCGCGCGGCTGAACGCGCTCATCGTGCGCGGCTGGCAGCTGAACGGCGTGACCGTGCAGGATCCGGCGACGACCTGGATCGATCTCACGGTCAAGCTGGAGAACGACGTCACGATCCTGCCGGGTACGCAGCTCAAGGGCGCAACGACGGTGGCGCGCGACGCCGTCGTCGGGCCGGACACGACGCTCGTGGACTGCGAGGTCGGCGAGGGCGCGAACGTGAAGCGAGCGGACGCGACGCTCGCGGTGATCGGTGCTGGAGCATCCGTCGGCCCGTTCGCCTACTTGCGGCCGGGGACGGTGCTGGAGGCGAACGGCAAGATCGGCACGTTCGTGGAGACGAAGAACGCGCACATCGGCGAGGGCAGCAAGGTGCCGCACCTCAGCTACGTGGGCGACGCGACCGTGGGCAGCGGCGTGAACCTGGGCGCCGGCACGATCACGGCCAACTACGACGACATCCACAAGCACCGCACCGAGTTCGGCGACCACGTGCACACCGGCGCTCACAACGTGTTCGTCGCGCCCGTTAGGATCGGAGACGGCGCAAAGACCGGAGCCGGCGCCGTCATCCGCAAGGACGTTCCCGCCGGAGCCCTGGCCTTGAGCGTCGCCCCTCAGCGCAACATCGAGGGATGGGTCGAGAAGAACAGATCGGGCACGGCGGCGGCGGAGTCGGCGCAGCGGGCCAGGTCCTCACAGGAAGCGAACGATGGCTCGCAAAGACAAGAGGGTTGATCTCGACCGAGAGCGTGCGGTGGCGCCGGGCATCGTCGCCAAGACGAAGAAGCGGCTCGTGGTCGCTGCCGGCCGCTCGCATCCTGCGCTCGCCGCAGACGTAGCGGAGTCGCTCGGCACGCAGCTCGTGCCCACCGAGCACCGCACGTTCGCGTCGGGGGAGATCCTCACCCGGTTCGAGGTGTCGATCCGCGGCTGCGACGTGTTCCTCATCCAGTCGTTCGGGCCGCCGGTCAACGAGTGGCTCATGGAGCTCCTGATCATGCTGGATGCCGCCAAGCGCGCATCCGCCAAGCGCATCACCGTCGTCGCTCCCTACTATCCGTACTCTCGTCAGGACAAGAAGGGCAGGGGCCGCGAGCCGATCAGCGCCAGGCTGGTCGCCGACCTGCTGAAGACGGCGGGCGCGGACCGCGTGATGAGCGTGGACCTGCACGCGGCCCAGATCCAGGGGTTCTTCGACGGCCCCGTCGACCACCTCTTCGCCAAGCCCGTTCTCCTCGAGTACTTCAAGCAGAACCTGTCGCCTGAGGACCGCGAGAACCTCACCGTCGTCTCGCCGGACACGGGTCGGGTCCGCGTGGCCGACCAGTGGTCGGACAGCCTGGGCGCGCCGCTGGCGATCATCCACAAGCGACGCGACCCCAACGTGGCCAACCAGGTCACGGTGAACGAGATCGTCGGCCGGGTTCGCGGCCGGGTGTGCCTGCTGGTCGACGACATGATCGACACCGGCGGCACCATCGTGAAGGCCGCTCAAGCCCTCAAGGAGAACGGGGCGGAGCGCGTCATCGTGGCGGCGACGCACGCGGTGTTCAGCCAGCCGGCGACGGAGCGCCTGCAGGATGCCTCGATCGACGAGGTCGTCGTGACCGACACCATCCCGGTGGGCGAGGAGAAGCGGTTCCCCGGGCTTACGATCCTGCCGATCGCGCCGCTGCTCGCTCGCGCCATCCACGAGGTCTTCGAGGACGGCTCCGTCACGTCGATGTTCGACGGGCAGGCCTGAGCGAAGGGCCCGGCACGCTCAGCGCTGGATGAGCGTTGATGCGATGCCCACGGCGCACGCCGCGAGCGTCGCCAGCGCGAGCAGCGCGATCGGCACGGCGGGAGCCGCCTGCGGCATCCGGTCGTGGTGCTTTCCGTGCCCGGCGAGAGCGCGGCCGCGAGCGTTGCCGTAGACGACGAAGGCCGCGGCGGCGAGCAGCAGCAGCACGCCGGTCGCGGTGAGCGCGATGGCGCCGGACTGCCATCCGTCGCGCACGGCCAGGAGACCGTTGACGGCCAGTGCCAGGCAGGTGCGGGACCAGGACAACGCCGTGCGTTCGCCCTGCAGGCCTGGGTCGCGCGACGGGGCGACGCTCATGCGCGGTAGACGGCGATGAGCACGGTCAGCACGGCTCCGACCGCGAGCACCACGGCCGCGATGAGCGGCACGGCGATGGTGAGCGGGAGCCGCTTGCCGTTGCGCATGGCGATCTCGTTGGCGCGCCAGCGCACGTAGGCGATCACGGCGAGCACCGTTGCGAGTGCGCCGAGCACGACGGCGAGGATGACGATGATCCAGTGCGGCCCGATGTGCTGCGAGAACTCCTCGAGGAGCACCCCTCCTGCGAGGATCGCGAGCGCCGTGCGGATCCAGGCCAGGAACGTTCGCTCGTTGGCCAACGAGAACCGGTAGTCGGGATCTTGACCGGTCTCGCGCCACTTCGGTTCACGCACCCCTTTAGGTTATGGGTGATTGAGGCTCGAACCCGTGAGCGGCGAAGCGGCGATAGAGGCGATTGAGGCGACAGCCGTGCGAGCTCGCTCGTACGGCGGAGCCGATTGAGCCTTTGAGCGGCGAAGCCGCGATATGGGTGATTGAGGCTCGGCCGTGCAAGCTCGATGTCGCACGCAGTCGGTACTCTGTCCGGATGAGCGCACAGCCTGCCGCCGTCGACGCGCGCGACGACACGACCCAGCGCGACTCCAAAGTCCTCTGGCTTCTACTCGTGGCGACGTTCGTCGTCATCCTCAACGAGACGATCATGTCGGTCGCGATCACCGACATCATGCGCGACTTCCACGTGGATGCGAGGGCCGGGCAGTGGCTCACCACGGCCTTCATGCTCACGCTCGCGGTCGTCATCCCCATCACGGGCATCCTGCTGCAGCGGTTCAGCACGCGGGCCATGTTCATCGCGGCCATGACGCTGTTCAGTGCCGGAACTCTGATCGCCGCGACGGCACCCGTGTTCGGGGTGCTGCTGGCGGCACGGGTGGTGCAGGCATCCGGAACCGCCATCATGATGCCGCTGCTGATGACGACCATCATGACGGTCGTCGCGCCCGGCAGACGGGGTCGCACGATGGGCAACGTGTCGATCGTCATCTCCGTCGCTCCGGCGATCGGGCCGACGATCGCGGGCGTCATCCTCAGTGGGCTGGCGTGGCGCTGGATCTTCTGGTTCGTCCTGCCCATCGCCGTCGCCATGCTCCTCGTCGGAGCGTGGCGCGTGCGCAACGTGTCGACCCCGGCGCAGGTGCCGATCGACGTGCTGTCCGTCGTGCTGTCGGTGTTCGGCTTCGGCGGCGTGGTCTACGGGCTGAGCCGCATCGGGGCGACGGATCAGGGCACGCCCGGCGGTGCGATGCCGATGGTCGTCGCCTTCGTCGTGGGCGGCGCAGCGCTCATCGCCTTCGTCCTGCGCCAGCTGGCGCTGCAGCGGAACGACCGTGCGCTCCTCGACCTCCGCACGTTCGGATCCTCTACGTTCTCGGTGTCGATCGTGCTGATGGCCGTGAGCATGGCCGCGCTGCTGGGCACGGTCATCCTGCTGCCGATCTACCTGCAACAGGTGCTCGGCCTCGACCCGCTGTTCATCGGCCTCCTGCTTCTGCCCGGCGGGCTCATCATGGGTCTGCTAGCGCCTGTCGCCGGACGGCTCTACGACAGGTTCGGCGCGGCGCGACTGCTCGTGCCGGGCTCCATCCTGATGAGTGCCGCGCTCTGGATGCTCTCCTTCGTCGGCGCGCACACGTCGCCGTGGTACCTGCTCGCTTCGCACCTCGTGCTGAGCGTCGGGCTGGCCTTCCTGTTCACGCCGCTCTTCACCGCGGGACTGGGAGCCGTGCCCGAACGGTTCTACTCGCACGGCAGCGCCATCATCGGCACGGTGCAGCAGGTGGCGGGGGCGGCGGGTACCGCGCTGTTCGTCGCCGTCATGTCGGTGCGCAGCGCCGCGCTGAGCGACGCAGGTTCGAGCACGAGGGATGCGACGGCATCCGGCATCGCGCTGGCATTCCTGATCGGGGCGATCATTTCGCTGGGCGCCGTGCTCGCGGCGTTCTTCGTGCGCACGCCTGCGGTGGCGGCCGACCCGAGCGACGCCCTCGTGGACGCCGTCGCCGGCTGAGTCGTACCTACCGCCTTGCCGCCGGTTGAGCCTGTCGAAACCGGGCCCCTGCTTCGGGCGGGTTTCGACAGGCGCAACCCTCGGCGAGGCGCAACCCCCGAGGTTCAACCCTCGGTGAAGGACCTCGGTGATGGCGTCAGTGCGCGGAGGGCGCCGTCTCGATCTCCGAGCGGTCGCCCGACCACAGCGTGTGGAACACGCCGTCCTTGTCGACGCGCTTGTACGTGTGCGCGCCGAAGAAGTCCCGCTGTCCCTGCACGAGCGCAGCAGGCAGCCGGTCCGCTCGCAGGCCGTCGTAGTACGCGAGGCTCGAGCTGAACGCGGGGGAGGGGATGCCGCCCTGGGCAGCCGCGACCACGACGCGACGCCACGCCTCCTGCGTGCGCTCCAGCGCGTCGCGGAAATACGGAGCCGTGAGCAGCGCCACGAGCGACGGGTCGTCGGCGTACGCCTCGGTGATGCGGTTCAGGAACTGGGCGCGGATGATGCAGCCGCCGCGCCAGATCGCCGCGATGTCACCCTTCTTGATGTCCCAGCCGTACTGCTCCGCGCCGGCGACGATCTCGTCGAAGCCCTGCGAGTACGCGATGATCTTCGACGCGTACAGCGCCTGCCGCACGTCTTCGACGAACGCATCGGCATCCTCGACGCGCCACTGAGCGCTGGGTCCGGGAAGGTCGGATGCCGCTGCACGCTGTGCCGGCTTGCTGGACAGCGACCGGGCGAAGACGGCCTCGGCGATGCCGGAGACAGGGATGCCGAGATCGAGCGCGGTCTGCACGGTCCAGGCGCCCGTTCCTTTGGCGCCGGCCTGATCGAGGATGACGTCCACCAGGGGCTTGCCGGTCTCGGCATCCACCTGGCGCAGCACCTCGGCCGTGATCTCGATGAGGTAGCTCTCGAGCTCACCCTTGTTCCACTCGGCGAAGATGTCCGCGATCTCGGCAGGGCTCTTGCCCGTTCCGCGGCGGATGAGGTCGTACGCCTCGGCGATCAGCTGCATGTCGGCGTATTCGATGCCGTTGTGCACCATCTTCACGAAGTGGCCCGCGCCGTCGTGCCCGACGTGGGTCACGCACGGCTCGCCCTCGGCCACGGCGGCGATGGAGCGCAGGATCGGTCCGAGGGTCACCCACGACTCGTCGGAGCCGCCCGGCATGATGGACGGTCCGTGCAGGGCGCCCTCCTCGCCGCCGGAGATACCGGCGCCGACGAAGTTGATCCCCGTCTCCCGCACGGCCTTCTCGCGGCGGATCGTGTCGGTGAACAACGCGTTGCCGCCGTCGACGATGATGTCGCCTGGCTCGAACACCTTGACGAGCTCGTCGATCACGGCATCCGTGCCCCTGCCCGCCTGCACCATGATGATGGCCGTGCGCGGCTTCGTGAGAGTGGCGGCGAACTCCTCGTAGTCGGATGCCGGCACGAAGCCGGCCTCAGGATGCTCGTCGAGCAGCGTCTGCGTCTTCTCGTACGAACGGTTGAAGATCGCCACGGTGTTGCCTTCGCGGCTGGCGAGGTTGCGGGCGAGATTCGACCCCATCACCGCCAGTCCGACAACACCGATGTTCGCAACGGACTTCTCTGGCACGGCACTTCTCCTAGAAAGACGGGGCTGTAGAAAGACGGGGCTGAACTCGGGGAGCGTCACCCGGTTGGTATCCCACCGGGGGCTTCCCACTCTAGGGGACCGCGCATCCGGCCGTGTCGTGCATGGCGCCGCGTGAAGCGCGGCATCCGGGAGAATGGGGGACATGACCGTCACGCCGCCAGCCAAGCTGCCCGCCATCGTGCTCATGGGAGTGTCCGGCGCAGGCAAGAGCGTCGTGGGCGACGCGCTCGCCGACGCCTCGGGCCGCGTCTTCATCGACGGCGACGATCTGCACCCGGCCGCCAACAAGGAGAAGATGCGCGCGGGCATCCCGCTCACCGACGCCGACCGCGAGCCGTGGCTGCGCATCATCGGGGAGCGCCTCGCCGTGGGCGACGGCGTCATCGTCGCCTGCAGCGCGCTGAAGCGCCGCTACCGCGATCTGCTGCGCGAGTACGCACCCGACACGTTCTTCGCACACCTCGACCCGGATCCCGAGACGCTCGAGCAACGCCTCG
The DNA here is from genome assembly GCF_035547335.1 of Humibacter sp. Taxonomy (GTDB): domain Bacteria; phylum Actinomycetota; class Actinomycetes; order Actinomycetales; family Microbacteriaceae; genus Humibacter. The sequence goes on along the minus strand of NZ_DASZVF010000024.1, from coordinate 16,100 downwards.
CCGTGCGGGTGCACGAGTACATGCCGGCCGGGCTCCTCGGGTCGCAGCTCAGCGCCCTCGAGCCGCTGCAGCCCGACGAGTTCGGAGCGGTCTTCCGCTCCGACGGCTCGGTCGAGCAGACTGTCGCCGACATCCGGGCTGCTCTCGCGGCAGACGTCGGTGACGAGCACGGAGCGGGCTGACCACGATGAGGCCGGCCGGCTGAGACAGCACCGCCGCCTCGCTCGATCGCCGACGTTCGACTTCGAACGTCTGCGGTCTTCCGACGGTTCGCCCGAGGGGCCGCGTCCTAGAGGAACGTCATGTCGGGGTTCTGCCCCGTTCCTACCGGGAACACCGCGGTGAACTCCACGTCGTCGTCGAGCGCGTCGAAGTGCAGCACCCGGGCCCCCTCTGGCTCGTAGAACACGTCACCGGGTGAGAGGATGCGGCGCTCGTCGCCGTGCAGCTGGTAGAGCACGCTGCCGCGAAGGATCGTTCCGAACACCGGGCCGTTGTGCACGTGGGCGGCGGCCGGCGTTCCTGCCGGCATCCGGATGCGCCGCACCTCGACGTGCCCCACCGCCTTCGTCGCAGGCAGATGGATGTCGAGCTCGATGTCGCGCGTGACGCGCTGCGGAAGTCCGGCCATGACATCCAGGTCTATCAGGCGACCGTCGGCGCTCTCAGGCGACGGTTGCCCCGGTGCAACGGCTGGGGCGGATGCTCAGCCCGGCCCTGAGACAATGGCATAGTGAGCGAGACGACGATCGTGCCGACCGGCCGTGATGCCCGCCGTGACGGTGAGGGCGCCGCCGCGGCGTCGCGTCCCCAGGTGCGTCCGGCGACGGAGGGGTGGACGCAGCAGCTGGCCGCCGACGGCAGGCCTGCGCTGCAGTTCGCCTCGCCGCGCCGCAAGCAGCCGGAGACGCACCTCGCCGACCTCACGCCGGCCGAACGCAAGGCGAAGGTCGAGCAACTGGGCCTTCCCGGATTCCGCGCGAAGCAGCTGTCGACGCACTACTTCACGCACTGCACGACGGATGCCGACGCCATGACCGACCTGCCGGCATCCGGTCGCCAGGAACTCGTCTCCTCGCTCCTGCCCCCTCTGCTCACGGAGGTGCGGCGGCTGCGCACGGACGACGGGCGCACCATCAAGTTCCTCTGGCGGCTCTTCGACGGCGCGCTCGTGGAATCCGTGCTGATGAGGTATCCGGGACGCATCACGCTGTGCATCTCGTCGCAGGCCGGTTGCGGCATGAACTGCCCGTTCTGTGCGACGGGTCAGGCGGGACTCACCCGCAATCTCTCCGCGGCGGAGATCGTCGACCAGGTCGTCGCCGCCAACCGCGCGATCGCGGACGGCGAACTCGGCCACAGCCGCGGCGGCGGGCAGGAGCGGGTCCACAACATCGTGTTCATGGGTATGGGTGAGCCGCTGGCGAACTACAAGCGCCTGATGAGCGCCATCCGCACGCTGCTCGCACCCCAGCCGGACGGCCTCGGCATGTCGGCGCGCGGGATCACCGTGTCGTCCGTCGGCCTCGTGCCCGCAATCCGCAAGCTCGCCGACGAAGACATCCCCTTGACGTTCGCACTCTCCCTGCACGCGCCCGACGACGGCCTGCGCGACGAGCTGATCCCGGTGAACTCGCGTTGGAAGGTGGACGAGGCGCTGGATGCCGCCCGCTACTACTTCGAGAAGACCGGCCGCAGGGTCTCGATCGAGTACGCGCTCATCAAGGACATGAACGATCACGGATGGCGCGCCGACCTGCTGGCTCAGAAGCTCAACGAACGCGGCCGCGGCTGGGTGCACGTGAACCCGATCCCGCTGAACCCCACACCGGGTTCGATCTGGACGGCGAGCGAGCCGGATGTCACGGCCGAGTTCGTGCACCGGCTGGAAGCAGCAGGCATCCCCACCACGCTGCGCGACACCCGTGGCAAGGAGATCGACGGAGCGTGCGGGCAGCTCGCCGCTTCCGAGTGATCGCTCCAGCCGTCCGCGTGGCGTTCGCGCCGAGCCGGTAGCATCCCGTAGCGGAACCCCGCCCTTCGATCCGAGGAGGACCCATGCCCCATTTCGACGTCGTCGTGCTCGGAGCCGGCCCCGGCGGCTACGTGGCCGCCGTCCGCGCCGCGCAGCTCGGTCTGCAGGTCGCCATCGTCGAGCAGCAGTACTGGGGTGGCGTGTGCCTCAACATCGGCTGCGTGCCGGCCAAGACGCTGATCCGCAACGCGGAGGTCCTCGGCCTGGTCACCAGAGAGGGCGCGGAGTTCGGCATCTCCGGCGACATCCACGCCGACTACGGCGTGGGATGGGACCGCAGCCGCAAGGTCGCCGACGCGCGCGCCAAGGGCGTCAACTTCCTCATGCGCAAGAACAAGATCACGCAGTTCGACGGACACGGCTTCTTCACCGGGCCGAAGTCGATGGACGTCGCTCTGGCGGCAGGCGGCACCGAGCAGCTCACGTTCGACAACGCGATCATCGCCACGGGCTCGACCGTCCGGCTCCTCCCTGGCGTGACGCTCAGCGAGAACGTGGTCACGTACAAGGAGCTCATCCTCCAGCGCGACCTGCCGAAGTCCATCGTCATCGTGGGCGCAGGCGCGATCGGGCTCGAGTTCGCGTACATCATGGCGAACTACGGCGTGCAGGCCACGGTCGTCGAGTTCCTCGACCGTGCCCTGCCGAACGAGGACGTCGACGTCTCGAAGGAGATCACGAAGCACTTCAAGTCGCTCGGGGTTCCGATCCTCGCCTCGACGAAGGTGGAGACCGTCGTCGACGAGGGCCACCAGGTGACCGTCACCTATACGGGCGCCGACGGCAACAGGGGAGCCATCAGCGCGGACAAGGCGCTCATCTCGGTCGGCTTCGCCGCCAACGTCACGGGATACGGGCTGGAGAACACCGGCGTCGAGCTCACCGACCGCGGCGCGATCGCCATCGACGACTACATGCGCACCAACGTGCCAGGCATCTACGCCATCGGGGATGTGACGGCCAAGCTGCAGCTCGCGCACGTCGCCGAGGCGCAGGGCGTGGTGGCAGCGGAGACGATCGGCGGCGCCGAGACTATGACGCTCGGCGACTACCGCAACATGCCGCGCGCCACGTACATGCAGCCCCAGGTCGCCAGCTTCGGACTGACCGAGCAGCAGGCACGGGACGCCGGTTACGACGTCGAGGTGTCGACCTTCCCGATGATGGCGAACGCGAAGGCGCACGCTCTCGGCGACGCCCGCGGCTTCGTCAAACTCGTCGCGGACAAGAAGTACCACGAGCTGCTCGGCGGCCACATGGTCGGACTCGACGTCTCGGAGCTGCTTCCCGAGCTCACGCTGGCCCAGAAGTGGGACCTCGGCGCGCTGGAGCTCGCGCGCAACGTGCACCCGCACCCGAGCCTGTCCGAGTCGATGCAGGATGCCTTCCACGGCCTCGTCGGCCACATGATCAACCTGTGACGGCAGTACTCCGAACGGCGTAACCACGCTGCGACCGGTGTCGGATGCGGCGTCGTCTCCCTCGGCGGATGCTGGTGGCATGCATTCGCTTCAAGGACACGTCGCGCTCGTCACGGGCGCATCGCACGGCATCGGATCCGCTGTCGCTCGTCTGTTCGCCGCGGAGGGAGCGGCCGTCGCCGTGCACGGGCGCGACGACCGGGCCGTCGCCGCGCTGGTCGACGAGCTGACGGCATCCGGTGGGCGGGCCGTCGGCGTCGTCGGCGATCTCGGCAGCCCCGAGACGGTCGCGCGGGTCGTCGAGGAGGGGGAGGGGGCCCTCGGCGCGCTGACCGTCCTGGTGGCCAACGCCGGGCACAATCCGGTTCCGCCAGGGCCGATCGAGAACGTCACGCTGGACCAGTGGCGCTCGACGATGGATGCCAACCTCACGCTGACCTTCCTCACCGTGGCCGCGGTGCTGCCCGGGATGAAGCAGCGAGGGCGAGGATCGATCGTCACGGTCGCATCCGCTGCGTCGCGTCGGCCCACCGCCTACACGCCAGTACCGTACGCCGCCGCGAAGGCGGGCGTCGAGGTGTTCACGCGCCTCGTGGCTCTGCAGGCCGGTCCGCACGGTGTGCGGGCCAACTGCGTGTCGCCGGAGACGATCCTCACGGAGCGGAACCTGAGGCAGATCCCGCAGGACACGCAGGCGAGCATGGCGGCAGGGCATCCCGTGCAGCGGCTCGGCACTCCGGAGGACGTCGCCGCTGCCGTGCTCTACCTCGCAGGCGACTCCGCAGGGTGGGTGAGCGGTGTGACGCTCGACGTCGCAGGCGGCTCGGTGCTGGCCTGACCTGGGTCCCGGTCGCTACAGCCGGAACACCGACCGGGGGATGTCGTCGACGAGACGACGAGCGACACCGACCGCGTCGTCCTCGCTCAGCTGGTGAGTCGCGACAAGGGAGGCCAGGTAGCCGGCATCCAGCCGCCGTGACATGTCGTGGCGGGCCGGGATCGAGCAGAAGGCCCTCGTGTCGTCGATGAACCCGCTCGTCTTGGCGAACCCGGCGGAGTCCGTGACCGCCGATCGGTACCGCGTGATACCGGCGGGGGAGTCGAGGAACCACCAGGGTGCGCCCGCGTAGACACTGGGATAGAAGCCGGCCAGCGGCGCGATCTCGCGGGAGAAGAGCGTCTCGTCGACCGTGAACAGCACGAGGCGGAACCGCTCGTTGAGGCCGAAGTCCCGCAGGATCGGCGTGAGCGGAACCGTGTAGCCGCCGACGGCGGGGAGGTCGTGCCCGGTGTCGGGGCCGAACGCCTCGAACGTCGGCCGGTGATGGTTGCGGATGACGCCGGCATGCAACTGCATCACGAGCCCGTCGTCCGCGCTCATCTCGGCGAGCCGGTACAGCAGATTGCGGCGATAGGCGTCCGCATCGGCCCGACTGACCGTTCCTTCGAGCGCTTCCCGGTGGATGCGCTCGGCATCCGGCGCTTCCAGCGGCTGGCTTCCCGCGTCGATCACCCCGGTGTCCGTTGCGGTTCCGCCCGCTGCCCGGAAGTACGCCCGGCGCGACCGCAGAGCATCGAGCAGTCCGGCGTAGGTGCCGCAGTCGATGTTCGCAGCCGTGGCGAGCTCTTCCAGCTTTCCCCGCCAGGTCGGCTCGAGCGGGTGCATGTACCGATCGGCCCGGAACGTGGGCACGACCCGCCCGGTGAAGGTCGGGTCGTCGCGCAGCGCGAGGTGGGCGGCCAGGTCGTCGGCCGGATCGTCCGTCGTGGCGAGCACGGCGATGCGGAAGCGATCGAAGAGCGCCCGCGGCCGGAACTCCGGACGGGCGAGCGCTTCGGTGAGCTGGTCGTACAGACCGTCGGCCGTCTGCGCAGACGGGGCGTCGGTCAGACCGAACACCTCGGCGAACTCGCTCTCGAACCAGAACCGCACGGGGGTGCCGAGAAAGGCATCCCAGTTCTCGCACAGCCTGCGCCAGATCTCGCGGCCGGATGCCTGCAACTTAACGCCGTTCCTGGCCAGGCCGAGCTCGGTCAGCGGCACGCCGACGGCGTGCAGCATGCGCGTCACGTAGTGGTCGGGCGTAATGAGCAGCTCGGCGGGATCGCCGAACGGCTCGTCGTCGAGCAGCAGTCGCGCGTCGACATGCCCGTGCGGCGAATAGATGGGCGCCTCCGCGACCTCGGCGTACAGGCGCCGCGCCACGTCTCGAGTCGCCGGATCGGGCGGCAGAAGGCGGTCGGGGTGCGGCGTCAGCGGCGAGGTGGTCATGGCATCTCCTGATCGATACTGCGGTGGCTGGGCGCCGGCCCGGTCGACGAGCGGACGGTGAGGTGGGTGGGGAGCGTCGTGCTGCGGCGCTGGCCCCCATCGGAGCCTGGCTCGAGCTGCGCGAGCAGCAAGGTGACCGCAAGCCGCCCGGCCTGCTCGATGGGGGCGGTGAGGGTCGTCAGGGGCGGGTTGCAGAAGTCCGCGCCGAAGATGTCGTCGCATCCCACGATGCTCATCTCGCCGGGAACTCGGATGCCTCGCGCCGCAAGATGCTGCAGCATGCCGATGGCGAGCAGGTCGTTGAACGCGATGGCGGCTGTCGCACCCGTGTTGAGCAGGGCATCCGCCGCCGCGGCTCCCGCGCTGCGCAGCGGTGAGAACGGGCCGAGCCTCCTGGTCGTCACCGCATGCTGCTTGCCGGCTTTGACGAACCTGCGCCAGCGCCCCTCGTTCGGCCAGGAGGTCTCAGGCCCGGAGACGTAGGCGATGTCGCGGTGACCGAGCGAGACGAGGTGCTCGACCGCCTGCTCGATGCCCTTCGGAGTGTCGATGAAGACCGTCGACACACCACGCGTCTGCCGGTTGACAGCCACGATGGGCAGCTGCGACGCGAGCTCGGCGAGCGTCCTGTCCGACAGCCGCGAGGCGGCGAGCACGGCGCCGTCGAACGACGACCGCAGACGATGCAGCAGGTCGTCCTCGTTCTGGTCCGACTCCTCGGTGTCGATGAGCAGCTGCGAGTATCCGGACGCCTTGAGCTGCCGCTGCGTGCCCTTGATGATGCCGAAATAGAACGGGTTCGTGACGTCGGAGACGAGCACGGCGATGGCGCCGGTTCGCCCGGATGTCAGGGCGCGCGCCGGCGAGTTCGGCGAGTAACCGAGCTCGGCGGCGATCCTCGCGATGCGCTCCCGAGTCGCCGCGTTCACCCGGCCCGGATTGGACAGCGCTCGGGACGCCGTGGAGATCGCGACGCCGGCCTTCGATGCGACGTCGGCGAGCGTGACGGCCCGCCTCGCGTCGTCACCGGCTTCGCTCATGACGACAGCCAATCAAGACCGGGACGCTACGGCAAATGGTTGCAACCGTTTGCCGGCGCTTCTCCGCTACCGATCGGGGCCAACGGTGCCAGGTTCGGCGACGGATTCGACGACCGCGAGCGCACTGCGCTGCAGGAAGGCCGCGAAATCCGCAGCGGCCTCGTCGCCGTCCGGTCCAGGCACGAGCTCCGCGTCGACCAGGGCCTGTTCGGCGAAGGCGACCCACGCTCGCAATGCCACCGTCAGCAGCGGGGACTGCGGAACGCCCAGCTCGTCGAAGACGGCGATCACCCGCTGCGTCTGGATCTGCTCGGCCTCCTCCACCACGGCTCGCACCTCCCGGTCGCCGCTGGCGACGCCGTGCACCAGCGAGACGAACGTGCTGCGGTGCTCCCGCACGAAGTCCACGATCTTCGTCAGCGTGGTGTGCAGGCGCTCGAGGGGTGGCAGGTCCAGCTGCGGCTCCGTCGCGTGCAGCATGCCGTCGCGCGCCGCTCGCACCACCTCGCGGTGGAATCCCTGCTTGGAGTCGAAGTAGTAGAAGAGCAGGCCGCGCGAGACGCCCGCCTGCGCGGAGAGATCTTCCACATTCAGCTGGTCGAGCGGCCGATCGGCCAGAGCGGCGACCCCGAGCGCGACGAGTTGCGCCCGGCGCTCGTCGGGCGTCATGCGGGTGCGGCGCTCGGCAGGCATGCATCCGAGGTTATCCGAGCCCGGAGGGGCCAGGGCTCGGCGACGGAGGACGTGCGGTCGCCTCGGCCACTTCTGCACAACAGGGCGTGCAGGGCCTGGGGCGAGTGGTCGGATACCGCTATCGTGCCGTGTGAAGCGCCACCCCCTTTTGCGGGTGGACACAATGGACTGGCGCACGTTATTGACTCGTGGTAAATAGTACTGACATCGGGTCGGCAATGGCCCGTGTTCGGGTGTCAGCGCCTTCCGACCGAGGCGCGATCCGGATCAAGGCCGTTCGGATCAAGCTCGTTCGGATGAGGGCCATTCGGATCAAGGAGGATCTATGAAGCTACGTTCTCTGGCTGCCAAGCGGGCCGGACGGGTCGCGCTCGCCGCCGTGCCCGTCGGCATCGCAGCGGCGCTGCTCATGACCGGCGTCGCCAACGGCGCGGTGCCCGTAGCCTTCACGGTGTCGGGCTCCACGTTCCAGGTGGCGGCGTCGCAGCTGGAGGGCACCGGCTTCTCGCAGTACGCCGGGAACGTGACGCTCAAGGACGGCTCGACGCATCCGGTCTCGGTGGCGAATATCGCCAGTGCCAAGCTCTACGACCTGTGCCAGTCGGTCGCCGTGCCCGGCATGCCGATGGGGCTCAAGATCACCGCGGGCGGCGATGGCACCCCTGCCACCGCGAGCAACATGCAGATCGGCATGACCGACCTGCAGGGTGACGCCACGTTCAACAACATCCGCATCGGCGTCGACGCGTCCACGGTGAACACGGATGCCAAGGGCACGGCGGGCGACTTCGCACAGGACGCGGACTCGGTCGAGATCAAGAACCTCAAGCAGACGGCGTGGAGCACTCAGGCTTCGGTGTTCAACCTGGCAGGCCTGCATCTTCAGCTCACCGACGGCCAGACCTGCTTCTGACCCGGAGACCGAAGAGCATGGCGGAACCCAGGGAATGGTGGCATCGGTTCGTGGCATGGTGCCGTCGTCGGCCGTTCATCGGCGGCCTGCTGATGGTGCTCGCCGGCATCGAGATGTTCTTCTCCGGGCAGCTCACGGTCGGAGCCATGCGCGTGCAGGTGGGCATCGAGGGTTTCCAGGCCACCATCATCCCGATCGTGCTCGCGCTCGTCGGCGTGCTCGCCACGCTGATGCCGCAGCACCGCATCTTCTACGGCGTTATCGGGCTCGTCGTCGCCGTGTACTCGCTTGTGGGCGTCAACCTCGGCGGCTTCTTCGTCGGCATGCTGCTCGCCGCCGTCGGTGGTGTGCTGATCGTCTCGTGGATGCCTCGAAAGGCAGGCGAGACTCCAGCGGCGGACGACCCGCCCACATCGGAGTTCGATGCCGAAGCCGCGGCGGCGGACTCGGATGCAGACGCGCTCTCCCACACGCATGCCGGTGCCGTCGTAACGACGGATGGCGGCCCCGTCGCGTCCACCATGGATGCCGACACCGCCACACCGGCGAAGGATGCCGACGTCGCTGCGCCGGCAAGGAGCGGCCGTCGCCGCCGCCAGGGCACGGCGCGCAGGACGACAGGCGGAACGCTGGCGCTGACGCTGGCCGCCATCGTCACGCTGGGCCTCACGGCCGCTCATCCTCAGCAGGCGTCCGCAGCGGAGACGAGTGGCGTCTGCGTGCTCGGCTTCCTCGGCGACTGCTCGACCAACACTCCCACGCCTGCTCCTTCGCCCACGTCGTCGGGGTCGTCGACGCCGTCCCCCGCTCCGTCCGGCGGAGCCGGTTCGTCGGACGGCACAGCTGCAGCCCCGGTGCCGGCCGCGCCCGTTCCGACCGGGCCTCAGCTGGTCGCGCCGCCGGCTCCGTCCCCGGTCTTCACGGGCAAGCCTGCGTTGCTCCAGGGGTCCTCACTCTCGTTCTCGGGCCTGCGCTACCTCGGACTCGCCACGGTGCGGCTGTCGGACGGCAGCGCGGCCACCGTGCTGAAGCTCTCCATGGACAGCGTGAAGATCCCCGGCTTCCGGCTCGACACCCGGGATGCGACGGGTGCGGGAACGGACACCGTGGCCACGTCGATGTCGTTCAGCGGTGGCGTCGACACGTACTGCGCCTCGTTGAAAGGCGTGCTCGACAACGGGTCGGCGGTGCAGTACGACATCCAGCACCCGCCGTCGTCGGACGGCTCCGTGCCCGTCGTGCGCATCCTCTCGCTCGAGGTGTTCGGCATCACGGGCGGAAGCTCGGCGCTAACCGGATTCCACGAGATCATCAGCTGACTCAGCGTCGGCCGACCGGCCCGCGACGGGTCATCGTGGCAACGCATGGCAAACGTTTGCAGCGGCGCTCGCACGCTGCCTAGGGTCGAAGCATGAGCCCTGGATCCACTGCGGAAGACCTCACCTGGCGACTCTCCGGTTTCGGAGACGAGATCGACCAGGATCCGCACATTCAGCTGGCCGTTCTCGAGGCGCTCGGCGCGCACCACATCGAGGTACGCAGCGCATGGGGCGTCAACATCGTCGACCTCGACGCCGAGCAGCTCGCGGCCCTCAAGGGAACCATCGACGAGGCCGGCTTCGGCGTCTCCGCGATCGCATCGCCGATCGGCAAGGTGGATGTCACGCTGCCGGTCGAGCACGAGGTGGGGCGGCTCGCGCAAGCGATCAACGCCGCCCATGTGCTCGGGTCGCGATACGTGCGCATCTTCTCGTTCTACCGCGGCGAAGGCATCACGCCCGAGGCGATCCGCGACGACGTGCTCACGCGCATGCGGGCGCTGGCCGACCTCGCCGAGCGCGAGGACGTGGTGCTGCTGCACGAGAACGAGAAGGAGATCTACGGCGACGTACCCGATCGGGTGCTCGACATCGTCGAGTCCGTCGGCTCTCCCGCGCTACGGCTGGCCTGGGACAACGCCAATTTCGTGCAGTGCGGGGTGCGCCCGTTCACGGATGCCTGGCCGTTGCTGCACGAGCACGTTGAGTACCTGCAGGTGAAGGATGCGCTCGCGGCGGACGGAACCGTCGTGCCGGCCGGAGGGGGCGACGGCCAGCTCCTCGAGACAGTGACCGCTCTGCGAGATGCCGGCTACCGCGGCTTCGCGTCGCTGGAACCGCACCTGGCGCAGGGCTTCTCGCTCGGCGGATTCTCCGGTCCGCGCGCCTTCGGCACCGCGGCCCGGGCCCTCGACCGCCTTCTCACCACGACCGGAGTGTCAGCAGCATGAGCCAGCAGCCCGAGCAGGCGGATCGCCGGCTCACCGTCGCCATCGTGGGTTGCGGCGTCATCGCCGACAACCACGTTCGAGCTCTCGCTGCGCACGGCGGGGCGAGCATCGTCTCGCTCGTCGACCCGGTCGTCCCGGCTCGCGAACGCGTCGCCGGACTCGTCGAGCAGGTCGGCATGGACCGCCCCGCGGAGTTCGCGGACCTCGGCGAGGCTCTCGCCGAGCGTCCCGTCGACGTCGTCGTCATCCTCGCGCCCAGCGGGCTGCACGTGCGGCTGGCCGAGACGGCCATCCAGGCAGGCAGCCACGTGGTGATCGAGAAGCCGCTGGATGTCTCGGTTCCGCGGGCCAGGCGCATCCGCGAGCTGGCCGACGAGGCGGCGGCACGCGGTCTCGTCGCCACGGTGATCAGCCAGCACAGGTTCGATCCCGCGTCGGTCGTCGTGGCTCGCGCCGCGCACTCCGGCGGCCTGGGCGTGCTGACCAGCGCCGTCGCATCCGTCGCGTGGTGGCGGACGCAGGAGTACTACGACTCCGGCCAGTGGCGCGGCACCTGGGATCTCGACGGCGGCGGCGCCGTGATGAACCAGGGGGTGCACACGGTCGACCTGCTGGTCTGGTTCATGGGCCCGCCGGTCGCCGTCTACGCACACACCGCCCGTCTCGCCCACGAGCGCATCGAGGTGGAGGACACGGCCGTGGCGACCGTGCGGTTCGAAAACGGCGCGATCGCCGTGCTCCACGCCACGACGGCCGCGTATCCGGGTCTGACCGTGCGCGTGCAGGTGCACGGGTCGAACGGGTCGGCCGTGATCGAGAACGACCAGCTGGCGTACTTCGCCTCAGGAGGCGTGGCGGATGCCGCCGCGAACGCGGACCCGACACGATCCGCGAACGAGAACAGGGCGGCCGAGCTGGTGGAGGCCTCCGAGCTGTATGGAAGCCCGAGAGGCGCCGACGCCTTCGTCGTCGGCCACCGCAGGCAGTACGACGACATCCTGGATGCGATCCGATCCGGCGGGGCGCCCGGCGTAACCGTCGCCGACGCCCTGTTGTCCCTGGCCGTGGTGCGCGCCGTGTACCTGTCGGCGACACTCGGGCGAGAGGTTCTCGTCGACGACGTTCTCCAGGGCGTGTACGACGATCAGGACGTGCACACCGAGCAGGCCGCCGAGGGGCAGAAGCAGGAGATCCCAGCATGAAGTTCGCCGTGTTCACAGCATCCACGCCGGACTGGACGCCCTCGGAGGCGGCGCAGACGCTGGCCGAGCAGGGCTGGGACGGCATCGAGTGGCGCATCACCGACCAGCAGGATGCGCCGGAGCCCGGCTTCTGGGCGGGCAATCGAGCGACGTGGCCGCTCACGGGCCTCGAGCAGCACCTCGACGAGATCGCGAAGATCACGCGTGACGCGGGGCTCGAGTTCTCCGGCATCGGCGGCTACACGCGTGTCTTCGACCACGAGAACACCGAGCGGATGCTCGCAGCGACCGCCGCTCTCGGCGCGCCTCGCGTCCGCGTCACGATGCCGGCGTTGGGCACCGGGAACTATCGCGAGCTGTTCGCCGGGGCACGTCGCGATCTGGAGTGGGTGGCCGATCGAGCGGCGCATCACGGCGTCCAGGCCGTCATCGAGCTGCACCACCGAACCATCACGTCGTCCGCCTCTGCCGCATACCGCATGGTCGAAGGACTGGATCCTGCGCATGTCGGCGTCATCCACGACTCCGGCAACCTCGTCATCGAGGGCCACGAGGACTACCTAGCAGCGTTCGAGCTGCTGGGGGAGTACCTCGCCCACGTGCACGTGAAGAGCGTGGCGTGGCATCCCACCGAGGAACGCCGCGACGACGACTCCGTCGTGTGGCGGGAGAACTGGGAGACGCTGCGCGACGGGCAGGTCGATTTCGACGAATACTTCGGCACGCTCGCCGAAGTGGGCTACAACGGATGGGTGACGCTCGAGGACTTCTCCACGACGGTTCCGCTCGCCCAGCGCACGGCGGACAATCTGGCATTCGTGCGGGCCGTCGAGGCACGCACGGCCGCCCGCCGCGCTACCCCCGAAGGCGCCGATGCCGTCGATCGCTGAGGCGCGCACCGCCCGTCATCCGGTGCGGGTCGCGCACCTCGGACTCGGTCACTTCCATCGCGCGCACCAGGCCTGGTACACCCAGCATGCCCACGCGCTGCCCGACCCGGGGGTCGCCGACGGGTGGGGCATCGCCGCATTCACGGGCCGTTCACCGCGCGCGGCGGAGGCCCTGGCCGCACAGGACAGCGTCTACGCGCTGATCACCCGCGCCGCCGAGGGCGACAGCGCCGAGATCATCCAGTCCATCAGCGAGGTGCACGATGGCCGGGGCGAGGCGTGGCAGCGCACGCTGGCCGATCCGGGCGTCGCGATCCTGACCGTGACGGTCACCGAGCGCGGGTATGAGGCCGGGCCGACGGCGGCATCCGAGACGGATGCCGAGACGCCGGGAGCGCGGATCGCTCGCGGCCTGCTCGCGCGGGCACAGGCATCCGCCGGCCCGATCGCGCTCGTGAGTTGCGACAACCTCAGTGCGAACGGGGAGGCCCTGCGGGACGCCGTCGCGCGCGAGACCGACGACGACGACCTGAAGACATGGATCGATGCGAATGTCTCGTTCGTCTCCACGATGGTCGACCGCATCACGCCCGGCACGACGGATGCCGACCGTGAGACGGCGCGCGAACTCACGGGGTTCGACGACGCGGCTCCCGTCGTCACGGAGCCGTTCAGCGAGTGGGTGCTGAGCGGCGCGTTCCCGGGAGGCCGCCCGGCCTGGGATCGGGTGGGAGCGCGCTTCGTCGACGACATCGAGCCGTATGAACGTCGCAAGCTGTGGCTGCTGAACGCCGGGCACACGTTGCTGGCGTCCACCGGGCTGCTGCGCGGCCACGAGACGGTGGCCGAGGCCTTCGCCGATCCCGAGTGCCGCATGCTTCTCGAAGACCTGTGGCAGGAGGCCAGGGTGCTGCTGCCGTTCGACGACGAGACGACGGATGCGTTCCTGGCCGCGCTGCGCTCCCGCTTCGCCAACCCCCGCATCGCGCACCGTCTCACCCAGGTCGACGACGGCAGCCTGCAGAAGCTCAAGCAGCGGCAGGCGGCCATCGTGTCGGCGCGGCTGGATGCCGGAGACGAGCCGGGACGGGCATCCCTCGCCACCGTCGAAGCGTGGGGCCGGCTGCGCGGCCTAGACCTGTCAGAAGCCCTCGACGTGCTGCAGCCCGGCCTGTCGGCGCGCGTATACCTGAGCTGAACCATCAAGGAGACCCGACCATGCTGATCACGTCAGCCGAGGTGCTCGTCGCGAGCCCCGGCCGCAACTTCGTCACGCTGCGCATCACGACCGACGACGGGTACACCGGCCTCGGCGACGCCACGCTGAACGGCCGCGAACTCGCGGTGGCCGCCTACCTGTCAGAGCACGTCGTGCCGCTGCTCATCGGACGCGAAGCCGGCCGCATCGAAGACACCTGGCAGTACCTGTACCGCGGCGCGTACTGGCGTCGCGGTCCCGTCACGATGGCGGCGATCGCGGCGGTCGACACCGCGCTGTGGGACATCAAGGCGAAGGCGGCAGGCATGCCGCTCTACCAGCTGCTGGGCGGGCGCAGCAGGGACGGCCTGCTGGTCTACGGGCACGCATCCGGCCTCGAACTGCCCGAGCTGTTCGACTCCATCAGGGAGCACCTGGAGGAGGGATACCGGGCCATCCGCATCCAGACCGGCATCCCGGGACTGCCCTCCGTCTACGGCGTCGCGCACAGCCGCAACGCCGAGGCCGGCACCGAGGCGGGTACGGATGCCCGCTACGACTACGAGCCGGCGCGGCGCAGCGCGCTTCCGGTCGAGGAGACCTGGGACACGCGTGCCTACCTGCGGCACATCCCCGGCGTCTTCGAGGCGGTGCGCAACGAGTTCGGGCCGGAGCTGCCCCTTCTGCACGACGCGCACCACAGGCTCACGCCCATCCAGGCCGCGAAGCTTGGCAAGTCGCTCGAGCCGTACGACCTGTTCTGGCTCGAGGACGTCACGCCGGCCGAGAACCAGTCCGTGCTGAGGCGCGTGCGTGAGCACACGACGACGCCGCTGGCGATCGGTGAGGTCTTCAACACCATCTGGGACTACCGCGAGCTCTTCGAGGAACAGCTCATCGACTACGTGCGCAGCCCCGTCACGCACGCGGGCGGCATCACGGGACTGCGGCGCATCTTCGACTACGCGGCCGTCTACCAGATCAAGTCGGGTGCGCACGGGCCGACCGACATCTCGCCGGTCGGCTTGTCTGCCGCCATCCATCTGGGGCTCGCGATCCCGAACTTCGGCATCCAGGAGTACATGCGGCACGCGTCCGTCACGCACGAGGCGTTCCGCACGACGTACACGTTCGAGAACGGCATGCTGAACCCCTCGGATGCTCCCGGACTCGGCGTGGACTACGACGACGAGGTGGCCGCCGCGCATCCGTATGCCGGGGCATATCTGCCGGTGAACCGACTGCTCGACGGGGCGATGCACGACTGGTGAGGCCGTCGTCGCCGGCCGTTCCGGCGCGCTGGTAGACTCGGACACCGAACTTCGGCGAGGGATGCCGCGTGCCCGAGTGCAGGCAGGCATCCGTGATCGACGCGGTGGACCAGGCTCACGTCTGTCCTCACGCTGACATTCAGCACGAGTTGACAACGAATCCCAATACGACGTGGGCCTTAGCCCACCGAAAGCGAGACATCACCATGGCTGACGACAGCAACAAGGTCGTCGCGGAGAACCGCGACCAGTTCGGCAAGGGCGCGGCGCGCAAGATCCGTGCCGCGGGCAAGATCCCTGCCGTTCTCTACGGTCACGGAACCGACCCGCAGCACCTCACGCTGCCCGCCCACCAGCTGGGCCTCATCCTGCGCAAGGCGAACGCGGTGCTCGACCTCGACATCGCGGGCACGTCCCAGCTCGCCCTCGTGAAGGACGTGCAGAAGGACCCGGTGCACCAGATCATCGAGCACATCGACCTCATCATCGTCCGCCGCGGCGAGAAGGTGCAGATCGACATCCCCGTGCACGTCGAGGGCGAGCCGTTCTCCGGCACCATCGTCGTGCAGGACCTCTCCACCGTGTCCGTCGAGGCAGAGGCCACGCACATCCCCGAGCACATCGTCGTCGACGTCGAGGGCCTCGAGGACGGCACCCACATCACGGCGGCCGACCTCGAGCTGCCGGCAGGATCCACGCTGCTGAGCGACCCCGAGGCGCTCGTCGTGGCGATCACGCTGCCATCCGCACCGGCCGCCGAGGCGACCGAGGAGGCCGAAGAGGCCGCGCAGGCGGAGGCGGCGGAGACCGGCTCCGCCGAGTAGCCGGACCGGAACACACGCATGGCGGAACAGCCCTGGCTCGTCGTCGGCCTCGGCAATCCCGGCACGCAATAC
>NZ_DASZVF010000023.1:0-8190 GCF_035547335.1 Humibacter sp. | reverse complement strand
GTGATGCCGCGAAGTTCGAGCTTCATGGGGGTCAATCTACCTTTCGTCGTCCTCGACGTTGAGGACGAGTGGAGCTGGATGGTGCATCCCGCCGCGCGCGGCCGTCTGCTCCGCAATCGCGCCAGCTTTCCGCGATTGCGCCAGAAGACGTGGCGCAATCCCGATTATCTGGCGCAAACATCCGGGCCGGGCCGGCGCGGGTGGGACGACGTGCAGCACGGGGTCGACGGCGGGCAAACGCATCGGGAGGTCATCCCTCGAGGAGACGACCTCCCGACACGCTGCTACCGGACGATCAGGACTTCGGCGACGCCGGCGAGGTGACCTTGATCGAACCGTCGATAATGCCCGCCTTGATCTTGTCGAGCTCGGACTTCAGGTTCGGGTCCACCTTCGACGCGAAGTCGTGGAACGGGGCAAGGCCCACGCCGTCGTTCTTCAGCGTGCCGACGTACGGCGTGTTGGAGAACTTGCCGTCGGCGGACTGCTCGACAACGGCGGAGGTGGACGGCTTGATGCCCTTCATGACCGAGGTGAGCAGGATGCTGCGCACCTTCGGGTCGGTGTTGTAGACATCCGCGTCGACGCCGATCATGGCGATGTCCTTGCCGGAGTCGGTGATCGCCTGAGCGGCCGACTGGTAGATCGGACCGCCGACGGGCATGATCACGTCAGCGCCCTGGTCGATGATGCCCTGCGCCACCTGCTTGGCCGTGTCGTTCGCGTCGAAGCCGCCCGTGAAGGAGCCCTTCTGGCTGTCGACGTCCCAGCCGACGACCTGGACGTTCTTGCCCTTCTGCTGATTGAAGTACTTCACGCCGTCCGCGAATCCGTCCATGAAGATGGTCACGGTCGGGATCTGCATGCCGCCGAACGTGCCGACGACGCCCGACTTCGAATAGCTGGCCGCCGCGTATCCGCCGAGGAACGCCGCCTGCGCGGTGTCGAAGATGATCGGCTTGACGTTGGGCGCGTTGATCGAGTTGTCGTCGATGATGGCGAAGTCGGTGTCGGTGTTCGCCTTTGCCGCGGCCTTCGTCGCATCGGCCAGCAAGAACCCGACCGTGATGATCAGGTTGCAGTTCTGGTCGACCATGCTGTTGATGTTGGGGGCGAAGTCGTTCTCGGACTTCGACTCGGCGCTCTTGTACTTGGTGCCGAGCTTCTTGGCGCTGGCCTGCAGGCCCTCGAACCCGAGCTGGTTGAACGAGTGGTCGTCGAAGCCGCCGGAGTCGGAGACCATGCAGGGCAGGAACTTGGATGCGGCCGCCTTGGTCGTGCTGCTCGACGACGGTGCCTGACCGCAGCCGGCCAGCAGGGCGAGCGCACTCGCTGCGGCGAGTCCCGCGAGCGCTACCTTGCGAACTTTGAATGTCACGTTGTCCTCCACATGAAGATCTGCGCGGGCGCGCGAGACGTCGTTGCGACGTTACCCAACGTTACGAAGGGCTTCGATTCCGGCGCCGACTTCTTAACGCCGCCGTTATCATCTTGTGCTCTTGCCAACGGCCTGAGCGGGCGGCGTGCTCAAAAGTGCAGGGGCATCCCGCCGGATCAGCAAACGCGCATCCGGTCGCGCTGACCGTGCCTGCAGAGCGACGGCGCACGCGTCACCGGCCGGATGACGGCGCCGTGCGACGGCTCAGAGCACCTCGGTCGAGCCGGTGAGGCGAAGGGCCTCCACGACCGACTTCACGCGTTGGGCGTTCTCGCTCGTCGTCACGAGCAGAGCGTCAGGGGTGTCGACGATGACCACGTTCTGGATGCCGATCAGGCTGATCACGCGCCCGGTCTGGCTGACCACGATGCCGCTGGAGGCATCCGAGAGCACGCGCGCGTTCTCGCCGAGGATGGCGAGGTCGGTGGCCCGGCCGCCGCTGTTGAGCTTGGCGAGCGACGCGAAGTCGCCGACGTCGTCCCACGCGAAGTGGCCGGGAACGACGGAGAGCTTGCCCGCCGCGGCTGCGGGCTCCGCCACGGAGTAGTCGATCGCGACCTTCTCGAGCATCGGCCAGACGCGGTCCACGACCGGTCCGCGCGTCGCGGGGTCGTCCCACGCCTCCGCCAGCTCGAGCAGGCCGGCCAGCAGCTCGGGCCGGGACTTGCCGATCTCCTCCAGGAGCACGGACGCCTTCGCGATGAACATGCTCGCGTTCCAGAGGTAGTCGCCGCTCTTGAGGTACTTGGTCGCCGTCTTGAGATTGGGCTTCTCGACGAAGGAGAGCACCTGACGTGCCGACGTGGCACCGGCGATCTCCAATGGCTCGCCCACGTGGATGTAGCCGAATCCCACGGCGGGCTCCGTCGGCGAGATGCCGATCGTGGTGATGTAGCCGGCCCGCGCCGACGCCACGGCCTCGATGACCGCAGCCCGGAACAGCGGCTCGTTGCCGATCACGTGGTCGGCGGCGAACGAGCCGACGATCACGCCGGGCTCGCGCCGTTCGAGGATGGCCGCGGCCAGGCCGATCGCGGCCGTCGAGTCGCGCGGTTCGCTCTCCAGCACCACGTTCCGGTCGGCGAGCGCCGGGATCTGCCCCTCGACGGCGGCACGGTGTGCTCGGCCGGTCACCACCATGACGCGTTGCGGACCGCTCAGCGGTGCGAGCCTGTCCCACGTCGCCCGCAACAGCGTCGATCCCGAGCCGGTGAGGTCGTGCAGGAACTTCGGCGCGTCGGCTCGCGAGAGCGGCCAGAGCCGCGACCCCACTCCGCCGGCCGGGATGATGCAGTAGAAGTCCTGCAGGGGCAGCGCGCTCATGCCCTCAACAATAGGCTGCGGCCGGGTCGCGGCATCCTTGCGCTTCGTGGGAGCGGAAGTCCCGGTTCAGGTGCGGTTCACGCAGCGGCCATGGCGCCCGCCTAGCGTGCGAGCCATGCGGGTCGCCATCGTGAGCGAGAGCTTTCTGCCCACCGTCAACGGCGTGACCACGAGCGTGTGCCGCGTGCTGGACGAACTGAACGACCGCGGGCACGACGCCGTCGTCATCTGCCCCGGTCCGAACGCGCCTCTTCAGTACCGCGGCTTCGCCGTCCACCCGGTTCCTTCGATCGCCTACCGCCAGTTCCCGCTCGGCATGCCGAACCAGCACGTGCAGCAGGTGCTGGCCGACTTCGCGCCCGACGTGCTGCACGCGGCATCCCCGTTCCTGCTCGGAGCGCAGGCGATAGCGGCGGCCGGCAGGCTCGGCGTCGGGACGGTGGCCGTGTATCAGACGGATGTCGCGGGCTACGCCAAGCGCAACCGGCTCGGCCTCACCACCAACCTCGCATGGCGATACGTGCGCTGGGTGCATAACGGCGCCGATCTCACGCTCGCGCCCTCGACGGCATCCGCATCCGACCTCGACCGCGCCGGCATTCTGCGCGTGCGGCGCTGGGGCCGGGGCGTCGATCTCGCGCGATACCACCCGAACAACCGGAGGCGTCCGGGTGCGGCCGCGCTCCGTGAGCTCGTCTCACCCGACGGGGAGGTGGTCGTCGGGTACGTCGGCCGCATCGCGCCGGAGAAGCAGGTGGAACGCCTGGCGGCGCTGCGCGGCATGGACGGCATCCGCATCGCCGTGGTCGGAGACGGCCCGGCCGAGGTGCCGGTGCGCAAGGCTTTGAAGCGTATGCCCGTGTCGTGGCTGGGCCGACGAGGCGGCGACGATCTGGCGGACGCCTACGCCGCCATCGATGTGTTCGTGCACACCGGGACCGAGGAGACGTTCGGCCAGACGGTGCAGGAGGCGCACGCGTCGGGCCTTCCGGTCGTGGCCCCGAACGCGGGCGGTCCGATCGACCTGGTGCGGCACGGCGTCGACGGATTCCTGGTGGACGACGACGCCGAGCTGCGCGCGGCCGTGCAGCGGCTGGTGGATGACGGACACCTGCGCTGGCGCATGGGCGAGGCGGGCCGACGCGCCGTGCTCGCCGCTTCGTGGAGCGCGCTCTGCGACCAGCTGCTGCAGCATTACGCGGCCGCGATCACGCACCGGTCGGCATCCGGGCGGCGTCTGCAGCGGGCCGTCGATCTGTGAGCTGTCGGACTCTGAGCCGTCGAACTCTGAGCTGTCGATCTCTGAACAGCCGATCTCTGAGCCGTCGATCTTTCGGCCGTCGATGTCAGCGCCGTCCATCTGTGGACACGAGGGCAGCACCGACCACGACGACGCTGCCCGGATCCACACGGAACGAGCAGGTTCGCACCGACCGGGGTCACCCGAAGGTGAGGACTCTTCCGCGGCGATCCGGACTCTACAAGCCTGGCGGGCTTAGGGTGTCACGGGACGCCGACGTCCCGTTCCTCACACCCACGCTGCTCGAACGGAGGCGAACCATGGCCGAGCGCAGGCGACGTGTCATCCCCATCCCGTTCCGGCAGCGATCACGGCCAGCGGCGCCGAACGACCTCCTGACCGCCGAGCAGCCGCCGGCCGCGCCGACGCGGCGGACCATCGTGGATGCCGCCATCTACGCGGACGGGAGCCGCGTCTCCTCTCCCACGTCGCTCGCCGAGACCTACCGTGCCCTGCACGAGACGCCGGGCGGCGTCGCGTGGATCGGCCTGTACCGGCCGAGCGAGTCCGAGCTGCACTCGCTCGCTCGCGAGTTCAACCTGCACGAGCTGGCCGTCGAGGACGCGATCTCCGCACACCAGCGACCCAAGCTGGAGCGATACGACGACGTGCTGTTCGTCGTGCTGCGCGCGGCCAACTACCTGGACGTGCCGGAGGAGGTGTCGTTCGGCGAGGTGCACGTGTTCGTGGGGCACAACTTCGTGATCACGGTGCGCCACAGCGAGTCGCCCGACCTCTCGCAGGTGCGGCACCGCATGGAGCACGATCGCGAGCTGCTCGCTCTGGGGACGCAGAGCATCCTGTACGCCATCATCGACGCGATCGTCGACGGCTACGCGCCGGTCGTCGCCGGACTCGCGAACGACATCGACGAGATCGAGACGCAGGTGTTCGGCGGAGACGCGAACGTGTCGCGGCGCATCTACGAGCTCTCCACGGAGGTGATCGACTTCCAGCGGGCGACGCATCCGCTCACCGAGGTGGTCGAGTCGCTCGAGCTGGGCAGCGAGAAGTACGGCGTCACGCAGGAGCTGCAGCGCAATCTGCGCGACGTGGCCGACCACCTCACCCAGGTGAACGAGCGCGTCGACGACTTCAGGCGGATGCTGCGCGACATCCTCACGGTCAACGCGACGCTCGTCAGCGAACGGCAGAACGCGCGCATGACGGATCTCTCCGAGAACGCCAACCGGCAGGGCGAGGAGGTCAAGAAGATCTCGTCGTGGGCGGCCATCCTCTTCGGTCCGACGCTCATCGCCGGCATCTACGGCATGAACTTCAAGTTCATGCCCGAGCTGCACTGGGCGTTCGGCTACCCGATGGCCGTCGGGCTGATGGCGCTGACGAGCGTGGTGCTCTACGTCATCTTCAAACGGCGCGGCTGGCTCTAGCGCTCCAGCAGCTCCGCCGCCCGCTCGACGAAGCGCACGTGGTCGTCGACCGAGTCGGTCGGCGCGATGACGCGCAGCACGACCTCGTCGACCGCGTCCCGATACCGCGCGATGCGGTCGGCGAACGTGTCGTGGTTCAGCACGGTGTCCTCTGCCCGGATGCCGAGCCGGGCGAAGTTCGCCGCGTACGCGGGGTATCCGGCGTAGCGGCGCGCCTCCTCGGCCAGACGCCCGCTCGCCTCGGCCGCGAGCGCCGTTCGCACGTACAACGCGACGCGCGAGTCGGATGCCCGCTCCCCCGCCGCCAGCGCGTGCGCCGCTTCCGCCTGCCCTCTCGCCACGTCGGGCGTGAGCCAGCTGAGCAGCACGCCGTCCGCCTGCCGAGCACCGAGCTCGCGCATCTTCGGGCCCAGGGCTCCGACGAGCACCGTGGCCCGCGTTCCGTCGCGCAGCTGATCGGCCGCGCTTCCGACGAGCGACAGCGCACCCTTCCTGGTGCCGCCCGCCCCAATGCCCAGCACGAGCCGGTTCTCGGGAAGCCCGGCCCTGTGCACCTCGTCCACGATCTCGTCCGCGTGCCGTCGATCGACCGGGATGACGCCGGTGGCCAGCACGAGCCGGCTCGTGTGCTCGGCAGCGGCGGCCAACGCCGTCAGCGAGTCGCCGCCCGGTGTGTCGTTCGCCCAGAGGGACCTGAAGCCGCACCGCTCCACCACGACCGCGAGGCGAGCGATGACGTCGGGGCCGAGCGCGCCGGCGACGCCGATGGAGACATCCGCAAGAGCCATGCCCCCAGCATGCTCCACCTGCCCTGATCCCTTCGTCGTCGCGCTTCCCGCCGGCGGATTACCCGCCCTCCGATGGGGTGGGGCCGCGGCGATCCGCCTCGGCAAACTGTCTCGACGTCGAGACAGTTAGGCTGGCCGTGAAAGCGAGCCGCCGCACCGGGACGTAGACTGAGTCCGCGCCGATTCCGCGTGCTGTCGCGCCGCGTGAGGCGCTCGCGCAAGCTACCTACCAGGGAGGGTTGTCCGTGCCAGCAGAAACGGCAGACACTCTCGAGCCGACCACAAGTCGGCCCGGGGGAACGCTGTACCGGGGCCGGGAAGGCATGTGGTCGTGGGTGCTGCACCGCATCACCGGCGTGGCGATCTTCTTCTTCCTGCTCGTGCACATCCTCGACTCCGTGGTGCTCGGCATCAGCCCCCAGGCGTACAACGCCGTGATCGGCACCTACAAGAACCCGATCATGGGGCTGGGCGAGACGGCGCTCGTCGCGGCGATCGCGTTCCACGCACTCAACGGCATCCGCATCATCCTGATCGACTTCTGGAGCAAGGGCGCGAAGTACCAGCGCTTCATGTTCTGGACCGTGATCGTCGTGTGGGTCGTGCTCATGCTCGGCTTCGCGCCCATCCACCTTGCCAACGTGTTCAGCGAAGGGGCAGCGTCGTGACCACCATCGAGGCCCCTCGTTCCCCGATGCGTCCCGCGCGCTCCAAGGGCGTGAACTGGGAGAAGTGGGGATGGGTGTACATGCGCGCCTCCGGCGTGCTGCTCGTCGTGCTCATCTTCGGGCACCTCATCGTCAACCTCGTGCTGGGCGAGGGCATCAAGGCCGTCGACTTCGGATTCGTCGCCGGCAAGTGGGCCGACCCGTTCTGGCGTGTCTGGGACGGCCTCATGCTGTGGCTCGCGCTCATCCACGGCGGAAACGGCATGCGCACCATCGTCAACGACTACGCGCGTGGCCGCACGATCAACCGCACTCTGAAGGTGCTCATCCTGCTCGCCGTGATCGTGCTCATCGCGCTCGGCACGTACACCGTGACGTTCTTCGATCCGTGCCCGAGCGGCGCACCGGCGAACCTGCTGCCCGATTTCTGCTCGACCATCACCAAGTAAGCCGCGCGAGCGATACGCAACGAACCGAAAGCTACGGAAACCCCCACGTGAGTGAACAGATCGCAGACGGAGCCGTGATCGACGGCGTGCACTATCACCAGTTCGATATCGTCATCGTCGGCGCGGGAGGCGCGGGCATGCGCGCCGCCATCGAGGCCGGTCCGCACGCGAAGACCGCGGTCATCTCCAAGCTCTACCCGACGCGCTCGCACACGGGAGCGGCGCAGGGAGGAATCGCCGCCGCACTCGCCAACCTCGAACACGATAGCTGGGAAAACCACGCCTACGACACCATCAAGGGGGGTGACTTCCTCGTCGACCAGACGGCCGCCGAGATCCTCTGCCGTGAGGCCGTCGAGTGCATCTACGACCTCGAGCACATGGGCCTGCCGTTCGACCGCACGCCCGACGGTCGGATCTCCCAGCGCAGGTTCGGCGGGCACACCAAGCCGAATCCGGCCTACGACCCGAGCGCAGCCGCGGGGACCGACGCAGCCAAGCCCCGCGTCCCCGTCATGCGGGCCTGCCACGCAGCCGACCGCACGGGGCACATGATCCTCCAAACGCTTTACCAGCAATGCATCAAACAGGGCGTTACGTTCTTCGACGAGTTCCACATGCTCGACCTGATCATGGTCGACGGCGAATGCCGCGGGATCGTCGCACTCGAGATCGCCACGAGCCAGCTTCACGTCTTCCACGCCAAGAGCGTGCTCATCGCCACCGGCGGGTTCGGCCGGATGTTCAAGGTCTCGTCGAACGCCTACGCGCTCACGGGCGACGGCCCCGCGATCGCGTACCGGCACGGCTTGCCGCTCGAAGACATGGAGTTC
>NZ_DASZVF010000022.1:0-11279 GCF_035547335.1 Humibacter sp. | reverse complement strand
CGTCTCACGTTCCCGCGCGGGCATCGCACCGTGATACCGGTCGGCACGGATGCGCGCCTCCTGCAGCGCGTCCCGGTATCTCTCCGTGGACTTGCGCGTGGCGACGTACAGCAGGCCCGGCTTCTCGAGGTCTTTCACCTGTTCGACGACGGCTGCCGCCTTGTCCTTCTTGCGCTCGTGCCGCACGACCTCGAGGAACAGGTTCGGGCGGTCGAAGCCCTCGAAGACCGTCACCGGATCGACCATGCCCAGACGCTCCACGATGTCGTCTCGCACCGGCGGCGCCGCCGTCGCCGTCATCGCCAGGAGGGGCGGGCGTCCGAGCTTCTCGGCGAACTCGCCGAGCCGCAGATAGTCGGGCCGGAAGTCGTGGCCCCATCTGGAGACGCAATGCGCCTCGTCGACGACGAACAGCCGGATGTCGGCACGCGCTATCCGCTCCAGGTTCTCGTCGTTGGCGAGCTGTTCCGGCGCGAGCAGCAGATAGAGCGGCTCACCCGATTCGAGCGCTTCCATGGCCGCCCGGTTGCGGCGCACGCCCTGCGCGGAGTTGAGCGCGAAAGCCTTCGGCGCCCTGGCGTGCTCGTTCATGCCGTCGATCTGGTCTGCCTGGAGCGCGATCAACGGCGACACGACGATCGTCACGCCGCCCAGCACCGCGCCCGCCACCTGGTAGATGGCCGACTTGCCATACCCGGTGGGCATCAGTGCCAGCGCGTCACGCCCGTCGATCACCGCCTGCATCGCCCGTCGCTGTCCGGGACGCAACTGGCGCCATCCGAACACGTCCTCGGCCACCTGTACCGCCTCGGCGGTTCGTCTCGCTTGCGTCACCCGTCTATCCACCATCGAGACGGGGTGCTCTGGCAACCCCCTCCGCGGTTCCGACGGCATAGTTGCGCCAGCATAGTTCCGACGGCACGCGAGCTCGTCGTCGAGCGATCCGATGGGACAGAGGATGCGCCCCTGCCGCTCACTAGACTGGGCCCGGTGAGCCAGGCGAGCATGCGCACGACGACCTGCCGTGTCTGCCTGCTCGGCCCCGTGGTCGTCGAGTCGCCATCCGGCGGCGCCGTGGAACCCGGCGGCGCGACGGCCAAGGCGCTCGTGGTCGCGCTGGCCCTGGCCAGGAGCCCGCTCTCGGTGCGGGGCATCGTCGACGATCTGTGGGGCGACACTCCGCCGCGCAACGAGAAGGCCGCCCTGCAGACGCTCGTCTCCCGCGTGCGCTCCGTCGCGGCCGACGGGCTCATCGTCTCCACGCCGGGCGGCTACGCGCTCGGTCGGTCGTCCGGCGGCGGCGCCGATGGCGACCGCGGGGACGACACCGATCTCGGCGCTGCCGCCCGGGCACGCGATGCTGCTCGCGCCGCGGTCGATCGCGGCGACTGGACGCGGGCGCTGGCCGAGGCATCAGCGGCGCTGGAGCTCTGGCGAGGCGAACCGGGCGCCGACCTGGGCGAGACCGACCTCGCGGAGCGTCTCGCTTCGTCAGCCGCCCGGGTGCGCAGGGACCTCCTTGTGCTGCGCTCGCGCGCCCGTCTCGAGCTGCACGACATCGCGGGCGCTCTCGCCGAGCTGGCTCCGCTGGCCGAGGCGGCGCCGCTCGACGAGGACGTCGCCCTGCTGCGCCTTCGCGCCATCGCCGCGGGGGGACGCCCCAACGATGTGCTCCGCGAGTTCGCGGAGTTCCGTGAGCGGATGCGCAACGAACTGGGCACCGATCCCTCCGCGGATCTCGTCGCGTTCAATGCGCAGCTCCTGCGCGCGCCGCAGCAGAGCCCGGAGCCGCCGCGCTCGCTGAGGATCGGCATCCGTGCCGCGCCGAACGAGCTCGTCGGGCGCGACGGCGACATCGCCGCCGTGGAGACGATCATGGAGTCCGCCCGGCTCACCACCATCCTCGGCGCCGGCGGCCTGGGCAAGACGCGCCTCGCGCAGGCTCTCGCAGCGAGGGCGGCGGAGCGGATGCCCGGCGTCGTCGTCGTCGAGTTGGCGAGCGTGCGCACGGGGGATGACGTTCCGCTCGCGCTGGCCTCCACCCTCGGCATCAGGGAGTACACCGGCACGCGCCTCTCGCTGAGCGACCCGACCGTCCGGGTGGACGTGCGCGCGCGCATCCTCGGCGCGTTGAACGAGCAGCCGACGCTGCTCGTGATGGACAACTGCGAGCACCTGATCGACGCCGCCGCAGAGTGGATCGCCGATATCGTCGCCTCGACCCGCTCCGTGCGTGTGCTCGCCACGAGTCGAGCGCCGCTGATGATCGCGGCCGAGCAGGTCTACCAGCTCGAGCCGCTGCCTGCGACGTCTGCGAACGGCGAGAGCGCAGGACCCGCCGTCACGCTGTTCATGGAGCGTGCACGTGCCGCTCGCCCGTCCGTCGTGCTGCCCGTCGACGCCATCGAGCGACTCTGCGAGAAGCTGGACGGCCTCCCCCTCGCGATCGAGCTGGCGGCCGCGCGAGTGCGGTCGATGTCGGTCGAGGAGATCGAACGCCGCATCGGAAACCGGTTCGCCCTGCTGCGCGGAGGAGACCGCGCGGCACCGGAACGACACCGAACGCTGCTGGCGGTGATCGACTGGAGCTGGAACCTGCTGCGCACCTCCGAGCAGCGCACGCTGCGCCGGCTCTCGCTCTTCGTCGACGGGTTCGCGGCAGACGCGGCTCTCGTCGTCTGCGGACCGGACACGGACGTCGAGGAGGACCTCGAGGGTCTCGTCAACCAGTCGCTGCTGTCGGCTGCCGAGAGCCGGCTCACCGGCAGGCTGCGCTACCGCATGCTGGAGACGGTGCGCGAGTTCGGAGACCAGCGGCTGCGCGAGGCGGGCGAACGCGACGACGTGGCTGCCGGCATCCGCAGGTGGGCGGAGGCGTTCGCCTTCGCAGCGCTCGAGACCACGTACGGCGCAGACCAGGTCGACACGTTCCGGCGCGTGGCCGAGGAGCAGGACGACCTCGTGGCCGCGCTGCGCGACGCCACCGCCGTCGGCGACGCTGGCACCGCGAGCGCGGTGTATGCCGCGCTCGGCATGCACTGGACGCTGCGCGGCGCGCATTCGGAGGTGCTCGGTCTCGCTGCCGCCGTGCTGGAGACGATGCGCGGCTACGACCCCGACGACGAGCATCGAGACTCCGCCATGGTCACGCTCGCCCTGATCGGCGCGACGTCTCTCATCACGAACGCCAGGCAGGGTCTGCGCGCCGTCTCCCGTCTGCGCATGCTGCACGCGAAGGGACCCGCGTCGTCTCCGCAGCTGGAAGGGATGATCAGCCTGCTGCTCGTCATGCCGGACTTCGCCGCCGCGGGCGCCGCGATCGAGAGCATGCGGGCGAGCGACGACCCGGCCGTGTCGTCGATGGGGCTGCTCATCGCGGCGCAGCTGGCGGAGAACTCGGGCCGGCTCGACGAGGGGCTCGCCACCAGCGAGCAGGCGTACGCGAAGGCGGAGCTTGCGCAGGACACCTGGACGCTCGGCATGGCGGCGCACAATCTCGCGCAGCTGCACAGTGAGCGAGGCGACGCGGCCGAGGTGCTGATCTGGGCGGCACGGGCCAGGGCGCGCCTGGAGCAGCTGAACGCCGGCGAGGATCTGCGGCAGCTGGACTGGCTCGAGGCCGCCAGCGAGCTGGCGCTCGGCAGGCTGGAGCCGGCGCGTGCCGCGTTCGAACAGCTCACGGCACTGCAGGGCGACGCCGACAGCTTCGACTGGAACGACCTGAAGGCCGTCGGCTACGCCGGCCTCGCCGAGGTGGCCGCCGCCGAGGGAGACCTCGCCGAGGCCGAGCGTCTCTATGCGACCGCAGCGGACAGCTGGGGCGACCCGCCACGCGGCTTCGCTCCGTGGTACTACGGCGCAGCAGCTGGTCTGCTCGTGGCCGCCGTGCGCGCCGGCCACGCGAACGATCCGCGCGTGCACAGCACGGCGCAGCGCGTGCGCAGCCGCATCCTGCGCGACGACCGCGTGCGGGCGGGCATGATCGATCACCCCATCACGGGAGTCGCCGCCGTCGGCCTGGGCGTCTGGCTGCTCGCACCCGGTCGGGAGACGCCGGACGCGTCGCGCGAGAGCGGCGCCGGCGCGACCGCAACGACCCGGTTCACGATCGCCGGACAGCACGAGGCGGGACTGGAGCTCCTCGCGCTGGCGAGGGGCCTTCGCGCCCGCCGCGACTTCCCGTCTCTGGATCCCGAGCGCGCGCTGGACGACGTGCGCGCCCGGCATCCGGAGCTCGACGTCGACGCCGCGCTCGCACGGGTCGACGCCCTGGCCTTGGGCGAGCGCCCCGCGCGGCTCAGCGACGTGGTGCGCTCGCTCCGGCCTCTCTTCGTCTAGTCCGTCAGCTCGCTTGCGCTTGCGTCTCGGGGTGCAGGTTCGCGCCCCCGCGGTAGCGGGTGCCGTAGTGGTTCTCGGGCAGGCGCGCCCTGCCAGGTCCGAACAACCGCTCGCGGAGCGTGCCGGCGCGCTCGCCCTCCGCGGGCATCCTGCCGCGCCTGCGCAGCTCAGGGATGACGAGGTCGGCGAAGTCGCGCGCCGTGTCGAACGAGTGGTACTGGCGCAGGTTGATGCCGTCCAGGCCGTCCTCGTCGAGCCAGCGCTCGATGGTGTCGGCCACGGTGGAAACGTCGCCGACCGCGAGGAACCTGTCGTTGCGGCTGCCTGCGATGAAGTCGAGCGCCTCCCCCACCGTCTTGTTCAACGGCAGGAACGGCACGCGCGCCGCAGGAACCTCGGCGCGCTCGAGCGCGTCCGCCACCGTGATGTCGCGAGGGAAGGCGGTGAGGTCGACGGGCAGGCTGCTGTGGGCGAGGATGCCGTCGAGGCTCGCGTTGGCCCGGTAGAGGCGCCACTTGTCCTCGGCCTCCTCCTGCGTGCGGCCCACGATGACGCCCGCCATGGCGATGAACTTCACGTCGTCGGCTTCGCGCCCCTGTTGCACCGCGGCATCCCGCATGCCGGAGGCCGCGCGCCGGAAGTCCTCGCTCGTGCGGCCGCCCGTGAAGACCACCTCGGCGTGCTTGCCGGCGAACTGCATGCCGGCCGGTGAGCCCGTCGCCTGGAACAGCACAGGCGTGCGCTGCGCTGAGGGATGCACGAGGTGCGGCCCTGCGACGCGGTGGCGCTCGCCCACGTGGTCGATGTAGCGCACCTTGGACGGGTCGGTGAACACCCTGGCCTCACGATCGGCGACCACGGCGTCGTCGTCCCACGACCCCTCCCACAGCTTGTACAACACGTCGAGGTACTCGTCGGCGAACCGGTACCGGTCGTCGTGCGGGATCTCCCCGTCGAGGCCGAAGTTGCGCGCGGCGTTCGGCAGGTACGACGTGACGATGTTCCAGCCGACGCGACCCTTCGTCAGGTGGTCGAGCGTCGACATGCGCCTGGCGAACGCGAACGGCGGCTCGTACGTGGTGGAGAACGTGACCCCGAAGCCGAGCCGGTCGGTGACGGCGGCCATGGCGGGAACGAGAAGCAGCGGGTCGAGCGTCGGGGACTGCAGTCCCTCGCGAAGCGCCGTCTCTGGGCCGCCGCGGAACACGTCGTAGTGACCGATCACGTCGGCGAGGAAGATGCCGTCGAAGCCGCCGTGCTCGAGCAGCTGGGCGAGCTCGAGCCAGTAGTCGAGGTCTGCGAAACGCTCCCGGTTGTTGCCAGGGAGCGTCCAGAGCCCGTGCGTGATGTGGCTCACGCACGCCATCTCGAACAGGTTGACGAAGAGCTGCTTCTTGTCGGTCATGCGGTGCTTTCTGGATCGAAGGCGGGAATCGAGGCGATGAGCCGCCTGGTGTAATCGTGGGCCGGAGCCGAGAACAGCTGTTCGGGTGTTCCGACTTCCACTACTCTGCCGTCTTTCATGACGAGCACGCGGTGGCTGAGATGGGCGATGACGCCCAGGTCGTGCGAGATGAACAGGTAGGAGAGCCCGAGGCGGCGCTGCAGCGCCGTCAGCAGGTCGAGGATCTGGGCCTGGATGGTCACGTCGAGCGCGGATACCGCCTCGTCGAGCACGATGATCTCCGGCGACTGCGCGAGGGCTCTCGCGATCGCGACGCGCTGCCGCTGGCCGCCGGAGAGCCGGAGCGGGAACCGGCGAAGCACCTCGTGCTCGAGCCCGACCTGATCCAGCAGCTCGCGGATGCGCCCGGAGCGCTGCCCGGACGCGAACGCGCGCCTCGGCAGAGCATCGACCAGGATGCGCTCGACCGTCCACCGTGGGTCGAAGCTGGACAGCGGATCCTGCGACACCACCGCGATGCGCGAGCGCACCGCCCTGCGGCGGCGCTCCCGAACCTGGGTCCACTGGCGGCCGAGCAGGGTCACTGTGCCGGCATCCGGGCGCTCCAGTGCGAGCGCGATGCGGCCCGTCGTGCTCTTGCCCGAGCCGGACTCGCCCACGATGCCGAGCGTCTCGCCGCGGTGCAGAGCGAACGAGACGTCGTCGACGGCCGTCGTGACGGAGCCGTCCCTCGTGCGGAATCGCTTGGTCAGGCCGTCCGCCTGCAGCACGACGGTCTGCGGGTCCTCGTCGCGCTCCGGCGCTCCGGCGAGGAGCGCCGCGCCGCCAGGGCTGAGCGGTTTGCCACGGGTCTCCTCGCTCGGCACGGCTGCGATGAGCGCGCGCGTGTAGTCCTCTTCAGGGTCGCCGAGCACCTGGGCGGCGGGTCCCTGCTCGACGACCCGGCCGCCCTGCATGACGACGATGTGGTCGGCCAGCTGCGCCACGACGGCGAGGTCGTGGCTGATCAGCAGCACGGATGCCCCGCGCTGCTTCATCTGCCTCAGCTGCTCGAGCACCTGCGCCTGCACCGTCACATCCAGCGCCGTCGTCGGCTCGTCGGCGATCACGATGTCGGGGTCGAGCGCGATCGCGGACGCGATCAGGGCGCGCTGACGCAGTCCCCCGGACAGCTGATCCGGCCGCTGCCTGGCCCGGACCGCCGGGTACGGCACGCCGACACGTTCCAGCAGGTGCTGCACGCGCTGCTGCCGGGAGGCCCGGTCGCCCCAGCGGTGCAGGCGGAGCGCCTCGACGATCTCCTTGCCGACCGGCCGAAGAGGGTCGAGCGAGACGAGCGCATCCTGCAGCACGAAGCCGATGTCACGCCCACGGATGCGCCGCCAGGTGCGCGACGTGAACGCGAGCGCGTTCTCGTGGTGGATCTCGAGCGCTTCCGCCTCGACGATCCCGTTGCGGCCGGCGAGCCCGACGAGCGACCGAGCGGTGACGCTCTTGCCCGAGCCGGACTCGCCGACGATCGCCACGCACTCGCCGGGCAGCAGGTCGAAGCTGACGCCCGACACGATGCGCCGGATTCCGTCGCCCACGCGGAACGCCGTGCTCAGGTTGCGCACCGACAGCCGGGCGCCGGACCGGTCGAGGCGGTCGGCCCCGACCTGCGTCTGGTCGCCTGCGTCCCGCGCCGGCGCGTCGTCGACGTCTTCTGCGATGCTCACGCTCACTCCCCCTTCTCGAGCCTGGACTGGATGTGCCTGCCGATCGTCGTCGCCGACAGCGCGACGGCCACGATCACGAGGCCAGGGATGACGACGAGCCAGGGCGCCTGCACGAGGTACTCGCGACCGGCGTCCAGCAGCGCGCCCCACTCCGACGCGGGAGGCGCGACGCCCAGGCCGAGGAACGACAGGCTCGACGCCCACACGATCGACTGGCCGATGGAGAGGGCGAACACCGCCACGAGCGGCCGCAGCGCGTTCGGGAGGATGTGGGCCCGCACAATGCGCCACCTGGAATGCCCGAGCGCGGTGGCCGCCTCGACGTAGCCAGCGTTCTTCGCGCCGAGGATCTGGCCGCGGATCATCCTGGCGTATCCGGGCGCCGTGCCGATGCCCACCGCCAGCACCTCGGTGCCTGCGCTCGGGCCCATGATCGCGATGAGCAGCAGCGCGAGCAGGAGAGACGGGAACGTGAACAGGATCTCGATGAACCGGTCGGCGACGAGAGCAGCGGGCTTCACCGCGAGCGCGGCGACGGAGCCCAGCAGGAGTGCCGCCGCGACCCCGAGCAGTGCTGCGCCCACGCCGATCGTGAGCGAGTCGCGCGCGCCCCAGACGACGCGCGTATAGAGACCGCGCCCCGACTCGTCGGTGCCGAACGGATGCGCGAACGACGGCGGCTTCAGCGCGGCCGAGTAGTCGACGGCGGTCGGCGAGTGCACAGTGAGCAGCTCGGGTGCGACGACAGCGACGAGCAGCAGAACGGCGAACGCGATGGCGAGGTAGAGGCCCCACGGCAGCCTGCTCAGCCTGGCGAGCGCCTGGCGCAGGTCGGAGCCGGAGGCACGGGCGTCGATGGCGGTCATGACAGCTCCAGTCGGGGGTCGACGAGCGTGTAGACCACATCGACCAGGAGGTTGGCGAGCACGTAGACGACGGCGACGAGCGTGACGATGCCCGTCACGACGGGCAGGTCCTGTTCGTTGACGGCCGTGACCAGCACGGATCCGATTCCGGGGCGGGAGAAGATCGACTCCACGATCACGGCGCCGGAGAGCGTGGCGCCGAGCGCCCAGCCGGACAGCGTCACGGCGGGGATGACGGCGTGCCGCAGCACGTGGCGCAGGCGAATGCCCCACTCCCCCATGCCGCGCATGCGTGCGGACAGCACGAACGGCTGGTCGAGCGAGCGTTCGAACTCCAGCCTCGTGCTCTGCGACATGAACCCGGCGAGAGGTATGGCCAGTGTGAGCGCCGGCAGCACGATGCCCTGCGGAGACGTGCCGCTGATGATCGGGAACCATCTGAGGCCCAGGCCGAAGACGAGCAGCAGGATGATGCCGAGCCAGTACGCGGGCAGGCCGGCCGTGACGACATCCACCGTGCTGCCGAGCTCGGAGACCCCGCGCCCGCGACCGGCGGTGAGCGTGACCCAGACCACCATGAGCACCCAGGCCAGCACGATCGCCGTCAGCGACAGCGCGACGGTGGAGCCGAGCTGTTCTCCGATGATCGAGGTGACCGGCCGGTACTGCTGGTAGGAGGTGCCGAAGTCGCCGCGCACCAGGCCGCCCAGGTAGTCGAGGTACTGCACGATCACCGGCTTCTGCAGGCCGAACTGGGCGTTGATCTGCGCGAGCTCGTGCGGGGTGCGCTGCTGCGCCTGGCCCGCCCTGATGTTGAGGATGGTCGTGGCACGATCGCCGGGCAGCGCCAGCTGGGCGAAGAACGCGATGGTCGCTGCACCCCAGAGCACCACGACCGCCGCGCCGATCTTGCGCAGGATCACGAGCGCCGTCCGCCTGGCACGACGAGGTCGCACCGCGCGCTCCGCGATGGGGCCCTGGCCGTCCTGCTGCTGCCGGATATCCGGCTCGATGCGAGGCGGCTCAGCCGACGAAGTAAGCGTCATAGAACGTCGGTCCTCCCTGTGCGTGCTCCTGCCAGACGCCCTTGAGCTTCGGCGAGACGGCGAGCGTGCTCAGCCGGTCGTACACTCCGATCGACAGCGCGTGCTGGGCGATGTAGTCCTGGGCCTTCTGGTAGTCGGCGTTCTGCGTCGCGACATCCTGAGCCGAGTTGCCGTCGAGGATGAACTGGGCCAGCGTGTCGTCGTTGTAGAAGGCGCTGTTCGCGTAGTTGGGGTCGTCTGTCGTGGACGGCCGCCAGTTGATGTAGAGGATGCCGGCCGTCACCGCCGTCCAGTACCCGGCGCTGATGTCGTAGGAGTCCGGGGTGGAGTATTTTCCGGAGAAGAACTCGCTCTGCGGCACGGGTACGAGCTTCACGTCGAAGCCCACCTTGGATGCCTGCTCCTTGATGCCCTGCAGGATGGCGGCGCCGTCGGCGTTGATGATGGACCCGGCTCCGTACGGGAGCGTCACCGTGAGGGTCTGGCCGTTCTTCTCGCGCACGCCCTGGGAGTTCTTCTGCGACCAGCCGGCCTGGTCGAGCAGGCTATCGGCCTTCTTCGGGTCGTAACCGTACCAGTCGGCGGCCTTCGTGCTGTAGCCGGGCGTGGCCTGGCTGACCGACCCGTTCCCCTCGTACGGGATCACGCCGTGCCCGATGGTGTCGACGATCTGCTTGCGGTTCAGCGAGTACGCGAACGCCTGCCGCACGAGCTCGTCGGTGAACGGGCCCTTCGCCGTGTTGAACGACAGCTGCTGGGGCCGGCCGGGCGTGACGTACTTCTCGAGGTCGTACCCTGCGGCCTTCAGCGTGCTCCACTGCACGGCGGGAACGTCGTAGATGGCATCCGCCTGCCCGCCCTGAAGCGCGGCGACGCGCGTCGTGGGGTCGGCAACGAACTTCCAGTCGATCTTGTCGACGTACGCGGGGCCCTTGTGCCTGGCGTTGGCGGGCGGCGACGTGTAGTTCTTGTTGCGCACCAGCACGATGTCCTGGCCTCGGTTCCACTTCTGCACGATGAACGCGCCGGTTCCGATGGGCGCCTCGCAGTTCTGCGCCTTGCTGCGCGTGGTGAGCGCGTGCTCGGACTGGATGCCGAAGTAGCCCTGCGAGAGGTTGTCGGCCAGGCGCGGATACGGCTTGAGCAGGTTGATCTGCAGGGTGTGGTCATCCACCGCCTGCGCCGACTTGTAGTACCCGTCGAGCCAGACGCTGGCCGTGCTGTTGCCGCCCTTCACCCAGTAGTCGAAGTTGTACGCGACGGCGGCTGCGGTCAGCGGCGTGCCGTCCGTGAACTTCACGCCCTTCTTCAGGTCGAACGTCCAGGTGAGCCCGTCGGGCGACTGCTTCCACGACGTGGCGAGCCACGGCACGGCCTTGCCGTGCGCGTCCAGCGAGGTGAGGCTGTCGAGCACCTGGTACGAGAGGTACGCCTGCTCGATCCAGCCGCCGAAGACGCAGGCCGGCTCCTGCTGGTGGGCGTAGACGATGGTTCCGCCCTCGACACGCTGGCCGGACCCGGCCGACGTGCTGTCCGCGGCGGCGCATCCGGAGAGTGCCAGCGCTGCGATGGAGAGTGTTGCGACGAGGGTGGAGCGGAGAACACGGGCGCGCATGCGGCGACTCCTGACGGTCGTGGCAGAGATGGAGGGGATGCCGCACAGTTTTCGTCGTGACGGGCTCGCCCGACAAGCGCCGCCGAAAGACAACGACCGACTTCGTCACATGCCGTCAATCGCCGTCATGCGAGGACATGAGACGGTGCGCGATCGCGCGGAAAGCGCTATGGGACACCGCCGCGGGACCGCATCGCCAGGGCCCGGTCGGAGCCGGGCCGGACCCGGCCGGACCCGGGCGGCTCAGGGTGCGCTGTCGCGAGCCGGATCCACGACGGCGAGCTCCACCGC
>NZ_DASZVF010000021.1:0-181490 GCF_035547335.1 Humibacter sp. | reverse complement strand
CGCAGTTCCTCCGTGAACTGCGACCCATGCTGCGGTACCCGACGCTGCGCCGGGTCGCAGAGCTGGCGGTCCCGGTGCTCGTGGTTCGGGGCACGCGCGACCCCATCGCCCGGCGCGACTGGGCGCAACGCGTGATGCGCGCTGCGGACCGAGGGGCGCTGGTCGAGGCGGCGGGTCCGCATCACGTGCAGGAGCACGCTCCCGAGGACGTCGCCGCTGCGATCGTCGGGTTCATCCCCACGCACACCCAGAGCGAGACGCGGTGACCGGCGCCGCCGACCGGGCGCCGTCTCTCGCGCGTCGGGGATTCTGGGCCGTGCGCGACTGGATGTATGCCGCGGCCTGGCAGGTGCGCAGCGTCAGCCCCACGACAGTCGACGACTACCGGACCGGAGACAAGCAGGTCGTCGTCGTGCTCCCGGGCGTCTACGAGACCTGGCCTTTCCTGAGACCGCTGATGGATGCCCTGCACGAACGCGGCCACCCGGTGCTTGTGGTCGCCGAGTTGAAGCACAACCTGCGCCCCGTGCCGGAGAGCGCACGGGTCGTGATCGACGTTCTCGCACGCGAAGGACTCGACCGCGTTCTGCTGCTCAGCCACAGCAAGGGCGGGCTCATCGGCAAGTACGCCATGACGAAGCTCGACGACGAGCACAGGATCGACCGCATGATCGCCATCGCGACACCCTTCTCCGGATCCGCCTACGCGCGCTTCGCTCCCGCGCGCCACTTGCGATGGTTTCGCGCGGTGGACCCCGTCGTCGCGGCGCTCATCCGCGACGTCGAGACGAACCGCCGGATCACGTCCATCTACGGGGTCTTCGACACCATGATCCCCGGAGGGAGCGAGCTGCCGGGCGCGACCAACGTGCGGCTGCCCGTCGGTGGTCACTTCGCCATCCTGGGCGACGCTCGCACCCGGGAAGCGGTGGTCAGGGCAGCCGAGGCCGGGTGATCATCCGCGGAGACGATCGCTCCCGACCCTAAGGTGTCAGCGCAGCGCCGAGAAGTCCGTCGGGCTGAGGAACACGGATTCGAGGTGCTCGACGATCGGGCCGTTCTCTTCCGACCGCGCCTTGACGGCGATCCACTCCGGGTCCGCCTGGAACGCCTCCCACGACTCCGTCGCGGCCTCGCGGCTCGGATAGCCGAGCACGTACACGAGCGTGCTCTCGGCGGCTTCGCCGTCCGTGGGAACGAAGTATCCGATGTTCTCGATGCCGTGCTTCTCGAACAGCGCCCTCGTGTGGTCGCGGAACCGAGTCTGCAGATCGGCCAGCTTGCCTGGGTGCGTGTAGTAGGTGCGGAGTTCGAAGGTACGAGAGTTGCCCATCCGGCCATTCTGGGCCAACGGTCCCGCGGGCGTGGGCCCACCGGCAGTCATCACCGTCGTGACACGGCCGCGTCGCTTCCCGGGGCGAGGTCGGATGCCCGCTTCCGCAGCACGTCAGGCGTCGACCGCCGGGCGGTTGTCGCCCGCGAGGGAATCGTCGCCCGCCGGGGACTCGTCCACCGCGAAGAACTCAAGCCGCGGACTCGACGCTGCCGAGGCATCCACATCGCCAGGGAACACGATACGAACCCGTGTCACCGCCAGCGACGACGTCGGTATGAAGGCGCGGGTCTGGCCGGGCCATCGGTACTCCACGTCGGTCCGCGCGTCGAGCAGGCGCCATCGCGATCCGTCGAAGCCCTCAACGCTCCACTCGCGCGCAGGATCCGGTGCGTCGAACGCCACGGTGTAGCAGGCGATCGTCGTCGCGCGGGCGAATCGGTACTGCCGGAGTCCTCCGGATGAGGTCCGGGTTGCCCGAATGTGCCGGGGCACGACGGCTTCGCGGCTGAGCGCGTATGGCCCGTCGCCGCGCGGCCACGTGGAGGGTTCCGGCCCCAGCCGGATCTCGACGTCGACGCCTCGCCGCAGGAGTGCGATCGGGAGAGCCGCGGACTCCCACTGCTCGCCGTCGACGCATACCTGCTGCACGAAGTCGTGCGTCGCATCCGCAGCGAGTGCGCGTACCGTCGTGACGGC
The DNA here is from genome assembly GCF_035547335.1 of Humibacter sp. Lineage (GTDB taxonomy): Bacteria > Actinomycetota > Actinomycetes > Actinomycetales > Microbacteriaceae > Humibacter. Next base: position 179,458 of record NZ_DASZVF010000021.1, on the reverse strand, counting down.
GCCATCCGGAAACCGAAGAGTGGTGCTGCGCACTGACGGCGCCGTGATGAGGTACTCGCCCGATCCCGGCGTGAGCGGGTACAGCCCCATCGCGGCGAAGACGAACCAGGCCGAGAGTTCGCCGTTGTCCTCGTCGCCCGGGTAGCCCTGTCCGATCTCGCTTCCCAGAAAGCATCGGCGCACGGCCTCGCGAACGATCCTGTCGGTGCGCCGCGGCGCATCCGTGAACGCGTACATGAAGGGGATGTGGTGTGCCGGCTGGTTCGACAGGCCGAACATCCCCATGCGCACGTCTCTCGCCTCGGACATCTCGTGGATGACCGCGCCGAACGAACCGGCGACGTCGATCCCACCCGTCTCGGGCGTCGCGAAGAACTCGTCGAGCTTGCGTCGAAGACCGTCACGGCCCCCGTGCAGCCGGGCCAGGGTCTCGCCGTCGTGCGGCGCCGTGAAGGCCATCCCCCAGGCGTTGGTCTCCGTGTAGTCGCCACCCCAGGTCCTCGGATCGACGTCGGAGCCCGTCGCCCGGAACGCGCCATCCGGTCGCCTTCCCACGAAGAATCCGGATGCCGGCTCGAAGCACTCGACGAACGCCATGGCTCTGTCCCTGAACCAGAGCATGTTCGCGGCATACTCGTCCCGGCGCGGGTCGTCCGCCGACGCATGGTCGAGCATCCATGCCGACGCGACGGCCACCCCGAAGTCCGAGATGGCGTTCTCGAGCGTCCACGAGAGCCCTTCGCCGGTCGCCGTCGACACGAATCCCTCGGGGGTCGTCTCCGGACGGCCGACCTCCTGACGGGGACGGGAGGATGACGCGTTGCGGAGGAGGGAGTCATACGCGTCCTCCGGGTGGAGCACAGGGACGCCCGCCGCCATGGCGTCGGCGATCACGACATCGCTGCTCGTTCCCACCATGGCGTCCAGCGGCCCGGGCGCGGACCAGCGTTCGATGAAGCCGGATGCGCGGAAATGCTCGACGAAGCCGTCGAGCAGCTCGGCGCAGTGCCCCGGGTCGAGGAGCGCGTAGGCGGGCCAGACCGTGCGGTACGTGTCCCAGAACCCGTTGTTCACGAAGGATGCCCCGGAGCGCACGGCTCCGACGGCACGGGTCGCGTCTCGGTGCACGATGCGCGGCTGCTCGGCGGTACCGGCGTTCTCCGCAGCGTCGTTCGGATAGAGGAACATGCGGTATAGGCATCCGGCGAGCGATCGGCGCCTGTCGTCGGCGCTCTCGTCGTCACCGCAGTCGAACTCGATGGAGCGGAAGCGCAGTTCCCACAGCGACCGGTTCCTCGCCACGACATCCTCGAACGTCACGGTGTCCGAGGCCTCGAGCTCGAGCGAGTGCGCCGCCTGTCCTGCGTCGATGAACGACGTCGCCACGCGGATCTCGACCCAGCCGTCGTCGCCGCTGCCGGGAGCGAGCAGCGCGGACGTGTGAGGACGGCCCGTGATCGCGCCGGTGGTGCACGATGCGAGCCCGTCGACGCACCTCAGCACGAAGTGCTCACGTGGGGCGGGCGTGGCTCCGGCATCCGTGTGGCCCTCGACGTGCGCGCCCGCCGCGGCCAGCACCTCGCTTGCCCTTCGCACGGAACCGTCGTCGTCGAGCTGGTCGACCACGACGCCGCTGCCCTCAGGCAGACGGAAACGGACGAGCACCACGTGATCCGTCGCGGTCATCTGCGCCTCGGCACCGTTCGAGAGGCGCACCCGGTAGACGTAGGGCCTGGCCTCCTCGTCTTCGTGCCGGAACCAGAGCGTGCGGCCGTCACGATCGGCGCCGGCGCCGGGAAGAACCGGTGCGATCTGCACAATGCCCCTGTCGCCGACCCATGGGCTCGGAAGGTGCGAGACCGAGAATCCCTGGAACGGAGTGCGGTTCGCGTCGTCGTTGTCGGCGTGGTACCGGTACGGCCAGCGCGGAGACGCCGCGTCGGTGACGGGGATCCCGAAGTTGAACCCGTGCGGCACGGCCACCGCCGGAACCGTGTTGCCGCGAGAAGCGGTTGCTGAGGAGTGCGTTCCTCGCCTCGTGTCGACGAGATCCACGAGAGGCACGTCGCGCACCGGCTCGGCGGCCGGCAGCACGCGGATATCGCTCACCCAGCACGTCGAGACTGCGCCTGAGCCGTCGCCGACGGCGACGAACTCCGCTGCGACGATGCGTCTGCCGACCGCGATGTCGAGCGAGCAGGTCCGCAGGTTCCATTGGTCCACGGTGAGCAGGGCGTCGCCGTGCTCAGCAACGGGATCGATGCCGCCGCCAAGCGACGAGAGCCTGGTGCCGTCGTCGAGGACGAGATCGATGGCGCATCGGGTGGCGGCGAACGGCTCGGCGCCGGCGGAGCCCTCCGGATGAATCGCGTAGCTGAGCCGATCCCCGAGGGCGACGCGGCGATCGAGGGTGCGCAGCCGGAGCGCCGCACGCTCGCCGCTCCCGAGCGCGAACCACACCCCCGTCGCGGACGGCTCGGTCAGTCCGACGCCTGCGCGCGATGTCGACGGAGAATGGGGCCCCGTTCCCGGCACGATCCTGATCATGCGACGCCTTTCACCACGCGGATGACATCGTTGGCATTACCATTCGATCATGAGCCAGGCCACCGACTCGTCTGCGGATTCCAGCCCGCGCCGTCGCCCTCGTCTGCAGGACATCGCCGCGAACACCGGCGTCAGCATCAAAACGGTCTCGCGGGCGATCCGTGGTGAGAGTCCGGTGGCCGAAAGCACGCGCGCCAAGGTGCTCGCCGAGGCCAACCGGCTCGGCTTCCAGCTCAACGACATCGCGGCCGGGCTCCGCCGCAAGGACCAGACGATGACGACGGTCGGCGTGACGCTCGGGGACTTCACGAACCCGTTCTTCGCGCCCATGCTGCGCGGCATCCATTCGGTCGCTGCCGAGCACGGCCACCTCGTCCTGTCTGCCGATGCCCAGAACGATGCCGAGCTCGAGCACCGCGCCATCCGTTCGTTCTTCGCACACCGCATCGCCGGCCTGATCATCGCGCCCATCGGTCAGGATCTGCGCTACCTCAGCGAAGAGGCCTCGTTCGGCGTGGCCATCGTCTTCGTGGACTCGCCTCCGCCCGGACTGGACGGCCTCCTCGACTCTGTGACCACGACGAACGAGGAGAGCACGTTCGAGGGCGTCTCGATGCTGATCCGGCGAGGCCATCGCCGCATCGGCTACCTCGGCCACCCGCGCTCGGGTAGCGGCGCTCTCGAACGCTGGAACGGATACCAGCGCGCACTCAGGAGCGCGGGGATCTCGATCGACCAACGCCTCGTGCGCGACGGCCTTCTCACCGAAGAGGATGCGCGGCTCGCGGCGGAGAGCCTGTTCGCGCAGCCGGATCCGGCGACAGCGGTGTTCACGGACAACAACCGGCTGGGCACCGGGCTGCTCCTGTCCGACCATTTCGAGCACCATCCTGTCGATGTGCTGAGCTTCGACGACTTCCCGCTGGCGCCGCGGTTCGGCGTGAGCGTGATCGACAGCCACCCGTACGAGGTCGGCAGGGTCGGCGCCGAGCTGCTCTTCGATCGGCTCGCGGACCGGGACCGGCCGGCGCAGCGCGCCGTCGTTCCCGCCAAGCTCGTCGAGCGGCGACTCTGAGGTTCGGCCCCCGCGCGCGGGCCGCTGCCCGTGCGCATTCCGACGCCCGGTCGGCCAGCCTTCGGAGGCTCGCAAGCCGGGCTGGCCGCCACCGGGGTCGCAGGCGGCGACTCTATGCGACGAGTTGCAGCCAGGCCGCGGCGAGCGCCGCGTGGCCTGCCGGAGTGGGGTGCACGCCATCCGCCGCCCAGCACTCAGGCCCGGTCGTGGCCGCCAGCTGCGCGAAGAGACCGTCCGCGGCGAGCAGATGCGCGCCGTACTTCGCGGCGAGCTCGCGCACGACCTGGATCTTCGGGTCCAGGTCCTCACGCTGCACGCGCTGAGCCTCGTTGACGGGCAGCAGGAACGGCTCGATGAGGATGAGCCGCGCTCCGCGTTCGGCGAGGGGCGCGAGCAGGCGGTCGTAGCCGGCACCGTATTCGGCGGCCGGGATCTCGTATCCGTCTTCGGCGTAGTCCTTCCAACCGACGTCGTTGGCGCCGACCAACACGGAGACCACGTCGGGACCGGTCGACAGCACGTCGCGTTCCCACCTGGTCTCGAGATCCATGACCTTGTTGCCGGCGATACCGGTGTTGAGGAAGGTCACGGCTCGGTCGGGATGGTGGTAGCCCCACTCCCCCGCGACGCGAAGCGGGTAGCCCCAGCCGAGCGGCTGCTCGATCTCGAGGTGCTGGCAGTCGGTGATCGAGTCGCCGGTGAACATCACCGTGTCTCCGGCTCGAAGCTGGATCGTCATGCTGAGGGCTCCTTCGGTGCGGGAATGGATGTCGGCGCGGGTGTCGATTTCGGTGCAGGTGTCGACTTCTGTGCAGGTGGCGCCGGCGCGGGGGTGAACGTCGCTACGCCGATGGTGGTGTCGCTCTGCCCGTAGTACGCGAACCAGGTGCCGCGATGGAACACGAGTCCTTCCACGAACGTGACGCCGTCGACGAGGCCGTGCAACTCTTCCTGGGTCGCCGGCTCCAGCCACGGTTGCGTGAGCTTCGCGACGACACGGTCGGGATGCCGCGGGTCGATGAGGATCTGCCCGCACGAGTAGTACACGTCGTCCGCGGCCTTCACGATCGCGCTGTTGTGCATGAGCAGGATGTGGCCGGTGCGGGTGCGCGCGGGCTGCGGTCCGGTCTCGACGAGGTCGCCCATGAACGTGCCCGGCTCCGGCCGGAGCACCGGTGTCGGGTCGGCCTGCCAGTGCACGAGGTCGTCCGAGTACGCCACGTGAACGTTCCCCTCTCCGAACCACATGACCCATCGACCATCGAGCCGTTCGGGAAGGATGACGCCGCCCTTGCTCCACTCCGGTCCTGGCGTCTCCCGCACGCCGGCGAACGTGTTGATCCCCGGGACGATCGGACCGTGCTTGCGCCACTGGCGAAGGTCCGTCGACGTCGCGAGGCAGAGTCGCGCCGTGTGCCGGTCCCAGCCGGTGTACGTCAGGGAGTAGGTGCCGTCGATCTCGACGACTCGGGGGTCTTCGCATCCGTACCGCTCGTAGTCGTGCTCGGGCACCAGGACCGGTGAGGACTCGGTCTCGAATGCGTACCCGTCGTCGCTCCAGGCGAGCCCGAGCGACGACACGATGTCTTCCGCGTGCGCGCGATAGATGAGTGCGATGCGGCCGTCGACCACGATGGCCGCGGGGTTGTAGACGTTGGTCGCCTCCCACGGATGCCGCCCCGGGCGGAGCACAGGGTTGTGCTCCGCCGGGACGAACGGGCCGAACGGGTAGTCGATCGGCGGAACGATGCTCACTGGGCGATGAGTCCCTTGATGCCGGAGACGGTGCTCCCCACTCCCGCGTCGACGGACGTCTTGCCCTCGAGCGCCGGGTTCCACGAGGTCGTGACGATGTTGGCCGCCTTCGTCGCCCACGGGTCGAGGAACTCGGTGACGAACTTGTCCTTCGCGGCGAGCTCGTACTTGGCCGAGGCCCCGATGCTGAGGGAGGCCGGGTCGCCTGCGGCCTCCAGCGACGCGTAGTAGCCCTTGCTGCCCGCCGTGTACGCGATGGGCGCGACGGGGTTCGTCTTCATCGCCTCGTTGAACCCGGTCGTGTCGAGATACGAGATCGTCTTCCAGACCGCGTCCGGGTTCTTGATCGTCGACGGCGAGCACACGCCGTTCGCCTCGATCGGCTGCACGTTCCCCTTCGTCCCTACCGGCCAGGGAGCGAAGCCCCACGACATCTTCGGGTGGTTCGGCGCGATGAAGTTCTGCAGCCACTGACCGCCGAACATGAGCGGCACGCTGCCGTTGGAGAACGCCGCCATCGCGTTGGTCGCGTCGTAGTCCGGGTTCGTCATCTGCCCGGCCTTGATGGCCGCTGCGAACTTGCTGACCCCGTCGACGAAGGTGGAGTCGGCCTGCACCTTCGTGGTGTGGATGAAGCTGTTCACGAAGGGCTTGCCGCCGTTGGCGACCGAGTACGCGGAGGCGCCCTGAGGGCTCGTCAGGAGCGGCCACTGGTTGATGAGCGGCGTCCCCGATGGATCCGCCGCCTTCAGCTTGGCGATGTCGTTGTAGAGGTCATCCCAGGTCCAGCCCGCTTTCGGCACGGTGAGCCCTGCCGACTTGAACGTGTCGGCGTTGTAGTAGAAGCCGTAGGTGTTGGCCAGTGTCGGGATGCCGGTGACCTTGCCGTCCTTGGACTTCCAGAGTGACAGCGATCCGGGGGCGAAGCCGGAGGCCTTCAGGCCGCTGCCTGAGTCGAGCTTCGACGAGAAGTCGTACAGGAGCCCCTCCGACGCGAGGTTCTGCGCCTCCGCTGTGGTGCACCAGAAGAAGTCGGGAGCCTTCTTCGACAGGATGAGGCTGGCCAGCTTCTGCGCGTAGTCGGCGTTCGGCGCGGCTTCGCGGGTGACCTTGATGCCGCTCGACTTCGCGAACTTCGCCATCGTCTTGTCCAGTGCGGAGTTCGTCGTGTTCGACTCCCACGTCATGTAGCTCACGGTGGCGCCTTTGTCGCTGCCGGAGCCTGACGAACTGCAGCCGGTGAGGCCGAGTCCGGCGATCGCTACGGCCGCTGCCGCGGCGATCCAACGGGTGCGGTGAAACATGTCACTCTCCTCTGAGTGCGGTACTGCGGTGATGGTGGATGGCACGCAGCGCTGCTACGCGCCGGGGGGGTACGCCGGGGACGCTCACTTCGAGATGGTGCCGAGGGAGCCGATGCCCTCCATGAAGTAGCGCTGGGCAAGGAAGAACAGGGCGAGCGGCGGCAGCATGAACAGCAGGTTCGTCGCCATGTAGTAGTTGTATTGCGACCCCGCGGTGTCGCCGAGGAAGGACGCCATGCCCAGCGACAGGGTGAACTTCGTCTGCGTCTGCAGGTACACCAGGGGGTTGAGGTAGTCGTTCCAGGCGAGCTGGAACGACATGATCGCGATCGTGATCGACACCGGCTTCGTGATCGGCAGCATGATCTTCGTGAAGATCGTCCAGTGGTTGGCGCCGTCGATCAGCGCGGACTCGTCGAGGTATCTCGGTATCGACTGGTAGTACTGCCGGGCGAGGAACACGAAGATCGGGCTCCCGAAGAACGCCGGCAGGATGAGCGGGACCCAGGTGTCGATGAGACCCGTCGAGATGTACAGGTGCTGCAACGGGATCAGGCCCACGATGCCGGGAACGAAGAGGCTTCCCGAGATGAGCGCGAACCAGAGCTTGCGTCCGGGGAACTCGATGCGGGAGATCCCGTACCCGACGACCATCGAGCTGGCGACGGCCCCGATCGTGGAAGCGACGGTCACGATCGCCGTGTTCATCAGCAGCCGGTAGAAGTCGATCTGGTTGGGGCCGTTGACGAAGTTCGACCAGTCGAACTCCTTCGGGAAGAACGTCGGCGGGATCTGGTTGATGTCGCCGTTCGTCTTGAGCGCGATGCTGAGCATCCAGACCAGGGGCAGCAGCATGGTCACGGCGAGCAGCCCGCACAGCGCGTACCAGGCGATGCGCGAGAGAACCAGCGGAACGCGTTGCGCCAGCGGCACCCGGCGGGGGCGTGCGATCACGGCGGTCATGCTTCGTTCCCCGCCGTGAAGCGGCCGCGCGTCAAGCGGAGCATGCCGAGTGTCACGATCATCACGATGATGAACAGCACCCAGACCTCGGCCGTGGCGTAGCCCAGGTTCGGCGAGGCGATGAAGTTCGCGAAGCCGTCTGTGTAGATCTTGTACATGAGAAGGTCCGTCGAGGTTCCGGGGCCGCCCTTGGTGAGGATGGCGACCTGCGTGAACGTCTGGAATGCGCCGTTGAGCTGGAGCACGAGCTGAAGGAGCAGGATCGGTCCGATCATCGGCAGGGTCACCTGCATGAACCTGCGGATGGGTCCGGCGCCGTCGACCTTCGCCGCCTCGGCGAGCTCGGTGGGAACGGCCTGCAGCCCGGCCAGGAAGATGATCATGGTGCCGCCGATGCCCCACACCCCGACGATGAGGATCGACGCCAGCGCGGTGTGACTGTCTCCGAGCCACATGACGGTCGGCAGGTGCAAGGCGCGCAGGATCTCGTTGGCGAGCCCGTACGTCGGGTCGTAGATGTACTTCCAGAGCGTCAGCACGGCCACCGCGGGCAGGACGACGGGCAGGTAGAAGATCGTGCGGAAGAGCTTCACGCCCTTGAACGCCCGGTCGACCAGCACGGCGAGTCCCAGTCCTGCCGCGATGGTCACGGGAACCGAGACCACCACCCAGAGCAGGGTCACGCCGAGCGATGGCCAGAACGTCGGATCGTGCGTGAACATCTGCACGTAGTTGGTGAAGCCGATCCATTGCGCCGGTGTCAGCCCGTTCCACTGGGTGAAGGAGTGGTAGAGCGAGGTGACCATCGGGTATCCGACGAAGAGCAGGAGCCCGATGATCGCCGGCGAGATGAAGGCGTAGCCGATGATGGCGTCGCGTCGCTTGCGGCGGCTCATCCCCGACGGCTTCGCTCTCGCTCGGCCGAGCGTGCGCGCCGACGGCGCGGGCATGTCGATCGTGGTGCGTGTCATCCGACCTCCTCCTCGAGTGCGGCGCTCCGGGCGATCCGGAGTGTGACGATCTGGAACGGCCGGAACTCGAGCGACGCGGAGCCATCCGCGTGACGGAGCTCGTCGAGCTCGCGTTCGAGCAGGTCGACGATGGTGACCGTTCGTGCCGGCGTGTCCCAGGTGACCGTGGCCGTGGTGCGGGCGCCGAGCGCTTCGTACAGGCGCACGATGAGGTCGCCGGAGCGGTCCTCGGCGAGCTTGACGCTCTCGACCAGAACGCCGGATCCTTCCTGCACTCTGACCAGCGGCTCGACCGGCGCCGCCCCTGCGCGCGTACGCATCGGCAGGTTGATCCGGTAACCGGCGTCGACTGCGTCGGCGATGGATGCGTCGCTGTTGAGGCTGTACCGGAACCGGTGCAGGCCCTGGTCGGTGCGCGGGTCGGGGAACCGCGGCGCGCGCAACAGCGACAGCCGCACGTCCGTGCCCGGCAGCCCGCTCTCCGGTGCTTCGCGGCGACGGATGTCGTGACCGTATGTCGAGTCGTTGGCGATCGCGACGCCGAACCCCGGTTCGCCCACGTGAACCCAGCGGTGTGCGCAGATCTCGAACTTCGCCGCATCCCACGTCGTGTTCGCGTGCGTCGGTCGCTGGATGTGCCCGAACTGGATCTCGGACGTGGAGTGATCGGTCCGCACGTCGAGCGGGAACGCCACCTTGAGGAACCGCTCCGCCTCGTGCCAGTCGACATCGATCTCGTAGTCGATGCTGTCGGAGCCGACACGCAGCGTGGTGGCCTGAATGCTCGTCGATCTGCCGAACCGGCGTTCGACGACGACCGTCGCCGAACCGTCCTCACCGCTCTCGACCCTCAGGCCCTCGACGTCGTCGAGAACCTCGGACGTACGCAGATAGTGCTCGTCGACATCCCACGCGTCGAACTGATTCGGGAAGTCCTGGTGCAGCACGAGCTCGCCGGCCCGGCCGCCTGCCGCGACGAGCTCGCGCCCGCGGCGGAGGTCGACGATGCTGGGCGACGCGCCGCTCCGGTCGAACGTGACGCGAAGGATCCCGTTGTCGAGGATGGTCGTTCCGTCGTTCTCGGTCACCTCGACGCGGTCGTAACCAGAGTCGGTATCCGCGGCCGCCGCTGCCAGTGCGGGCACCCCGTCCACGGTCACGGGACTCGCGTTGAACGCGAGCGCGACGTCACCGGCGCCGGCGAGCACGTCGATGGCGCTGTCGATGATGGCTTCCAGTTCGCGCTCCACCTCGGCGTACGTCTGCGCCGCCTGGCGATGCACCCAGGCGATGCTCGAGCCGGGAAGGATGTCGTGGAACTGGTGCAGGAGCACCGTCTTCCAGATCCGGTCGAGCTCCTCGTACGGGTAGGGAACACCGTGTCTGATGGTGGCCGTCGAGCACCAGAGCTCCGCCTCGCGCAGAAGGTGCTCGCTGCGGCGGTTGCCCTGCTTCATCGCGGACTGCGACGTGTAGGTGCCGCGGTGCGCCTCCAGGTACAGCTCGCCGACCCACGTGGGCGCGTTCGCGTACTCCGCTTCGGCGGCCGTGAAGAACTCCTTGGGCGTCGCGTGCTCGATGGTGGGCGAGCCTTCCAGGTCCGCCTGTCGACGCGCACGCTCCATCATGAGGGCCGTCGGTCCGCCTCCGCCGTCGCCGTGTCCGAACGGCACGACCGACCTGCTCGCCTCCGCGGCGTCGCGGAAATTGGCCTGCGCGTGTTCGAGCTCGCGCGGGGAGAGCTCGGACAGGTAGCTGTCGACCGGGGGCATGTGGCTGAACAGGGTCGTGCCGTCGATGCCCTGCCAGTGGAACGTGTGGTGAGGGAACTTGTTGGTCGGCGAGCCCCACGCGAGCTTCTGCGTCAGGAACCAGCGGTAGCCGGCGAGCTTGGCGATCTGCGGAAGAGCGGCGGTGTACCCGAAGGAGTCCGGCAGCCAGACCTCCTTCGGCTCGTATCCGAACTTCTCGGCGAAGTAGCGCTTGCCGTGCACGAACTGCCGCACGAGCGCCTCTCCGCCCGGCATGTTGGTGTCCGATTCGACCCACATGCCTCCTGCCGGGATCCACCGGCCTTCGGCGACTCGCTCCTTGATGCGCTCGAGGAGTTCCGGATGTCTCTGCTCGACCCACGCGTACTGCTGCGCCTGGGAGCACGCGAAGTAGAACTCGGGGTACCTGTCCATCAGGTCGAGCACGTTCGAGAACGTGCGGATGCACTTGCGCACCGTCTCGCGAGTCGGCCACAACCACGCCGAGTCGATGTGCGCGTGGGCGATCGCCGAAACCCGGTGGGCACTCGCGTCCGCTGGCTTGGCGAGCTCCTCGCCGAGGATCTCCCGTGCGGCGGCCGCCGTTCCCGGGATGTCGTCCAGATCGACGGCGTCGCAGGCACGGTCGAGCGCGGCGAGCAGGCGAAGCCGACGCGGGCGGTCGGCAGGGAGCTCCTCCGCCCATCCGATGAGCAGTTCGATGTCCACTTCGAGCGCCTGCACGACCGGGTCGAGCAGAACGAGGTCAGCACGCTGCAACCGGTAGAGCGGAGGCCCACTCGGCGCGATGCCCTCACCGAGCTCCGTCGGCCGGAAAGACACGGATGCGATGTCGGGGTTGGCCGCGGCCTCCACCCAGAGGTCGACCGTGGACGCGTCGGGAGAGATCGGCGCCCACTGCGACTTCGGGTGGATGCCCTTGACGATCGTTCCGTCTGCCGTGTGGACCAGGCCTTCGCACTGGAACCCTGGGCCGGAATCGGGCTGGAATCCGATGTCGATCACGGCGACCACCTGGCCGATGGCGGGGCTCCCGTCGACGCGCGACGGTGCGGCATCCAGCCGGGCACGCCAGGCATCGGGGATCTCACCGGTGAGGTGGAACCAGCTCGTCGTCCAGGCCGGCCCCCAGGCGTCACCGACGGCGATCGGCCGGAACTCGTCCTTCGGCGCGGTCGCCGTGGCGAAGGGCTCCGGTTCACCGGGAAGGTCCCGGACGGTCGCCGTGAGCGGAGCCGTCACGGCTTCGGTGGCCGGCCGGATCCGTTCGCGGAGGAGTCTGGTCGCGCGGTCGATGACGCGCTGGGGGTCGAGGTGCATGGATCAGTGCTTCTTCTGGGTGAAGTGGACGCGCACGAGCATCTGCGCGCCCGTGGCGGACGAGTAGTAGGTGTAGTAGCGGGTGAGGCCGTGGTCGGTCGTGTACTCCGGGTGCGCGAACGCCGCGTAGTTCCACGCCGTGCTCTTCTGGGCGGTGAACAGGTCGGTGGGCGTTCCCCACGGGCCCCACGGAGTGGGCGAGGTCTGGAACTGCACCTGGTCGGACAGCGTCTCCTCGAAGGTGTTCATGTAGAGGTGCGTGGTCTGGTCGTACTGCACCGTCTCGCCTGCCGCCCCACCCTGCATGACGATGACGGCCTTGGTCTCATCCGGCGACCACTGCGGCCGGCCGTTGGACGTGCCGGTGTAGAACGACCACGCTGCGCGGTCCTGCACCCGGTCGAGCGGTACGCGCGCGACTCCGCAGGCGTGGTTGTCGTCGCATCCGCCGTACGCGTAGAGATCGTGACCGACGACGACGGCACCTCCGTTGCCCCACTCCTCCGACGGCGAGAACAGCAGCGTCGGATCGACGCCCTCGGGACTCGTGATCGAGGTGTCGCGGTTCTCGATGGTCAGTCGCGTGGCCACCTTCGTGCGCATGTCGACCGAGACGATTCCGGAGCCCAGCTGCTGGCCGATGAAGCCGGAGGCGCATGGCCCGGTGTCGAGGCCGCCGCGGCAGAGCTTGCCGTAGAACACGAGGATGCGGTGGTGGGCGGGATCCGCGACCGCGGCGCCCGGCCAGAAGCCGAAGACCGTTCCGCAGTTCGGGTCCGTCGATCCCGTGCAGTCGGTGGAGGCGTGCTCGTTCTGGAAGTCGGTCTCGGCCGTCGACAGCGGCACGAACTCGGTCGGCGCGCCCGTGTCGGCTTCGCTGGCGAAGGTCGTCGAGTGCAGCTGGATGTTGTCGGCAGCGGTCAAGTCGCTGGTGACGGCCGCGGTGCTGGTCAGGAACGCATCCGGGTCGGTCTCGATCGTGTCGTCGAAGAACCAGTACGACTTGCCGCCGTAGAAGACGCTCTGGCCGTTGTCACGTGCCGAGACGTGGGAGTTCTGGTCGAGCGGGCCGAGGATCTGGAAATCCTTGACCGCAAGCCCGCCGTTCGGAAGCTGAGTGGCCGCGGAGGCGGCGGGAGCATCCGGGGACCCGTCCCCCACCGTGTCGGCGAACGCCGGTGAACCGAGCACCAGAGCGAGGCTCGCGCCGAGCGCGCCGACGCTCAGAACAGAGTTGCGTAACTTCATTCGTGGTCGTCCTCATCGTCGAGTGAGCAACCGCTGATGCGATCGCAAACGACAGTGTGACAACGTTGTCGTCAGATGTCAACGTTGTCAGTAGAATCATCGAGACCGGCGAGCTGCCGGCGACACGGGAAGGGATCGAGATGACGACGACCGTCACCGCAACGTGGAGCGCGTCGGTCGGCGCGCTCTGGGACGAAGCCCTCGCCAATCTGCAGCGCAACACCGTGACCGCGGCCGATGGGTCGACGTACATCCGAGCGGGAGCCGGCTATGCGGATCCCTGGACCAGGGATGCCGCGCTCAATTCCTGGGGAGCGGCGAACGTCGTGCGCCCCGGCGACGCGAGGTCCACGCTGCTGCGAGTGTGCGAGACGCTGCCCGACGGCCAGACCGTCATCGCGCAGGACGACCAGTGGTGGGACCAGATCGCCTGGGTTCTCGGCGCATACGACCACTCCATGTGGAGCGGAGACCGCGTGTTCCTTCGCCAGGTGCTCGAGATCGGATCTGCCTCGCTTGCGATCCTCGACCGTGACCGGTTCCGGCCGGCATGGGGCCTCTACGCCGGACCGGCGCTGATGCAGGACGGCATCTCCGGGTTGCCCACGCCGCCGGCGTCGTCGGACGAGCCGACATCCTTCGTGCTCGACTATCCGGATGCCCAGGAGATCATGTCACTCTCGACGAACGCGCTCTACTTCCGCGCTCTTCGGCTGCTCGCCCTCGCTGCCGCGGCACTGGGCGAGGATGCCACCGAGTACGAACGCCGTTCGGCGGATCTCGCCGCGGCGATCAACGCGCACCTTCGCGATGGCGAGGGACGATACGGGTATTTCGTGCATGGCAGTGGGCGCTCGCGAGGCGCGCTCGACCCGCATCGTGAAGCAGCCGGCCTGGCACTGGCCGTCGTTTTCGGGATCGCCGAGTCGCCGGCATCCGCGGTGCTCGCGTCGATGGATCGCCGCGCAGCAGGGGTCGTCAACGTCGGGCCCCACTTCCCGGACCGGTATTCCGACGAACGTCCCGGGCGGCACAACGTCATGTGCTGGCCGATGGTGATGGGACTCGTCGGGCTTGCCGAAGCGGTCGCGGACGACGGCGACGTGCATCGCACGATGGATGACTTCTCGCGTCTCGTCGCGGCCAGTGGCGGGCGATTCGACGAGGTCTACCACCCTGCGAGCGGAGTCGCGGACGGCGGATGGCAGTGCGGGTTCCGGTGGCCGAGCGAGCCGGATCAGACGTGGTCGGCGACCTCCTACATCCGGCTCGTGCTCGAGGGCCTGCTGGGTGCGCGCGCATCCCTCGACGAGGTGACCTTCGCACCTGCAGCCCTTCCCGAGGGTGGGGTGCTCGAGATCACTGGCATACCGTGGCGCGCATCCACGATCGACATCGTGGTCAGAGCGACCCCGGATGGCGCGCCGCTCGACCGAACGGCGACCGTGCCCGCGGATGCGACCGGCTCGGTGCGGTGCGAGCTGACCGTGCCAGCTGTGGCCGTGCCCACAGCGGCCGCGCCTGCGCTGCCGCCCCGAGCGGAAGCGTGAGGAGCCGGCATGACGACGAGGACTCAGCCGTGAGCGCGTGGATCTGGGACGCGTTCCACCGCGAGACGCCGAACCAGCTCCTGCTGTTCCGCAGGATGCTGCGCTCTGCTGCGTCGATCGAATCCGCCTGGATCGAGGTGGCCACCCCAGGCTCCTTCCGGGTGTGGGTCGACGGCGAGATCGTTGCGCACTATGACGTGCAGCACGTGGACGCACTGACGGAGGCGGTCCGCGTCGATCTCTCGGATGCGCTCGCCGGTCGTACCCGCGCAACGATCGTCGTCGGTGCCTACTCGCTCGGCATCGGCACGCACCACCAACGCCGTTCACTGGGCGGTCTGTGGACGCACGGCGCGGCGCGCACGAGCGACGACGAGGAGCTGTCGTTGGACTCTTCCTCGGAATGGCAGGTGCGCGTGCCTGCGTCGTGGCGGCAGAACGCACCGCAAATGGTCTGGTCGGCCGGCTACGCCGAGTGGTCGGACCGGACGCTCGACACCGGATTCGACGACGACGGCTGGGGAGCAGCTGTCGAGTATCCCGGCGAAGACGCTCCCCCGCTCGGCGAACGCGACGTGGCCGAGAGGCTCGTTCGGCTCACCGACCACGTGGTGGAGACCGGGACGCTGGCGGCACGCGCGGCCACAGCCGACCCAGATCGGGCTACGGGGTGCGCGGCGCTCGGCGCGATCCGGCATGAACCGGGCGGTGATTCGCGATACGTCGTGATCCACCTGCCGCACCAGCTCGTCGGCTTCCTCGAGGTCGAGGTGACGACGGCGATCGGAGCGACCGTCGACGTCCTCATGGGCGAACGCGCCGACGACACGGGATGGCCGACGTGCATCCGTCAAGGCATCCTGGCCGTCGACACGGTCGTCGTGCCTGAAGGCCGAACACGGCACAGGTTCTGGCACCGCCGCACGTTCCGGGCGCTCGCGATCGTCGTGCACGGCGATCCCGACGCCGTGGTCGAGTCATCCTTCCGCACCATCACGGCATCGCGTCCGCACGCGCTGTACGCCACGGACGACGATCGGTCGATGCGAATGCACGCCGTGAGCGCCGCAACCGTCGCGGTCGGCCGGCAGGACCTCTACGAAGACTGCCCGCTGCGCGAGGGCGGTCACTACGTCGCGGATGCCCGCATCCAGGCAATGTTCGACCTCGCGACGACCGGTGTGACGGCCACGGCCCGCCGTTCGGTGCTGGCTTTCGCGATGGGCCAGGATGCCGACGGCATGATCCCCGGGCTGTGGCCGAGCGGAACGCGTCATCGCATCCCGGACTTCGCGCTG
Organism: Humibacter sp.; assembly: GCF_035547335.1. Classification (GTDB taxonomy): domain Bacteria; phylum Actinomycetota; class Actinomycetes; order Actinomycetales; family Microbacteriaceae; genus Humibacter. The sequence goes on along the minus strand of NZ_DASZVF010000021.1, from coordinate 163,655 downwards.
CAGTGGCCGTGCTACCTCGACGAGGCCGTGCGCTTCACGGACGACGACTCGCTGCTTGACGAGGCGTATCCGGCACTCCTGCGGCTCATCGATTGGGCGGACGGGCGCTGGACGCACAGCGGCTTCACCACGGACGAGCCCGGCTGGTGGACATTCATCGACTGGTACGAGTTCACCCCGGCCGAGCTGCAGGCGGCGGTGGATGCCCAGTACGCCGTGACGCTCGAGTCCTCCGCCGCGCTGACCGAGCGGCGTCGCGACACTGGTCTCGCCGAGAGACTGCGAGACAGACGAGACGAGGTGCTCGCCCGTCTCGCGTCCCCGGTGCGGTTCCCGCATGCTGCGACGATCCTGCTGTGCGGACTCCCCCGTGCGACCGCCCTCCCTGTGGTCGGGCCGGAGGCGGGCTCCGTCCTCCACGAGTTCGCCGTGGAGACCGGCTACTTCGCATTCCAGGTGTTCCGTGCACGGATCGCGCTCGGCGACGTGGAGGGTGCGGCCGCGCTTCTGGAAAGCTACTGGGGCGGCATGCTGGATGCCGGTGCCGCGACCTGGTGGGAGCGCTACTCGCCGCGCCGCGAGGTCGTCGAGTCGACCCAGTCGAGCCTCTGCCATCCATGGTCGGCTGGACCCATCGTCGCGCTGCCGATGCTCGCGCTCGGCATCGACCCCTTCGCGCGTTCGGAGAGTGACGCCCGCTTCGCCCCGGCGGCCGGATACGAGGCGGCCGCCCTGCTTCACACGCCGTGGGGCGTCATCCGCAACACGGGTCAGACGTTTGCGAGCGGTCGGGACCTGCACCGCGGCCGGCAGCCGAACGTAGGCTGACGAGATGACCAGTCGCATCGCCGCCATCTCGATGGTCGCCCTCGATCCCCAGCGGGTCGCAGAGTTCTGGCGCTCCGTGCTCGGTTGGCGCCTTCTGCTCTCGGATGCCACCGGCGCCGACATCGGACCCGAGGATGGGTCGGGCCCGAGGATCGAGATCGGACGCGTATCGGACGAGAAGGTCGTCAAGAACCGCATACACCTCGACCTCCGTGCCGACGGCAGCAGCCAGGCGGAAGAGCTGCAGCGTCTGCTCGACCTCGGGGCGAAGCGGATCGACGTCGGCCAGCCGGCGGATGCCACGTGGGTCGTGCTCGCGGATCCCGAGGGCAACGAGTTCTGCCTTCTGCTCAGATCCGTTCAGGAAGCGGGCGACGACGCTTGACGATCCCGTCATCGACGGATGCGCCGCCCTGGCAGACGACGGAAAGCAACCGCTCCGAGTTCAGGTGGTCCCGACCACGGCTGCCCGACACGCCTAGAGCTCGACGACGACCTTGCCATGCACATGGCGCCCCGCCTGGAGCTCGACGGCGGCACGGATCTGCTCGACGGGAAATGTCGCCGCGATCGGCACCCTGATGCGGCCGTCGGCGACCTGACCCGCGATCTCCTCGATGGCGCCGGGGGCGGCGTTGGCGCCGTTGGCCGAGGTGATCCCCTCCACTCTCGCGGCGATGGCGGTGATGCGTTCGTCGGGCACGCCCAGTTCACGGGCTGCGGCCACCGTGTCGGTGCCGTGCAGATCCATCGCGGCGGTGACGCCGTGCGGCGCCAGCGCCCGCACGCGGTCGACCAGGCCGCCACCGTATTCCACGGGCTCGGCGCCGAGGGATCTGAGCGCATCCGCCGAGCTCGCTGAGCCGGTGCCGATCACCCGAGCACCCGCCATCCGCGCAAGCTGGACCGCGAACACCCCGACGCCGCCTCCCGCTCCCCCGACGAGCACGGTGTCGCCCGCCCCTGGCGCGATCACGGCGAGCGCCGCCGCTGCGGTGCAGCCGGCTATGGCGAGTGTGGCGGCCGTACGGTCGTCGACCCCGTCGGGCGTGTGGTGCGCGTCGCCGCCCACTGCGATCGTGCCGGCCGCGTCGACGAGCACGTAGTCGGCCACCGCTCGCGACAACGCGCCGCCGAACACCCTGTCGCCCACCGCGAAACCGGTGACGCCGGCACCCACCTGGTCGACGACACCTGCATAGTCGGTGCCGAAACCGCACGGCAGGCTCAGGCCGAATCGGGCCGCCGTGTCGGCGTCGGATGTCATGAACCAGTCCATCGGATTGAGGCCCGCCGCCGTCACCCGAACGCGAAGCTGCCCGGCACCGGCCTCGGGTACCGGCACCTCGCGGATGCGCAAGGCTTCGGGCCCGCCGAACGACTCGAACTGTACCGCGCGCGCGGTCGAAGAATGCGAAACACTCGTGCCCGTCATGCCGTCGTTCTCCTGTCGAGGTCGGGGAGCGTAAATGGACTACGCTCCGGTTAACGTCACACTAGCCTAATCGGAGCGTGATCCGTTTTGTCCCCTCAAGTATCCGTCGCATCGAGCACGACCCGTGCACCGCGGGCGGATGCGACGCGAAACCGCCAGCAGGTGCTCGCGGCGGCGACTCGCCTGTTCGCCTCCTCCGCGACGCCAGAGCCGTCGATGCGCGCGATCGCGAACGAGGCCGGAGTCGGCATCGCCACCCTCTACCGGCACTTCCCCACCCGCGAGTCGCTCGTCGACGCGGTCTACCAGGACCAGGTCGCACGGCTCACGAGCGGTGCCCACGACCTGCTCGCCCGGCACGATCCCGCGACAGCACTTCGACGGTGGATGGACCTCTTCGGCGACTGGATAGCGACGAAGAGGGGGATGCTCGAGACCCTGCTGGCGATGGTCGAGACCGGCGAGATCGCCCATGCCCAGACCCGGGACGAGCTGCTCGGCGCCATCGACGAAATGCTCAGGGCCGGCCGCGCGAGCGGGGATCTCCGCGACGACGTCGCCGCCGATGACGTCGCCGCGGCGCTCATCGGCATCTTCACCGTCGCAGGTCCCGGCCGCGACGAACTCGGCCGCCGTCTGCTGGACCTGCTGCTGGACGGCATGCGGGCCGGCGCCCAAGCCCGGCACGACACCGTGGGGTGAGCGTCTATGAGAGGTAGCTGACGCCGGTCAACTGCTGTGCGGCATCCCACAGGCGCCGGCCCGTCTCCGGATCCCGGGCCTCGCTCGACGCGCGCACCCGCGTCACGTCGCCCTTGCGTTCGCCGGCCCCGCCGGGGCCGAAGAACTCGCCTCCGCCGACCCCGTCGGCCGTGGCGGCGTACAGCTGGTTCAGCGCGCCCCGTTCGGTCGGCTGTGTGGCGACGACGGAGAACATCCGCCCCATGAACTGTGCTGCCGCACCGCGGTCGCGCCACGCGTTGTCGATGAAGTTCGAGCGGGAGAGCCCCGGGTGGGCGATGATGCTGATGACCGGAGATCCGGCTACCCGCAGACGACGATCGAGCTCGATGCCGAACACCGTGGTCGCCAGCTTGGATGCCCCGTAGGTGCGATTGGCGTTGAACCGCCGCTCGCCCTGCAGGTCGTCGAAGTCCAGGTGGGCACGCTTGTGAGTGATCGAGCTGAGCGAGACCACCCGGGATGCCGGCCCGCGGGCGAGAGCCTCGAGCAGGAGCCCGGTGAGGGCGAAATGGCCGAGCATGTTCGTGCCGAGGTGGAACTCGAAGCCGTCGACCGTCGTGCGGCGCTCGGCGAGGTTCTCAGCACCCGCGTTGTTGATCAGCAGATCGATCCGGTCGAGCTCGGCTGCGGTGCGAGCCGCGAAGGCTCGCACGGATGCGAGCGACGCGACATCGAGAACGCCCACCGCGACATCCGCTTGAGGTATCAGTGCGCGGATGCCGTCGGCGGCGCGTTCGCCCGCCTCGGGGTTGCGCACGGCCAGGATCACGCGGGCGCCGTGGCGGGTGAGCTCGGTCGCCGTCACCAGGCCGAGGCCCGAGTTGGCGCCCGTCACCACGGCGGTCCTGCCGCTCTGATCCGGGATGTCCGCTGCCGTCCACTGACTCGTCATGGGCTTCACGTTAGGGAGCATCCGACGTGCTTCCGTTGTCCTGCTTTCCCTCGGTCTGGCAGGACGACCCTCCCAGCGGCGGCCGGAGCGAGAATGAGGCGATGACCAGCGAATCGGCGGCCCGCGAACTGGGTCTCTTCCTGCGATCGCGCCGCGAGCAGACGACGCCGGAGCAGCTCGGGCTCGAGCCGGGACCGCGACGCCGGGTGGCCGGGCTGCGACGTGAGGAAGTCGCCGCCCTCGCCGGTCTCAGCACGGACTACTACCAGCGCATGGAGCAGGGCCGCAACTCCCGGCCGTCGGATGCCATCCTCGACTCGATCGCCGACGCCCTCGACTTCGACGACGTCGAGCGGTCCCATCTGATGCGCCTCGCGCAGGAGGCGCGGAATCCGCCGGCCGGCCCCCGCAGGCGTGCCGTTCGAGTGCCCAGGAGCGCGATCGCCCTCCTCAACGCGACCGAGCTGCCGGCGTTCATCGTGAGCCCGCACCTCGACGTGCTCGCCTGGAATCCGCTGGCGGCCGAACTGCTCGGCGACCCGGAAGAGCTGCCGCCCGCAGAGCGCAACGTGTTGCTCACCCTGTTCCGCGACGACGCGCTCGTGCGGTTCCCCGACTGCCGTGCCATGGCCATCGAGTACATCGGGATGCTCCGCACCGCCGTCGCCGAGGATCCCGAGCATCCGCGCGCGATCGCCGTCATCGGCGCGTTGTCGGTGCGCAGCGCCGAGTTCCGCGCGTTGTGGGCGCGCCACGACGTCCGCGATCGTGTGCACGGCGGCAAGACCATCCGGCATCCGCGAATCGGCGACATCGACCTGGAATGGGATGCGTACGGCGTAGCGGGCGGTGCCTCCATGATCGTCATGTCGCCGCGCCCCGGGCACGAGGACCGCCTGCGGCTGCTGTTCGCGCTCGTGGCGCCCGTCGATCGTGCGCCCCTCACAGACGACACTCGCTCGACAGCAGGCACCACGCGCGGCTGACGCCGACCGCGCTACGTCCCCTCCCGACACTCGGTCACGGCGGCGCCGTAGGCCTTCGCCCAGTCGGTGAGCGTCTCGATCGGGTCGAGCAGGGTCCTGCCGAGCTCGGTCAGCCGGTACTCGATGCGTCGGGACCCACCCGTCCGTCGTTCGACCAGTCCGTCGCGCTGCAGTCGCCGCAACGTGTCGGTGAGCACCTTGCGCGAGACACCGCCGATGATGCCGACCAGCTCACCGTGCCGCCGGGGCGCCCGGCCCAGGGCATAGATCACCAGCACCGACCACTTGTCGGCCAGGATCTCCACCGCCAGACGGGTCGGGCAGTCGACGAGCACTCCCGGCCCCGCCGCATTCTGCATGAGCCCAAGGTACCTGCGGGTAACGACGTGCTCCGTAACGTCGAAGGAGGAGTACCGAGGAGTCTCGTCACGAGGAGGACAAGTGTCAGAAGGAGAAGCGTCGCGAGGAGAACAAGCGTCGCGAGTCGTGGTGTTCGACGAGTTCGGCGGGCCTGAGGTGTTGCGCATCGCCGACGCCCCGGTGACCGAGCCGGGCCCCGGAGAGGTGCGGGTCAGAATCGAAGCCTTCGCCGTCAACCCGTTGGACGTGATGATGCGGTCGGGAACCTCCCCTGCACCCGTGCCGCTGCCACACAGCCGACTCGGCATCGAAGCGACAGGCGTCATCGACAAGGTGGGACCGAGAACCGGCGGCATCAGGCCCGGAGACCCGGTGATCCTCGCCGCCATCCCCGACCCGAGCAAGAACGGAAGCTATGCAGACCACACGACGGTCCGCGCGAACACCGTCGTGCCGCGCCCGAGCGGTCTCGACATCGCCGAGGCAGCAGCGATCTGGGTCGGATTCTCCACCGCTTACGGCGCGCTCATCGAGGCCGCGGGCATGCGCCCTGGAGACACGGTACTGATCTCCGGAGCATCAGGAAGCGTGGGACGAGCGGCGATCCAGCTCGCCAATCACCTCGGGGCCGTTCCCCTGGCCATCACGCGGAACGCCGACAGAATCGAGGAACTCGAGGCGGCCGGTGCCGCATCGGTCATCGTTTCCTCGAGGGGCGACCTGGCCGCGGACGTGTTGCGCGAGACGAACGGCGCGGGCGCGGACATCGTGCTCGACCTGGTCAGAGGACCGGGCCAGCGGGACCTGCTGCGTGCGACGCGTCCTCACGGCAAGCTGGTCGCAGCCGGGTTCCTCGACGCCAGACCGACTCCCGAGCCGCTTCAGTCCACCGTGGATGTCGTGGGTTACCGCGGCTTCGACTACCTGCTCGATCCCGACGTGCTGGCGCGCATGAACGCCTTCATGCAGGCAGCCGTGCGACTCGGCTCGCTGCGACCCGAGCTCGACGCGACGCTCGATCTCGATCACGTCGCCGACGCGCAACGGCGCTTCGAGAGCGGTGTGCGGGCCGGGAAGAAGGTCGTCGTCACCACCTGAGGGCGCGGGATTCGCGCATCCGGAACTCGTCAGGCGTGGTCGGACGCCCGCCTACCGCGCGTCGAGGAGCGCCAGGACCTCGGCGGTCGTGCCGAGCTCGCCGAGTTTCGGGAACTGGTACTCGATCGAGGCGTTGTGAGCTTCGAGGTTGTCGGTCATGGCATCGGTGACGAATGCCACGTGGTATCCGAGGTCGAAGGCGGACCGCGCCGTGGACTCCACTCCCGAGGTGGTCGAGATCCCGGTGAGCACGATCTGCGTCACGCCGGCCTCTCTCAGCTTGGCGTCGAGATCGGTGGTGAGGAATGCGCCGAGCGATCGCTTCGTCAGGGTGATGTCGCTGGGCTGCCGGTTCAACTCGGGTACGAGCTCCGTCGTCTCGGGCGGAAGCGAGCGACCGCCGACACGTCCCGTCGCCTTGCCACGATCGGTGCGACCAGGAGCGGATCCCCCCACGTTCACCAGCACGACGGGAAGGCCTCGAGCCCTGAACGCCTCGGCGAGAGCCGCGGAGTTCGCGATGATCTGCTCCGTCGGGTGCGCGGTCGGATAGTTGAGGATGCCCACCTGCAGGTCGATGACGACGAGAGCGGGCCTCTGCTCGAGTTCGATGGACATGGATTCTCCCTTGCTGAGCGCCGACATCCGCGCTCGTTCCGCGGTCAAGGGTGCCAGATCGGGCCCGGCCACGGCGTGCGCAGGCTCCCTTGTTCGAACGGTCGACCGCGCTCTTTGAACGGTCGACCGCGCTCGCCATCCGCGTGGGGGCCGAAGGAGACGCGGATCGACCTGCGGGCCGGAGCTTCAAGGGCGGTAGTCTCGCCGCTCCGCGTAGACCTTGGCAGCGTACCTGTCGGCGTCGCGGCCTCCGTTCAGTGCACCGCCGACCCGCTTCACCACGTCGGCGACCCAGGAGAGGAACCGGCCGAGCGAACGCATCAGTCGCGTGAGCATGCCGTCACCCTACTCGTGTGCCGCGAGAGCAACGCCTAGCAGGTCTGACACAGCGAGTCAGTAATGATCGCGCGCTTGAAGGATGACGACGTGGTCGTCGGTGACGTAGTACACAAGTCGGTTCGCGTCGTCAATGCGACGCGACCACGCACCGGACAGGATGTGCCTGAGCGGTTCAGGCTTGCCGATGCCGGCAAATGGGTCGCGCAGGACGTCGGCGATGAGTTGGTTGATTCGCTTCAGTGTTTTGCGGTCTTGAGTCTGCCAATGGATGTAGTCCTCCCACCCGTTGCGGTCGAAGGCGAGCCGGCGGCTCAAGCGTCGAACAGGTCGTGCTGTTCAAAGTCTCCCCGCCGTGCACGTTCGATCGCTTCGACGAGTCGCTGAGCGCCGACCGAGTTGCGCAACAGGTACGCGGTCTCCGTCATGGCGTCATAGTCATCCTTGGAGAGGATCACCGCGTTGCCGTGACGGGAAACGACCTCGACGGCGGTGTGGTCGTCATTGACCTGCTGGATCAATCCGAACAGGCTCTTGCGTGCCTCGGATGCCGTGATCGCCGACATGACCGCCTCCCTAGTGGTACTGAATATCGTACCACTCTACGGGTGCGAACGAGTTCGAGGAGTCGAGGCAGGGTGGACGGCCGATTGTCGCCATCTGTACGATCTCCCGACCGTGATTCCCGGTTGTGCTTCGGCTGGATGCCGTACCGTGTGCCGCTTGGAGGTCCGATGAAAGTCAGCGACACCAGCGACCTGTGGTGGAAGAGCGCGGTGATCTACTGCCTTGATGTCGAGACGTTTCTGGATGGGAACGGCGACGGCGTCGGCGACATGGAGGGTCTCGCCACGCGCCTTGACTATCTGGCAGAGCTCGGGGTCACGTGCCTCTGGTTGATGCCGTTCTACCCCTCGCCCCACCGCGACGACGGGTACGACATCACCGACTTCTACGGGGTCGACAGCCGTCTCGGGCACTTCGGCGATTTCGTCGAGGTGCTCAGGATCGCGCGCGACCGGGGCATGCGCGTGATCGTCGACCTGGTCGTCAACCACACCTCGAACCAGCACCCGTGGTTCAAGTCCGCGCGGTCGAGCCCGCAGTCGCCCTTCCGCGACTTCTACGTGTGGCGCGACAAAGCCCCGAAGAACCAACCGGACCCGGTCTTCCCCGACCAAGAGACCAGCGACTGGCAATACGACGAGAAGGCCGGGCAGTACTACCAACACGTCTTCTACCGTGAGCAACCGGACCTCAACATCACCGACGACCGGGTGCGTGACGAGATCGCCAAGGTGATGGGCTTCTGGCTGCAGCTCGGGGTCTCAGGATTCCGTGTCGACGCCGTTCCCTTCCTGCTGCAGACGGACGATGTCGTCGATGGAGCGCGGCGACTGCCTGACCCGCACGCCTACCTGCGCTCGCTCCGGTCGGTCCTCAACCGGAGGGTTGGAGACGGCATCCTGCTCGGCGAGGTCAATCTGTCACGTGACGCGCAGAACGAGTTCTTCGGCGGCGCCGAGGGCGACGAGCTGACGATGCAGTTCGACTTCATCAGCATGCAGAACCTCTACCTGTCGTTGGCCCGCGGCGATGCCCGGCCCCTGGCCGAAGCGCTGCTGTCCCGTCCGAAGGGGTCGCCCGACATCCAATGGGCGAACTTCGTTCGCAATCATGACGAGCTCACGCTCGACAAGCTCACGGCCGAGGAACGCGACGAGGTGTTCGCGGCGTTCGGGCCTGAGGAACGGATGCAGGTGTACGGGCGCGGGCTGGTCCGCCGCTTGCCGCCGATGCTCGACGGCGATCCCCGGCGCATCCGAATGGTCTACAGCCTGCTCTTCTCCCTGCCGGGAACTCCGGTGCTCTTCTACGGCGAGGAGATCGGGATGGGTGAGAACCTCGACATCGGCGGCCGGATGTCGGTGCGCACCCCGATGCAGTGGACGGCGGGCCGAAACGGCGGCTTCTCCACGGCCCGACCTTCCAGGCTGAGGACGCCGGTGACCGAGGGGGTCTACGGACCCGAACACGTGAACGTGGCCCAGCAGGAACGAGACCAGGACTCGCTCCTGCACTTCATGCGCACGCTGACTCGCCACTACCGCAACCTGCGCGAGCTCGGCTGGGGCGGGTTCGAGGTGCTCGACCAACCGGATCCGGGAGTTCTTGCCCACACGCTCACCTCCGGCGCTCGGGTGATCGTCGCGCTGCACAGCTTCGCGGCCGAACCGCGCGATGTGCACATTTCACTGCCCGCAAACCGAGACTGCCTCCGCGACGTGTTCACCGCAGAGCAGGTCCCCGTCGAACGCGGCCGGGCTACGGTCGCGCTCGACGGGTACGGGTACCGGTGGTTCCGGTTGACGACGCACGACGACGAACTCTTCTGACGGGAGCCCGCGGGTCTGCTTACGGAACCCAGACGATCGCGTCGCCGTCGGCGCGCAGCTTTCCGTTCCAGGTGGTCTGACCCGTGGATCCGGTGACGTAGCCGTCGGCCGAAGTGGTCACGTACTGGCCGCCGGCGTACATCTCGGTCGATCCGCCGCCGTCGAGGTTCACCGCGTTCCACGCACCCATGGCGAGCAAGGCGGCGGATTCTTCCGGATACGTCATCCCGACGCTGAATGACGCGCGTCCCTCGACCGTGAACAGGATGATCTTGCCGTCACGGGTGGTGGCGACCGACGTGAGGGGATTCCGTGTGATCGGCGTGTCCACTCCTTTCGGGTACGGGTACTTGTTCACCCCGTCGTCGACCTGCACCCAGCTCGCCGTCGTCGCTGCGGTGTTGGGCGTGAGCGGCACGTTCTTGCCGTCGTTGTAGAGCTGGATGTCGGTGTGGATGTTGTGGCCGTTCGCCACCAGGTCGAGCAGCTGGGCCGCATAGCTGCCGGTGGCCTGGATGGAGGTCTGCCCCGGTTGCAGCGCGACGCCGCGCGTGGTGTCAACGCTGAGGACACGGCCCACCTTGTCGAGCACCACCTCCACGCCGTGGCCGACCGGAGTGGTGGCGCCCCACACCGGGTCGAACTTCACGAGGTCGCCTGCCACCGTGCAGGCGGTCTGGTCGACGAGGTTCGCACACGAGGAGGGCACGAACGTGTTCTTGTCGACCTCGGTGAGCGTGAGGCTCTTGCCGCTGACCGGGTTCGTGATGGTGCCCGACCAGGTGAAGTCTCCGTTCAGCACCAGGTTGTTCGATGCGGAGTCGACGATCGGGCCCGAGGTCTTGCCGTTGTGCACTCCGCTGGCGTGATCCTCACCGTTCGGATTGCCCACGATCGTTCCGTCGTCGATGGCGAGTCCGTCGGCGACGCCGTAGTTGTCGTTGATGTCGAAGAACGATGCGTTGATGCCGACCAGACCGTTCGCCTTCGTCACAAGCTGGCCGACGTTGGCGCGGTCGGTCAGGTGCTCCGGGTGTACCACCTTGAGGTGCCCCTTCGCCACGGTCGGGTCGATGGTGACCGTGTTGACGACGAACGGACCCCTCATCGTGGTATTCACGCTGCCGATCGCGGCCGGCTCGTCGCCCCGCACGATGTGCGTAAGAGTCACACCCGGCGCGAGCGTCTCGACGCTGCGGGTCTCCGTGAGGTCAGGATCCCCGACCGGCAGCGGTGCATAGCTGCCCGCCGGAAGCAGGGTGAATCCGGCGGGGACGGCGACATCCGTATCCGGTGTAGTCGCAGTGGTGGCGGCGTGAGCATCCGGATTCGCGGCAAGCGTGAACGAGGCGGTGGCGGCGCAGGCGATCGCGAGTGTGCCCCAAACGCGGGTGATTCGTTTCATGTGCCCGAACGTATTGAGGCCGATGGGCACGGAAGGGTATGCCCGATGGAAGGGCGGGTGAAGGCCAGGTGACGCAGTGGCGAACCGGGCTATCCCGACAGCACCGAGAGCGGCCGAGGCGACACGTCTGCGGAGTGGTGAGCCCGTTCTGTCGATGGGCCCGGTTCTAGTCGCCAGTCCTCGGCCGCTAGTGTGCCGTTGGGCGCGGGCGGGAGTGGTGAATGCGGCAACGTCGGGTGGTCTTCATCGTTTCTGCGTTGATATCGCTGAGCGTCGTGCTGTGCGGATGCTCGATCGACAAGCGCGAGCCCATCCCGCCAGCGCCTACGCTCCCGGCCATACCCAGCGCGTCGGAGCCACCTATCGGGTCGACATTCGGTGCACCGGTTCGTTTCACTGGAACGGGCAGCCAGACGATTGCCGTCAACCGGCCGCAAGGTGCGCGGTATCTGCAGTCCGTCTGGAAATGCAGTGGCGGAATCGGGAAGGTCACTCTCCAAGAGGATCCCGGAGTATTGGGACTGCTGTCGGTTTGGTTGACTCCTGATAGGTAGGGGCATGCGCTCCTGCTGGAAGGATGTGCGCCATGGTGAAGGCGTATCCGGAAGAGTTCCGCCGTGATGTGATCGCGGTTGCCCGGAAGGGCGAGACGTCGGTGCGGCAGGTCGCGAAGGACTTCGGCGTGTCCGAGTCCTGCCTCGCCCGCTGGTTGCGGCTCGCGGACCGTGACGATGGCATCGGACTCACGGCAGCGCCATCGGCGAAAGCAGTCGAGCAGGCCGAGCTGCGGGAAGCGCAGAAGCGGATCCGTCTGCTCGAGCAGGAGAACGAGATCCTCCGCCGGGCAGCGGCGTACTTCGCCCAGTCGCAACTCCCAAAATGATCTACCCGCTGGTCCTTGAACTCGCCGCCGATCGGATCCCGGTCGCGGTGGCCTGCCGGGTGTTGTGCTTCTCGAAGCAGGCGTTTTATCGATGGCGTGCCGATCCTGTGACCGATCGCGACTGGGAGGACGCGCACCTGACCAACGCGGCCGTCGACGCGCACCGCGACGACCCGACGTTCGGGTACCGGTTCATCGCCGACGACCTCCATACTGCCGGCCACCGGGTTTCGGAACGGCGGGTGTGGCGATTGTGTTCGCAGCAGCGGCTCTGGTCGCTGCACGCGAAGAAGCATGGCCTGAATCGCAAGGCCGGGCCGCCGGTGCACGACGACCGGGTCCGACGAGCGTTCACGGCGCCGGATATCGACCGGCTGTGGTTGACCGACATCACCGAGCACCCAACTGGTGAGGGCAAGCTCTACCTCTGCGCGGTCAAGGACGCCTGCTCGCGCCGCATCGTGGGGTACTCGATCAGTGATCGGATGCGGTCCTCGCTCGCTGTCGCGGCGCTGCAGATGGCGGTGCAGCGCCGTCACCCGGTCGGGACGGTGGTCCACTCCGATAGAGGCAGTCAATTTCGTTCCAAACGCTTCGTCCGCGCGCTCGGCGATGCCGGGCTGCTCGGATCGATGGGCCGGGTCGGCGCGTGCGCGGACAATGCGGCGATGGAATCGTTCTTCGCCCTGTTGCAGAAGAACGTCCTCAACCGGCGGCGTTGGACCACCCGGGAGGAACTCCGGCTGGCGATCATCACCTGGATCGAGGGCACCTATCACCGGAAACGACGTCAACGCGGTCTCGGGAAGTTGACCCCGATCGAGTACGAGACGATCATCAACCCACAGGCCGCACTCGCGGCCTAAACGAACGAGTCAACCAAACCTGCAGCAGTCCCATTTCACACTGGTGACGTAGGGCGAGATGTCTGTGGGCGCCGGTTCTTCGAAGTGAAGGCAACGACTCAGATGGCGAAGGACGGATAAACAGATCAATCAAGAGGGACGTGGGAGTAAGAGACGGTTAGCGCGACGACCAAGCCAACGAGATCAGACCGATCGAAAATGGCAATGCGCGCAGGCACTTTCAGTGGGGCCGTCCCGGGGGCCCTCTGAATGACAGGGGTCGCGTGTAAACCGAGTTGCATGGCAAATCGGGGGGTTCAAGCCAGGTCAAAACGTCGTTCAGCGGCGTACGCGAGGCAGCGTGAGCAGTACGACGCGGCCGCGGTTCGGCGTGCGGAGGAGCGTGCTCGGGATGCCGCTGCGCGGCGCGCCGCCGACGCGCAATCTGCCGCGACGAAGAGATGGGGCACGCGCGCCGACGCCCTCGAACGCCTCGGGTACCTCGGGCGGTCCCTCGATCGGCTACGGCGTGAGCAGGACGCCCTTCTTCTTGAGAGAGATCAGTTGATCATTCATCTTCGTGAGGTGGGAGAGAGCTGGAACTCGCTGGCATCGCGAACCGGACTCAGTAGGCAAGCGTTGTCCAAACGAACCACCGGACCGAACGGGCACTGACCCGGGCAGTCGGAACGACAGAGCCGGGGACTCAGAGGTCGAGGAAGTCGCCAAGCCAGGTACGGATCTCTGCAAGGCAGGCGTCCGAGACCTGGCCTGCTATCCCTGTGATCCGGTCGCGGGAGAGCGTGCGGGGCTGCTCGGACATGATCCAGGACGGCCGATCGAGGCCGCTCGGCCCCTCAACCCGAATATGGTTCGGCCAGCCACGATCGACCGTGGTGATCGGGAGAATGATCACCAGCGTCGTGACCGCGTCAAGATACCCCGAGGAAGCGACGACGAGCACCGGACGGTGGCCACCCTGTTCACGGCCGCGAACAGGCTCAAGGGATGCCCAGGCAACGACGCCCGGCGCAAGCTCGAGGTCCGTCACTGTGTCGCGTCGGTCAGCTCAGCGCGCTCCCACTCGGAGGACTCCGCCGCATGCGACACAGCCTTCGCGGTTCCTGTGGCATTGATCGCGATCTTCAACGACTGCAGTCGCTTACGACGATCTTCCGCATCCGCCAGTCGTGCCAGATGCGCGCCCAAGGTGAGCCCATCGCGGGCGGCCTGTTCCTTCAGCCGGTCGCGGAGCTCATCGCTCACCTTAATCGTGGTAGTCATACTGATAGTATACCGCCACCGTTGGGCCGCTAGACGGTCCAAACGCGTCCGGACAAGTCCGGACACGGCGCCGTGGGTGGTCCCGGGGGTCATCGAATGACCGCGTGGCCGACCTCTGGCGCGGGTGGTGGCCTGTCGATGGTGCGGGTTAGGGTGCGGCCTATGGGGAGCATCGAGCCGTACAAAACCGTCTCCGGCCGCCGCTATCGGGTCCGCTACCGAACTCCCGATCATCGGCAGACCGACAAGCGCGGGTTCAAGACCAAACGTGACGCGGAGCAGTTCGCCGCGTCAGTTGAGGTGAAGAAGGCCAGGGGCGAGTTCATCGATCCGGCGGCTGGAAGGATATCCATCGGCTCACTCGGCGAACAATGGCTGAACTCCCGATCGGACTTGAAGGTTTCGACCGTCTACGTCTACCGATCTGCATGGCGGCTTCACGTCGCGCCCGTGTGGGCGGACCGGTCGCTCGCCTCGGTGCGCAACAGCGAGGTCACTCGCGATCAGTGCCGGCGCCAACGTGAAGGCCGTGCAGCGGATGCTCGGTCACGCGTCGGCCGCCATGACCCTCGACACCTACAGCGACCTCTTCGACGATGACCTTGACTCCGTTGCGGCCGCACTCAATGAGCACGCTGCCCACACAGATGTGGGAAAATTGTGGGCAAACGCGTCGTAGAACGACGAAACAGCGACCATCCGATGGCCGCCGTTCCCAGTGTTTCCTAGGTGAGTAGCGGGAGCGGGACTCGAACCCGCGACACCACGATTATGAGCCGTGTGCTCTAACCACCTGAGCTATCCCGCCGCAGTCTTCGTGCCCACCGAACCGCCGGTGACACCAAGCTGGAGCCCCGAGTCAGGATTGAACTGACGACCCCTTCCTTACCATGGAAGTGCTCTACCACTGAGCTATCGGGGCGACACCGACCGCCCGAGGGCCGATCGACAACCGTACGAGGATATCATCATCCGGCTGCCGGCTCGGACACCCGCCGGTCATCCGAGGCCGCCGAGATCACGCGGTGTAGAGCACCTCGCAGGCTTTCCAGCTCGGACAGCTCGAGCCCGAGCCGCTCGATGATCTGCGGCGGCACATCCAGCGCCTTCTGGCGCAACCGGCGGCCCTTGTCGGTGAGGGTGACACGCAGCATCCGCTCGTCTTTCGGGTCGCGCTCGCGCCGCACGAGACCGGATGCCTCCAGCCGCTTGAGCAGCGGCGACAGCGTCGCGGGTTCGAGCTGGAGCTCTCGTCCGATGGCCGCCACGGTTCGCGGGCTCTGCTCCCACAGCGCGAGCATCACGAGGTACTGAGGATGCGTGAGGCCGAGCGGCTCCAGCACCGGCCGGTACAGCGCGATGACGCTTCGGGATGCCACGGCGAGCGCGAAGCACACCTGGTTCCCGAGCTTGAGCAGGTCGTCGGGCGCACGGAACGTGCCGTCCGCTGACTCCGCGGCGGCGTCCTCCTGCCGCGGACCGTCCGCGCTCTCGCCGAGGCCGCTTCTGCCGCGGGCCTGCGTGCCTGAACTCATCCTGTCGCCTCCTGCCCGCCATGCTACTCTCGCCCTAATAGTTAGCACCCTAACGGTTAGGGCGAAAGGCAGCAGATCGTGGCTCGCGGGTTCTGGAACTGGTACGAGAAGTTCAACAGGGTGGTCCGCACGTTCACGGGTCCGGCGCAGCTGGGCGCCGGGCATCCCGAGTCGCCCGAGCAGCGGCGTGCGGATGCGCCGTGTCCGCTCTGCGGCCGTCCGATGACGGCCCATTCGGTGCTGCGCTCGGCCGACCAGCGCACGGCGAGCCGCCTCGTGTGCCCCGTCGAACAGACCGGCTGACCTCCGACGCCCCCGGCGACCCCGACCAAGCACACGAAGCGGGCGACGCATCCGGGCGCGACGCAGCGGGACCCGGCGATGCTCCCGCCACGAGGCGGAACGGCGTCTGCGCACACCGAGGTCGCGAGACGGAGGAGCATCTCGGACGCGTGCCTTACAGTGGCATCCAATTCCTTGCCCATGCGCGAGCATGACGTGCACTGCCCGAAAACGAATCGAATCGAGGACGCATCAGTGGTAGACACAGCGGTGAGCACGAAACCTTCGACCCGTGTCGCGGAGGCACCGACTTCGAGCGCTGGCCGGGAGTGGTGGCGCACCGCCGTCATCTACCAGGTGTATCCGCGGTCGTTCGCCGACGCGAACGGTGATGGCATCGGCGACCTGCGCGGCATCACCGAGCACCTGCCCGTGCTGCAGGAGCTCGGGGTGGATGCCGTCTGGCTCTCCCCGTTCATGACCTCACCGCAGCGCGACGCCGGATACGACGTGGCCGACTACTGCGACGTCGACCCGCTGTTCGGCACGCTGGCGGACTTCGACCGGATGCTCGAGACCGCGCACCGCCTGGGCCTCCGGGTGATCGTCGACCTGGTGCCGAACCACACGTCGTCGGATCACGCATGGTTCCGCGAGGCGCTCGCATCCGCCGAGGGCAGCGAGGCACGCGACCACTACTGGTTCCGCGACGGCAAGGGCGAGAACGGGGAGCTGCCGCCGAACAACTGGGAGTCCGTCTTCGGCGGGCCGGCGTGGACGCGCACCACCAACGCCGACGGCACGCCCGGCCAGTGGTATCTGCACCTGTTCGACCAGTCGCAGCCCGACCTCAACTGGGAGGACCCGTGGGTGTGGGAGCAGTTCCGCGGCATCCTGCGGTTCTGGCTGGATCGAGGAGTCGACGGCTTCCGCATCGACGTGGCCCACGGCATGGTGAAGGCGAAGGGCCTGCCCGACTACACGCCCGCCGAGCACGCGGGCTCGATGGGCGGCGCGAGCGTCACGCTCGAGCCAGACATCAGCGACGAGGCGCCCAGCGCTCCGTTCTGGGGCCAGGAGGACGGCCACGCCATCTTCCGCGACTGGCACAAGGTGCTCGCCGACTACGACGGCGACCGCGCGCTGTGCGGTGAGGCGTGGGTGGATCCGCCGTCGAAGCTCGCCAGGTACGTGCGTCCCGACGAGATGCAGCAGACGTTCAACTTCTCCTACCTCGAGACTCCGTGGAACGCGGATGCCCTTCGCAAGGTGATCGCCGATTCCCTCGCGGCATTCGGCGGCGTCGGCGCACCCAGCACGTGGGTGCTCTCCAACCACGACGTCATCCGGCACGCCACCCGCTTCGGCCTCCCCGAGGAGAGCCCGCAGGGATACGGACTGGGACCGAACACACCGTTCCGGCCCGATGAGGCCGTCGGGCTGCGGCGTGCCAGGGCGGCCACGACGCTCATGCTCGCGCTCCCCGGCTCGGCCTACCTGTATCAGGGCGAAGAGCTCGGCCTGCCCGAGGTGATCGACCTTCCGGACTCCGCCAGGCAGGATCCCACGTGGTTCCGCACGCACGGCGAACGCTACGGACGCGACGGATGCCGCGTGCCCATCCCGTGGACATCCTCCGGCCCGTCCTACGGCTTCAACGACTCGGGTGCGAGCTGGCTGCCGCAGCCCGCGGAATGGGCGACGCTGGCCCGGGATGTCGAGAGCGTCGACCCCGACTCCACGCTGTCGCTGTACAAACTGCTCCTCGCCGAGCGCGAGGCGCGCTGGCTCGGAGGCGGAAGCCTCGAATGGCTGGACGGATACGGCGACGAGGTCGTGGCGTTCCGCAATGGCGAGGTGACGGTGGTGGCGAACCTCAGCGGGGCCCCGATCCCGCTGCCCGCCGGCGAGGTGGTCGTCTCCAGCGAGCCGCTGGACGGCGACGAACTGCCCACGGACACCGCCGTCTGGCTGCTCGGCTGACCGCCGCTGTGCGCTGAGCCGCACCTCAGCCCCTACCTCCGGTTGCGCCGGACGAGACCGCCACGCGCCCGCGGGTTTCGACAGACTCAACCCACGGTGGGGTCAGCGGTCGGCTACGCCGAGCTCGTCGAGCACGGGCTCGAGCTGGGCGAAGAGCCCGGGCTCGGCGGCGATCGTCAGCGCGCGGCTCGCGGGCACACCATGCAGGCCGGCGACCGTGGCGCCCGCCTCGGCAGCGACGAGCGCGCCGCCCGCGTGATCCCAGGGCTTGAGACCCTTCTCGTAGTAGGCATCCAGCCTGCCCGTCGCCACGTTGCACAGGTCGAGCGATGCCGCGCCGATGCGACGGATGTCACGCACCCGCGGAATGAGGCCGCTCACGGCCTCGGCCTGCAGCCCCCGCCTGCGCGAATCGTAGGAGAACCCTGTGCCGACGAGCGCGAGTGACAGCTTCTTGCCGGTCGCCACCCGCAGCCGCTTCGAGCCGAGGTACGCACCGCCACCGGTCGAGGCGGTGTAGACCTCCCCGGTGGCCGGGTTGACCACGGCGGATGCGAGCGCACGCCACGTGCTCGGGTCAGGGTCGCCCTCCACGACCGCGATGGACACCGCGTACGCAGGGATGCCGTAGAGGTAGTTGACGGTTCCGTCGATCGGGTCGACGATCCAGTTCAGCCCGGTGCTGCTCCCGCTGGCGTCGCTCTCCTCGCCGAAGAACCCGTCGCCGGGCCTGGCATCCGCAAGACGACCACGGATCAGGTCTTCCGATTCCCGGTCGGCGGCCGTGACGATGTCTTCCGGCGCAGTCTTGGTGGCGGCTATCTCCACGCCCTCCTCGCGTCGGGTGCGCACCAGATCACCGGCTTCCCAGGCGATCGATCGGGCAAGGTCGCGGAGTTCGTCGATCGCTGTGGACATGCCTCCGATGCTACGGGGGTGGGGCGGGCTTTCGCCGCGTCATCCGGTCGGCCCACGTTCTCCTGGCTTCGCGCCGTCCGAGCGCTCGTGCTTTTCCGTCTGAGCGCTCCAAGCTTCGTCGTCCAAGCACTAGGGGCTGCGATGTCTAAGCGCTCCGGCGACGGCGACCCGTCGTCGAGACGGTGATCGAGGTGTTTGGCGTGTCGCGCGCATCGCATTTATCGTCGATCCATCGAATCTCTGTTCTAATGTTTCATCAGGAGGATCGCCATGAGTATCACTCATACCACCGAGATCGTCACGGTGTGGATCGATGAGGACGGCATCCCGCGACGGATGTTCTGGGCCGGTCACCGCTACCGGGTCACGGACACGCCTACCCGGCTCGGCCCCGAGCCCGGCATGCCTCTGAGCCCCGCCATCACGCATCCGCCGTCGCCCTTGAAGGGCTGGCGGTTCCAAGGCACGAGCGACGACGGCGACACGCGCGTGTTCGACGTGCGGCTATCGGCCCCCGGCATCTGGGAGCTGATCCGGGTCATCGACTGAGCATGGACTCACTAGCCGAGACCGAGGTGTGTCAGCATGTCCTCGTGAGCACCGGAGCCGACGACTACGCACAGGATGCCGTTGACGCTGCCAGGATCGCCGCCTCCGGGCGACCATCCGACGACCCGATCTACTGGGCGACGCCGCAAGAGGCCCTGGCCCGGTTCTTCGGCAAGTACGCCGTCTTCCACGGCAGGGCCAGCCGCAGCGAGTTCTGGTGGGCATACGCCCTGAACGTGGTGGTGTTCCTCGTCGCAGGCATCGCCGTGGAGATGGCCGTCGCCGTCGCGGGCCCGTCGGCCGCCAGTCCGACACCCGCGAGCATCGTGATCGGCGTCGTCTTCGCCGCTTACGTGCTGGCGGCGCTGATCCCGACGATCGCCGTGTTCGTCAGGCGGCTCCACGACGCGAACCTGGCCGGCTGGTGGTTCCTGCTCACGCTGGTCCCGTTCGCCGGCCCGGTCATCGCAGTCATCTTCGGCATCCTGCCCAGGCGCGGCTACGGCAAGCGCTTCGACCGGGGCTGATCCGTGTCCGCTCTCGTCACGCGGCGACCATGCTGCGGCGACGGGATGCCGGCACCGGCACCTGCTTGTCCGGCTCGGGCTCGGGAAGCACGGCCAGTCCGGCCGGGCTCGACGCGGCAGCCATGAGGCGCTCGAGCCATGCGCGGTTGAGGTCGCGCACCGGAACGGCGTAGTCGAACGAGACCGCGACCCCACTGTCGAGCCACACCGACTTGCGCTCGCCGTCCGGCGTCGTCCAGGCGAAGTGGAAGGCCTCGCGGCGACGCAGCTTTCCGAAGATCACCCGCTCGAGATGCGCGAGAGTCCGGTCGTCGAACTCGGCCTGCAGCATGTTGTTGTAGTTGAACGTGGCCATCTTCGCTGCTCCTTGTTGTGGTGGGCTGATCCGTTCCTCGCGGTCAGGATCATCACTGATTCGGATTCCGTGACTCTCAAGATCCAAACAGTACAGTAGTTGTATTACTCACGATATGTGTAACAGACTGGTTTAGACAAGAACAATGTGTGTAATGTTCTTCAGGAGGACTCATGACGCCCGCAGCACATCACGAACTCGCCCTCGAGGGGGCGACGGCGGAAGGCCCGCAGCCAGCGGGCACCGCGCTGTGGGCCGAGCCCGAACCAGGGTTCTGGGTCGCCGCCCGAGAGGGCGACTTCCTGGGGACTGTGACGTTGGAGGGCATGAACTATGTCGCGCGAGATGCGACGGGATCCCATGCAGGCGCCTTCGGCACGTTGGCCGCGGCGCGAGCCTCGCTCGCACCGCTCGAACCCTGCAAGGAACCCAGTTGAGACTCGGAGGACACCGGTGCCCCAGACCGTCGTACGACATGAAAGCGAACATCTCTACGCAGCGAAGCCGGACACTCCCGAGGGAAGGGCACTGACCGAAGCGCTGCTCAGGCTGCGGCGAGCGGAGATGCTGCTCGGCAACAGAGCGCTCCATTCCACCGGCCTGTCGAACCTGGAGTTCAGCGCGCTGCGCTACCTGGTGCAGGCCAAGCGAGACGGGCGCGACATGAGCCCCAAGGACGTCATCGTCATGCTGAACACGTCCAGTGCGACCGTGACCAACGTGATCGAACGGCTGGTGACGCGCGGTTATCTCAAGCGCGTCGATCATCCCACCGACCGCCGGGCGCACTACCTGGTGCCGACGGAGCCCGCTGTGCATCTCGTGGACGGCGCCTACCACGATCACCACTCGGCGATCGTGGAGGTGATCAATGGTCTCGACCCCGAAGATGTCGCCATTGCGACCGCCGTCGTGAGCAGGATCGTGGAACGGCTCGACACTCTCGTGAGCGACTCCACTGCCGCCTTGCAGGCGGCGAGCGCCTGACCGGGGCACACACAGACGTCGCATGCTGAGGCCTCGGACGCAGCGTCTCAGCAGGCTGCGCGTTGGCGCGTCGGCCCCTAGGACGTGGCGCGTTTCCCCGTCTGCTGTTCCCAGATCTCGAGTTCCCGGGTCAGCGCCTTCGCCAACTCGAACACCTGCTCGGGCGGGATGCGCACACGCGTGACGACACGCGCGTTCACCGAGCGCTGCGGCTCTCCGAGCTCGTCGTGGGTCTCGGTCGCGGGTCCCCTCAGCGACGCGAAGTCGAGCACGAACACGTTGTCGGTGTGCCAGATGCTCGCGAAGTCGGCGAAGGTCCCGGCTTCGACCTCGGCCGGAAGGTCGAAGTTGATCTGTGTGGGCACATTCGGCTGATCCTCGGCCACGCTTCCCCCTCACGTCGCATGCTGTCCACGCGAGCCTATCGGCGGCATCCGATCACCGGCTGTGCACCGTCCGCCGCCGCAACTTCGCGGTGTGATCGGTCAGACCGGAGAAGTGGTGGATCCCGCCGGTGGTAGACCAGTGCGGCGGTAGATCGGGCCGGTAGGCGTCAGGCCGATGGTGGGGTCGGCCCGATTGGGGATCGCACCGGCCGCGGTGGGTCAGGCCGGATAGGTGGTGGGGAAGGCGGGGTCGTCGCCCATGTGCTGGACGCGGTTCTGCTCGTCCACCATGATCACCCGCGGACGCAACTCCTGGGCCTTCGAGAGCTTCACTGATCCGTACGCCATGATGATGACGCGGTCGCCCACGCTCACCAATCGGGCCGCGGCGCCGTTCACGCCGATCACACCCGATCCCGGTTCGCCCTCGATGACATACGTCTCGAACCGCTCGCCGTTGTCGATGTCGACGACGCTCACCCGCTCCCCCACGAGAATGCCGGATGCCTCGAGCAGCCCGCGGTCCACGGTCAGCGATCCCACGTAGTGGAGGTCTGCCCTCGTCACGGTCGCGCGGTGGATCTTGGCGCGAAGCATGGTGACGCGCATGAGACTCCTTCGGATGGATTCGTACGGTTGAGAGAACACCGGCCGCAGCACTGCGATTCCCGACCAGGTGCCCACCGGGATGCGGAACATGCGCCGCCCGTCGGCAACGGTCATCCGACCCTGTCGCTGCACGCAGCTTCCGCGCGGCAGCACTCATCCTGCTCTCGGGGAAGAGCGCCGGATACGCGAATCGGGTCGCTCCGGCACGCCGGTGAGACCCGATTCATGAGTGGCAGGTGAGGGATTCGAACCCCCGAAGGCTATGCCGGCTGATTTACAGTCAGATCCCTTTGGCCGCTTGGGTAACCTGCCTTGGCGCTCCCGACCACATGTGATCATCTGACCGAAGGCGCGAAGTCAAGGATACCCATGCTTCAGGCATCCGGTGAAATCGGCGACCGGGCTGCGCAGAGCCCTGCTTCTCCCGCCCACCGCGGCGGAGCCGCCGGCTGTCCTCGGCTCTGAATATCGGAGATCTGCGACGCCACCCCGGCTGCCGGCACGTCGCCACGGCGCGTCCATGAAGTAGCCCGATTTTCGGATGCCGGCGACACGAGAGCGCGCCCCGCGGTGACTCGTACTCTTCGGCGTGCGCTGTGCGAGGCGTGCCGGCGGCCGATCACGCCTTCGGGGCGTCTCCGGGAGTGGGCCCGTCGTCCCCGGCGGACGCGCCGCCGGTCGACGGCGGCTGAGAGCCGTCTGCGGGCGGCGCGGCGGGTGTTCCGGGCGCCGCTGTGCCGGCATCCGTCGCGCCCAGCTCTGACGCCTCCTGGATGACGGTCTCCGCCGACTCCGGCGCGTTCGCGTCAGGGGTCGGCAGAACACCGCCTGCACCTGCCACAGCTTCGGCCGCGTCTTCGACCTGGCGCTCGGCGCGTCGGGATCGCAGGACACCGGCCACCACGAGCGCGACCACGCCGAGCAGCACCACGATGGCCGCGACGATCAGCCAGGGCGTCACGTCGGATCCGGTGGCGGCGAGGCCGCTGAAGTCTTGGCTCACGCGGACAGCATAGGGGCGCCGGCCACCTGGCGACGTGAGGCGCGGGCGGGAGCGGCAGAGCACGTGTGTCCGCGCTCAAAGGCTCAATCGGGTCGGCCGCGCGAGCAAGCTCGCTCGGCTCTCCCCTCAATCGCCTCTAAACTCGCTGGAGACGAGGAAGTAGGGAGCTCGAGTTCATGGCAGATTCGTCGTTCGATGTCGTCAGCAAGGTCGACAAGATGGAGGCCGACAACGCGGTCAACCAGGCACGCAAAGAGGTCGAGCAGCGCTACGACTTCAAGAACGTGGGCGCGTCGGTCGAATGGAGCGGGGAGAAGGTGCTGCTCAAGGCCAACAGCGAAGAGCGCGTGAAGGCCATTCTCGACGTACTGGAGTCGAAGTTCATCAAGCGCGGCATCTCGCTGAAGAGCCTGGATGCCGGCGAGCCGTATGCCAGCGGCAAGGAGTTCCGCCTGGAGGTCGCCCTCAAGCAGGGCATCGACCAGGAGGCGGGCAAGAAGATCAACAAGCTGATCCGCGACGAGGCCCCGAAGTCGGTGAAGAGTCAACTCCAAGGCGACGAGGTGCGCGTCTCATCCAAGAGCCGCGACGACCTCCAGGCCACCATCGCGCTGCTCAAGAAGGCCGACCTGGATGTCGACCTGCAGTTCGTGAACTTCCGCTGACCCCAGCCCGAACGTCCATCCCGCTCGTCGACAGACGAGCGCACGAAGCACGGAGCACGAGCCCGGATGCCCCTCCCCTCGACCGACACCACCGTTCTGTACGCGTCGGGCGGCGCCGAATCGCTCGTCGCCGAAGCCGTCGTGCTGCATCTGCAGCCGTACGGGAACGGACAGGAGATCGTGCTGCTGGATCGCACGCCCGCGCATCCCGTCGACCGCGGCTGGCCCGACCAGGGACCCGATCTCGGCTCCATCAGGGCGGACGGGCGCGAGCTGCCGCTGGTGGATGTGGTGGTCGGGGCCACGGACGGCACGAACCTGTTCGTCGGAGATGACGTCCCGGTGCGCCGAGGCACCGAAGGCTGGGCCTTCGTGGTCGCGCACGTGCTCGATGCACCGAGCCGCATCGCGGTCGGCGACGACGTGATCGTGAGCGTGGATGCGACGCACCGGCAGGCGCTCTCGGTCGGGCACACCCTGTGCCACCTGGCATCCCTGGCGCTGAACGCGGCGCTGGCCGACCGCTGGAGCAAGCCGGCACGCGAGGACGCGCTCGGCCGCGCGGACTTCGACCACGAAGCCATCCAGTCGTCCACCATCGTGCCGGATGGATCCGTCGACGTCTTCCGCCTGAACAAGTCGCTGCGACGCAAAGGATTCGCCACAGACGGACTGGGCGATGCGCTGGATGCCGTCGCCGCAGAAGCGAGGGAGACCCTCACGCGGTGGATCGCGACGGACGCCGCAGTGCGCATCGAGCGCGACGGGGACGGCCTGGGCGATCCCCGCTACTGGGTGTGCGAGCTGCCGGAGGGAACCGCACGCATCCCGTGCGGCGGCACGCACGTCTCATCGCTCGGCGCGCTGCGCAGCGCATCCGTCGCCCTCGAGCTGGGCGACGATCAGGGAACGGCGACGCTGACGATGCGGTGCTCCGCCGCCGGCTGACGCCGCTGCGGGCCGCCCACGCTCAGGGCGCGCTGCACGATCCGCCGAGAGCGCCCAGCACGGCCAGGTAGGTCACCTTATAGCCCACCGGTGACGACACCCAGGCGCTGGTCACGCCCGTGCTCGGCTTGTACATGGTCCACAGCGAGATGTAGATCGTCTGACCGAGGATGCTCCCGAGCAGCCCGGAGAGCAGCGTGCTGCTCAGCGTGGTGGTGTACACGCCGCCGACCGGACCCGTCGTCGCAGACGTGGTGGCGCCGAGCGCCTCCGTTGCGGTGCCGAGGCCCGTCTTGCTGACGCCGAACGCGATGTCGGCCGTGGTGTACTGACCGCTCGACGGCAGGGACCACTTGATGGTCACCGCCGTGCTCAGAGCGGCGCCCGCGCAGCCGCTGACGACCGGCGGCGCCACCGTTCCGGAGGACACGGATGCCGTGCTCTGCTGCTGCGTTGTCCAGCTCGCGTCGGTTTCGGCTGGATGCACGACGAGCGCCGCCAGCGTGCCGAGCGCCGCCGCGCAGACCAGCACTCCCCTCCCGATCCGACGCCGGATGCGATGGCGCGGCCCCCGCCCCATGCGACGCCGCATGCCACCCCGGATGCCGCGCCGCTCAGCCACGACGCCAACCCCTCGCCAGCGCCGCTGCCGCGAACCCCGCGCTCACCGCGGCGAGCGCCAGCAGCGCGGCGGCCAGGGGCACCGACCCGGTGTCGGCCAGCGCCTCCGTCCCACTCGCCGCGTCGTCGCCCGCGGCGTTCACGGTGAGGCGCACGCGCAGTTCTCCCGAGGTGTCGATCGGCGCATCGGACGTCACGGCGACCCTCGCCTGCACCCAGGTTCGGGCGGGCACAGGACGTGCGGGATCGGTCAGCGCTGCCGGCGTTCCGGGAAGCATCTCGGCAGCGGTGCTCGGGAGGATGACCCGCTCGCCGTTCGCGCACTCGGCACCGAGCCATGGACTGGAGCAGCCGCGCACTTCGAGCTGCGCCTTCACCGCCGTGCCGTGCGAGAAGAACCCGCCCTGGGAGGTGACGACGCCCACCAGCGTTCGCACGGGCATCCTGTGCACCGTCACGCCGACGTTCCAGAGCGCGGGCATGTCGGGTCGCACCTCGTGCACCGTTCCATCGGCGTCGCCGGAGAGCACAAGCGCCGCGCCGGCGTCGGCCGACGGCATGCCGAGCGCGCCGGCCGGTGGGAGGAGCACCGCGCCGACGACGGCCACCGCACCGGCAGCCGCCAGCACAGCGGCCGCGACGACCGGTCGCCGGTTCCCCCTGGTCATCCGGCGCCCCTTGCCCGCACGTGCCTGCCACCCGTCGTGGTGTCGCCGCGTGGCCACAGCACCCACACGATCAGGGAGGAGACCGCGATCGTGAGCACACCGAGGACGACGGGATTGCTCAGCCACACGATGACGTATGCCAGCCCCGGCATCGCCACGAGCACGAGCCGAACCGAACGCACCGCGTAGGGTGCGGGATCCGCTGTCGGGTTGGCGTCCCCCTTCAACGTGAGGACAGTCGTGCCGGCTGGCCCGGCGTGCGTGCCGACGATGCGGTGCGTGACCGGCAGCAGCCCCGGCCGATCCACCGTGACGACCTGCCCGATCCTCGCGTCTTCCGCCGGGATCTGCCGCACGATCGCGAGGGAGCCCGTGGGGATGTCCGGCGCCATCGAGCCCGTCTTGAACATGATCAGCGTGATGTGGAACACCACGGCCAGCACGACGAGCACGATGCACAACGAGCCGAGCACGGCGGCCACGTCGAGCACGGTGGACCTGGTGATCGAGACCGCGCGAGACCAGCCACGTGTGCCAGAACGCTCGCTCGACGGTTCGGTGATCACCGATGCGCTCCGCCGGATGGTCACGAACTCGTCCCCAGGAATCGCCACGTGGCCTGAGCGCCCGACGCTTGCACCGAGTTGGGGGCATCCGTGCTCAAGCGCACCTGGAAGCAGAACCACGCAGGAGCGCCTGGCGCACCAGTGCCACCGGCGGCCAGAGGTGTGCTGTTGGCCGGCACGGTCGACGACAGTGCGGCCCAGCCGACCGCGTCGCCGACGAGCCAGTCGGAACCGGCCGCCGGCGCGGACGTCGCCGAGCAAGCGCTGCTCGAGGCCCGGTAGACGCGGTACTGAAGCGAGGGTGCCAAGGCTCCCGCCACGCCGGACGGCGTCTGCAGGGATTCCGTTCCCGACACGGATCCCGTCGTGGCATGGATGCCGAACGAGGCCGCCGTCGCATCCCCCGGCATGAGCGCTCCCGCGCTGAGCGACAGCGTGGCGGGAGTCGTCGAGTTGTCCGACCAGCTCGTTCCGCCGTTCACGGTCGACTCGGTGCTGAACCGGCTCGTGACGAAGCCGCCCACGGCATCGTCCTGCGCGGTCCAGGCGGCGACCGTCACTGCCGCGCCCGCCCCCAGCACGAGCCCTCCCGCGAGGAGGGTTCGCACCAGGGCCGGTCGCGATGGCCTCGAGGCCACGTTTCTCAGCTCGTCGACTCGGGCTGTCGGCTCAATTCGTCGATTGGGCCGCGAACTGCCAGGTGGCGCCACCCGCCTGGCCTTGCGTGACCCCGGCTCCCGCCGTCACCGCGAGACACAACTGCACGGCGGTTCCGTCGTCGGTGCTCGACGCCGCGTGCGTGAGCGACACGGTGGGCGATGTCGGGCCGACGGAATCCAGTGCCGTTCCCGCGGGGATCAGACTCTGTCCCGACGCCGCCGCGTTGCACGTGTCGTCGGCAGCCAGTTCCGTCATGGCGTACGTGAGTCCTGCCACAGTCCCGGTCGTGCCGGCAGAGCTCACCGTGACGGTGGCGTCGCTCGTCGTCCCCGCACCGAGCCGCAGCCAGTACGGCGCGTACGTCGTGGTGCTCGGCGACAGATCGTCGGCCGCGTCGAACGACAGAGTGGCCGGAGCACCCGCCGCATGCAGCGCATAGTTCGTCCCGTCGGGAGAGCCCTCGAAGGCGAAGGTTCCCGCCTGGAAGTCGCCGGTGGCGAAGTCGGAGGCGTTCCACGCGGCCAGCGTGACTGCCGCTCCCACCCCCAGCACGACTCCGCCGGCCAGAACCGCCCGAATGATCCCTTTTCGATTCCGCGTACGCATCATGACGCACACCGCCCCCACTGGCCGCTTGCCCCGAATACGCCGTCCCCTCACGGCATCAGTCAGCTAAGCAGACGGCGGTGTTCGCCTCTATCCCTCGTTCGGGCCGCGCATTCAGTCGGACGAGGGCGCCGGCCGGTTCGACGCGCGCACCATCTCGTCGCGAGGAACGACCTTGATGCGCGCACGGCCGCGGGCCGCGCCGAGCGCCTGCTCGTGGGCATCGAGGTTGTGCCAGCCGTCGAGGTTCGTGTACTCGACGCCGCGCTCGTTCAGGAGCGCCACGATCGCCTCCTCCGACGGATCGGCGGGCGTCCACCAGTTGCCGAGGTCGTTGATGAGGTGCGAGACGGTCTCCATCGCATCCGACTTGGTGTGACCGATCAGGCCGACCGGACCTCGCTTGATCCACCCCGTCGCGTACACGCCGTAGATCTGCGTGTTGTCCTTGGCGTGCAGCACCTGACCCTCGTGGTTCGGGATGACGCCGTGCCGCTTGTCGAACGGCACGCCGGGAAGCGGCGAGCCGAAGTATCCGACCGCACGGTAGACGGCCTGCACGGGAATCTCGCGTATCTCGCCGGTGCCGTACACGCCGCCCTGCCCGTCGGGAGCCGTGCGCTCGTAGCGGATGGCGCCCACCCGTCCGGTGCCGTCGTCGACGAGCTCCGTCGGCCTCGCGTAGAAGTGCAGGTGAAGACGACGGGATGCCTGCCCCACCTCGCGCTGCCGCCACTGCTGCAGCACCCGGTCGATCACGAGCACCTGCTTGTTGCCGGCGATCACCTCGCGCGCGTGGTCGTCGTAGTCGAAGTCCTCGTCGTACAGGATCATGTCGACGTCGCGCAGCTCGCCGAGCTCGCGCAGCTCCAGCGGCGTGAACTTCACCGATGTCGGGCCCCGCCTGCCGAACACGTGCACGTCGGTCACCGGCGACGCCGTGAGCCCCTCGTACACGTTGTCGGGGATCTCGGTGGGCAGCAGGTCTTCCGGATGCTTGGCCAGGATGCGCGAGACATCCAGCGCCACGTTGCCGTTACCGATGACGGCCACCGACTGCGCATCGAGCGGCCACGTGCGCGGGTAGTCCGGATGCCCGTCGTACCAGCTGACGAAGTCGGCCGCCCCGTACGACCCCTCGAGCTCCATACCGGGGATGTCGAGGTCGGCATCGCGCACGGCACCCGTCGCGAAGATGACGGCGTTGTAGTGCCGCTTGAGGTCGTCGAGCGTGATGTCGGTTCCGAAGCGCACGTTGCCGAAGATGCGGATGTCGCCGCGGTCGAGCACCTCGCGGAGCGCCGTGATGATGCCCTTGATGCGCGGGTGGTCGGGTGCCACGCCGTAGCGCACGAGTCCATACGGCGCCGGCAGCTGGTCGAACAGGTCGATCGACACGTCGAACTCGCGCTCCGCCTTCAACAGGATGTCTGCAGCGTAGATACCGGCGGGGCCGGCACCGACGATGGCGAGGCGGAGTCTGGTCATGACGGGTTCCTTTTCGTGCTTGTCGAGCTTGTCGGCGTGGAGGGCGCTGCTGGCGTGCATGACGGCATCCGTTCCCCCGAAACGGGCTCAGCTGGACCGTTCGACGATCGTATCGGCGAAGCGCGTGAGAGCCCTCTTCACCGGTCCCTGCGGCAGCGGGGCGATGGCCTCCACCGCTTCACGGGCCCAGCGGTGCGCCTCGTCCATGGTCTCCTGCGTGACGACGTGCTCCCGAAGCGCGGCCACGGCGTCACTCACGTCCTTGCTCTCCGGGGCCCCGAGCACCTCGACGTCGAGGCGTTCCAGCAGCGCCGCCGCGTCGGCATCCCGTTCCGCACGCTCGCGCAGCTTCAGCACGGGCAGGGTGGCGACGCCCGCGCGCAGGTCGGTTCCCGGTGTCTTGCCGGTCTCGTTGCCCCTTCCGGAGAGGTCGATGACATCGTCGATGAGCTGGAAGCCCACTCCCACCTTCTCGCCGAACTCCATGACGGGCCGGATGTACTCGTCGGGCGCGCCGGAGAACATGACGCCCATCTGCGCAGCGGCGGCGACCAGCGAGCCGGTCTTGTCGGCGAGCACGTCGATGTAGTGCTGCACGGGATCGTCGCCCTCGTTCGGCCCGATGGTCTCGTGCAGCTGGCCGAGGCAGAGGCGCTCGAACGTGTCGGACTGCAGGCGGATGGCGCCCTCGCCCAGGCTCGCAACGAGCTGGCTCGCGCGGGCGAACAGCAGGTCGCCGGTGAGCACCGCGACGGAGTTGCCCCAGACGTGTTGTGCGCTCGGCACGCCTCTTCTGGTCTGCGCCTCGTCCATCACATCGTCGTGGTACAGCGACGCCAGGTGTGTGATCTCCACGGCCTGCGCCGCGACGATCACGTCGGGAGTGGCACCCTCTCCGAGCTGGGCCGTCAACAGCGTGAGCATCGGCCGCACGCGCTTGCCGCCGGCGTTCAGGAGGTAGCGGGCCGTGACATCCGCGATCTCGTCGGCGTATCTGACCTGTTCGCGCAGTCCCTGCTCGACCAGTTCGAGTCCGGCGTCGATGCGTTCCGCGAAGCGCTTGTCCTTGCCCGAGGCGAAGATGCGGTCGCTCAAGCCCAGCTGACTCGACAGCGTGGTTCCTCGCCGGGCGAGGGGCAGCGATGGCACTAGAGGTCACCCTTCGATGCTGGGCCGGTCGGCGACTCCCCTGGCGGAACGACCGCTTTGCCGTTCGCGGGCACGAAGCCGCGGTGCAGCGCGACGATGCCTGCCGTGAGGTTGCGGTACTGCACGCGTTCGAATCCTGCTCGACCGATCATGTGCGCGAGCGACTGCTGGTCGGGCCAGTCCCTGATCGATTCCATGAGATAGGAGTAGGCGGCCGGGTTCGACGACGCGAGGCGGGCGAAGAGGGGCATGCCGTAGCGCAGATAGGCGTAGTAGGCACTACGGATCACGGATGCCGGCGGCCGCGAGAACTCGCAGACCACGACCCTGCCGCCCGGCTTCGTGACCCGGAAGAACTCGCGCAGGGCGGCATCCGGGTCGACGATGTTGCGCAGTCCGAACGAGATCGTGACGGCGTCGAAGCTGTCGTCGCCGAACGGCAGGTCTGTGGCGTCGGCCTGCACGAACTCGATGTTCGGGTTGCCGGCCTGCCTGCGCTCGCCGACCGCGATCATGCCGGGCGAGAAGTCGGCGGCGACCACCCTCGCGCCGGAGCGGGCGAGGGATGCGCTCGAGGTACCGGTACCCGCCGCGACATCGAGCACGAGCTGGCCGGGACGCGGATCGACGGCTCGCATGGTGGCGATGCGCCAGAGCGACGCGTTGCCGACGGACAGCACCGCGTTCGTGCGGTCGTAGCCGACCGAGACTTCATCGAACATCGCGGCGACGTCCGACGGCTGCTTGCTCAGGTCGGCCCTACTCACCCCATCAAGCTTAGGGGCGATTGAGGGGAGCGCACCGCGAGCTCGCTCGCGGGGCCGACCCGACTGAGCCCTTGAGGGTGCACAGCGCCCGATAGGGGCGATTGAGGGGAGAGCGGCGCGAGCTCGCTCGGGCCTCGCCACCGGATTGAGCCCTTGAGCGGCGCAGCTGCGATAGGGGCGATTGAGGGGAGAGCACCGCGAGCTCGCTCGCGGGGCCGACCCGACTGAGCCCTTGAGGGTGCACAGCGCCCGATAGGGGCGATTGAGGCGAGAGCGGCGCGAGCCCGTGAGCGACCTTGGTGCCAGCGCAGGGTTCCGCGCACCTGACGGCGGCCTCCAGGGCACAGACGTACGCTAGAACCGTGACCGTAATCGCGACCCGAATACAGGCGTTGACGGTCGAGACCACCCCACTCGACGACGTCAGACACATCCTCCCCTTCACCGACGCGCGCGCCCCCCTCGTCTGGCTGCGCAAGGGCGAGGGGATCGCCGGCGTCGGCGAGGCTCTGCGGCTCGAGTTCACCGGTGCCGACCGCATCGCTCAGGCATCCGCCGCGTGGAAGCAGCTCGCATCCGTGTGCACGGTGAACGATCCGGTCAGAATGCCGGGCACGGGTCTGGTCGCCTTCGGCACGTTCGCGTTCGACGACGAGAGCTCCGCGACCAGTGTGCTGGTGGTGCCGCAGGTCGTCATCGGTCGTCGCGAGGGTCGCTCCTGGATCACGCGCATCCGTCACTCCGACGACTCCAGCATGCCGTCGGCTCCGCACCCGCAGCCGTTCGGCGCGGAGTACCGGCTCACCATGCTGCCCGGAGCTCTCACTCGCGAGGCATACAAGCGGGCGGTCGCCGTCGCCGCGGATCGCATCCGAGGCGGCGAACTCGACAAGGTCGTGCTGGCCCGCGATCTTCGCGCGCACCTCCCCGCGGAGTCCGACGTGCGGCGCGCACTCGTCGAACTCGCCCTGGGCTATCCGCAGTGCTGGACGTATGCCGTCGACGGCATGCTCGGTTCGAGCCCGGAGACCCTGGTGCGCGTTCATCGCGGAACCCTCGACGCGCGCGTGCTCGCGGGCACGAGCGCCCGCGGCAGGGATGCGGCATCCGACCACGACTCCGCGACCGATCTTCTGCGCAGCACCAAGGACCGCGAGGAGCACGCCGTCGCCGTGCGCAGCGTGGTGCGTGCGCTCGCCCCGCACACCTCCACGCTCGAGACGAGCGACGAGCCGTTCCCGCTCAAGCTGCCCAACCTGTGGCACCTGGCGACGGACGTGTCCGGCACGCTCAGCGACGGATCCGGTTCGCTCGATCTCGTGGCCGCCCTGCATCCGACCGCCGCCGTGGCGGGCACGCCGACCGACGTGGCGCTGCGGCTCATCCGCGAGCTCGAGCCGTTCGATCGTGAACGGTA
This sequence comes from Humibacter sp., assembly GCF_035547335.1. GTDB lineage: Bacteria > Actinomycetota > Actinomycetes > Actinomycetales > Microbacteriaceae > Humibacter. The sequence continues at coordinate 130,856 of NZ_DASZVF010000021.1, read as the reverse complement.
CGCGGGACCGGTCGGCTGGATCGGCGCCGACGGCGACGGAGAGTGGGCCATCGCGCTGCGCGGTGCGCAGGTGTCCGCCTCCGGCGACATCACCGCGTACGCCGGCTGCGGCATCATGGGCGATTCCGTTCCCGAGCGCGAGTTGGCGGAGACGAGCATGAAGTTCCGGCCGATCACCGAGGCCTTCCAGTAGCTCCGGCCTTTGGTAGGGCGACGCTGAAGCTCGCCACCCACCATCGCGCGTGCCGCCGGCAACCTCAGCGCGGCAGCGGAACCTCGACGATGCTCGTGCCGGCCGGCGGAGCCGACAGCGCCTGATCGAGTTCGCCGCGCGTCTGCACCAGTCGATAACTCCACCCGTATGCCCCCGCGAGCGCGGCGAGATCGACCCGCTGCGGGGTGGTGAGCACGCGTCGCATGGCCTCGGCCGGAGCCGTCGACGCCACCTCGAGCGAATCGAAGATCGTTCCGCCGCCGTCGTTGCCGACGACGACCTGCACCGTGGGCCGCCGCTCCCCTTCGCCGAACAGCAACGAACCCGCATCGTGCAGCATGGCGAGGTCGCCGAGCAGCACTCGCGTGGTACCGGTCGGCGTCTCGGCTCCCTGCGGCTGCGCCGCGAGCGCCATGCCGATCGCCGTGCTCACCGTCCCGTCGATACCAGCGAGACCGCGGTTGGCGTGCACCCTGATCTTCTTGCCGGGAACCGCCCCGTCGAGATCGCGCACGAGCCGGGATGCGCCGAGCACCAGCCTGTCGTGCGGCCAGGTGAACCGCCACAGCGCCTCGACGAGCATCCTTCTCGTCACGGGCGCGCGCACGGCGGCGAACTCGGCCTTGGCGAACGCGAGCCGCTGCTCCGGGGTGTGCGACCGGCCGGCCTCGACATCGGGGGCGATGTGGTCGGCGGATGCCGCGTCATCCTCCTCCAGCAGGGCGCGACTGGCGAACACCCACCTGCCGACCCACGCGCGGGCGGCGCGATCGTTCGGGTCGGCATCCTCGACGCGTGCGGATGCCGCCACGCGCGCAGACCTCGACGGGTCGTAGACCTCCTCCCCCACGGGCGCCACGACGACCACCTCAACGTCGTCGCGCTGCAGGAGCGCAGGCACCTCGCGGCTGAGCGTGGGATGCCCGAACACCACCGCGCGCTGCACCTGACCGCCGAACCCTGCATCGCGCAGGAGCTGACGGTAGGCCACCACGAGGTTGGGTCCGTACCGCGATCCGCTCGACGCCTCGGCGATCAGCGGCCACCCGGCCGCGCGGGCGAGCTCTTCGGCGTCAGGACCGGCGGCATTACCGGCGATCACGACGGTGCGCGGTCCGGAGGACAGGATCACGTTCTCCCGCGCGAGCGCCGCCGGGTGGGCCAGCGCCGCTTTCGGGCTTTCCGCGGCACCGTCATCCCTCGCGTTCACGTCGGCCGCGAATCCGGAGAGGTCGGGGACGGCGACGGAGAGCGGCTCGCGGAAGGCGAGATTGAGGTGCACAGGCCCCGTCTCGTCCAGCGACGCGCTCCAGGCCTGGCGGGCGAGCCTGGCGAACGCATCCGCCTCGCCATCCGCGCCGGTCGGGGCCGCCACATCGAGCGCCCGGCGCACCGCTGCGCCGTACATGCCGGCCTGCACGGTGGTCTGATTGGAACGGATGCCACGCAGCTGGGCGGGCCGGTCCGCCGTCAGCACCAGCATCGGCAGATTCGAGTGATGCGCCTCGAGCACGGCGGGCAGCAGGTTGGCGGTGGCCGTCCCGCTCGTGGTGACGATGGCGGCGGGATGCCCCGTCTCGGCCGCGATGCCCAGAGCGAGGAACCCGCCGACGCGCTCGTCGATCCGCACGTGCAGCTCGATGGCTCCGACGCGTTCCAGCTCGGCGGCCACGAGCGCGAGCGCCTGCGAGCGCGAGCCGGGGCTCAGCACGAGGTGTGTCAGGCCCTGTCGCACGAGCTGCGTCAGCAGCGCCAGCGCGGCATCCGTCGCCGGGTTGCCGGTTCGTGGCAGGGCGTTGCCGTCGCTCCCGGGCCCCGCCTGCTCGGCGGCCTCAGGCATCCCGGCGGCCGTCGGAGTCGCCAGACTTCTTCTTGGGCGTGTCGTCGAGGTCGGACAGTTCCTTCTCGAGGCGGCGGATGCGCTCCTGCTGCTGGCGCTCGCGTTCGAGGTTCTTCAGAAAGTCGGGGTCGTCGTCAGGCGCGACGGTGCGCAGACGTGCGACCGTGCCGCGGCGTGGGCGTCCGATGACGAACCACAGGATGCCGCCGATCACGGCGAACACGATGACGATCGGGATCCAGGCCGCCTTGGGCACTGCCCGCACGCGTTCGCGTTCCGCCAGTGCGCAGTCGACGATCGAGTAGATGTAGAAGAGCGCACCGATGACTCCGACGATGAGCCATACGCGAACCATGGGGACATGTTAACCCGCGAGCCTCCCGCCCGACCCGGCCCACCCTGTGAGGTAGCGCCGAGTAGACCATGCGGGCCATCGCCCGGACCTCGCCCTCGCGATGCTTTTGATCCAAGCTCCAGCGCGCGTCCCTACACTTGAACGGTGAAACGCATTCCGGCCTGGCTCAGCTACACCGTGCTGCGGCTCCTGTTCATCGCCGTTCCCCTGGTGGTGCTGTTGCTGCTGCTGCCTGCCGATCTGTGGATCGTGTCGGCCGTGGCATCCGTCGCCATCGGCTTCTGTCTCTCCTACCTGCTGCTGCGCGGGCCGCGGCAGGCCGTCGCCGATCAACTGGCCGGTGCCCGCAGGCGCGAGCGCACCGAGGCGAAGCCCACCGTCGACGATCAGGTGGAGGATGCCGCGGTCGATGCCGCCGAACGTCGCGAGCGGCACGCGGAGTAGGCCGCCGCAGCCTCCGGGCCCTGCATCGCCGGCGTCACAGCGGTGACCAGGCGAGCGCCGCGGCGAGGAACGCCGCGTACAGCAGCGCGCTGATCGACGTGAGCTGGAGCGCCGTGATCAGTTCACGCGGCGTACGCGCGAACAGCGTGATGACGATCGCGGGAAGCGCGGCGATCAGGGTGAAGAAGCCGAGCCATCCGAGCGTGTAGAGAAGGCTGATCAGAGCCAGGATGGCGAACGGAACGAGCACGAAGATCGTGTACAGCACGCGCGACCAGGTGCGTCCGATCAGCACGGAGAGCGTGCGCTTGCCCGCCTGACGGTCCACGTCGATGTCGCGCAGGTTGTTCACGACGAGCACCGCGCACGCGAGCAGGCCGACCGCAACGGCTCCCAGCCAAGCCACCTGCGACACGTTCAGCACCTGCACGAACATGGTGCCCGCCGTGGCGACCAGTCCGAAGAAGACGAAGACGAACACCTCGCCGAGCCCGTAGTAGCCGTACGGATGCCTGCCGCCGGTGTAGAACCAGGCCGCCACGATCGCCGCCGCGCCGACGATGAGCAGCCACCACTGCTGCGACGCGATCACCAGCAGCAGCCCGGCGATCGCGGCGAGCGCGAAGAACCCGAGTGCGACGGCGAGCACGACGCGCGGCTTGGCCTTGCCCGAGCCGGTGAGTCTGCTGGGGCCGACGCGGTAGGCATCCGTTCCCCTGACGCCGTCCGAATAGTCGTTCGCGTAGTTGACGCCGATCTGCAGGCACAGCGCGACGGCAAGACAGAGCAACGCCCTCACCCAGTGGAAGACGCCAGGGTTGCTGGCGTCCACGGCGGCGCCCGTTCCCACGAGCACGGGAGCGATGGCGAGCGGCAGGGTGCGAAGCCGAGCACCGCCGACCCAGTCGCCGAACGTTGCAGGCGCGACAGCCCCCGGCCGCCCTGCCGGATGCCCGCCCTTGCGCTTCGACTTCGGCTTGGGCTTTCTGCGCGCGCTGCTACTCACAAGGGGGAATTGTATCGATGCCGTCGAGGCGTCTCCGATGCGCCCAGGACCGGGCGCGATGCGCGCAGGACCGATCATGATGCGCCCTACCCTCGGGCAGATCACGCTCACGCTCACGCGACTCGCCCGCGCCGCGACACGTGTCGGCAGGCCCCTGCCGGCGCCTGCCGGCCCGGCTCAGGCCTGGCCGATGCGCTCGGCGACCAGGCGCCGGATGGCCACGCGATCCGGCTTGCCCGAGGAGAGCTGCGGCAGCTCCTCGACGACGACGAGGTGCGCAGGGGCAGCCGCCCCGCCCAGTTCGGAGCGCACGTGCCGACGCAGCTCGGCGAGGTCGCCGTGACCCACACCGGCGACCGCCACCGCGGGAACCTGACCCCACTGCTCGCTCGCGGCCGCGACGACGACGGCATCGCCGAAGCCGCTGAGCCCGCGCACCGAGCGCTCGACGGCGTCGAGGGACACCTTCTCGCCGCCGGAGATGATGACGTTGTCCGCTCGACCCGTCACGGTCACACGGCCGTCGGCGTCCACGGAGCCGAGGTCTCCCGTCCGGTACCACCTGGTGGCGTCGTCGACGTGGAACGCCTCGTCGGTCCGGCCGCGATCGATGCCGCCTGAGGCATCCAGATACCCTTCGGCCAGAACGGGTCCGCCGAGCTCGAGCCGGCCATCCGCCTCCCTGGCTCGCACGGTGCCGATGGGCACGCCGTCGTAGACGCATCCGCCAGCGGTTTCACTGGAGCCGTAGGTACGCACGATGCGCAGGCCAGCATCCGTCGCCCGCTCCCTGAGCTCGGACTGCAGCGCCTGGCCGCCGATGAGGAGCGCGTCGAAGCGGCGCAGCGTCGACAGCATCCCGCGGTCGCCGTGCGCTGCGGCATCCTCCGCGGCAGCGAGCAGGCGAGCGAGCTGGGCGGGCACGAGCGACGTGAACCGCTGGTCGGTGCCGAGCGCGTCCGCCGCAGCGCAGAACGCGACGGGGTCGAAGTGCCCGGGCGGCAGCATGACGGGCTCGGTGCCCGCGGCGATCGAGCGCACCAGCACGTTGACGCCGGCGATGTAGTGGGCGGGCAGCGCGAGCACCCAGCCTGCGGCCCCCGGCGCCTGGCCGCCGGTGGCGCTTGCGGATGCCGCAGCGCTGGCCAGCAGCGCGTCTGCACTGAGCGCCACCCGCTTCGGCGACCCTGTCGAGCCCGATGTCTCGACCACGAGAGCGACATTCCGCGGCACGAACGACGGCGTGCGCTCGCCTGCACCCGCGATGGTGTCGTCCGTGTTCCGCGCTCCGGTCGGCGCGCTGCCGTGCTGGCGTGGCAGGACGGCAGGTCCGTCGCCCGTGAGCGCGTCGCGCAGTGCGGCCAGGACGGCCTGCGGGTCGCCCGCGTCCACGGCGACCAGCGAACGACTCACGCCCTCCACGCTAGGCCATCCGGTCACGGTCGAGACTACGAGCGGGCGCAGCGAGGCTACGGCCGCCTAGCCGAGACTACGAACGGCGCAGCGAGACTACGGTCGCTGTCCGTAGTCTCGGCGGCGCATCCATAGTCTCGGCGAGGCGGGTGGGCCGGGCAGGGCAGGGCGGATCAGAACTGCCAGGGGAACGGCGACCAGTCGGGCTCGCGCTTCTCGAGGAACGCGTCGCGGCCCTCCACGGCTTCGTCCGTGCCGTACGCGAGACGCGTGGCCTCCCCCGCGAACACCTGCTGGCCGACCAGCCCGTCGTCCACGGCGTTGAACGCGAACTTGAGCATGCGGATGCTCGTCGGCGACTTGCCGAGCACGATCCTCGCCCACGCGATGGCCGTGGTCTCCAGCTCGGCGTGCGGTACGACCGCGTTCACCGCGCCCATCTCGTACGCGCGTTGCGCCGAGTACTCCTGGGCGAGGAAGAACACCTCGCGCGCGAGCTTCTGCCCGATCTGCCTGGCGTAGTAGGCGCTGCCGTAGCCGGCGTCGAACGAGCCGACGTCGGCATCCGTCTGCTTGAACCTGCCGTGCTCCGCGCTGGCGATGGTGAGGTCGCAGACGGCGTGCAGCGAATGGCCGCCGCCCGCGGCCCAGCCGGGCACGACGGCGATGACGACCTTCGGCATGAAGCGGATGAGCCGCTGCACCTCCAGGATGTGCAGGCGCCCGACGGCGCGCTGGAGCTTGGAGCGGAGGCCATTTCCGGCCTCCGCCGCGACGCCAGCGCCGGCGTCCGTCTCGGACGCCGGTTCCATGCTGCGATCAGAGTCGACGATGGAGGTGTCCGAGTCGCTGTACTTGTATCCGTCGCGGCCCCTGATGCGCTGGTCGCCGCCGGAGCAGAAGGCCCAGCCGCCGTCCTTCGGGCTCGGTCCGTTGCCGGTGAGCAGCACGACGCCCACGCGCGGGTTCTGCCTCGCGTCATCGAGCGCGGTGTACAGCTCGTCGACCGTGTGCGGCCGGAACGCGTTCCGCACCTCGGGACGGTCGAACGCGACGCGCGCGATGCGGCCGTCGTGCGAGAGGTGGTACGTGATGTCGGTGAACGCCTCGCCCGCCGGCGCCTGCACCCACTCGTCCGCGTCGAACAGCTCCGATACCTGCTGGCTCATGCGTCCAGCCTAGGGACGAGGCGCGTCTGCGCCGGTCCGTCGGCGCTCTCCGCGCTGGGCTCTCCACTCCGGGCCAGCCATTCCCTGGCCGCCACCACGAGCGCCTGCACACCCGTCTCCAGGGTGGGATGGATGAGCGGCGCGAAGTGCGGCGAATGGTTGGACGGGATGCCGGCATCCGTCGTCCCGTTGGCGACGGCGTTGCGGAAGAGCGCCGGATCCAGCCCGCCCAGCAGCCAGTACACGATCGGTGCCCCTGCCGCGGTGGCAAGCGCTCCGACATCCTCGCTCCCGGTCACCCTGCCGGGGTCGAGCACGCGTTCGGGCCCGAACGCCGAGCGGAATGCGCCCATGGTGCGCTCCGTCGCCGCCTCGTCGTTGTAGAGCACGGGGAAGGAGTCCGTCACCTCGACCTCCGGCTCGCGCTCGGCTCCGGATGCCGCGGCTTCGGCCCGCGCGATGCGGTCGATCGCCGCCACCACCCTGTCTCGCACGGCGCTGTCGTACGTGCGGATGTTGATGCCGAGCGTCGCCTCGTGCGGGATGATGTTGATCTTCGTGCCCGCGTGCATGGTGCCGACCGTGACCACCGCCGTCTCGCCTCCTGCCACCTCGCGGGAGACGATGGTCTGCAGGCGCATGACCGTGGCCGCCGCCATCACGACCGGGTCGACGGTGGACTCCGGCCGGGACCCGTGGCCGCCCTCTCCGTGCAGCGTCACGAGCACGTCGTCGGTGGCGGCGAACGCCGGTCCCGCGTGCGCGCCGAGCGTGCCGGCAGGGGCGGGTGCCACGTGCTGGCCGAGCACGACATCCGGCCTCGGCACCCGTTCGTAGAGGCCGTCGGCGATCATCTCCAGAGCGCCCGACCCCAGCTCCTCTGCGGGCTGGAACAGGAACACGACGGTGCCGCGCCATTCCTCCCTGGTCGCGGACAACGCGTCGGCCGCCCCGAGCAGGCACGTGACGTGCACGTCGTGCCCGCACGCGTGCATCACGGGAACGTCGACGCCGTCCAGGTCGATGCCGCGCTCTGTGCTCGCATACTCGAGCCCGGTCTCCTCCAGCACGGGAAGGGCGTCCATGTCTGCGCGCAGCAGCACGACGGGTCCGTCGCCGTTCTTCAGCACCCCGACCACGCCGGTGCGCCCGACGCCGTCGATCACCTCGATGGCGCGCTCGCGCAGACCGTCCGCCGCGATCTGGGCCGTTCGATGCTCCTGATACGACAGCTCCGGATGCCGGTGCAGGTCCGTGTACAGCGACTCCAGATCCAACACCATCGGTTCCTCCTCGGTCGGGCGCGCGGTGCGATGCGCCGTGCGACGCGTCGGTGCGGTGCGTCGTGCGATGCGTCGGTGCGGTGCGTCGTGAAAACACGCGAAGCTCCAGCCTCACACAGCGGCGCCGAGACGCGCCAGCGAACGGGCACCGCCTGCCGCCGCGGTGCCAGACTGGATGGATGCCGGCCCACTTCGCAGCGCTGCCCGCCGCCGACCTTCCGCCGCTGGAGGACGTGCTCGCGGATGCCCGCGTCGTCGCCCTGCCGATGGTCACGAAGTTCCGCGGCATCACCGTGCGCGAGGCGCTCCTCACGCGCGGGCCGCGCGGATGGACGGAGTTCTCGCCGTTCGTCGAGTACGGCGACGATGAGGCGTCCGCCTGGCTCGCGGCCGCCATCGACTTCGGCTGGGGCGAGGACCCCGAGGTGGTGCGCTCCACGATCGGCGTGAACGCGACGGTTCCCGCCGTTCCGGCGGATGACGTAGCGGCCGTGCTGGAACGGTTCCCCGGGTGTCGCACGGCCAAGGTGAAGGTCGCGGAAGCCGGGCAGCGACTCGCGGACGACGTCGCGCGGGTGGCGGCCGTGCGCGATGTGCTGGGCCCGGAAGGGCGCATCCGCGTCGACGCCAACACGCTGTGGAACGTGGACGAGGCCGAGCACGCCATCCACGCCCTCGCGCCCTACGACCTGGAATACGTCGAGCAGCCGTGCCCGACAGTCGAGGAGCTCGCCGAGGTGCGGCGACGCGTCAAGTACATGGGCATCCCGATCGCGGCGGACGAGAGCGTGCGCAAGTCGTCAGATCCGCTGGCGGTCGCGAGGGCCGGGGCCGCCGACGTGCTCATCGTGAAGGCGCAGCCGCTCGGCGGCATCCGCGCCGCGCTCGAGATCATCCGGCTGGCCGGGCTTCCCGTCGTGGTGTCCAGCGCGATCGACACGTCGGTCGGGCTGGCGATGGGCGCGATGCTCGCGGCATCCGTTCCCCGCCTCGACTTCGACTGCGGTCTGGGCACGGCCGCGCTGCTCGCGGCGGATGTCACGCGCGAGCCGCTCGCGCCGGTCGACGGCGAGATCCCCGTGCGTCGTGTCGACGTGAACGAGTCTCTGCTGACCGAGCACGCAGCGGATGCCGACCGGCGCGACTGGTGGCTGGCGCGCGTCGAGCGCTGCTACGCCCGGCTGCAGGCACGGGTCCGCTGAGCGGAAACCGCTACGCAGCGACATGCGACGGGTAATCACCGGCGCAGGCGCGGTCTACGACAGGCCGCTGTACGAGTGGAGTCCGTGGAAGAACACGTTCACGACGCCGAAGTTGAACATGACGGCGCTGAAGCCGATGATCGCCAGCCAGGCCGAGCGGCTCCCACGCCAGCCGCGCGTCGCGCGGGCGTGGATGTACCCGGCATAGATGACCCAGATGATGAACGTCCAGACCTCTTTGGTGTCCCAGCCCCAGTAGCGGCCCCACGCCTTCTCGGCCCAGATCGCGCCGGCGATGAGCGTGAACGTCCAGCAGATGAAGCCGACGATGTTGATGCGGTAGGCCAGGTTCTCCAGCGTGTCCGACTTCGGCAGGGTGGCGAGGAAGCGGAACTGGGTCGGCTTGTTCGCGGCCACCTGATGCTCGCGGCGCACCTGCGCCAGCTGGGCCGCCGACAGCGCGAACCCGAGAGCGAAGAACGCCGTGCCGAGGATCGCCACCAGGATGTGGATGACCAGCCAGTACGACTGCAGCGCGGGCGGCAGCGGTACGACCGGCACGTAGTACTTCGTGGTGGCGATCATGAGCAGGATGCACACGAGCCCCATCACGAACGTGCCCAGGTAGCGCACGTCGAACCGCAGGTTGGCCAGCAGGAAGATGCCGACGATGACGAGCGTGCCCGTCATCGAGAACTCCCACATGTTGGCCCAGGGCACCCGGCCTGCGGCGACACCGCGGAGGATGTCGGCGAACAGGTGGAACGTCCAGCCCACGATCGTGAGCACCATGGCCACGCGCAGGCTCTTCGACGTGACGCGGCCGCCGTGCACGTCGTCCTCGATGCGCGAGCTCAGCCGCGACAGCGAACCCTTTTCGGCCGGGCGGTCGGCGGTCGCGACGCCGGAAACCGATGCACCCGATGTGCCGGCCGCGCTGCCAACGGCGACGGACGCGGTCGCCGAGGCGGTGGCATCCGCTTTCGCCGCACCCGCCTCGACGAAGACGACGTCCTCCGTGGTCGCCGCTCGCCTGGACACTGCGCTCGGCACGGCCGCCGGGATGGTGGCTCGCGCGCTGCGCCGTGCGAGATCGAGTGCGAACGCCACGAAGGCGGCAGCGTAGAGGCCCATGGCCACGTAAATGAAGATCTGCGAGAAGGTGTCGAGCACGATGTGATGAATCCTACGTCGTCTGCTGATCCGCGGAACCGGTGGAACGCCCGGTCAACTGGGCGATGTGCCGGTCTGCGATGGATGCCACCGCGTCGTCGAGCCGCGGATCCTCGCCTCTGGCGAGACCCGCGTACTCCAGGCGCAATGACCCGTCCGCCTGTGTGATGGCCTTCACCCACAGACGCCGTCGCGGTACGAACAACGACGTCAGCAGACCGCCCAGCACGAGCACGGCGAACAGGAGGACCCACAACTGGGTGGGGTCGTGATGGATGTCGAGGCTCGCGAACCGCTTCACGCCGTCGAACGTGACGCTGCCCAGGCCGTTCGGCAGCGTCGCCGTCTGACCCGGCTTGAGCTGGAGGCCCTTCGTCTTGGCGTTCGGGCCCGCGATCTCCGTCATCTTGTCGATGTCGAGCGCGTACACCGACACCGGAGTGCCTTTGTCGAGCCCGAGGTTCCCCTGGTACACCGAGAGGTCGAGCATGGGGTTGCGCGTGTCGGGGTATGACGACGCGAGCGCGCCCGTGGCGAGCTTCGTCGCCGTCGGGTAGAACAGCCCGATCATGCCGAGCTGCTTCTTCAGCCCGTCCGGAACCTTCACCACACCCTGAGACGCCATGTTCTGGAACTGCTGCGGGAACGGGATGGCGTCGTGGAACACCTCTTTGCCGCTCGGGTCGCGCACGGTGACGACCGGGGCGTATCCGTTGCCCAGCAGGTAGACGTTCGTGCCGCCGATGCCGAGCGGGGCGTTGACCTTGATCGTCTTGTCGGCCGACTTGCCGTCCTGCGTCGCGACGACATGTGCCGTGTAGTCCGCGGGAGCGCCGAGCGCGTTCTTGTTGTCGGTCACGTACTTGACGTCGAGGCCGGTGAGCGTGAGCGAGTAGGGCGCGAGCGCGCTCGTGTTCACGAACCGGCCCGGGTTGAACGAGTCGTAGTTGACGAGCGTGTTCACGAAGCTCTGCCCGTCCACGACGACCCGCTGGCCGGTGTATCCGAAGCCGCCGCCGACGCCGACGGCGAGGAGGATGCCGACCAGGGCGGCGTGGAACACGATGTTGCCGGTCTCGCGCAGGTATCCGCGCTCCGCCGACACCGAGGCATCCCTCGCGCTCTCGAGCACGACCGTGCGGTATCCGGATGCCTTCAGCAGCTTCTGTGCGGCGGTCACGGCCGCCCGTCGCACGGCTACGGCATCCGCCGCGCTGCCATCGGATGCGACGCCGTTCAGCACGCGCACCCGGTAGCCGGCCATGCGCTGCAGCCGCGCCGGCGTGCGCGGCGGCTTGGCGCGCAGGGAGTCCACGTGATGCTTGATGCGCGGGATGACGCAGCCCACGAGCGAGACGAACAACAGCAGGTAGATGGCCGAGAACCACACCGACGTGTATGTGTCGAACACCTGGAGCTTGTCCAGGATCGGGTACAGCACGGGGTGGTCGAGCTTGTACTGCACGACCCCGTTGGGGTCGGAGGTGTGCTGCGGCACGAGAGACCCTGGCACGGCCGCGACGGCCAGCAGCAGGAGGAGGAACAGCGCTGTGCGCATGCTGGTGAGCTGGCGCCACATCCAGCGCAGCCAGCCCACGAGGCCGAGCCTTGGCTGGGTCAGCTCGTCGGCATCCGTGCCGTCGACGTGACCGGAGGGCCGGCTGTCGCGCCGCGCCTGCTCCTTCTTCCCGGCGGGAAAACCTGCCGGCTTCCCGGCCGGCTTTCCCGAAGGTCCGCCGCGGCGGCCCGTTGAGCCCTGCTCGCGGGAGGCGTCGCCGGCGGATGCGACGGCGGGGTCGGCGCCCTGCAGCGTCTCGGTGCCTGCCCCGCGCGGTTCAGAGTGCTGTTCCAAAGCTCGGGATCACCCCCGCCAGCGCGATAACCCACTGGTTCCAGAGACCGGAGACCATGAGGATGCCGATGGCGATGAGCAGCGCCCCGCCCACGACGTTGATGAGGCGGATGTGCCTGCGCAGGAACGCGACGGCGCCCGACGCCCAGCCCAGGCCGAGCGCGATGAGCACGAACGGCACGCCCAGGCCGAGCGCGTAGAACAGGGCGAGGACCGCTCCCTGCCACGCGGATCCGCCCGAGTAGCTCATGGTGGTGATGGCCGCGAGCGTTGGTCCGGTGCACGGGCTCCAGCCGATGGCGAAGATGACGCCGAGCAGCGGGGCGCCGGCCAGACCCGTAAACGGACGCCACTGCGGCTTGAACGTGCGCTGCAGGAACGTGAACTGGCCCACGAACACGAGGCCGAGCCCGATGAGGATGACGCCGGCGATGCGCGTGATGAGATCCCGCCACTGGATCATCCAGAAGCCGAGCGCCCCGAACACGAAACCGGTCAGCACGAACACGGCGGCGAACCCGAGCACGAACAATGCGACACCGAGCACCAGGCGGTTGCGCCCGGCACGTTCCGCCGCCGTCGAGCGCGTGCCCTTGACCCGAGCAGGCGCGGCACCTGCGGCGGCAGCCGCCGAAGCGGTGTCGCCCGTGAAGCCGCCGATGTAGGCCAGATAGCCGGGAACGAGCGGCAGGATGCACGGCGACGCGAACGAGATGAGCCCGGCGAGCAGCGCGACGGGCACGGTCAGCAGCAGCGGTGCCGACAGCACGAAGTTCTCGATGCCGTTCATCGCCCGCCCGTCATTCGCCTGCTCGCATCGTCACTTGCCCTCGAGGGCGGAGTCGATGAGCGTGGTCAGGGTGGACGGCTGGGCGGCGACGTCGCCTGCGATGCGAGCGGCGATGCGTCCCTGCTTGTCGATCACGAACGTGGTGGGGGTGGCGTTCGGACGCATGGATCCGCTGAACGCCAGCTGCACGACGCCGCCGTCGACGTCGAGGATCGAGGGATAGGACACCTTGAACGTGCTGTCGAACGACTTCGCGGTCGCCGCGTCGTCACGCGTGTTGACACCGATGAACCGCACACCCTTCGAGGCGTACTGGCCGGCGATCTGCGTGAGGTCGGATGCCTCCGCGCGGCATGGCGGGCATCCCGCGTACCAGAAGTTCACGACCAGCACGTCACCGCGAGCGGAAACGGAGGAGAACGTCGAGCCGTCTTCGGTGGTGCCGGAGAAGTCGATCGGCTTGCCCCGGTCGGCCGGCTTGAGCTCGGTGACGCCGCTGCCTGCGATGTAGTTCTTGTCTTCGCCCGATGTGTACTGCTTGGCGAGCTCGTCGTTGCTGCAGCCGGCGAGCAGGGCGCCCACCGCGAGTGCGGCCGTGACGACGGCGAGCACCCGGCGCCTGCCGGGTCGGGTGGCTGCGAGTCTCACACTGCCCCCACGTCGGTGGAGTCGGCGGCGAGCGCGGATGCCGGGTCGGAGTAGGCAACCTCGACCAGCTGTCCGTCGCGACGCTCGAACGACGTGATGCTGGAGAGCGAGCAGCGGCGCTCGCGCGGGTCGTGCATGAACCGTTCCCCCGCGACGGCGAGGTGAGCGATCCAGATCGGAAGCTGATGGCCGACGAGCACGATGTCGGCGCCGCGGTCGGGGCGCTCGCTCGAGGCGGCGGACTCGGCGCGGTCGAACGCCGCGTGGATGGCCGCGAGCATCCTCGTCTCGATCGAGCGGTAGGACTCGCCCCAGCTGGGCCGCAGCGGGTTGATCAGCCACGGCCAGTTCAGCGGGTTGCGCAGCGCGTGCGACATCACGGTGCCCTCGAAATGGTTGGCGCCCTCGATGAGTCGGGCGTCGGTCTCGGTGCTGAGGCCGTATGCCGAGGAGATCGGGGCGGCCGATTCCTGGGTGCGCTGCAGAGGCGAGGCGATCACGGCCATCACCGGCCGGTCGCGCGCGACGAGGTCGTCCGCCGCGGTCTGCGCCATCGCCCTGCCCAGCTCGGAGAGGTGGAAGCCCGACATCCTGCCGTACAGGATGCCGTCGGGATTGTGCACCTCGCCATGCCGCACGAGATGCACCTGGGAAGCCGCCACACAGCCAGTGTACGGAGGCGGGTTCAGTGAATTCGCTGAGCGCAGGCGGTCTCGGATGCCGGCAACGGGTTGTGCCCCCGAGGCGAACGCGGCCACCATGACGTGAGGAGGCGAGCATGCCTGAGTTGACCTGGAACCACGTTCGCACCGCTGCGCTCTCGATGCCCGATGCTGAAGAAACCATCAGCCGCGGCAACCCGTCGTGGCGGGTGCACGGCAAGACGTTCGTGTGGGAACGCCCGTTGCGCGACAAAGACCTCGAAGAGCTCGGGCTCGATGCCCAGCCGGGCGCGGTGCTCGGCGCCAGGGTCGACGACGAGCCCACGAAGTTCGCGCTGGTGAACGACGACCCGACCGTCTTCTTCACGACATCGCACTTCAACGGGTACCCGGCGGTGCTGGTCTGGCTCGACAACGTGTCTCATCGGGTGCTCGGTGAGATCGTGGCGGATGCCTGGATCTCCGTCGCCCCGCAGCGGCTCGTCAGCGCGTGGCTGCAGGAGCATCCCGACTGACCGCGCTCGTCGGTCGGAGCCGCGATCATGTGCATCGTGGTTCGCCGCTCCAGGACTGAATCGGCTCGATACTGCCGAGGTCTCGCCCGAAGACTCAACGGGCGATCGGCTCCTCTAAACTCGCATGGTGACTTCCCGCGTACTCGTCAAGAACCTCTCCGCTCGTGAAGACGGTCCCGTCAGCGTCTCCGGATGGGTCGAAACCGTGCGGGATCAGAAGAAGGTGCAGTTCGTCATCCTTCGCGACGAATCCGGAGACGTGCAGCTCGTGCACCCTCGGTCCGCGGCGCCCGTCGCCGAGGTGGTCGAGGCATCCGGTGACGTGCCCGTCGGCGTGAGCGTGACGGATGATGTGGCGGAGACGATCTCGTCGCTCACGCTCGGCTCGTTCATCACGGTCACCGGCGAGCTGAAGCACGACGAGCGGGTCAAGCTCGGCGGCATCGAGGTGAAGATCGACTCCCTGAAGGTCGAGACGTACGCGAACCCGGAGATGCCGATCGCGGCCGACTCGAGCCTCGACAAGCGGCTGGACTGGCGCTTCCTCGACCTGCGGCAGCCGAAGAACAACCTGATCTTCCGCATCCAGACCACGCTCGAGCACGCCTGGCGCACGTGGTGGATCGACAACGGGTTCGTCGAGGTGCACACGCCCTCGTTCATGGCCACGCCTGCCGAGTCGCGTGCCGAGCTCTTCCAGCTCGAGTACTTCGACCTCGGCATCGGATACCTGGCGCAGAGCCCGCAGCACTTCAAGCAGATGGCACAGGCGGCCGGGTTCGGCAAGGTGTTCGCCATCACGCCGGTGTTCCGCGCCGACCCGTCGTTCACCTCCCGGCACGCGACGGAGTTCACCACCGTGGATGCCGAGATGAGCTGGATCGAGTCGCACGACGACGTCATAGCCATGCAGGAGCAGCTGCTCGTCGCCGGCTTCACCGCCGTCAAGGAGAAGCACGGCGACGAGATCCGCGCCGCGTTCGGCATCGACGTCGGGATCCCCTCCGTGCCGTTCCCGCGCATCCCACTCGCCGAGGCGCTGGAGATCGTGAAGGAACGCGGATACACCGTGCCGCGCACCGACGGCGACCTCGACCCCGAGGGCGAGCGCCAGATCTCCGCCTACGTCAAGGAGGAGTACGGACACGACTTCGTGTTCCTCACCGACTACCCGCTCGCGATCCGACCGTTCTACCACATGGTCGACGAGCAGACCGGGCTCACGAAGAGCTACGACCTCATCTACAACGGCGTGGAGATCACGACGGGCGCTCAGCGCGAGCACCGCATCGACGTGCTCGAGGCCCAGGCCGTGCAGAAGGGACTCGACCTGGCAGGGCTCGAGTCCTACCTCGACTTCTTCCGCTACGGCATCCCGCCGCACGGCGGTTTCGGCATGGGCCTCGCGCGCGTGCTCATGCTGCTGCTGGGTGAGCAGTCGATCCGCGAGACGACGTACCTGTTCCGTGGGCCGACGCGCCTGACGCCGTAGGCGCCGCCGCGCCACCGCAGGTTGAGCCCAAACCACCGCGGGTTGAGCATGTCGAAACCCGTGTACCTCAGCCCGGTTTCGACACGCTCGACCTGCGGTGCGGACAACTCGGTTTCGACGGGCTCAACCGGCGGTAGCGGCGGCAGCGGCGGCCAGGGCGTGGCTCAGTCGAACTCGGATGCGTCGTAGTACGTGACGGTCGAGGCCCAGCCGCCCGGCATGAGCAGGTCGCCCCACTCCTTGCGCGCGGCATCCGTGTCGAAGCTCACGTCGACGCGCTCGCGCCAGCGGCCGTCCGCCATGCGCTGCATCGTGGACTCCCACGTGACGCCGGGCGTGCGCTTGGCCTGAAGCCGAAGGTGCAGGCCGATGCCGCGTTCACGGGCGAGCAGCGTGAGCAGCGCGCGGTACACGGATGCCCGCGCCACCTCCTGGAACCACGGCCGCAGGCTCTGCACGAGCACGTCGGCGCTCCACAGGATCGTCGTCGGGAACCCGGTGCGCGACTGGTAGAGGTCCACGGCGATGACACCGGGCACGCGACGCAGCGTGACCCGAAGGTGGTCCCGTGTGATGCCGTCGTCGACCGTCGAGTGGAAGTAGATCGGCACCGCAGGACGCGAGATCTCGAATCCCACCCGGGTGGCGGCGAAGTCCACGATAGTCTGCCTGCCGGTGAAGAACGGCCGGATGTCGTCGAGGTACGCCGCCACCTCGGGCGCCGGCGAGTCGGTCTCGATCGCCCCCGCGGTCTCCGCATAGCTCGGCGAGTGATGGGTCGTCGCGATGCGGTAGCCGCGCGGCAGCGGTGGTCCTGCCTTCACCGTGAGCCACTCCGCCGGGCGGTCGCCGCGGCGTCCGACGACCACGTCCGCGTCCGCGCGGGTGCCGTCGGCATGCCGCCGCTCCACGATGATCGGGTTCTCCCGTCCCTCCAGGCGCGGCACGGTGTCGAGCACGTGCTCGAGCGAGAGCACCCTGACCTCGCGCGGCAGCCGATACCGGCCGATGGACGATCCCGCCGTGACGAGCCGGGTCACGGTGAAGCCCTGGCGCTCCGAGACGTCCGCGACCTGGGTCGCGACCATGCCGCCGAGGCTGAACCCGGCGACGAGCACGGGCTCGCCCGGGCGTATGCCCGCCTGCCGCATGGCCACCAGCCCCGCGCGGGTGAGCGTTGTCTCGTGCATGGACAGCGCGACGAAGTCGGCCGTGAGGTCGTTGGGCGCTGTGCCGGCGCGCGGATGCCACGTCTGGGTGCTCGGGAACTGCACGATCCAGCGGCGGCCCGGCCTGGCATCCGTGCCGTCGTCCGCTGCGCCTGCGTCGACCGGGTCGTCGACGCTCACGATGCGGATGACCGCGACATCCGCCCGATCGTCGAGATCAGGGTCGCCGAGGTCGTCGATCTCGCGCTGGGAGATGAACAGCTCGCGCAGCCCGTCGATGCGGAGGCGCCGCATGGCGGTGAGCGCCAGGCCAGGCAGACCCAGCACGTCGGGGTAGGGACCGAGCGCGAGGCCCGAGAAGTGAGTCGGCTTGCTCCAGTCCTCGGCCGCCGGGTGGAACGTTCCGGAAGCTCCGGGATCGCGCCACCATCGTAAGAAGTCGGCGCGCTGCGGGAACGACTTCTGCAGAAAGGCGTCATACGGAACCACGGACACCTCGTGGCCGTCGTCGAAGAACCCGCTGTTGCGGCCCAGGCCCACGAGCTTGGTCTCCAGGTCCGGAACGCCGAAGACCGCGAGGTACGGGCGCGCCCGCAGCCGGGGAAGAACGATGCCGACCAGCGAGGCGAGCAGCGCGAGCGGAGCGAACAAGAAGCCGGCGGTGCGCGCCACCAGGTCGATGGCCCTGGGCAGCGTCGAGACCCACGCGTCGTTGATGTCGATGGCACGCGAGGCCGCGTCCACGGGCGGACGCAGGTCGTACGGGTAGGGGCGTCGCGAGAACCCGCGCGCGGTGAACCAGACCCAGTCCGTGATCGTGAGCACGAGCCAGACGGCGCCGCGGACGATCCATGCTGCAATCGCCACCACGACCAGGGCGAGGCCGACGACGAGCAGCACGACGGATGCGACCGCCACCGCCACCGAAAGGCCGATCCAGCCGAGCGCGCCGCGCGGTCGCCGCAGCCACGGCGGAAGCTGGGGCGCGGGGGCCTGCCCGGCATCCGGTCGGGGCGCGCTCATGCCGTGGCGATCAGGGGACGGCATGCGACCAGGTTGCAGCGCCCGCGCTCGTACCCAGTGCGGCGGGGAAGCTCGGACCCGTCCGTACCGGTCGGAACGGAGCGGGCAGGGGACCTCCGGAGTGCGGTGGGAAGTAGGATGCCGGCCGATCTCGGAGGATCGGCAGCGGCACCCTGGTTCATGCCCACCAGCTTAGGGACGCCCCACGTCACTCCCGCAGCAGCACAACCGGAGCGTGCCGGAGGGGGCCCGGTGCCGACGTCAGAATGTGAAGTCGACGGCTCCGCGGCCGGTGGTGTGAGCGCGGACGAACGACACCACCTCCTGGTGCACCGGGTGCACGATGTACTGCTGAAGCGCGGCCTCGTCGTCGAACTCCGAGACCAGCACGACATCGAAGTTGTCGTCGGCGCCCGCGTTGTTCAGACCCACCTCGAACGACCGGATGACGTCGATCTGCGAGGGAAGCGACAGCAGCCGGTCACGGAACTCCTCCTTGATCCGCTCGCGCTCCTCCGGGGAGTCGCCGGTCACTTTCCACGTCACCACGTGCCGAAGCGGCATGCCTGCATCCTTACTGTCGGGGTACGGTCGGGGTCGTTGAGTCAAGTCCGTGACGGTCGCCGTCGGTCTGGGGCCGGCTTGGGCCGTCGCCGGACCTGGGCGGTCCTCGGCCTGGGTCGGCGTCGGCCCTGGTGGCCGCGGGCCAAACCCGGTCAGGCGGAGAGTCGCTGGCTGAGAGCCGCGGTGAGCCGCTCCTTGTCCACGCGCCAGTAGGTGTGCTGCCGGCCGTCGATCAGCACGACGGGGATCTCGTCGGCGTACCGGTCGAACAGCTCGGGCTCGTCGAGAATGGAGCGCTCCTCGATCGCGATGCGCGAGGCATCCGGAAGGGAATCGGTCACCTGCTTGATGGCATCCCGCGCGTCGTCGCAGAGATGGCAGCCGGGCTTGCCGATGAGCGTGAGCTGGACGTTCGACACGGCTGACAGCCTACGGTGCCTGCCACTCCCCGGCGCCGGGGTCGAAGCCGGACCGGAGAGCCGACAACCGCGGAGAACAACGGATGACGGGTTCAAATGCGAAAAGCGCCGGGCGAACCCGGCGCTTGTTCGTGGCGCTACTTCTTGTTGCGACGCTGGTGGCGAGTTTTGCGAAGCAGCTTGCGGTGCTTCTTCTTCGCCATGCGCTTGCGGCGCTTCTTGATAACGGAACCCACAAAGACCTCACAAAGTTTGCCGGGATGCTGCGCGGCGCGCGGCAGCACGGTCGCCCAGTCTACCATCCGGCGGGAGTGCCCCTGAGCGAGGGTCCGTAGGGTTGTGCCGCTTCCCATGGGCCTCGACGAGTTTCGCCAGGCTCAACCCACGGCGGAACAGGCTCACCCCCCCGGTGCGGGTGGGCCTCCACGGCGTCGGGTGGGTTTCGCCAGGCTCAACCCACGGCGAACAGGCTCAACCCCCGGCGGAACAGGCTCAACGCGGCAGGGCGGCTCAGCGACGGCGCTTGGGCCGCACGCGCTCCACGACGGTCGAGACGCGGTGGCTGGTGTCGGCGAAGACCTTGCCGACCTGCTCCGCGAACTCCTTCGTCTCATCCTTCAGCCCGGCGACGACGGCGCTCACGTCGATGTCGTCGATGTCGAATCCGCCGCTCACGAACGGCATCAGCCAGTCCTCGATCTCCTCGAGCGGCTCGACGTCGATCCGGTAGTACCGGTGCTGGCCCTCCTCGCGCACGGTCACGAGTCCTGCCTCGCGCAGCACCTTCAGATGCTTGGACACCGTCGGCTGGCTGAGCTCGAGCCCGCCCACAATCTGCGAGACGCTGATCTCGCCGCTGTCCGACCCTTCGGATGCCTCGCGCAGCACACGCAGAATGTCGCGCCGTGTGGCATCCGCGACGATGTCAAAGATGTCCGGCATCACCCCAGGCTAGTGGCCGGATGCCCGCTGCACCATGACCCGACGCTCGTTCATTCGGCAGCGTCACGTGTACATTCCCGAAGCGGCACGCGGTGCTCCGTGTCGCCGCCACGTGGCGCGATAGCATCGACCGCGCGAGTAGTCCGGGACGCCGCGCAAGCGGTCTCGGGGGAAGGGCGGCTGATGCGGGCGACGGCACAGGCATCCCGGCACCTCATCCCGGCCACGTGGTGGGGCCGTGTTCAGCAGTGGATGAACCAGTTCGCCGGGTCTAGTCCGTCGCGGTTCGCGATCGTCGTGTTCGCGTCGCTGATCATCGTGTTCACGGTGCTGCTCACGCTTCCGATCTCGGCCGCCGGCCGCTCCGCGACGCCCCTGGCCGACGCGTTCTTCACCGCCGTATCGGTGATCTGCGTCACCGGGCTCTCCACGGTCGACATGGCGACGCACTGGTCGGGTTTCGGCCAGATCGTCGTCTACGTCGGTGTGCAGATCGGCGGCGTCGGCGTGCTCACGCTGGCATCCATCCTCGGCATGGTCATCTCACGCAAGCTGGGGCTGCGAGCGAAGCTCATCGCCGCGAGCGACAGCAATCCGCTCCGCGCCCACGCCGGCCCCGTTGCCGAAGGGCAGGCGATCAGGCTCGGCGAGATCGGCAACCTGCTGCGCACTGTCGCGTTGAGCGCCGTGCTCATCGAACTGGTCGTGGCGCTCGCGCTCTTCCCGCGGATGCTGGCGCACGGGTTCAGCCTCTACGACAGCGCGCTCAACTCGCTCTATTACTCGGCCATGGCGTTCACGAACACCGGCTTCATGCCCAACGCGTCCGGCCTGACGCCGTTCGCCGGGGACTATCTGTTTCTGAGCGCGCTGATGGTCGGCGTGGTGGCCGGTGCCATCGGCTTCCCGGTGATCTTCGCCATCGCACAGAACGTGCGGCGCAAGACCAAGCGCAGGTTCTGGACCCTGCACGTCAAGCTCACGCTCGTCACATTCGCACTGCTGCTGGGCGCCGGCTGGATCCTGTACTTCGCCCTGGAAGCGGGCAACCCCGAGACGCTCGGACCGCGGGGAGCCGGGGATGCCGTCTTCCAGTCGCTCTTCATGTCGGTGATGGCTCGATCGGGCGGCTTCTCGGTGGTCGACGTCACCCAGCTGCACCACTCGTCGCTGCTCGTCACCGACATGCTGATGTTCGTCGGGGGCGGGTCCGCCTCCACGGCAGGCGGCATCAAGGTCACGACGCTGGCGGTGCTGTTCCTCGCGGCCCTCGCCGAGGCGCGAGGCATCGACTCGATGGAGGCGTTCCGTCGTCGCATCCCGACGGACGTGCTGCGGGTCGCGGTGAGCGTCGTGCTCTGGGGCTCCACCATCGTCGCGGTGTCGACGGTGACCGTGCTCGCTCTCACCAAGGACACGCTCGATCACGTGCTCTTCGACGTGATCAGCGCGTTCGCCACGTGCGGGCTCTCCACCGGCCTCACCCAGCACGCGCCGACGCCCGCCATCTACGTGCTGGCGTTCACCATGTTCCTGGGCAGGGTGGGCACCGTCACCCTCGCCGCCGCTCTCGCGCAGTCGCAGCGCGGGCAGTACTACCAGCATCCGGAAGAGAGGCCCATCGTTGGCTGAACGCATCAGACACGACGCCCCCGTTCTCGTCATCGGCCTCGGCCGGTTCGGCGCTGCCACGGCGGGGCAACTGGATCGACTGGACCGCGAGGTGCTCGCCGTCGACATGGACCTCGGCCTGGTGCAGAAATGGTCGGAGCGCATCACGCACACCGTGCAGGCGGATGCCAGGTCCATCGAGGCGCTCCACCAGATCGGCGCAGGCGACTTCTCGATCGCGGTGGTGGCCGTCGGATCCTCGATCGAGGCATCCGTGCTCATCACCGCGAACCTCGTGGATGTCGGCATCCCGCAGATCTGGGCCAAGGCCATCTCGAGGTCGCACGGCACGATCCTCGAGCGCATCGGCGCCAACCACGTGATCTATCCCGAGGCGGAGGCCGGCGAGCGCGTCGCGCATCTGCTCTCCGGGCGGATGCTCGACTTCATCGAGTTCGACGACGACTTCGTGCTGGTCAAGATGTACCCGCCGAAGGTCATCCGCGGCATCACGCTCACGCAGTCCCAGGTGCGACGCAAGTACGACATCACGGTCGTCGGCGTGAAGACGCCGGGCAAGCCGTTCACGTATGCGACGGGCGAGACCGTCGTCTCCGACCACGATCTGATCATCGTGTCCGGCGCCAGCTCCGACGTGGAGCGCTTCGCCACCCTGGAGTGAGGCCCTACCCGGAGTCCCCGTCAGCCGGCGGCGAGCTCTCGGGCCCGCGCGAGGGCGGCATCCGTGGCGGCATCGAAGACCGACTTGAGGTCGGCATCCTGCAGCACGGCGACGGCGCGCTCGGTCGTGCCCTTCGGGCTCGTTACCTGGATGCGCAGCTCGGTCGGCGTGGATTCCGACGACTCGAGCAGCGCGGCCGCTCCGATGAACGTGCCGTTCACCAGCTCGGCCGCCTGCTGAGGGGTGAAGCCCTTGTCGACGGCGGTGGCCGTGAGCTTCTCGATGAGGAAATAGACGTAGGCGGGCCCTGACCCGGAGATCGTGCTCAGGGCATCCAGCTGCGACTCCGGAATCTCGATCACACTGCCGACCGTCTCGAACAGCCGTCGCACCACAGCCAGCTGCTCCGGCGTCGAGCGGGTTCCCGCGCTCAGCCCCGTCACGGCCTTTCCCACGACGGCGGGTGTGTTGGGCATCGAGCGGATCACCGCGACGGAGTCCGGCAGCAGCTCCTCGAATCGGGCCACCGTCACACCTGCCGCCACGCTCACCACGATGGCGCCGGGTGCGAGCGCATCCGCGATCTCGCTGAGCAGGTCGGGCACCATCGCGGGCTTCACCGCCACGAGCACGATCCCGGCATCCGCGACGGCGGTTCGGTTCGCGTCGCCGTCCCGCTCGGTCGACAACGCGACGACGTTCGGCAGGTGCTGAACGGATGCCGCCCGCTGGGCGCTTCTGTTCGTCACGACGATGCCGCCGTCGACGTGCACGCTTGGCGCGACCAGCCCGCTCAGGATGGCTCGGCCCATGGACCCGGCGCCCAGGATCGCGATCTTCGGCAGCTCCACGACGGTCTCGCTCATGCGGACCAGCGTACGGCCTGGCGTGCGCCGCGGCCCTCGCCGGCGAGATGGGCGTCGAGCGGGCCGCACCTCACGACACGTGTGCCTCACACCGACACGATCTCCACAACCACATCGGTCTCCACGGCGACATCGGTCTCCACAACGAGCTGGGTTTCCACAACGACGTCGGCATCAAGCGACCCGCGCTTGTGAGCTTCATAGGATGGAGCGCATGACCGAGCCAGGCGCCGAGCACAGCCCACGACGCGACGACGCACGCGAGGCGCAGGCGAACGGAGACGGCGAGGCCGAGAAGCAGTCCGGCCACCACGATTCGTCGGGCAACAAAGCGATCTTCGCCGCGCTGGCCGCCAATCTCGGTATCGCCCTGACGAAGTTCATCGCCTGGGCGTTCTCCGGCTCCTCGTCGATGCTCGCCGAAGGCGTGCACTCGCTCGCGGACTCCTGCAACCAGATCCTGCTCATGGTGGGCGGACGCCGGTCGAGGCGCGACGCCGACCGCGAGCATCCGTTCGGATTCGGCCGGGAACGCTACGTGTACGCGTTCGTGGTCTCGATCATCCTGTTCTCGGTCGGCGGCGTGTTCTCCGTCTACGAGGGCATCGAGAAGATCGCGAACCCGCATCCGCTTGAGGTGTGGTGGCTGCCGCTCGCGGTGCTCGTGGTCTCGATGGCGCTCGAGGGCTACTCGCTGCGCACCGGCATCCGGGAATCGCGGCCGCACAAGGGGTCCGGATCGTGGGCCGGGTTCATCCGACGAGCCAAGGCTCCTGAGCTGCCGGTCGTGCTGCTCGAGGATGTCGCGGCGCTCACCGGACTCGCGTTCGCGTTCATCGGCGTCGGCCTCACCATCCTGACCGGCGACGGGGTGTGGGACGGCATCGGCACCATCTTCATCGGCGCGCTGCTGGTGACCGTCGCGATCGTTCTCGGCATGGAGACGAAGAGCCTGCTCGTCGGCGAAGGCGCAAGCGAGGCGGATGCCAGAGCCATCGACCACGCGATCCTCTCCGGCGGCGAGACCGAACGCATCATCCACCTGAAGACGCTGTACCTCGGGCCAGACGAGCTGCTCGTGGCGGCCAAGATCGCGCAGCCGCCGCACAAGAGGCTCGAGGAGGTGGCGGCCTCCATCGACGCGATCGAGGCGCGGATCAGAGACGCGGTGCCCGTCGCCCGGGTGATCTACCTCGAACCCGACGTGCTGCACACCGCCGAGCCGGCACCCGCAACGGAGACCATCGTCATCAAGAGTGAGGACTGACGCGCCGTTCCGCCGTCACGTCCGCCGTCACGCCACCGTGCGAGGCAGCACGGCGGCGACGAGTGCCTTCGCCTCTGCGTCGGGCGCCGTCAGCTCGTCACGACCCGTCCTGGCGTGACCGGGCCGCGGGAGTTTCGGCATCCGCGCTCGCGTACACGGTGGCCGGTGTCAGCGCCGCTCGGCGAAGAACTCCTCGAGAAGGGCAGCGCACGCATCCGCTTCCACGCCGCCGTAGACCTCGACGCGGTGGTTCAGCCTGCGGTCGCGCAGCACGTCGTAGACGCTGCCGGCGGCGCCGGCCTTGTCGTCCCACGCGCCGAACACGACGGTGGGCACCCGGGCCGAGAGGATCGCACCCGCGCACATCACGCACGGCTCGAGCGTGACCACGAGCGTGGCATCCGTGAGATGCCAGTCGCCGGTCGTCGCCGCCGCGGCCCGCAGTGCCAGGATCTCGGCGTGCGCCGTCGGGTCCTGCCTGGCCTCCCGCTCGTTGCGGCCGGTGCCCAGCACCCGCCCGTCGGATGCCAGCACGAGCGCGGCGACGGGCACGTCGCCGGTGCGCAGCGCCAGGCGCGCATCCGCGACCACGCGGCGCATCCATTCCGCCTGGTCGATGTTCGGCACCGCTCTCCTCGTCGTAGCACAGGGCGACCCGTCAGCAATCGGAGGCTTGCGGTCGACGCATGGTCCGGCGGGCCGGGGCTCCGACGATGTCGGGTCGTCGCCGATCGGTCGTGCCCTAGATTTGAGCCTATGCGAGTGCACGTTGCGGATCATCCTCTGGTCACCCACAAGCTGACGGTGCTCCGCAATCGCGAGACCCCCGCCGTGACCTTCCGAGCGCTCGTCGAGGAGCTCGTGACCTTGCTCGCCTACGAGGCGACCCGGGGCGTGCGCGTCGCGCCCATCGACATCCAGACGCCCGTCGCGCCGACGACCGGCGTGACACTGGCCGATCCCAAGCCGCTAGTCGTCCCCATCCTGCGCGCCGGTCTCGGGATGCTCGAGGGCATGGTCAAGCTCGTGCCGTCGGCCGAGGTGGGATTCCTCGGCATGGTACGCAACGAGGAGACGCTGCAGCCGACGACGTATGCCGAGCGGCTGCCGGACGACCTCTCCAACCGGCAGTGCTTCGTGCTCGACCCGATGCTGGCGACAGGCGGCTCGCTCAGCGCCGCCATCGAGTTCCTGTTCAAGCGAGGGGCGGTCGATGTCACGGCCATCTGCATCCTCGCCGCGCCCGAGGGCATCGCGGCCGTCGAGCGCCTCACCGAGGGACGCGACGTGACGCTCGTCGTCGGCGCCGTCGACGAGCGGCTGAACGAGCTCGGATACATCGTGCCCGGCCTGGGCGACGCCGGCGACCGCCTGTACGGGCTGGTCTGAGCTCTGTACGAGTCGGCCTGAGCCAGGTACGGGCAGCCGCTCTTTGACACCGGAGCCGGTATCCGCTTTACTGGCATGCATGACTGCACCCCTGCGCACCCTGACCTCCTTCGAGGCCCCTGGGCACGCCGGCATGATGATGCCCGGCCGCGCTGACGTCATGTGCTGTCGAATGTGTCGCTGATCTGACGACCTTCGCCGAGCAGTCGCAGACCGAACCGACCGAAGAGCGGGCACGAGACCGCTGATCGGATCGACGTTCCGTCCCGTTCGAGACACCCTCGAGGCGACGCTCCCGGAAGCCCGCGCATCCCGCTCACGCTTCCGTCCCCGGCCGCCAAGCGGTCAAGCACAGACCGACCCGGTTTCCAGAACCCGCTCGCACGAAGCGGTTCCCGGGTCACCGCATCATCACCTCGAGGATTCGACTCCCATGTCTCTTGCCACCGTCACCCCCCTGACCGATACCGCCGCCACCGCTGAGAGGCGCACCCCGCCGGCACGAGCGACGCGGCCGGCCCCGGCAGCGAGCGCGCCCGCCGCCTCGGCCACGAGCGATCGGCGCGCGTCGGCAACGGCGCAGCCGGCGCCGTCCGCTCCGGCGACGTCCGCCCCGGCGCGCACCGCGCATCCGCGTCGAGTGCTGCCCGAGCAGACCCAGCCGCTGCAGCCGCTGCCCGTGCAGCAGCGCGCGCGAGCCGCAGCGCCCGCCCAGGAGTCCCCCGCCCGCGTGCGCATCCGCGCCGTTCCGAACGGCACCCGGGCCCGCGGCTTCGCGCTGTACGTGGGCTTCGACGAGGACAAGGCCGACGCCGCGGGAACGGACCTCGGCCACGTCGTCGAGGCGCTCAAGCGGCTGGCCGCCGAGATCGCACCTGGATCTGAGACGTACGCGGCCGTCGCACTCGCACCCGAGAGCGCCGGAGGACGAGACATCGACGTGGTGCGGCTCGCGCTACAGGATCCCGCCGCCGTGGCACGCCACCGCCAGGATGACGACCAGGAGCAGGATCGGGCTGCCGGCGTGATCGTCGACATCTCCCGCAAGCGGCTGCTGCTGGACAACGACCCCGTCGGCCTGACCTACAAGGAGTTCGAGCTGCTGCAGTACCTCGTGCTGCGCGAGGGTCGCACGATCGAGCGAGCCGAGCTCATCTCCTCGCTGTGGCGCGCCGGTGAGGACGACGTGCCCAACGAGCGCACGATCGACGTGCACATCCGGCGCCTGCGGTCGAAGCTCGGCCGCTATGAAGACATCGTGCGCACCGTGCGCGGCGTCGGATACCGGTTCGACCGGCACGCCGACGTCACCATCCGGCACGCCGGTGCGCCGTCGCCCGATCTCTTCTGAGCCTCTCCGGGCCTGCGCGGTCCTACGTCGCCTGAGCTGGCCTGTTCCGCCTGAACCGTCCCGTCCTGACTCGCGGAGCGGCGCTCCCGTCAGCGCAGGGCGAAGCCGCCGTCTGACGTGATGACCTGTCCGACGATCCATCGACCCTCCGGCGAGGCGAGCCATCCGATCAGCCGTGCGACGTCGTCCGGGTGCCCGAACCTGCCAAACGGCATCGACGCGAGCACGCGCTCGACGGTCTCCGCCGAGCGGTCGCTGGTGTCGGCATCCAGATAGCCCGTGTTCACCGGGCCGGGGTTGACGGTGTTGAGCAGGATGCCGCGCGGCAGCAGCTCGGCGGCCACGGTCGCCGTGACGCCGGCGAGTGCCGCCTTGCTCGCCGCGTACGCGACCTCCCCCGGCATCGGCCCGGCGAGCTGTCCCGACGTCATCCAGATGGCGCGACCCGTGGCGAACTCGTCGAACGGCACGCTGACGCGCTCCCGATCTCCCGGTCGTGACGCCGGCGCGTCGGCCGGCTTCTTCCCACCTGCGCCGTCCCCCGGCCGCTCCGACGCGGAGAACTGCTCGGCGAAGAACCGGGTGAGCAGAAGCGTGGAACGCGTGTTCACGTCGTAGTGACCGGAGAGCTTCTCGGCCGTCATGTCGAGGACGGAGCCGTCGCCACCCGAGCGCGCGTGATTGCACACCAGGATGTCGACCCGTCCCAGTGCGGCGCGCGCCGCCTCGACCACGCGAGCAGGCGCATCCGCATCGACCAGGTCCGCTGCGACGTCACCGAATCCCGCGCCCGGTCCGAGGCGTTCCCGGATGCCGGCACGCACGGCGCCCAGATCGTCGCTCCCCCACGGCTGGTTGGCATCGTGCGGCGCGTGGTGCTGGATGAACACGCTCGCGCCGAGCTCCGCCAGCCGGCAGGCGATCGCGTAACCGATGCCCCGCCGGCGCGAGACGCCCGTGACGAGCGCTGCATGTCCCGCGAGCGAGAGAACCATGCCCGGGTTGTCCGTCATGCCTCCCGAGCCTATGCGGCCGAGTCCCGAACGGACGTGCTCGAAGGGTGTCGCCCGGACGCCCGGCGGCGCTACAGTCCGAGCAGCTTCTGCTTCGCGGCCGCGAACTCCTCGTCGGTGAGGATGCCCTGCTGGTGCAGCCCGGCGAGCCGCTGCAGCTCATCCGTGATGCCTCCGCCCGCGGCAGGCTGGGCCTGCTGCTGCGCCGCCTGCTGCTGCGCAGTCTGGGCGGCGACGGCCTGCTGCGCTGCGGCATCCACCTGCGCCTGCTGTTGTTGCGCCTCGTATTGCTGCTGCTGACTCTGCTGCTCGGCGTTGCGCTCCCTGCGCGCCGCCATGCCCCCGGACACCGCGCTGGCCGTTCCGGCGACGACGGCGGTGCGCGCGGCCAGCCCGATGAGGCCGGGGCGCCCGATGCGACCGACGAAAGGCATATCGACTCCGATCTTCTCGACGAACGCCTCGGCCGCCGTCACACGTTGCCGGCCGAGGCCACGACCTCGTTGACCACGGGCGCCGGGATGCGCTCGCTGGCGATCACCGCACCGCCGGACTCCGCCAGCCGCGAGGCGAGCTTCTTGGCCCAGAGCAGCTCGACGACGAGAAGCTCTGCGCTGGTGCCGGGCTCGAGGGACTCCGCGAAGTACTCGATGTCCTCGTCGGCGGCCAGGCCGGAAAGGTCAAGGCCGGCCTCCTCGAGACCGTACGCGTCGGTCGAGTCCTCGACCTCGATGGTCTCGACGCCACCCTCGATCGTGCGGCTGATGACGACGGCGTCGAGGATGCGCACGGCTCCATCACGCACGAGCTCCCGAACGGCCTCGATCACGCCGGGATCCGGCGCCTCACCCTGGAACGCGACGAGCACGAACTCGACGGGACCGTATTCGAAATCGCTCATGGCCGCACCTCCCACGTGCTCCGGCCGATGCCTCAAGCATGCGTCGGTCTCGCGGCGCAGCCGTCACCCCCGTCGGGTGAACCCCTGCCGGGTGACCCTGTCGGTGACCGCCGAGCATGCGCCCCGGCTACGGCACGAGGATGATCTTGCCGCGCACCTCGCCGGCCTGGCCGGCCCGGTGCGCCTCCGCGGCATCCTTCAGCGGATACGTGGCGCCGATCTCCACCTGGAACGTCCCGTCGGCCAGACCGGCGAGCGCCACCTCGAGCCCTTCGGCGCGCAGCGCCTCCTCCTCCGGCGTGAGAGGCTTCGGGCTGCCGCCCGACCACGCCTTGATCCCCAGGTCGGCCGCCTTGGCTCCCACCACGATGGTGCCGATGTGCGAGCGATCGGAGACGAGCTCGAAGGATGCCTGCAGCGCGTCATCCGTTCCCGCCATGTCGAGCACGTAGTCCACGCCCTGAGGCACTGCCTCGCGCACCCGGCCCACGAGACCGTCGCCGTACTCGAGCGCGATGGCGCCGAGCTCGCGAACGCGATCCATGTTCCTCGCACTCGCCGTTCCCACGACGGTGATGCCGCGCGCTCTGGCGAACTGGATGGCCGCCTGCCCCACGGCGCCCGACGCACCGTGGATGAGGAGCACATCGCCGGACCCCGCGCCGATCGAGACGACCACCTGGTACGCGGTCCCGGCCGGCACTCCGAGCGCCGCGGCATCCTCGAACGAGACACCGGCGGGCTTGCGCACGAGCTTGCCGACGGATGCCACGACCTCGCTGGCGTATCCGCCGCTCGCCCCGCGCACGACCACCTCGTCGCCGACCGACCACCCGTCGACGCCGTCGCCCAAGGCGGAGATCACACCGGAGACGTCCAGTCCCAGCCGGCGCGGCTTCTCGATCGGGTCGGACGCACGGGTGCCCTCGCGCAGCTTCCAGTCGATCGGGTTCACCCCCGCCGCCCTGACCGCGACGAGCACCTTGCCCTCACCGGGCGCCGGGTCGGGATGCTCGGCCACCTCGAGCACTTCGGGTCCGCCGAACCGCGTGTACTGGATGACCGTCTGCATGTGACCTCCTCGAATCGTCGCCTTTCACACTATGGGAGTGGCCCCTCGGTCGGTGCGGGAAGCGGGCCGGTCAGGTACGCCTGCACGGCGGGTCCGACGTGGGCGACGATCCAGTCCGCGTCGGCGGACGCGAGCGGTTCCCAGCGCAGCACATAACGCGCGAGCGCGAGACCGGCGATCTGGCTGGCGAGCAGTGCGGCACGCGTGTCGACCTCATCGGCGCTCGGCGAGAACCGGCTCACGACCGGGTGCACCGCGCGTTCCAGGATGAACGTGCGCATCCGCCCGGCGACCGCCTTGTTGCGGGTGGCGCTGCGCAGCACGGCGGCGAGCACGGCCGAATGCGCATCCCACACCGCCACCAGGCCGGCAAGGAGTTCCCGGGCGGCATCCTGCGGGTCGGCCTCCAGCACCGGAGCGACGACGTCGCGCGGGTCCACCTGCAACGCGGTCACGGCCTCGAACAGGCCACCCTTCGAGCCGAAGTAGTGGGCGATCATGGCGGGGTCCACGCCGGCACGATGCGCGATCTCCCGCGTCGTCGCGCCGTCGACGCCACGGTCGGCGAACACCTCGCGCGCGGCGTCCAGCAGCTCCTGCCTCGTGGTCGACTTGCCGGGACGGCGGCCGCTCATGCCGCGGTCCCGCGCGCTGCGTCGTGGGCGTCGTCGGCGTCGTGGTCGAGGAGCACCATGGTCTCCTCGAGCGTGGCGGGCACGGGCCGTACGTCGACCCGGATGCCGCGCAACGCGTCCAGCACGCGCTCGCGCAGCCGCTCGACGCCGCCCGGTGCGCGCGCATCCCCTGCCACGCGGATGCCGCGACCGCTCAGCATGACGGGCATGCCGGACCGGTCGAGTGCGTCGAACGCGCGCTGCCACTCGTCGCTCGTGACGAGCACAGCGGCGGCGCCGCGCGTGAGGTCGCCCACGGATCCGGTCCCCACCATCCGTCCCTGCGACAGCAGCACGAGGCGGGTGCACTGCTCCGCCTCCTGCAGGTAGTGCGTTGTCACGATGACGGCGCGGCCGGCATCCGCCTGCTCGTGGATGACGTCCCAGAGCCCCGCGCGTGCCAGCGGATCCACACCCGAGGTCGGCTCGTCGAGCACGAGCAGCTCCGGCTCGTGCGCGAGGGCGAGCACGAATGCCAGCTGGCGCTGCCTGCCCAGCCCGATGTCGGCCACGACGTCGGAGCGCACCTCCTGAAGCGGTTGCGGAAGGTCCGGTCGCGGAACGCCGTACACGCGGGACAGGAAGGCCACGTTCTCGCGCACGCTGAGCGTCGTGTACAGGCCCAGGCCCTGCGGCACGTAGCCGAGCCGCCGACGGGACGAGTTCGCGGGCGGCTCGCCGAACAGCGTCAGCTCCCCCTCGTCGGCGCGCTCCAGACCGAGCAGGATGCGCAGCAGCGTCGTCTTGCCTGCTCCGTTGGCGCCGATGAGGCCGACGACCTCACCTGGGTGCACCTCGAGGCCGACGTCGTCGAGGGCTCTCGTGCTCCCGAAGGTCTTCACGACGTGACGGGCGGACGCCACAGCGGATGACGTTGGGCGCGAGCCGGCAGCGCCGGGTCGCCCAGCACCCGGTGCAGCGCCGGGTCTGCCACCCGATCGGTTGCGACCGGACTCCTGCGGGCCGGGGTCCTGCCCCTCGTCGACGGGCGCCGCGGCGAGCGACAGCGCGATGAGCGCATCCTCGAAGTCGGGGCGGGCGATGGAGGTGGCCGCTCGTTCGGCTCCGGGGACCGAGCCCGCCGCGGGCTGCGAGGCCGTCGCGGCGGCCGAGTGCTTGCCGTGCCGCTGCAGGGGAACACCGTCGCCCTGCGCTTCGTCCGGCGCCGGGGCGCGAAGGCTGCCGGCATCGAGAGCGTCGCGAGCATGCCGAGCGTCCCGAGCGTCCGCAGCGTCCCGAGCGCCCCCAGCGTCCCGAGCGTCCACGGCGGGAACCCAGAGCCGGCGCTCGTTCCCGCGTCGCCACGTGCGCCCTGCGTCCTCGTCGTGGAGGGCATCCGCGTCGGGCAGCCGGTAGATCGTGCCAGGCAAAGACGCCACGATGGCCTCGGGCATGCCGAATGCGAGCACGCGCCCGCTGTCGAGCGCCAGAACGTGCGGCGCACGTTGCGCCTCGTCGAGGTACGTCGTCGCCATGACGATGGTCGTGCCCTTGCCGGTCGCCGAGTTGCGCATCGTGGCAGTGGCGCTGATGAGGCGCCAGAGCTCCACCCGGCTCACCGGATCCACTCCCGTGCTCGGCTCGTCCAGCAGCACCAGTTCCGGCTCGTGCAGGATGGCGAGCACGAACCCCAGCTTCTGCCGCATGCCGCCCGACAACGCGTGGCCGAGCCGACGCCGTGCACCCTCCAGCCCCGCGCGCTCCAGCAGCTCGGCCGAGCGCGAGCGGATGTCGGCCGCCGACATGCCGTAGGACCGCCCGCTGAACTCCAGGTTCTCGTTTACCGTCAGCGTGGGCCAGACGCCGGATGTCGACGGCTGGTAGCCGAATCGCGCGCGTTCGACCGTGCGCACCTGGCCGGTCTCGGCGCGCACCCGGCCGGCGAGCACGCGCAGCAGCGTCGACTTGCCCGCGCCATCGCCGCCGACGATGGCGGTGACCTGGCCTGGGTGGGCATCCAGCGACACGTCGTGGAGCGCGGTCGTCCGGCCGAACCGCACCGTGACGCCGGTGATGCCGGTCGGCGCCTGGCCTCCCGCGTCGGCTGCGGTGTCACGTGCGATGTCGGGTGCGGTGCCGCGTGCCGCAGCGGGGGTGGTCATCGCGCGACCTCCGCCTCTGCCGGCCGTGAAGCATCCTGCTCCGCCCGCGCGTGCTGTCGAACGGGAGAGATGCTTCGACTGAGCCGCAAGACGGCCAGGCCGAAGATGGCGACCGCCATCGCCGCGAGGATGACGAGCGGCAGCCACAGCGAATCCCAGCCCGCTCCCCTGATCATGACGCCCTGCGAGATCATCGTGAACCAGGTGAGCGGCAGGCAGTAGCCGATCCAGCGCACGCCGGCCGCCATCGCCGACAGCGGGAAGATCATGCCGGAGAGCAGGATCTGCGGCAGCAGCACCATGAACGCGAGCTGGATCGCCTGTCCCGTCGTGCGCGACACCGAGGAGATCAGCACACCGAGCCCGAGCACGACGAAAAGGAAGAGGGCTGCGCCGACGATGAAGATGACCGCGTTCCCGTTGAACGGAACGCCGAACAGCAGAAGCCCGAGCACCGTGATCAGCGCCATGTCGAAGCTGGCCAGCAGGAAGTACGGCGAGATCTTGCCCAGCACGACGGCGCTGGCACGCAGCGGCATCACCGCCAGCTGCTCGAGCGTGCCCGCCTCACGCTCCCGCACCAGGCCGATCGACGTGATGATCGTGCCGATGAACGTGAGGATGAGGCCGATGATGGCCGGGATCATCACCCACGACGTCTTGAGGTCGGGGTTGAACAGCGTGGCCACGGTGATGTGAGGCCCGGCCGCCTGCCCGCTCCCGCTCTGTACCGCCTGCTGCGAAAGCTGCTGCTGCACCTGGGCGAAGAGCGTCTTGGCCGACTGCGCGGCGAAGAGGTTCGAGCCGTCGATCCAGACGTGCGCGTCGACCGCCGGCGCCGCACCGGTGCCCGATGACGCGCCGGATGCCGCGACCGCGTAGATCGCGACATCCGCGCGATCGTCGCGCAGCTCCCGTACGACGTCGGCCTTGGAGCCGCCTTCGTCGGTGACGACGACGTCGAGGTGGTCGCTCAGCGCCGAGTTGTCGTCGATGAGCTTGGTGACGCTCGTCGCCTGGTCGCCGTAGACCGCCACGCTGAGGTGGTCGACGGTGAAGTTCGCCGCATAGCCGAAGATCACGAGCAGCAGGAGCGGCATCACGACGAGCAGGGCGAGCGTGCGCCGGTCGCGGCGCAGCTCCTGGAACTCCTTGAGAACGATGGCGCGCATGGTGGCCTCCTCGACCATTCCATAATTCATCGCATGATGAATTACGTCAAGGGAGGCAGCGGCCATTACGGTCGTCGCATGAGCATGGTGCTGTGCGTGACGTTGTGGCCGAACCCCGGCGAGGAGACGACCCTCGCGGCCTACGAGGACGCGGTGCTCGCACTCCTGCCCGACCATGGAGGCCGCGTCGTCGCCAGGGTGCGCGCGCTCGACGACGGCCACGCGCGCGGCGAGGCCGGCGATGCGGATGCTCCGGGGCATCCGTTCGAGACCCAGATCATCGAGTTCTCGAGCGACGCCGGCGTCGAGTCGTATCTGGCCGACCCGCGCCGTACTGCCGCTTCCGACGCGCGGGACCGAGCGATCGCGCGGACGGAGATCCAAAACGTGATGCTTGTCTGAGGGACCGGCTCACGACGAACTCACAAGAAAAATAACGGAACGATAACTAGCGACCCGTTACCTGTTCGTTATAGAGTTCAAGGGCACCGGCTGTTTGCTGTGGCGGTCGGTGTGGAATGTGATTGCAGGACACTCTTGGTGCAAGGGAGAGGGCCGGTCGTAAGCCTCTACGACCGGCCCTCATTTCTGTCTGGCCCGCGATTCTGTCTGGCCCGCGATTCTGCCTGGGTCCCTAGTCCCGTCTGCGGGGCTCCACGGCTCAGCCTCCGTAATGGCCGTTCGTCACGAGTGTGACCACGAAGCCGGCAGCGCCCAGAACGGCGACGACCACGGCGATCCAGACCCAGGCGCCGGATGCGCCGGTGCGGGCGGGGTAGGTGGGGTGACGGTCATCCATGATCCGAGGCTACCCGCCCCCTTGCTCCCGCGTACGGGTTGCCGTCGGACCTCGGCCGTACGCTGTAACGACCCCTCTGGCGAGGCGAAGGGAGCACCAGCGTGGCCAAGAAGTCCGCCATCAGCGCATGGGAGTCGCTGTTCCGCGCCCAGGTGACCGTGATGCGCACGCTCGCGGCCGAGTTCCCGCGAGACGCCGACCTCAGCCTCACCGAGTACGACGTGCTGTTCACCATCTCGAAGCAGGAGGGCCGGAGCATCCGGCTGCGTGATCTGCGCAAGCAGGTGCTGCTCACCCAGCCGAGCGTCAGCCGCCTGGTCGACCGGCTCGTCGATCGCGGGCTCGTCTCCAAATGCCCCGAGCCGGATGACGCACGCGGCTCGCTCGTGCGCCTCACGGATGAGGGATATGCGCTATACCGGCACTGCGCCGTTCAGCACGGCCGGTCGATCATCGACCACGTCGGCAGTGCCCTCTCCCCCGAGGAACTGGAACAGCTCGAGGCGCTCTGCGACAAGCTGCGCCTCTCTGTGGAGGGCAGCGCGAAAACGGTCTAGCACGACGATCAAGGAGAAATGGCCACCATGCAACAACGCACCATCGGCACCCGTAGCGTGAGCGCGATCGGGCTCGGCGGAATGCCCATGTCGATCGAGGGTCGCCCCGACGAGAAGCGGTCGATCGAGACCATCCACGCCGCACTGGATGCCGGTGTCACGTTCATCGACACG
Organism: Humibacter sp.; assembly: GCF_035547335.1. Taxonomy (GTDB): domain Bacteria; phylum Actinomycetota; class Actinomycetes; order Actinomycetales; family Microbacteriaceae; genus Humibacter. Next base: position 95,051 of record NZ_DASZVF010000021.1, on the reverse strand, counting down.
GCGAACGCCTACCACGTGCACGCCGACGAGGTCGGGCACAACGAGGCCCTGATCGCGAAGGCCCTGCGCGAGTACGACGGCGACGCGTCGAACGTCCTGGTCGCCACCAAGGGCGGCCACATCCGCCCGGGCGACGGAACCTGGATCGTCAACGGCAACCCGGACTACATCCGCGGTGCAGCAGAGGAATCGCGCCGCCGGCTGGGCGTCGAGCGCATCGGGCTGTACCAGTTCCACCGTCCGGACCCGGCCGTTCCGTACGCCGACTCGGTGCAGGCCCTTCGCGACCTGCTGGACGACGGCGTGATCGAGATGGCCGGCATCTCGAATGCGAACCCGGAGCAGATCCGCATCGCGCAGGACGTGCTCGAGGGCCGTCTGGTCTCGGTGCAGAACCAGTTCTCCCCCCGGTTCCGCTCCAGCGAGCCCGAGCTCGAGGTCTGCGCGGAGATGGGACTCGCGTTCCTGCCGTGGAGCCCGCTGGGCGGCATCGGGCGGTCGGGTGCAGGCGCCGGATTCGAGGCGTTCCAGGAGATCGCGGATGCCCGCGGCGTGAGCCCGCACGTCATCACCCTCGCCTGGGAGCTCGCGAAGGGACCGCACGTCATCCCGATCCCCGGCGCTTCACGGCCCGAGAGCATCCGCGACTCGGTCACCGCTGCCGACGTCGAGCTGACCGCGGACGAGCTCGAGCGACTGGGCTAGCGCACCGGTTCACCGAAATCATCGGCGGGGCGCCTCCGTCCGCCTAGAGTGTGGCCATGACGGACGCGCCGAAGCCGACCGAGCCGACTGCCGACCCTGGAACCGACGCATCGGCAGCGGAGACAGGCACAGCGGTCGGGGAGCCGAACACGGATCGGCTCTCCGACCGCGACACCGTCGCCGTGCAAGCACACGAGGCGATTCCGTCGCGCACGTTCTGGGCCAACCTCAACCAGCCGTTCGCGCTGGGGTTCACGCTCACGCTCGGTGGCCTTGCGGCCTTCGTCGTCGGAGTGGCCTTCTCCAACCTGTCGACGATCATCATCTACATCGTCTTCGCGTTGTTCGCCGCGCTCGGCCTCGACCCGCTCGTGCGAGCCTTCGAGCGGCACCATGTGGCGCGACCGTGGGGCATCCTCATCGTGTACACCGCGTTCGCCGTGGTGCTCGTCGGGGTGCTGTGGCTCGTGATCCCCACCATCGTCGTGCAGGTCAGCGGGTTCGTGACCAACATTCCGAAGACGATCACGTCGTTCCAGAACTCCGATCTCTACGACTGGCTCCAGAACAACTTCGGCGACCAGGTCGGATCGCTGCTGAACCAGATCAAGACGTTCCTCTCCGACCCGGCCAACATCGCGGCGATCGGCGGAGGGGTCATCAAGGTCGGCATCACGATCGGCACAGTCATCTCGGGCATCATCATCGTGCTCGTACTGAGCCTGTACTTCCTGGCGACGCTGCCGGCGATCAAGCTCGCGTTCACCCGGCTGGCGCCGGCTCGGAGCCGGCCGACCGTGTCGTCGATGATGGAGCAGATCTCGTCAGGCATCGGCGCCTACCTCGGCGGCATGGTCGTGCTCGCGTTCTTCAACTCGCTCGTCGCGTTCCTGCTCTACCTCTTCCTCGGACTGCCGTTCCCGTTGCTGATGGCCGTCGGCGCGTTCTGCATCACGCTGATCCCCCTCGTCGGCTCGGTGCTGTTCTGGATCACCGGAAGCGTGATCGCGTTGTTCAGCAGCCCGCTCAGCGCCGTGCTGTTCGCGATCATCTACCTCATCTATATGCAGATCGAGGCATACATCCTCACGCCCAGGGTGATGAACCGCGCCATCGCGGTGCCGGGGGCGCTCGTGGTGATCGGCGCACTGGTAGGGGGAACGCTGCTCGGCCTGCTCGGGGCGCTCGTCGCGATCCCGGTGACGGCATCCATCCTGCTGATCATCAAGCAGATCTTCATACCGAGGCAGGATGCCAAGGTCTAGCCGGCGGAGGCAGCCCATGTCGTTCGACCCGAAGCGCGCATGGGCGTGGCTGAAGCGACGCGATCCCGACCTCGGTGCGCTTCGGCGGGCGGGCCGGATCGCCATCGTGATGCCCATCCTCTTCGCGTTCGGCTTCTACGTGGTCGGCAACGCCGACTACGCGCTCTTCGCCGCGTTCGGCTCCTTCGCGATGCTCCTCTTCGTGGGGTTCGGCGGCACGCTCCGCGAGCGGCTGCAAGCCCAGACCGCGCTCATCGTGGCCGGCGCCGTGTTCGTCTCTCTCGGCACGCTGCTCGCTGCCCCGGCGTGGCTCGGAGCGCTCTCCATGGCGGTCGTCGCCTTCGTCGTGCTCTTCGTCGGCACGGTCAGCGACGTGCTCGCCTCCGCCAGCACCGCCCTGCTCCTGTCGTTCATCCTTCCCGTCACGCTGCCGGGCGGCATGGGTGTGCTGCTCCCGCGTCTGGCCGGCTGGGGCACGGCCTCCGTGGTGGCACTGGTGGCCATCACCGTGCTGTGGCCGGCTCCCACGAGGATGCCGTTGCGCACGAGTGCGGCGAACGCCTGCGCAGCGCTCGCGGCGCGGCTGCGCGCAGACGCCGCCTACGCGCTCGGCGGCCACCAGCCCGCTGACCGTGAGGCACGCGACCGCGCTGCCGCTGCCGCCGACGAGGCGGTCGACGCTTTGCGCAGCCTCTTCCTCGCCACGCCGTACCGGCCGACGGGTCTCAACACGCCGGCTCGCACCGTCGTGCGGCTCGTGGACGAATTGAACTGGCTGCAGGCCGTGGTGGCGCAGTCCTCTTCGGTGCCGCCTCTGACGTTCGCCGGCACCGACCAGATGTTCCGGGATGTCTGCCAGGCCAAGATCGCCGCAGCCGACGTGCTGGATCGCGGCGCCGAGGTGCTGCGCGCGAACGGCGCATCCACCGAGGCTCTGGAGGCCGCACGGTCGCGGCTCGCCGAGGCGAGACTGGCCGTCGCGACACGCGCACTGGCGCGGCTGCCCGGCAAGGACGGGCCGGCTACCGACGAGCGACAGGTGGATGCCGACGCGTTCATCTCCGCGCTCGACCCCGGGTTCCGTGCCCAGGAGCTCAGCCACGCAGTGCTGCAGGTCGGCTGGAACATCGCGCTGACGGCAGCGGCGGAACGGCGCAGCTGGTGGGACAAGGCGCTCGGCAGGCAGCCAGGTGACCTGATCGGAACCTTCAGCGCGGGCATCGAGCGCGCACGCGCCCAGCTGGAGTGGCACTCGGTGTGGCTGCACAACAGCATCCGCGGCGCCGTGGCGCTCGGGCTCGCGGTGCTGCTTGCGGACCTCACCGGTGTCGAGCACTCGTTCTGGGTGGTGCTCGGCACGCTCTCCGTGCTGCGCTCGAACGCGCTCAGCACCGGCCAGAATGTGTTGCGCGGCGTCATCGGAACGGCGGTCGGAGTGGCGATCGGCGGCGTGCTGCTGGCGCTGGTCGGCACCGACTCGATGGCGCTCTGGATCGTGCTCCCGATCTCGATCTTCGTGGCGGGAGTCGCGCCGACGGCGATCTCGTTCGCCGCGGGACAGGCCGCCTTCACGCTGGCTCTCGTGCTGCTCTTCAACATCATCGAGCCGACCGGCTGGACGGTCGGCCTGTATCGCATCGAAGACATCGTGCTCGGCTGTCTCGTAAGCCTGCTCGTCGGCCTGCTCTTCTGGCCGAGGGGTGCCGCGGCCGCGCTGCGCACGGCGCTCTCCGAGGCCTACGCCGAGCTCGCGGATTACCTTGCGGACGCCGTCGCGTTCGGCGTGGACAGGTGCGACCCGACGGTGACGGAGCACCCGCTGCCGACGGCGCCCGCGAAGCGCGCAGCTGCGGCATCCAGGCGGTTGGATGACGCGTTCCGCACGTACCTCACCGAGCGTTCGAGGCGGCGCGTGCCCCTCGCTCAGGCCGCGGCGGCAGTGGCGGGTGTGGCGGGCATCCGCCTCATCAGCGATGCGATCGTCGCAATGTGGCAGGACGAGGACGGCGCCGCGAGCGGCGACCGTGCCCGTGCCCGGCGGGCGCTCGACGCGTCGGCGCGCGCCGTCGCCGAGTGGTGCAGGCAGTACAGCAGACGGCTGGTGGCGCTGGAGGATCCGCCTCGCCCTCTGGACCCCGACCCGGCGTCCACGGCGGAGCTCATCGACTCGGTCAGACTCGACCTCAGCGACGCATCGGGTCGGAGCACGCCCACCGCGGTGCGCATCGTCTGGACCGGCGACTATCTGGATGCCGTCCGCCGCGTACAGAGCCAGATCGTCGCGCCCGACACCCGGTCGCCGGCCACCGCCGCCCGCGCCGCCACCGCGGGCTGAGCCAGCACGCCACCGCACCCCACGCCGGACCGCCGGCTGTGACCGTCGAAACCGAGCCGCACCCCACGCCGCACCGCCGGTCGAGCCAATCGAAACGAGCCGCACCACGACCGCCGGTTGAGCCTGTCGAAACCGAGCCGGGGAACCGGGGTTCCGACACGCTCAACCCTCGGTGATACAGGATCAAGCGGCGGTTGAAGGGCAGGCTCAACCCGGGGTGGCGGCCATCTCGAACGCGCGCCACATCGAGGCGTACGCGCCGTCCCGCTCCAGGAGCTCCTCGTGCGAGCCGACCTCGATCACGCGGCCGTGGTCGAGCATGACGATGCGATGCGCCCCCATCGCCGTCTGAAGACGGTGCGCGATGAGCACCGTCGTGCGGTCGCGGGCCAGGCGATGCATCGCATCCGTCACCCGCGACTCGGTCGCGAGGTCCAGATTGCTCGTCGCCTCGTCGAGCAGCAGGATCGACGGCTGCACGAGCTCTGCCCTGGCCAGGGCGATCAGCTGGCGCTGCCCCGCGGACAACGACTTGCCCCGCTCCGCGATCTCGGTGTCATAGCCGTGCGGCAGCGCCTCGATCATGTCGTGCGCGCCGACGGCGCGTGCCGCCGCCCGGATGTCGGAGGCCGGGGCATCCGGTCGTCCGTACGCGATGTTGTCAGCGACGGGCCCCGTGAAGAGGAAGGACTCCTGCGGCACGTACCCGAGGTTGCGGCGGAAGCCGCCGAGGTCGAGCGCCCGAAGGTCCTCGCCGTCGACGAGCACCGCGCCGCGATCCGGATCGTAGAAGCGCGCGATGAGCTTCATCACCGTCGACTTGCCCGCACCCGTCTCGCCCACGAGCGCGACGGTCTCGCCGGGCCGGATGCCGAGTGCGATGCCCGCCAGGGCCTCGGCCGGCCGGTGCGCCGCGGCATCGCTCGAGAGCGCGTCGTGGGCATCCCGCGGTCCGCGGATCTCGGCGGACACCGCACCCGTCGGATACGCGAAGTGCACGTCGTCGAGCGTCACGTCGCCCGTCAGCTCGCCCACCGCGACGGGATGCTCCGCCTGCGGAGTGAGCGTCTCCAGCTTCATGAGGCCCGAGATGCGCGACACCGACACACGGGTCTGCTGCCAGGCGTCGAACACCTGGGAGAGCTGCTGGATCGGCGAGAAGAACATGTCGATGTAGAGCAGGAACGCGATGAGCGCACCGGCGGTGAGCTGCCCCTGCGCGATGAGCGCCGCGCCGAGCCCGAGCACGATCGCGTCGGCGATCGCGGAGAGGAACTGCACGAACGGGAAATAGATCGCGACGAGTCTCTGGGCCGCGACGCGCGACCTCAGGTAGGCGCTGCCGTGCCCGTGGAAGCGGCGCATGGTCGCCTCCTCGTGCGTGAACGCCTGCGACTCGCGCACGCCGGAGAGGCTTTCCTGGAACGCGGCGTTGACGATGGCGATGCGCTCGCGGGACAGATCGTAGAGCCTGGTCGACCGGCGCCGGAACCACAGGGTGGCCACGGCGAGCGGGATCACGACGATCAGCACGGCGAGGCCGAGCGGGGCATCCACGATCACCAGCGCCACGCCGACGCCGACGAACGTGACGGCGGCGACGAGGGCGCCGAGCAGACCGTTCTGCAGCAGTGACTCGAACTGGTCGACATCCGTGGTCATCCGCGTCATGATGCGGCCGGCCATCTCGCGCTCGTAGTAGTCGAGCGAGAGACGCTGCAGCTGAGCGAAGATGCGGATGCGCAGCGACAGCATGATGCGCTGCGCCGCCCGACCCGTGATGAGGGACTCCGCCATGCCGTTGAACAGGTCCGCGACGGTGAGAACGAGGTAGAGAGCGGATGCGCCGAACAGCACGGCCGCGACCCCGGTGGTGACGCCGTCGTCGATGCCGGTCTTCACGACGGCCGGCCCGAGCAGTCCGATCACGGCGTCGATGACCACGAAGCCGAGCGCCAGCAGCAGCGGCCGCCGGAACTCGCGCAGCACCTTGCCCAGGCTGAAGTCGCGCTGATGGCGCGACTCCGCGTCCAGATCGATGTCGGGAAAGTCCCTGACCGGCGGGAGTGCGGCCACACGAGCCAGCAGCTCAGGGGTCGGCGCGAGGCCCGCGCCCATGCCGCGCATCCCGCCGCCACCGCCGCCGAGCCCCATGCCGATGCCGCCGCCGACCGACCGCCCGCCGCCCGCGGCAACTCCACCTCCGCGGCCAGCTCCACCTCCGCCGCCAGTCCCACCTCCGCCGCCAGTCCCACCTCCGCGGCGGGTCTCACCCCCGCTGGGTTTCCCCGATGCACCGGACTTTTGCCGATCCGCCGCACTGGTAGCGCGATTTCCGTACGGCGAATCGTCGAAAGTGCTGTCTGCGGAAAAGGGTTGGTCGGCCGGATGGGACGCAGCGGGACCGGGATCGACGAGGGAGCTCGGCTGCACACCGGCGAGGGCGTCGATGTCACCGCGCCTGGCGGCATCTGTCGCGCCGAACAGCGCTCGGTACGTGTCGCTTCGATCGATGAGTTCGTCGTGCGTGCCCTGGTCGACGATGCGGCCGTGCTCCAGCACGACGATGCGATCGGCGAGGTGCAGCGTGGAGTGCCTGTGCGCCACCAGCAGCACGGTGCGGTTCTCCATCACGCTGCGGAGCGCGTCGTGGATCGTCTGCTCGGTGCGCGCGTCGATGGCGCTCGTGGCGTCGTCGAGCACGAGGATCGCCGGGTCGCGCAGGATGGCCCGTGCCAGCGCGATCCGCTGCCGCTGGCCGCCGGAGAGGCTCAGCCCGCGCTCGCCGACGACGGTGTCGTAGCCGCGGGGAAGATCCATGATGAAGTCGTGCGCCTGGGCCGCACGCGCGGCCGCCTCGATCTCGTCGTCGGTGGCATCCGGCGCCCCGTATGCGATGTTGTCATGCACCGACTCGGAGAACAGGAACGCGTCTTCGAAGGCCATGCCGATCGATTGCCGCAGCGAGCCCAGGCGGATGTCGCGAACATCCCGTCCGCCGATCGTGACCGACCCGGAGTCGGGGTCGTAGTAGCGGACGAGGAGGCGCCCGACCGTGGACTTGCCGCTGCCGCTCGCGCCGACGAGCGCGACCCGCTCCCCCGGTTGCACGACGAGCGAGAAGTCGCGCAGCACGGGCGTCTCCGGCTCGTATCCGAACGTGACGTCGCGCAGTTCGATGACGCCGGGCTCGGGCGGGAGCGTGACGGCGTCGGGCCCATCCTGGATGGCGGGCGTCAGGTCGAGCAGCTGGAAGATGCGCTCGAGCCCGGTGCGCGCCATCTGCCCGATGGTGAGGATGCCGGCGAGCTGTCGCGCGGGCGCCATCAGCTGGGCGATGTATGTAGAGAACGCCAGGAACGTGCCGAGCGTGATGTTGCCGCTCAGTGCGAGCCATCCGCCGAGTGCGAGGATGCCGACCTGCCCGAGCACGGGGACGGCCTCCAGCAACGGCTGATACCTGGATTGGATGCGCACCCCGCGCATCTGCGCCCCGTACAGAGCGGATGCCGTACGGGTCAGCCGCTCCAACTCGCGTCGCTCCTGTCCGAACGCCTTCACGACGCGAACGCCTCCGACGTCCTCGTCGACGATGGCCGCGAGATCGCCCTCCTTCTGCTGGCCGTCCCAGGTGGCGGGGAAGACGCGGCGGCGCATCCGATAGCTCACCACCAGCAGGGCGGGGAGGACGGCGAGGCTGATGAGCGCGAGCAGGGGCGACAGCACGAACATCACGACGAGCGAGAGCAGCATCATGAGCACGTTGCCCGACACCAGCGGCAAAAAGTTCAGCAGCCCCTGCACGAGCGCGGAGTCGGAGTTCGCCCGGGCAACGAGCTGGCCGGTGGGCATGGTGTCGAGAGTGGCGGCATCCAGCTGCTGCAGCTTGTCGTGCATCTCGTTGCGCAGGTCGTTCTGCACATCGAGCGCGACGCGGCCGCCGCGGTACCGGCGCAGGTACGCGAATCCGAATGCCACGAGTGCCAGCGCGATGAGCAGCGCGAGCCAGGGCAGCAGCGGCGCGGTCTTGTCGACGATGACGCCGTCCACGATCTGCCGGGCGATGAGCGGTGTGGCGACCTGGCACGCGGACCCGAGGATGGCCGCACTCACCGCGATCGTCACGTTCGCACGGTGCCGCCACAGGTAGTGGCCGAGTCGGCGGAGCCATCCGGGCTGGGTGTCAGTGGCGCGTTCGCCCTGCGACGGCTCCGCGGTGGAGCGGTCAGCGGCCGGCCGCGCTGGGGAGTGATCGACGGAGCGATCCGTGATCGGCTGCCCTGCGGAGTCGTCCACGCGCTGCGCTTCCGCCGGCCGGCCGGCACGATGCCCAGTCGCTCGACTCCTCTGCGCTTCGTCGGCCTCTTCGCGCGTCACAGCATCACCTTTCCGCCGAACCCGGCGTTCAGAGGGGCGGGGTCGGACACCGCGCCCTCGACCGTTTCCGGGCTGGGCGCGGACCTGTCGGCCGGCCTGGGAACCGGTGCCGATGCGGCTGTCGGGATCGCACGCGGCGTCGACGCGGCGACCTGCGCTGCGGAGCCCGGCCGAGCCCCCGTGGCTGCGCGCCGTGCGGACGCGAGGGCGACCTGACGTCGTTCGACAGCGACATCCAGGGCAGCGAGGGCGGCGAGGGTCCCGCCAGGATCCGGGGTGTCGGCGACGAGCGAGGAGACGACGGCCACGAGCTCGGATTCAGCTGCGGATCTGGCCGCGCTGCCGGCATCCGTGAGCATGAGGTCCGTCGCACGCTGATCGGCGTGATGCGACTCCCGGCGCAACAGCCCGCGTCGCACGAGCGACTCCACGGTGGAACTGATCGCCGGCTTGCCCAGGGCGAGTCGCTGCGCCAGGCGGGATGCCCGCGCCTCTCCCTCGGCCACCGCCGACAGCACTCGGAAGTCAGCGAGGCTCAGGCCCTGAAGAGAACGCTCGAGGATGCGCGAGGAGCGAGTGAGCGCGCGCACGGCGGAGCGGGCATCCGCCTCGAATCCGGATAGTTCGATCACCGAACCATACTAGGCACGGTGACCCATGCGGACGGCCGCGGCGGTGCGCCGCCTGCCGGTGCTCCGTCTGGCGGTGCGCCGCCTGCCGCGAGAGCCTGCTCCGGTCACGCCGCCACAAGAACCTGCCGGTCACGCCGTCACGAAAACAGGCACATGCATCCGAAACAGGCCAAATCCTCCTGTTTTCGCCGCGAGAGCGCGATCATGCCTGTTTTCAGAACGTGGTGGTCGGGGTTTCGGAGGTGATGCGGTGGGACCGGAGGTGGTGGTCGGGAGGTGATGGGCTACGCCAGCGCCACCTCGTGGCCGCTCTCGGCCGAGCGGTAGCAGGCGTCGATGACCTCGGCCCGGCGCAGCCCGAGCGAGCCGTCGTGCTTGACCCACTCCGTCTCGCCGCCGCGGATCGCCGTGACGAACTCCGCGACCACCTGGTCGTGTCCACCGTTCTCGCCCGGTGTCGCGTCGTAGTCGGCGACGACGCCGCCCTCGTTGCGGAACACCGTGAACTCGCTGGTCTCGTAGTCCACAACGCGCAGCTCGGCGCCGCCATCGGTGCCGTACACGGTCATCCAGTACACGTTCTCGTGCCGCGAGAAGCTGTCCCAGCTGGTCTCGAGCGTGAGCGTCACGCCGTTCTTCAGCCGCACGAACGCGAGGGCGATGTCTTCGACGTCGAAGCCCTCCATGGCCTTCGTGCCCAGTTCGGCGTAGGTGGATGCCGACACCGTCGCCACCTCCGGCTCGCCCAGCAGGTGCAACGCGTAGTCGATCACGTGCACGCCGAGGTCGAGCAGGGGACCGCCGCCGGACAGCTCCTTCCTGGCGAACCAGCCCGAACCGGGGATGCCCGAGCGCCGCGACCATCCGGCCTTCGCCACATACGGCGTTCCGAGCTCGCCCGACTCGATGATGCGGCTCAGCTCCGCGATGTCTCCGCGCAGCCTGTGATTGAACACCACCTGCAGCACGCGCCCGGATGCCCGGGACGCCTCGACCATGCGCCGCGCGTCATCCACGCCGGCCGCAATCGGCTTCTCGGTCAGCACGTGGGTGCCGCGCTCGAGCGCCGCGATCGCCACCGGCGCGTGCAGGAACGTGGGGGTGGCGATGCTGACGGCATCCAGCTCGACCGTCTCGAGCATGTCCTCCCAGCGCGCGAAGGTGGTGGGGATGCCGTACTCGGCCTGCAGTTCCGCCACCTGGTCGGCCTCCATGGCCGCCAGCGCGACGATCTCCACGTCGGGCAGGGCGGCGTAGCCCTTCAGGTGCTGCTGTCCTGCCCATCCGGCGCCCACGACGCCGACCCTGATCTTCTCCACGGTCACCTCATCCGATCCGTTGTGTTCGCGCGGCGCATGCGTCCGCGGTGGTCATTCGACGCCGATCGCGTGCGGCATCCTGCGCCGGCCGCGCACGTCATCCAAAGCCGCTAGCGCGCGGCATCCTCCGTCGCGAACCAGTCGCGCGGCGGGTTGGCGACCTCGGGCACCTTCGCGACGCCACGCGCTGGCGCGGCCCAGCGCACCGCGTTACCGAGAACATCGCGCACATCCTCGTGGTAGAACACCGGGTACTCCTGGTCGCCGGGGCTGAAGTAGAACACCTTGCCGAGGCCGCGCCGGTACGTGATGCCCGACCGGAACACCTCTCCGCCGGAGAACGAGCTCACGAACACGAGCTCGTCCGGCGTCGGCACGTCGAAGAACTCGCCGTACATCTCCTGCTGCCCGATGACGAGCGGCGACGGGACGCCTTCGGCGATCGGATGCGACGGGTTCACCGTCCACACGAGCTCGCGTTCCGCCTCGTTCCGCCACTTCAGCGAGCAGGTCGTGCCCATCAGACGCCGGAAGATCTTCGAGAAATGCCCGGAGTGCAGCACGATGAGTCCCATGCCGGCGAGCACGCGCTGCTGCACGCGCTCGACGACGACGTCGTCGACCTCGTCGTGCTTCATGTGACCCCACCAGAGCAGCACGTCGGTCTGCTCGAGCGTGTCGGTATCGAGCCCGTGCTCGGGCTGCTGCAGGGTCGCGGTGCGGATGCTCGCATCCGGCAGCCGCGCGGCAAGACCCGCGGCGATCGCTCCGTGGATGCCGTTCGGATAGATGGCGGCGATCTCGGGCTGCGTCGTCTCGTGGAAGTTCTCGTTCCACACCGTGATGCGCATGGTGCTCCTCCAGTCGCGCGGAGTCGGGGGCTTCGAATCGATTCGATCCGTCCGCAACAGTAGCGACGGCTCCCGGGCCGTGCAAGGCGGTTCGCGTCGTGGCGCGCGACACGGGCGAGGCGAGTGCCCGGCCGAACGACAGCGGCTCAGGTGCAGTCCAACGGTTCCCCGTTGAAGTCGCTACCGTCGCACGACCAGGAACAAGCCTAGGTCGAGGAGTGCGTCATCCCGAAAGCGCCCGAGACGCGACCGTGGCGGCCGGGAGGCGATGCGTCACCGGCCGCCACGGAGACAGCGACAGCGCGGGACTACGGCAGCTTGTGCCCGGCCGTCGTGAACAGGCGGTACCACTCCTGCCGGGTGAGCGGCAGGTCGGAGCCGTCGGCCGAATCCTTCACGCGCTGCGGGTTCGTGGTGCCGAGCACGACCTGCATGTTCGCGGGGTGGCGCGTGATCCACGCCACCGCGATGGCCGTCGGCGTCACGCCGTACGACGCGGCGATCTCGTCGATGGCGTCGTTCAGCTCCGCGTAGTTCTCCCGGTCGCCGAGGAACACGCCGTCGAAGAACCCCTTCTGGAACGGCGACCACGCCTGCAGCGTGATGTCGTTGAGACGCGCGTAATCGAGGATGCCGTTGTCGCGGTCGATCGACTGGTCGAGGCCGTTCATGTTGGCGGCGATGCCCTGCGCGATGAGGTTCGCGTGCGTGATGCTCAGCTGAACCTGGTTCACCACGAGCGGCTGCTTGATGGAGCGCTTGAGCAGCTCGGTCTGGCCCGGCGTCTGGTTCGAGACGCCGAAGTAGCGCACCTTTCCCGCGTCGTGAAGCGTGCTGAAGGCATCCGCGATCTCGTCGGGCTCCATGAGCGTGTCGGGGCGGTGCAGCAGCAGAACGTCGAGGTAGTCCGTGCGCAGCGCCGCGAGCGACTCGTCGACGGACTCGAGGATGTGCTGCTTCGAGAAGTCCCAGAAGCCGTTGCGCAGACCCACCTTGGACTGGATGTACACCTGCTCGCGTTCGGCCCCGCTGAACTGCACGGCGTCGCCGAAGCGGCGCTCGCATCCGTGATTGCCGCCGCCGTACACGTCGGCGTGGTCGAAGAAGTTGATGCCGGAGTCGCGTGCCGTTGCCACCAGTGTGCGGATCTGCTCGTCGCTGAGATCGAGGATGCGCATGAGGCCGAGGATGACGTTGCTCGCCTCCATGTCGGTGCCGGGGAGAGTGAAGGTCTTCATGCCTCCATGATGACGGCCGGAGCGCGCTCCAGGTCCAGTCGGCCGCGACCGCCGACCCGGCTCAGCGCCCGGCCAGCTCGTCCGGTGTCGCGGTCGGCGCCTGGTATCCGGCGGGAAGTCCGGGAACGTCCATGTCGTCATCGCCCTCGTAGACGACGACGGCCTCGAGGTCGCCGTCGTCCAGCTGCACGACGAGCTCGTCGCTCTCCACCGGCCCGACGACGTGGATGCGACGGGCTCCGACCGTGGAGCCGGCCGCCACCGTCTCTCCCCCGATGCGCACCTCGTGGTGGCGGACGCGCTGGCCGGCATCCAGAGCCTCGATCAGCTCGACATGACGGATGCGCGCACGCCGCGGAAGCGCGACGCGGTACGTGCGGCCGTTGTGCCCGCGGCCGCGGTCCGCGCGGTCGCGGCCGTCGTCCGTCGCGTCCAGCAGCACGCCGGGGATCGGCGCCCCGAAGCGGCGCTCCCGTTCCGCAGTGAACGCCCGCAGGGCCCTGACGTCGGCCGGATCCAGACGGCCGCGTGGTGTCGGAGGCACGTTCAGCAGCAAATTGGCGCCCCTGCCCACCGAGCGGTACCAGATGGCGAGCAGGTGCTCGGGGCTCTTCGTCTCGTCCGACGGGCTGTGGAACCACTTGCGGCGGATGGAGACGTCGCATTCCGGCGGCAGGTACGCGCGCCCCGGCAGAGCGGTGAACGAGTCCGTGTACTGGCTGTCGGCCGTCCGATCGACGGCGTAGGCCACCGGATCGTCCGCGATACCGTCCTCGTTGCCCGCCCACCTGATGGTCGGCCTGCCCATGTTGAAGACCATGGTGTCGGGCTGCAGCCGGTCGACGACGTCGAGGTAGCGGTCCCAGTCGTAGCTGCGGCCGGCCGAGCCCGCACCATCCAGCCATAGCTCGGCGATGGGTCCGTAGCCGGACAGCAGCTCGGTGAGCTGGCGCGTGTAGAAGTCGTCGTAGGCCGGCGCATCCGGATAGCTCGGCTCGTGCCTGTCCCATGGCGAGAGGTAGACGCCGAACCGGATGCCGCGGGCCGCGCAGGCTTCCGCGACCTGGCGCACCACGTCGCCCCTGCCGGCGCGCCACGGAGAGGATGCGACGGAGTAGTCGGTCGTCGCGGTCGGCCAGAGGCAGAAGCCGTCGTGATGCTTGGCCGTGAGCACGAAGTACTCGGCGCCCGCGTCGGCCGCAGCGGCGACCCACTCCGCCGCATCGAGGTCGACGGGATCGAACAGGCGCGGCGAGAGCGCGCCATCGCTCCACTCGACGTCGGCGAACGTGTTGAGCCCGAAGTGGGCGAACATCCCGAGCCCCCAGCGCTGCCATTCGCGCTGCTGCGGCGTCGGCCTCGGTGTGCTGTCGTCGTCGCCGGCTTCGGGCATCGGGTTCCTCTCGAACGGATGCCTCCATTCTCGCGACTGCCGGCTGCTGGCACGGCATGCACCCGAACAGCGGGCCGAGGCGCGCTCGAGCGTGCGCCTCGACCCGTCGCATCCGTCCGCAGCGGCACCGGGCGCCGGTGCCACGCCACCGGGCCGTTCCCGGCGGCGTGACCCGGTGGCGTGGCCTGGCGGCATGGCTCATCGGCATGGACTCATGGCGCGGACTCGGGTCGTGGTCTCGGTCCGCCGACTCGATGCGCCGGTTCTGGAACCCCTGCGCCGCTTCGGGGTCGGATCAGAACACGTGCTTCAGCAGTGAGCTGAGCTGGCTGAGCACCCACCTGACGGCATCCGCGATGCTCTGGCCGGGCGATGCGTGTCCGTTCCCGTTCCCGTTCCCGTTGCCATTGCCGTTGCCGTTGCCCGTGCCCACGTGCACCGGGATGACCTTCGCCACCGATCCGTCGTCGGCCAGCACCACGGCGCGCTGCTGCGGGTGCTTGAAGTCGAGGAACCCGTCGAGCGAGCCTGCACGCTCATCGAACGACGAGTCGCCGATGCGTCCCGTCGACCAGTTGTCCTCGATGAACTTCGTGATCGAGGTCTGCTCGATGGCGGTGTGGTCCACGTAGTTCTGCTTCGAGAACGGCGAGATCACGAGGAACGGAAGCCGCTGGCTGGGACCGCAGCGGTCGGCGTAGCCGCCGGCAGCGGGCGCCGACGCCGTCGTGCAGATCGTGGAGTCGTTCGCGGCATCCTTCGAACCGTTCAGGATCGTCGGGGCCACGTGGTCGTACCAGCCGTCGGAGTCGTCGTAGTTGATGACGATCGCCGTGCTCGACCACGAGGGCGACTGCTCGATGGCGTTGACCTGCTTGACCAGGAACTTCTGCTCGTCGATCGGGTCGGAGTAGCCAGCGTGGCCGTCCTGGGCCTCGGCGGCCTTGACGAACGAGACGGCAGGCAGGTTGTTCTGCTGCAGGGCCGTGTCGAAGGCCGACAGGTCGTACTGGTGGTTCGCCTGGTCGGTGTGCCCGATCGCGGCGTCGCTCGACGGCGGCAGGTGATGCGGGTTCGACGTGGACTTGTAGTACGCGAACGGGTTGTGGTGCGGCGAGTAGTCGACGGATGCCGCGCCCGCCACGTTCGTGGAGGTCGCGCCGCACGTCGCGTAGTCGCCCGCCTTGCCGTCCCACTTCGTGGTGGGAGCGAACCCGCCCTGGAACCAGCCCCAGGTCACGTTCTTGGCGTTGAGCAGGTCGCCGATGTTCTTGCCGGAAAGCGACGCGAGCGCGTTGGTCGACGTGTGGTTGTTGTCAGCGCAGTCGTCGTAGGCCGGATCGGGGTCGTTGATGACCGTGCCGACGCCGTTCGCGTCGGGCGACGCGACCGTGTAGGCATCCGGGCTCGCCGTCTGCCGACCGGTCGTCGGATCGATCGAGGTGACGCCGTGCGTCTGCCCCGAGACGAGGTTGAGCGCTCCCGGAGTGGACGGTCCGAAGACGGTGTCCCACGCGTTGTCGCTCATGGCGTAGTTCTGCGCGTAGTTCCACTCGGCGGTCACGGTGTTGCCGTCGTAGTAGTCCATGGCGAGCCCCGGGCTGCCGTACATGCCCGTGCACGTGTCCTTGCTCGTGTTCTCCACGAACTTGTCCATCGCGCCGTTGTTCAGCGCCTTCTGCTCGGCGCCGTATCCGTGGTTCTGGTCGCACGTCACGGCCTGGGCGGGCGTGAGCCGCTGCGGGGCGTAGGCGTTGGGGTTGGAGGCGATGAGGCCCGCGCTCTGCATGGTGTTCACGGAAGGCGTGCCAGGCGCCGCCGTGAACGGGGTGCCATCGGTGTTCGCCGCGTTCGGGTAGGTGCCGAAGTAGTGGTCGAACGAGATGTTCTCGTCGAACAGCACCACGAGGTGCTTGATCGGCGTCGTGGTGTTGCCGGAGGCATCCGGCTGGTGGGCCGACGCCGGAGCCGAGAGGGCTGCCGTCGTCGCGATCGCGGCGAGCGCGACCGGAATGGCGGCGAAGCGCAGCGCGCGTCGCCCGAACACCGTAGGCATTCGTTTTCCTTTCGTCGGGAAGGGATCTGCCGCGGGCCCGTTCAGGCCAGCAGCCCGCTGGCGAACCAGTCGGCTTGGTGACGCACGCCCGGCAGCGCGAAGAAGTAGCCGCCACCGGTCGGCGAGATGTAGTCGGCGAGCGGCTCGTCGATGAGCCGCTTCTGCACCGTCACGAACTGGCGCTCGAGGTCCTGGTTGAAGCACGCGAACACGAGACCGTTGTCGAGGTTGCCGTTCGTGTCGACGCCAGAGTCGTAGTTGTACGACCTGCGCAGCATCTGCTGCTCGGCCTGCTGCGGCGAACGGTTGTTCGCGAGCCTGATGTGGGCATCCATCTGGATCACGTCGCCGGTCGGATCCGTCTCGTACCGCGGATCGTCGTGCTCGCGCGTGCCCGTGAGCGGGGCACCGGAGTCGCGCCTGCGACCGATCATGTTCTCCTGCTCGTGCAGCGAGACGCGGTCCCAGAACTCGACGAGCATCCGGATGACGCGCACGACGTGGTACGAGCCGCCCTCGACCCAGCGCGGCTCCGGTCCGCCCGCATGCGTCCACACCAGGCGATCGGGAGCGGATGGCTCGGCAAGGGCGGGCGACGACGTGCCGTCCTTGAAGCCCATCAGATTGCGCGGCGTGCCAGACGGCCGCGGCGGTGAGACGAAGCCGTCCTTGCGCCACCGCACCTGCATGCCGCCGCGCGTCGCCTTCGCGATGTCGCGCAGCGCGTGCGTGATGGTGTCGGGATGGTGCGCGCACAGCTGCAGCAGCACGTCGCCGTCGCACGCCGCACGGTCGAGGGCGTCGTTCGGGAAGTCCTCCATGGTGCGCAGCCGGTGCGGCTTAAGTCCCGCGAGCCCGTACCGGTCGTCGAAGACGGAAGCGCCGAGGGACACGGTCACCGTGAGCCCGTCGGAGGGCACGCGGGGGCCGAGCACGCCGGAGTCCGGCGGCGGCGCCGCGATGCCGACCTCCGCGGGCAGTCCGCCGGCGGTGAGGAAGCGCGCTCGCTCGGTGATGGTCTTCATGAGCTCGGTGAGCTCCGCGCGCGAGGATGCCGTGAGGTCGAACGCGACGAACGTGCCGTTGCGCTGCGCCGGCGTGAGGATGCCGGCCTGGTGCGCGCCGTGGAAGGGGTAGGCCGGAGCATCCGCCGAGGGAGTGGATGCCGGTGTCCCTGGCGGCGACGACGTGGATGACGAGGGCGCGGATGCCGGTGTCGCCGCCGCCGGTGCGACGGCGGCCGCCGCGGCGAGCGGCGCTGCGACGCCCGCCCCGACGAGTCCGTGCAGGAACCCCCGGCGACCGAGCCCGGCGGCCGGCCGCTCGGCGTCGGCACCTCGCTGCGGGCTCACGATGCCGCCCTCCGCACGTCGCAGATCGCGGCGACCGGCGCGAGCAGTTCGACGGTGGCGTCGATGCGCGCGTCGAGCGCCTCGCGCTGAGCGGTGGTGAGGCTCTGCAGCGGCGTCCACGTGCCGTCGGCCGCGCGGTACGACTCGACGAGCTGCTGGGCGGCGGCGATCGACGCCTCCGTCTTCGCCAGCTGCGGATACCGCGGCTTCAGGATGCCGCGCAACGGCGCCAGGGCCTCGGCAGAGCCGTTGAGGTTGGCGTCGACGGTGGCGAGGTTGGTGTGGCTGCCGGCATCCGCGGCGCCGGTGAGTTCGAACTGCAGGGCGTTCTCCAGGATCTCGTGGGCCCGCAGTCCGATGTCGAGCGGGTCGATGCGCACGTTCGGGAAGTTCGCGCGCAGGCCGGCGACGTCGGCGCTGAGCCGGTCGGCGAAGGGGGCGATCTCAGCGGCAGGGGCACCAGACCACAGCAGCGCCTCGAGCTTGTGGAAGCCGGTCAGGCCGGGGTCGTCGAGCGCGGTGCGACCGGAGGCGGGCATCCCGTTGATGGCCTCGTCCGCATCGCCGAACGCGCCGTACGCGGCGCCGAGCGACTCGTACTCCAGGTGCCCGGTCAGCCAGTCAGCCTTCGCCTTGCCCAGGTCGCCGGATGCCACGTCATCGGCCAGCGCGTCGACATCCGCCTGCAGCACGGGCAGCCGGCTCTCGATCCACGCGCCGTACTGCTTGGATGCCGGGATCAGGTCGTTCTCGGTGACGGGCGGGATGCCGGGCGTCGCGTCCGCGACACGCCTGACGCCCGTCACGGTCACCGTGGGGCCCGCGATGGGATCCTCGTCGGCCGGCAGGCAGACGAAGCGGTACCGGCCGGCGGGGATGATGGCGCGTCCGCGGGTCGTGCTGCCCGCGCCGAGCGCCTCGAGGTCGAGGTACACGTCGCCGCTCGCGACCGACTCGAGGTACACCTCCATGCCCGCGATCGACGTGTTCGTCACGTCGAACGTCTGGGTTCCGGCCGCCGGGTCGGACCAGCCGCGTCCGCAACCGGAGATGCCCGCCGTGACCGGGTAGGCATCCGGATGCGCGACACGCGCCTCCGACCCTTGCCGCACGGTCACCGTGCCGACGACGCCGAGGGTGACGACCGCGGCTATGCCGCCGGCCAGCATCCCGTATTGCGCCGCTCGCCGCACCCGATCCGCCCTCGTCGTACCGCCGTGACCGTGCCGACCAGAGGCTCCTCACGCCCGGATCACGGGCGGAGACGAGCGGCCGATCGGCACCGTCCGGCACCGTTCGAGGCCCGGACGGATGCCATGCTGGCACCCGATTCGCGCCGGTTCACCTGGCGTTCATCGAGTTCACGAACAGTTCAGCCGATCGACTCGCGGGCGCCGCCTGTCGCGGGTAGACAGGTCGTTCTGCCGTCTGCCGGTCAGTGGGTAACTCGGCGGCGCCGGCAGCAGCTGTTGCACCCGAAGGTGCGGATGCCGGCCGCGGGTCACTCTGACGTGCCGGCCGGGCCGCGCGGGTCACTCGGACGTGCAGACCGGGGGCCGCGGGTCACTCGGACGTGCAGACGCCCGTGGCGACGGGAGCCGGGCTGAGCGAGTCGAGCACGGGACTCAGCTCGTCGAGCGTGAGCGCGTAGCCGGTGTCGGCATCCGTCGTGGACCGCGCGAAGACCATGCCGACCACCTCGCCCTTGTCGTCGAACAGCGGCCCTCCCGAGTTGCCGGGTCGCACGATGGCGCGCAGCGAGTACACGTCGCGCACCACTGCGTCGTGCTGGTAGATGTCGGTGCCTGCTGCCGTCAGCTCACCCCGGATGCGGGCCGAGCCGAGCGTGTAGGGCCCGCCGCCGGGGAAGCCCGCCACGACGGCCGGGTCGCCCGCCTTCATCTCGGGTCCGGTGTGCAGCGCGGGCGACGGGAGATCGGGCACCCTCAGCACCGCGACGTCGCGCTTGGGGTCGAACGCGACGACGGATGCGTCGTAGCCGCCGTCATCCTGCGTCACCACGTGCACCGACGACGAGCCGGCGACGACGTGCGCGTTCGTCACGACGATGCCGGGCGACTCCACCCAGCCGCTTCCGCTCGACTCCATCGAACAGCTGGCCTCGAGCGCCTCCACCTTGACGACGCTCTCCGACCGCACCTGCACCGCAGCAGGGATGGTCGGATCGGGCGCCGCCACATCGGGAATGGTCTCGTTGCCCGAGAACACCTCGGGAAGCCCGGCGCCGGCGAGCGCGTCGTCCAGCGCACCGAGGGCGGTCGACGGCGGAACCGGCGCGATGTCATCGAGCACCGACACGATGCGCGACGAGGATGCCAGCAGCGCCGCCGGGTAGATCGACGACGCCTGGGCGAACCCGGCGATCAGCCACACCACGGCCGCCCACGCGACGACGCCGATCACCGCGCCGCCGATGGCATCCGCGCCGCTCAGCACTCCGCGAGCGCCGATGCGCCGGCGCAGCACGGCCCCGACGGTGGAGGCGACGCCGTAGAGCACCGAGCCGCAGACCAGAACGACGACGGCCGCCAGCACCGTGCGCGCGATCATGCTGCCGTGCCCCCGCGGCATCGCCCATCCGACGATGCCGGGCGCCAGCATGAGGCCGATCCACAGGCCGACGATCAGGCCGACCATCGAGAGCGCCGTGACGAGGGCGCCACGACGCCAGCCGATCGCGATCGCGGCGAGCGCGGCGAGCGCGAGCACGATGTCGACGGCCAGTTCCACGGCCTCTACTTTCGCGGGTGTTGCTGTGCGGGTGCTGGAGCGGCCGCCCTGGAGCGCAGACTGGAATGGCCCCGGCCGTATTCAGGATGCGCGTCGACACGTCCGCATATCGCAGGCGAGCGGCGTCTCATCCTGAATACGGATGCTCACTGCCCTACAACGGGCCTGTCTCCACGGCGGCCGGCCGCATTCGGCGCCAGGCGGGACGGGCGTCAGCCGCCGAGCAATTCCACCTCCGGCACGCCAGGGGGCGTGAACCCCAGCACGGCGCCGTAGAAGCCGAGCTCGCGCTCGAGGGAGTCGACCTTCGTCTCCATGCGGCGGAATCCGTGGGACTCGCCCTCGTAGAAGCGGAACGCGTACGGAACGCCCTTCGACCTCAGCCCGTCGATGAACCGCTCGGCCTGAGCGGGGGGCACCACGGGGTCGTCGAGCCCCTGCAGCAGGAGCACCGGCGTGGCGAGCGTGTCGACGTGGTTCAGCGGAGCGCGGGAGACGTACAGCTCCTCGGCCTTCGGCAGAGCGCCGATGAGCGAGTCGAGGTACCGCGACTCGAAGTCGTGCGTCTCCTTGGCGAACTCGGTCAGCTCGGCGACGCCGAAGTACGACGTTCCCGCGGCGAAGACGTCGGACCCCGTCAGCGCGGACAGCACCGTCCAGCCGCCTGCTGAGCCGCCCCGGATCAGCAGGCGGGCCGGATCGGCGATGCCGGCATCCCCGAGCCCCCGCACGGCGGCGATGGTGTCCTCCACGTCGACGACGCCCCACTGGCCGTGCAGCCGCTCGCGGTACTCACGTCCGTAGCCCGTCGAGCCGCCGTAGTTCACGTCGATCACGCCGATGCCCCGGCTGGTCCAGAACGCGATCGAAAGGCTCAGCTGCGGAGAGGCGTGCGATGTCGGGCCGCCGTGCACGAGCGCGACGAACGGCGGCAGCTCCCCGTCCGGCGCAACGTAGTCGGCGTTCTTCGGCCGGTAGACCACGGCATGCGTCTCGCGCTCTCCGCTCCGGAACGTCATGAGCTCGGCGTCGGGCAGGTATCCGGCGCCGGGCCGGTCGGCGCCGACGACGTACACGTCCTGGATGCGATCGTCGGGGTGCAGCAGACGGATGCCCGTCGCCACGCTCGCGCTCCCCGCCACGACCAGGAGCACCCCGTCGCGTTCAGCCGCCAGGTGCACCACGTCGAACGGGGTCGCGATCTCCGCGACGGATGCCTCGCTCGGCTCGATCCTCACCAGACGGTCGGTTCCGTGCGTGGCGACGGCGACCAGGGCGCCCGCCGACTCCACCAGGTAGGAGTTCGCGCTCGTCAGCGTCCACATGGCCGCACCGAGGTCCTCCTCCAGCGCGGTCACCGCGACAGGCTGGCCGCCGGTGGCCGCCACTCGGTAGAGGTTCCACCAGCCGGTGCGGTCGCTCACCGCGTACAGCTCGTCGTCGTTCGCCCACTCCGGCTGCAGCACCGACTCGGCGCTCCCGCCGACCAGCGTGCGCCAGGATGCGACGCGCCCGTCCCGTCTCAGGTCGCCGACGCGCAACTCGGTGCCGTCCCACGGCATGTTCGGGTGATCCCAGGCGATCCATGCGAGCCGCCTGCCGTCCGGGGAGAAGCTCGGCTGCGCGAGAAACCACGACCCGCTCACGAGCGAACGGATTCGCGAGGCGTCCTCGGCGGCGGACCCGTCGAGCGGCACCAGCACGATGTCGCGGCTGACGTCGCTGGGTCCATCGCCGTGATGCGTCTCGCGGATCGCGAGCACAGCGTCGCCCACCCCGTCGCCGCCGGCGTCCTCACCTGACCGAACCGTTCCGCGGTGGATCGAGATGCCGCCGAAACGGAAGCCGCCGTCGGCGGGCGTGAGCGGCGTCGGGTCGCCTCCCTGTGGCATCCGGTACAGCCGCTGATCTGTGAACTCCGTGAAGACGAGGTCGCCGTCGTACGCCGTCCAGGAACCGCCGCCGTACTCGTGCACGCGGCTGCGCGCGTTCCAGGGCTCCGGAAGCACGTGTTCGGCCTCGCCGTCTGCGCCGAGCCGACGGACGCTCATGCGTCCACCCTCGGCAGGCATGAGCTCCAGCCACCACACCTCGTCGCCGACGAACGCGGGCTCCTCGACGTGACCGGCCGACCGCGCGGCATCCACCGCGCTGATCGGCGACCTCCATTCCCCGTAGCGGGCGACGATCGGTGCAGACGAAGGGTCGGTCGTGGAGCCGGTCATGCGATCCAGGCTAGGGCAGCGGCCCTATCGGCCGGTGCGGATGCTGCGCTCACGCCTTTGCGCGATGCGGTACTCGCCGGGTTGGTGCTGCTGCCGGCCGCGCCGCTGCTGCCCCCGCAGAACTGCTTGCCGCATTCAGGACGCGGGGCGAGACGTGCGCATATCGCGGGCGAGTGGCGTCTCATCCTGAATTCGAGCGGGCAAATGGTTTCGGGTTCGGAGCGCCGATTGCGACGCCCGCTCCACCGGACGAAATGCCCGGAGTCGATACCGATTCGCGACCGAAAAGGCTCGGCCTGCACAGCAGGGCTTGCGAGAATGTCTCACATCGTCCGGCAGTCTCGAAAGTCGAGGTGTCCGCGCTTCCGTGCGAGCCCGCTCCCTCAGACGCTTCGATGCCGTCAGGCACTGTGTTTCGAAGGAGAACAATGACGACCCTGGCGAACGAAAGCGCAGCATCGGCGTCACCCGACACCTCACCGCAGAGCGAGCGGCCCGCGATCGCGATCCGGCACGTGACCAAGCGGTTCGGCGACGCCCTCGCGGTCGACGACATCGATCTGCAGCTGGCCCAGGGCGAGTTCTTCGCGTTGCTCGGCCCCAGCGGATGCGGCAAGACCACGACGCTGCGCATGGTGGGCGGGTTCGAGCTGCCGAGCCTGGGTCACATCTACCTCGACGGCCGCGACGTGACCATGCTTCCGCCGTACAAGCGGGATGTGAACACCGTCTTCCAGTCCTACGCCCTGTTCCCGCACCTGTCCGTCTTCGACAACGTGGCATTCGGCCTGCGCCGTCGCAAGGTCTCGACCGGCCAGATCCGCGAGAAGGTCGAGCGCAACCTCGAGATGGTCGGCCTGGCCGGCTACGGCAAGCGCCGGCCGCTGCAGCTCTCCGGCGGACAGCAGCAGCGCGTGGCTCTCGCCCGTGCACTCGTGAACGAGCCCAAGGTTCTGCTGCTCGACGAGCCGATGGGCGCCCTGGATGCCAAGATCCGCAAGACCATGCAGCTGGAGCTCAAGCGCATCCAGCGCGAGGTCGGCATCACGTTCCTGTACGTCACGCACGATCAGAACGAGGCCATGTCGATGGCCGACCGGCTCGCGGTGATGAACGCCGGCCGGACAGAAGACATCGGAACACCGGACCGCGTGTACGACCGGCCGGCCACGCAGTTCGTCGCGGAGTTCCTCGGCACGTGCAACGTGATCGCTCCGCAATCCGACGGCGGTGCGCTCCGCCTGCCGGACGGCACGCCCCTGCTGGTGAGCAGCGTGAACGGACGGCTGCCCGCCGGCGCGCGCCTGGGGATCCGCCCCGAGAAGATCGTCGTGACGCGAGCGGATGCCGCAACCGGCTCCCCGCAACAGGCCAACACCGTGCGCGGCACCGTGGTGACCGCCACCTATCTCGGCGCCAGCACCGAGTACGAGGTCTCGACGCCGTGGGGAGGCATCCTCAAGGCGTTCGCACAGAACCTGGCAGACTCGTCGCGCGCGCGCCCCGGCGAGCAGGTCGTGCTCACGTGGGATCCCGAGCACGCCTTCGTGCTCGCCCCCTCCCCTGAGCCGACCCCGCTCGCCGCAGAGAAGTCGGAGGAGGCGGCCGAAGCGCGCGGCGGCGAGCCTGGCGGGTCGTCCGGAGCGGGGTCGTGACCGGGCGCCCCGACCCGGCGCTCTGGCGCGGCCTGACGGAGACCCGGATCTCCCGGCGCTCCATGCTGAAGGGCGTGCTCGGCGGCGTGGGGGTCGCCGCGCTCGGCTCCGCGCTCGCCGGATGCAGCATCCAGGGCTCCGTCTCCAGCCAGGCCAGACAACAGGTGGACTGGACCGAGTTCTGGTCGAAGCAGCGCCCGACCAAGCACCTCGACTTCGCCAACTGGCCGCTCTACATCGACCAGGAGAAGGGCAAGTTCCCGTCGCTCGAGGCGTTCACCAAGGCGACCGGGATCGAGGTGAACTACCAGCAGGTCATCCAGAACAACGCCCCCTTCTATGCGACTGTCGCACCCCAGCTGCGCGCGCACGAGGCCACCGGCTACGACATCGTCGTCATGACGAACGGCTGGGAGCTGACCGAGATGATCAGCAACGGCTTCGTCATGGAACTCGACCACTCGCGGCTGCCGAACTTCGCGAAGAACGCGGCGAAGAACGTGCGGAACCCGCCGTACGACCCCGGCAACAAGCACTCGCTGGTCTGGCAGACCGGGTTCACCGGGATCGCCTACAACTCGAAGCTGATCGACCGTCCCATCACGAGCTTCAAAGACCTTGCTGACCCGGCGTTCAAGGGTCACGTCGGCATGATGAACGACAACACCGAGCTGGGCAGCGCCGGCCTGCTGGCGATCGGCGTGAACCCCACGACCTCGACGCCGGCCGACTGGCGCAGGGCGGCGGACTGGCTGAAGAAGCAGCAGCCCAACGTGGCCGGCTACTACGACCAGAGCTACATCGACCGGCTCTCCAACGGCGACACCTGGGTCAGCCAGGCGTGGTCGGGCGACGTGTTCCAGGCCATCGCCGGCGGCAACAAGCATCTGAAGTTCGTCATCCCCGACGAGGGCCAGATGATCTGGCACGACAACATGATGATCCCGATGCAGGCCGAGAACCCGCTATCCGCCCTCAAGTGGATGGACTTCTACTACACGCCCGAGATCGCCGGCATGGTCGAGGACTGGGTGAACTACGTGTGTCCGGTTCCCGCCGCGAAGGACTACATCCTGAACGGGCTGGACGACCCGAAGGTGGCGAACAGCCCGCTCGTCTTCCCCGATTCCTCGGTGGACAGCCGATCGCACGAGTTCTACGTCTTCAAGAACTACGACGAGTACGAGGAGTGGAACAAGGTGTTCAACCCCGTGATCCAGTCATGACCGCCGTCAGCTCCACCCCGTCCCGCACGGAGGCACCGCGGGAACGTGCACCGCTGGAGCGCAAGGAGGGCCGCTTCCGCCGCAGCCTGTTGCGGCACTCCACTCCGTATCTGCTGGGCCTCGTCGGAACGGCATGGCTGCTCATCCTGTTCGTCATCCCACTGGTCTCGGGGCTCGCCGTCTCGCTGATGACCGGCAACCCGCAAGACGGGTACACGTTCACGTGGAACTGGAGCGTCTACTCCGATCTCTTCGTGAACTCGGATGTCCCCTACCTCACGTTCCTCATCCGCGGCCTGCTGTTCGGCGCTGCGGCCACCGTGATCACGATCATCGTCGGCTTCCCGCTGGCCTACTTCATCGCGTTCCGCGTCTCGCCGCGCTGGAAGAACGGGCTGCTCCTGCTGGTGATGCTGAGCTTCTTCGTCTCGTTCGTCATCCGCACCGACATGTGGGCGTTCGTGCTCTCCGACCAGGGGCCGGTGCTGACGGTGCTGCGAGACCTGCACCTGGCGGGCAAGGGCTTCCACATCCTCGGCACCGACGCTGCCGTCATCGGCGGCCTGGCGTACAACGACCTCGCGTTCATGGTGCTGCCCATCTACGTGGCGCTGGAGCGGATCGATCCCCGGCTGATCGAGGCATCCGCCGATCTCTATGGCAGCAAGACGGCGACCTTCACGCGCACGATCCTGCCGCTGACCCGGTCCGGCATCTTCGCCGGCGTGCTGCTCGTGTTCATCGACTCGGCGGGCGACCCGGTGAACCCGTCGCTCCTGGGCGGCACGCACACGTACGTGATCGGCCAGGCGATCCAGGATGCGTACCTCACCAACCAGCAGTACAACGTCGCGGCGGCCCTCTCGACCGTGCTCATGATCGTGCTCGGTCTCATCCTGTTCGCGTACGCCCGCATCGCCGGCACCGACAACATCGAGGACCTCGTATGACCACCGCGGACGTGCTGAAGACCCAGCCGGTGACCACGGCGCAGCCGGTGCGCGAGCCCATCGGCGAGCGCAGGGACCGCAAGCGCCCTCTGCTGCCGATCATCTACTGGGTCGTCATCGGCATCAC
The DNA here is from genome assembly GCF_035547335.1 of Humibacter sp. Taxonomy (GTDB): domain Bacteria; phylum Actinomycetota; class Actinomycetes; order Actinomycetales; family Microbacteriaceae; genus Humibacter. The sequence goes on along the minus strand of NZ_DASZVF010000021.1, from coordinate 68,594 downwards.
GATGATCCCGATCCTCGTGATGATCGTCTACAGCTTCAACAACACGCCGACGAACCGCATCACGTTCCAGTGGCACGGCTTCACCCCATACTGGTATCAGAACCTCACTCAGGTGAGCGGACTGGGCAACTCGTTCCTGGTGTCCATCGAGATCGCCGTGCTGTCCGCGATCATCTCGATCGCCATCGGCGTGCCGCTGGCCATGGCGCTGGAGCGGCACCGGTTCCTGCTGCGTGGCACGCTGAGCGCCGTGGTGTTCGCCGACATCGCCGCACCCTCGATCGTGGTGGGCTCCGCGTCGCTGTCGTTCTTCCTGTCGTCGGGCGTGCCGCTCGGGTACCTCACCATCCTCCTCGTGCACGTCACGTTCTGCATCGCCTACGTCGTGGTCGTCATCCGCGCGCGGCTGTCCGGCATGGGCAAGGTGCTGGAGGAAGCGGCGGGCGATCTCGGCGCGAACCCGTACACCGCTTTCTGGAAGGTGACCTTCCCCCTCCTGCTGCCCGGAATGCTGGCCGGCGCGGCGCTCGCCCTCGCGATGTCGATCGACGACTACGTGATCACGAGCTTCGTCGCCGGCCCGACCGTGACGTTCCCGCTGTTCGTGTACGGGGCCGCCAAGGTGGGCCTGCCGCCTCAGGTGCTCTGCTTCGGCACGATCATCTTCGTCGTCGCGCTCGCCATCGCGCTGCTGAACGGCGTCGTGACGCGCCGCGGCCGCCGCCGCTGACCCGTCGCCGCGCGCGGCCGACGGCAGCCGCGCCATCCACTCCCTCCCTCGCGCGCTCCGCATCCGCGACCGCCCGCGCCGCGCATCCGCATCCGCTGCCGCTTGCGTCCGCATCCGCATCGGCGTCGGCATCCGCAGACCGGCACTTTGACGATTCGCCGTACGGAAAGCGCGATTGCCGTACGGCGAATCGTGAAACCTCCGGCGTGCAGCAAACTTCACGCACCGACACGGCGGGTGTGAAAGCTTCGGCGTGCGAAACACCCGGCGACAGAGTCAACCAACGGATGCCGCCACAGCTGCATCACTTGGCTGTTTCTGCCAGGCCGGAAATTCGACGAACTGCCGTATGGAAAGCAGGGTTTCCGCACGGCGAATCGTGAAAACTCCGGCGTGCCGTAAACCCGTGTATCGGGGACGCGACTCCGCTGGAAGCAAACTCAGCGGGTGGACGCGACACGGCGGGCCGACGCGACTCAGCGGGTGGATGCGACACGGCGGGCCGACGCAACTCAGCGGGTGGACGCGACTCAGCGGCCGGTGCGGCGGGCGAGGATCGCGGTGTGGAGCGCGCTGACCACCTCGCCGTCATCCAGTGAGACGCCGAGCAGGTCCTCGATGAGGGCGATGCGCTGGTAGAACACCGAGCGCGACAGGTGGCTGGCGGTCGCGGCGCGGGTGCGATTGCCCGGATACGCGAGATACGCCGTCAGTACGTCGAGGAGATCGCCTCCGCGGCGCAGGTCGTGCTCGATGAGCGGCGCGAGCATCCGTTCGCTGTGCGCCTGCAGTCGCGGGTCGCTTCCGAACGAGTTCAGCAGCCTGAGGAGCGGACGGTCCTCCACGCGCACGACGACGGGTCCGCGCCGCTTGTGGTCGTCGTGCGGCGCCAGCAGCTCGGTGGCCTGCTCGACGGATGCCAGCAGCCCGGGAACGCCGTCGGCCTCCGCACCCACGGCCACGGTCACGTCGGAGGGCGAGGCGTCCGCCGCCTTCGCCATGGCTGTCGCGAAGGCGAGCAGCACGGCATCCGACAGCCTCGACCCGGACGGCAGGGATGCGATGATCACGCTCGCGCCGGCATCCGAAGATGGATGTGGCGCGGTGATGGCGGGCACGCCGAGTTCGCGCACGGCGGACGTGGCGGCGCTGGACGTCCTGCCGCTCCCCCGCACCTGTACACTCAGGCCGACCAGCGTGCGGCCCGCGACCGGGACGCCGCCGGCCTCAAGCCGGTCCGCGAAAGACGATTCACTGGCGAAGCGCCGCCCGAGCAGAGCGGCGACGATGCGTTCGTGGCTGGTGCGGGTCCATTCGTCGGCGCCGCGGTCGGCGAGCCGGCCGAGCGCCAGGGCCATGGCCGCCTGCTCCAGAACGTTGGTGCGGCCGGCCAGATGCGGTCGCCCGGGCAGCGCGATCAGGTGACCCCAGCGGATGCCACGCGCCTCGACGGGCACGATCGTCCAGTCCTCCGCGCCCGAGACGGTGCCGTGCGCCGCCGCATCGGCTGCTCGGTCGTGCGCCTGCCGCGAGCGCTGCTCCCAGTCGCGCAGCACTCGCGTGTCGTCGCCCATGGCCTCCACCGCGATGACGCGGTGCGTGAGGTCCTCCAGCACGGTCGGCGATCCCAGCACCCTCGCCACCTGGGCCACGATGTAGTCGGCGGGGCTGCCTCGCAGGCTCAGCTGGGTGAAGAGGGCATGGATCTCGTCCCTTGCCCGCAGCGCCGCCATCTGGTCGGCGATGATGCGCGAGTGCACCGCCTCGGTGATGGCGACGAAGCGCGCCTCGCCGTGCAGCACGATGAATGGGAGATCTAGGCGGCGCGCGGCATCGGTGAACGCCTCGGGCGGTTGGGTCATGCGATGCCCGAGCTCGAGCACGACGCCCACGATGGCGGCGTCGACGAGGCGGGCCGCGAAGTCGCGCTGCGTGGCGGCATCCGTGGGCCACCCCACACCGGTGGAGAGGATGAGCTCGCCGCCCTTCACGAGGTGCGTGACGTCGGCCGTCTCGCTCACGTGAACCCAGCGGACCGGGCGATCGATCGCATCCTCGCCGCTCAGCACCTCCGGCACCGCCGTGACGACCTCTTCGAGCCTGAGCACCTCGCGGATGGTGGGCAGCACCGCCTGCCGTGAGACGGCCTGGCGCTTCGCGGTGCGATCGAGGTCGGCGGGCGGGGCAGGCACGGCCGGGTGAGGCGTGGCCTGGTGAGTCGCCGGCTCGTACGGCGCTGAGGCGCGCGGCCGGGCGACCGGACGATCTGTGCGACCGTCGACGAAGCTATGACGTTCTGGCACCGCTACCTCATCCACTTCTCTGTGAACATGGGAGCACTAAGACTAAGGCACAAGCCCGTCGATTCGTCCGGATGGCAGGTGCACAGCATCCGTCTGGACCGCGCGACGAGCGGCGATACATACCGAAAGGAGGGGCGATGGCCCTCATCCGCCACGTCGTCGACGGCGTCGAGTTCGGCGAGCCGGACCGCACGGGAGACGTCTACAACCCGGCGACCGGCGCCGTGCAGCATCGCGTGATCATGGCGAGCGAGTCGGATGCCGCGGCCGCGATCGCCGCAGCATCGGCCGCCCTGCCCGGATGGCGCGCCACGAGTCTCACGAAACGTGCCGACGTGCTGTTCCGGCTGCGCCAGCTGCTCTCCGATCGCAAGGACGAGCTCGCCGCGATCATCACGAGCGAGCACGGCAAGGTGCTGTCCGACGCTGCGGGCGAGGTCGCGAGGGGACTGGAGAACGTCGAGTTCGCATCCGGGCTCATCCAGCATCTCAAGGGCGACTACAGCGAGCAGATCTCCACGGGCGTCGACGTGCACAGCGTCAAGCAGCCGGTGGGAGTCGTCGGCTGCATTACCCCGTTCAACTTTCCCGTGATGGTGCCGCTGTGGATGGTGGCGAGCGCCATCGCGTGCGGCAACACCGTGGTGCTCAAGCCGAGCGAGAAGGACCCGTCGGCATCCGTGTTCCTGGCCAAGCTCTTCCTCGAAGCCGGGCTGCCCGCCGGCGTGCTCAACGTGCTGCACGGCGACAAGGTGGCGGTGGATGCGCTGCTCGACAGCGACGACGTCGCAGCCATCAGCTTCGTGGGCTCGACACCCATCGCGAGGTCCATCTACGAGCGGGCCTCCGCGAACGGCAAGCGGGTGCAGGCGCTCGGCGGCGCCAAGAACCACATGGTCGTGATGGAGGATGCCGACATCGACGCCGCCGCCGACGCCGCCGTCTCGGCCGCCTACGGATCGGCCGGCGAGCGGTGCATGGCCGTGAGCGTGCTGGTGGCCGTCGGGGATGCCGGGGACAAGCTGGTCCCGGCCATCCGCTCGCGCATCGACGACCTGGTGATCGGCGACGGAACGGATGCCGCAAGCGGCATGGGCCCGCTCGTCACGGCGCAGCACCGCGAGAGGGTGCTCTCCTACGTGACGGGCGCTGCGGCCGAAGGCGCGACGGTCGTTGTGGACGGCTCGCAGCGGCACTTCGACGGAGACGGGTTCTTCATCGGTGCGACGCTGCTCGACGACGTTCCGCTCGAGTCGTCGGCCTACCGGGACGAGATCTTCGGACCAGTGCTGTCCGTCGTGCGCGTCGCCACTCTCGACGACGCGATCGAGCTGATCAACGCGAACCCTTACGGGAACGGCGTGGCGATCTTCACCCGCGACGGCGGGGCGGCTCGCGAGTTCGAGTTCCGCATCGAGGTGGGGATGGTGGGCATCAACGTGCCCATCCCCGTTCCCGTCGGCTCGTTCTCGTTCGGCGGCTGGAAGAACTCGCTGTTCGGCGACTCCCACATCTACGGCCCCGAGTCGTTCCACTTCTATACGCGCTCGAAGGTCGTGACCTCGCGGTGGCCGGAGCCCCTGCAGTCGAAGGTGGAACTCGCATTCCCCGGCAACCAGTGAGCCGCTTCAACACCCCCGTCGCCGAGACTACGGTCGGCGCGCCGAGACTACGACATCCGGCCGTAGTTCCGGTGGCCAATCCATAGTCTCGACGGAGGGGGTACACGACGACGAAGGCAGCACGGAGACCGAGGATTCACACATGAGCACCAGCGACAACGCCGCGATCGCGGACAACGGCACCGCAGGGTCAGACGCCGCCGGCACCGAGGACAGCACCGACACCGGGCACACCTGCGTCACCGGATACACGGACCGCACCGGATACGCGGACCGCACGGGCGCGTTCCATGCGTTCGGCGACGCGGCCGCGGAACAGCAAGTGCGCGAGGACGATCGCGCCCACGTGTTCCATTCCTGGAGTGCGCAGGCGCACATTTCACCGCTCCCTGTCGCGGCGGGTGAGGGGTCGACGTTCTGGGACTACGAGGGCAACGCGTACCTCGACTTCAGTTCGCAGCTGGTCAATCTCAATCTCGGTCACCAGCATCCGGATCTGGTGTGCGCCATCCAGCACCAGGCAGGACGGCTGACGACCATCCAGCCGTCGATGGCGAACGACGTGCGCGGCGAGCTCGCACGACGCATCGCCGAGGTGGCGCCCGGTGACCTGAACACGGTGTTCTTCACCAACGGCGGTGCGGATGCGAACGAGAACGCCGTGCGCATGGCCCGTCGCGTCACCGGCCGGCGCAAGGTGCTGTCGATGTACCGCTCGTACCACGGCAACACGTCGACGGCGATCGCGCTCACGGGCGACCCGCGGCGCTGGGCGAACGAGCCTGCGGACGGCTCGGTCGCTCACTTCTTCGGGCCGTATCCGTACCGGTCGGCGTTCCATGCGGGATCCGTCGAGGAGGAAGGCCGCCGGGCGCTCGAGCACCTCGAGCAGGTCATCCAGCTCGAAGGGCCGCAGACCATCGCGGCGATCCTCATCGAGACGATCGTCGGCACGAACGGCGTGCTCGTTCCGCCGCCCGGCTACCTCAACGGGGTGCGCGAGCTGTGCGACAGGCACGGCATCGTGTACATCGCCGACGAGGTCATGGTGGGTTTCGGCCGCGTCGGCGAGTGGTTCGCGGTGGATGCGTACGATGTCGCGCCCGACCTCATCACGTTCGCGAAGGGAGTGAACTCGGGCTACGTGCCGCTGGGCGGCGTCGTGATCTCGGATGCCATAGCGCACTTCTTCGACGACGTCTCGTTCCAGGGCGGGCTCACGTACTCCGGGCATCCGCTCGCGTGCGCCGCGGGCGTGGCGACGTTCGAGGTGTTCGAGCGGGACGGCATCCTGGAGCGCGTGCGCGATCTGGGCTCCAGGATCGTCGAGCCGACCATCACGGGATGGCTTCAGACGCATCCGTCGCTCGGCGAGGTGCGCGGCCGCGGCCTGTTCTGGGCGCTGGAGCTCGTGCGGAACCGGGAGACCCGCGAACCTCTCGTGCCGTACAACGCGGGCGGAGCGGATGCCGCACCGATGAACGAGGTGGCGGCAGCATGCAAAGCCGCCGGGGTGTGGCCGTTCACGCATTTCAACCGCATGCACATCGCCCCGCCGCTCGTCATCACCGAGGACGAGCTGCGCCGGGGCCTCGACGTGATAGACAGTGCCCTCGAGGTGGCAGACCGGTACGCAGCCTGACGCTTCGTCGTGGTCTCGGCCGAACAGCAGGGGCGACGAACGGCAGCGAACCGAGCGAGATGCGTCAGCGGCGACGCATACGGTGGTGGCATGGCGGGCATCAGACACGAGTTCGAGTCGACGCTGTTCCCGTGGGCGGCCAGGCGCGAGCTGTGGGTCTTCGCCCGGCTGCCGCTCGAGGTGTCGGAAGAGATCCACGACGCGCCCCACCCGCCCGCCGGGTTCAACTCGGTGAAGGTGGTGGCGACGCTGCGATCGTCGCGGTGGAACACCTCCATCTTTCCGGAGTCGGACGGCACCTACGTGCTGGCGATCAAGAAGGCCATCCGCACCCGCGAGGGCGTAGGCGTCGGCGACACCGTACGGATGGCCGTCGAGACGGTGCTCTGACGGCCGCCCCGCGTCAGTCGTTCGGCTTCACCAGGCAGAACGGATGCCCCGCCGGGTCGAGATACACCCGGAACGTCTCCTGGTCGTAACCCGCCTTGGTGGCCCCGAGTGCCAGCACCTGCTGCTCGCCGGCATCCAGATCGTCGACCTTGACGTCGATGTGCATCTGCTGCGGCACGTCTTGGCCTGGCCACTGCGGGGGCCGGTACTCGCCCTCCACCTTCTGGAAGGCCACCAAGGGCCGCGGGCGTGTCTCAGAGGCGAGCTCGACCCAGTCCGGATCGTCGGAGACCACCTGCATGCCGAGCAGTTCGCCGTAGAACTGCGCGAGCGCCGACGGATCCGGGCAGTCGATGGCCAGTACGTCGAATGTTCCAATCATGCTGGGCACGCTACGCCGACCCGCTGACATCCGTCACGGGTGCGGACGCCTGGTCGCAGACGGCCGAGTCGCGGCTCTGCCGCCACGGGTCAGGCGACAGATGTGAGCCGGGCCTGCTCGTCGTACAGCCGCGCGTACTCGCCGCCGAGGGCGAGCAGCTCGCCGTGCGTGCCCTGCTCGACGATGCGTCCGTTGTCGACGACGAAGATCACGTCGGCACGCACGATCGTCGACAACCGGTGAGCGATGGCGATCGTGGTGCGGCCGTGCGACGCGGTGTCGAGCGCCTGCTGCACCACGCGCTCCGAGATCGTGTCCAACGCGCTCGTAGCCTCGTCGAGAATCAGCACTTCCGGGTCCTTGAGCAGCACCCTCGCGATCGCGATGCGCTGCTTCTCACCGCCGGAGAGCCGGTAGCCGCGTTCGCCCACGATCGTGTCGTAGCCATCCGGGAACCCCGCGATCGTGTCGTGGATGTTGGCGGCCCTGGCGGCCTGCTCGAGCTGTTCCTGCGTGGCATCCGGAGCCGCGTACCTGAGGTTCTCGGCGATGGTCGCGTGGAACAGGTACGTCTCCTGGCTCACGATGCCGATGTGATCGATGAGCGACTCGTGCGCCAGGTCGAGCACGTCGTGCCCCGCGAACAGCACGGCACCCTCGGACGCCTCGTACAGCCGCGGAACCAGGTAGGAGACGGTGGTCTTGCCTGCGCCGCTGGGACCGACGAACGCTGCGAACTGCCCTGGACGGATGCGGAACGACACGTCGTCCAACGTGGGCTGCTCATCGGGGCGCGAGTCGGGATAGCGGAAGGTGACGTCGCGGAACTCGATCTCGCCGACCGAGTCGGTGGCCGGTGAGACGGAGACGGCGTCTGGCGCATCCTGGATGGCGGGCTTCAGGTCGAGGTATTCGAAGATGCGCGCGAAGAGCGCACTGGATGTCTGCAGATTGAGCGCCGTCTGCATGATGCCGATCAGCGGGAACAGCAGCCGTGCCTGCACGGTCGTGAACGCGACGATCGTGCCGGCCGTGATGTCACCGGCGCCCGTGCCCAGCAGCCATGCCGACACGAGGTACACGATCGCGGGAATCGACGACAGGAAGATCTGCACCATGGCGAAGAACCACTGCCCGCTCATGGCCTCCTTAACCTGGAGCCCGATCTGCGTCTGGTTCTCCGCCTCGTAGCGCACCGTCTCCGCCCGCTGACGGTTAAAGCTCTTGGAGAGCAGGATGCCGGAGACGCTCAGCGTCTCCTGCGTGATCGCCGTCATGTCCGAGAGCGACTCCTGCGTCGCCGTCGCGATCCTGGCTCGCACCTGCCCCACGCGACGCTGCGCGATGACGAGGAAGGGCATCAGCACGATGGCGATCAGGGTGAGCTGCCAGTTGAGCAGCAGCATCGCCACAAAGGCGGCGATGACGGTGACGATGTTGCCGAACACGCTCGACACGGTGTTCGTGAGAACGTTCGCGACACCGCCGACGTCGTTCTGCAGCCGCGACTGGATGACGCCGGTCTTCGTCCGCGTGAAGAAGCTCAGCTCCATGGACTGCAGGTGGCGGAACAGCCTCACCCGAAGAGCGCCCATCACCTTGTTGCCCACGGTCGAGGTGAGGTAGGTCTGCCAGACGCCGAGGCCGCCTGAGGCGAGGAAGACGACGATCATGGCGACCACGAGGGCGACGGTCACCGGGATGTCCGGGTGCCCGGATGCCGGGAACAGGCCGTGGTCGAACACCCGCTGGGTCAACAGCGGCGGCACGACCGAGAGCGCGGCGGAGAGAAGAACGAGGGCGACCGTCACCGAGAGAGCGGCTTTGTGCGGGGCGAACAGCCTGCCAACTCTGCGCAGTAGATGCGGTATCTTCGGCGCCGCCGCGTTCGCCGCCTTCACCGCCGCGATGTCCCTGCCGCCACGCCTGCCGTGCCCGACCGGCCCCGGTCCGCTCATGTCTGTCTCCCTCGCTCTCGGGATGCTCTCACCACCGTGCGCTCGAAGCCGCGCCGTGCCCGCCGATGTGCGAGCATCCGAGGGGCCGCGAACGGCCACTGGGAATGTCAACGATATATCGCATCCGGTCATTCCCTGGCGAACGGTGGCTCTCGTCCATCGGCAGTCGGCCGATCGGCTGCACTGGCGGTGTTCCCGTGGTCAACTTGTCCGGTGACGGACAACAGGTCGGCGAAGCCGACAACCCGAACTGGATCGTTCGCCCTCTCACCCGATCCCTCCGGAACGACGGTGAGCAGGCGCGCCTGGCTGGCGCTCGTGGTGCTGCTCGCCGGCATGTTCATGGCGCTGCTCGATACGAGCATCGTGAACGTGGCGTTGCAGACCATCCGCACCAGCTTGAACGCCAACGAGGCCACGCTCTCCTGGGTCATCTCCGGTTACGCCCTGGCCTTCGGCCTGCTGCTCATCCCGGCCGGTCGGTTCGGTGACCGCTTCGGTCACAAGGGCATCTTCATCGTGGGCGTCGCGGTCTTCACGCTCGCGAGCGTGTGGTGCGGGCTCGCGCAGTCCAGCACGGAGCTCGTGATCGCCCGCGTCGTGCAGGGCGTCGGCGGCGGCATCTACGTGCCCGCCGTGGCATCCCTCATCCAGCTCATGTTCCCGCCGCGGGTGCGCGGGAGGGCATTCGGAGTCATGGGAGCCGTCATCGGCATCTCCACGGCACTCGGTCCGCTCATCGGCGGGTTGCTCATCCAGGCGTTCGGCGAGAACGAGGGATGGCGCTCCATCTTCTTCGTGAACGCGCCGATCGGCGTGCTCACCGTCATCGCGGCCGTGCTGCTCGTGCCGGGCGGCGCAGAGGGCAAGCGCCTGTCGACGGATGCCGTCGGCCTGCTCCTCGCCGTCGCCTCCATGGTGGCGATCCTCGTTCCGCTCATCGAGGGAGAGGATCAGGGCTGGCCGCTCTGGACCTGGCTCAGCCTCGCAGGCGGAGTCGTGCTGCTCGTGCTGTTCGCCCTGTGGGAGCGGCACGTCGCCAGCACGGACAAGGAGCCGCTCGTTCCTCCGCACCTGTTCTCGCATCCGCAGTTCACGGGCGGCGTGCTGCTGGCCTTCGTGTATTTCGCGGCGTTCACCAGCATCTTCTTCACGATCTCGCTGCTCTGGCAGGCAGGACTGGGTCACACGGCGCTCGAGTCCGGCCTCGTCTCGCTGCCGTTCTCGATCGGCAGCATCGCGGGCGCGGCGCTCAGCGACCGGTTCGCGCAGCGGCTCGGACGCAACGTGCTCTCGCTCGGCACCGGGCTCGTCGCGCTCGGCCTGATCACGCTGTGGCTGCTCTTCTCGTTCGTTCCCACCGACGACCTCGTGAACTGGGATCTGCTTCCGCCGCTTCTCGTCGCCGGCTTCGGCAGCGGGTTGTTCATTGCGCCGAACGCGCGGTTCATCGTCGCCACGGTGGACAATTCGGAGGCGGGCGCGGCGAGCGGTGTCATCCAGACCATGCAGCGCATCGGCTCGGCCATCGGCATCGCCGTGATCGGCAGCGTGCTCTTCGGCCAGCTGCCGTCGTCGTTCGCGCCGAGCAAGGCGAAGGCGGCGCAGATCGCCCAGCAGCACGCGGCAGGTGGAGCGGATGCCATCAAGCACGCCATCCAGCAGTACATCGACCACAACCTCGCTATCGCCTTCGGTCACGGTTCGGCGCTCGCGATGCTGACCAGCACGATCTTCGCGGTCGCCGCCTTCCTGCTCGTGTTCGCGCTGCCGAAGAAGGTCAGCCTGCACTAGGCACCTCGGGCGACGCCGCCGCCGCCGCGGCCGCGGTCGCGCCGTCCGCGCGCGTCCGTTGCGAGCCGAATTCAGGAAGCGGCGGACCTCGCCCGCATATCGCAGCCGAACCGGCCGATCTCCTGATTTCGACGAGCGGCAGAGCCGGACCCAACCGGAGTTGGGGTCGCGCCCGAGCCGTCGGTCCCGGACCTGACGGGCCTCGCCGTACCGCGCACCCGACGGGCCTCGCCCTGCCGCGGAACCGCCCTACGGACGATGCGGGCCGGGCAGAGGCACGCCGGTTGTCGTGACCGCGACCGGAAGCGGTGCGCCGTGAGTTCCCGCGGCATCGGCATCGGCACCTGCGGCATCTGCATCGGCATCGGCACCCGCGGCATCTGCATCGGCATTGGCGGCACCCGCGGCATCTGCATCGCCCGGCGCACCACCGGATGCCGCCGGCCGCGGCATCCGCCTCGCGCGGAATCCCGCAAGGAAGAGCACGAGCGCGATCGCAGTGACGAGGGCACCGGTGACCGGCACCAGCCACGGCCCGCCGAGCGCGAGCGACTCATTGCCGAGCGGCGGCGCGATCGCGATGCCGAGATACATGGCCGAGGAGTACCAGGCCATGGTCTGCTGGGCTTGCGCCGGCTCGATGACCACGAGGCGGTGCTGAACGGGGATGGTCGCCGCCGCCGTGACAGCGCCCCACACCGCGAACACCACGACGGATGCGCCGAACGACCACGCGAAGGCAGCGAGCGCGAGAAGCGCGACGGCCTGAACGGCGAGCGCGATCGTCGCGATGCTTCGGCTCCCGAATCGGTCCGTGAACGGCCCGGCGAGGGCATTGCCCACGACACCGGCCACACCGTACGCGAGCAGCAGGATGGCGAGCAGCCCGCCGGATCCGCCCGTGGCGCCCGCCGACACCTCGGCCGAGAAGATGTACACGACGTTGAAGCCGGTGGTCACGAAGAGCGCCGCTCCGAGCGTGACGAGCACGCGGGCATCCGCCAGTGGTCGCAGCCGCTGTCGCAACGTGACGGGCGAAGGATGCGGAACGCCGCGGAACAACGGGACAATCGCCGCCGCCACGATGACGCCCATCGCGACGAGGCACCACATCGGCATGCGCCAGTCGAACAGGGTGCCGAGCTCGGTGCCGAGCGGGGATCCGATCGCGACCGAGAAGGTGAAGCCTGCTCCGACGATGGCGAGCGCGCGACCGCGACGCTCGGGCGGCACGATGGTGGCGGCGACGGCCGTCGCAGTGGGCACGAGGGCGGCACCGCCGAGCGCTGCGACGACACGGCCCAGCGCGAACATGCCGAGCGTGGTGCTGGATGCGGCGATCGCCGCGCCGACGCAGAACAGCACGGACCCGGATGCCATCAGCGCCCAGCGCGGAACGTGAGACAGTCCGATCGACGCGGCGGGCGAGGCCACGGCGACGATGAGCGCATAGAGAGTGATGGAGTAGCTGACGGATGCCTGGCTCGACTCGAGATCGTGGGCGATCCGCGGGAGCAGCCCGGCGATCACGAACGCGTTGGTGCCCACCATGAACATGCCGAGCGCGAGCAGCAGGAGGCGCACGGTGGAACCGCGATACGATTGTTCGACAACGGTCATACGGTTACGATAGCGCCATTGTTCGATTACGGTCAAACTATTTCTCGGGAGGATGCTCGTGGAGCCGTCGCAGAGCTATCCTTCACCGGACATGTCCGATGTGCAGCTCGTCGACGTGCTCAGAGCGCTCGCGGACCCGATCCGGCTGGAGATCGTTCGGCACCTCGCCGACGGAACCGCTCACCCCAAGACCTCGGACCTGTGGCCCTTCGACGTGCAGAAGTCGACGCTGTCCCATCACTTCAAGACGCTGCGCGAGTCGGGTCTTACCCGCACCATCGTGAACGGGCGGCAGCACGACATCCAGCTGCGCAAGGCGGAGCTGGACGAGCGGTTCCCCGGCCTCATCGATTCCGTGCTGCGCGGCTGAGACAGCGGCCTCGCTCCGCAGCGCCGGATGCGCGGCCGAGCTTGCTGCCTCGCGCCGCACCGCCGCATGTCGGTGGTGCGTTCTAGGGTGGTGACCACCGACTCCGCAACGGCAGCGCGAGCGGTCACCACGACGACGTGAGGCAGGACTCATGGTCAAGCCCATCCCTCTCCAGGGTGCAAACGTCGAGGTCGTGCCCGCGACGGGGCACTGGGACGGCTTCTACGACGTCGTCGGCGTCAAGAAGCCGGGCGGCGGAGGCTGCTGGTGCATGTCGTACCGCGATTCCCGCGTTCCGAACCAGGAGCGTGGTGAGTACATGCGGCACGAGTGCGAGCGCGAGCCCGGTCCTGGCGTGCTCGCGTACGTCGAGGGGCAGCCGGCGGGCTGGTGCTCCGTGGCACCCCGCTCCACGTATCGCAGGCTGATGCATTCGCGCACCATCCCGCTGTTGGACGACGAGGATGCCTGGTCCATCGTGTGCTTCGTCGTCAAGCCCGCCTACCGCAGGCAGGGCTTGATGCACACGCTGCTCGACGGCGCCGTGCGGCACGCGGAGGGTCACGGCGCGGTCGTCGTCGAGGGGTATCCCATCGACCTGGCGGGCGTCGGGCGAACGGACGTGATCTCCGGCTACGTGGGCAGCACCGAACTCTTCGAGCAGGCCGGATTCGATCGGGCCGTGCAGACGTCGTCGCGCATCGGAGGTCGCGACCGCTGGGTCATGCGGAAGCAGCTGCGGTAGCGGGCGGCGCCGGAGGGGCGGAAGCGGCGGCGCCGAGTGGCGGCGGTACCGAGTGGCGGCGGTACCGAGGTGCGGGAGCGCCCGGCAGTCGCGACGCCTCGAGGGGGGGGTCAGCTGAGCGCCGTCAGCACGGCCCCAGGGGCGACGGCACGGCCCGAGCGACGGCACGCTCGGAGCGACGGCACGCTCGGAGCGACGGCGCGCTCGATGCGCGGCAGCACCCGAGCGGCAGCGCCACCCGAGCGGCAGCGCCCCCGAGGCGCGTTGCCCTAGCGTTGTCGTGCATCCAACACGAAGGCGAAAGGAGCCCGCGTGCCCGAGACGACAGGCCCCGACGTTCGGACCGACGCGGTGCGGCCGGCCCAAGGCCCCGCCCAAGGCGCGGTCGCACCGGCGAGCACACCCGACACCGCGTGGTTCACCCACGTCAGCTTCGGCATGTTCCTGCACTGGGGCCTCTACGCCATGGGCGCCAGGCACGAGTGGCTGATGAACCGCGAGCGGATGACCGCACAGCAGTACGAGCGCTACTTCCGTCGGTTCGATCCCGATCTCTTCGACGCCAAGGAGTGGGCATCGGCGGCCAAAGCGGCCGGCATGCGCTACGTGGTGCTGACCACGAAGCATCACGACGGGTTCTGCCTGTGGGATTCCCACCTCACGGACTACACAGTGATGCACACGCCGTTCGGCCGCGACGTCGTCGCGGAGTTCGTCGCGGCGGTGCGCGAGGCGGGTCTCAAGGTCGGGTTCTATCACTCCCTGCTCGACTGGCATCATCCGGACTTCACGATCGACGGCTTCCACCCCCAGCGAGACGAGCCGAACGCCGAGGCGCTCAACGCGGGACGCGACATGGCGCGGTACCGCGAGTACCTGCACGGCCAGGTTCGCGAACTGCTGACCGAGTACGGCCGCATCGACTACCTGTTCTTCGATTTCTCCTACGGCGAGGGTCACACTCCGCCGGTGTGGGGCGGCAAGGATGCCCGCGACTGGCACTCCGAGGAGCTGCTCACCATGGTGCGGGAGCTGCAGCCCGGCATCCTCGTCAACGACCGCCTCGGCATCCCCGGCGATTTCGTCACGCCCGAGCAGTACCAGCCGGAACGGCCCCTTGAGCGCGACGGCCGACCGGTGCTGTGGGAGGCGTGCCAGACGCTCAACGGCAGCTGGGGCTACGACCGCGACAACTCCGACTACAAGTCGGTCGGGATGCTGGTGCTCATGCTCATCGACGGCGTCGCGAAGAACGGCAACCTGCTGCTCAACGTCGGGCCGAACGGTCGAGGCGAGTTCGACCGGCACGCGAAGGACGCACTCGACGGGATCGGCGACTGGATGCGCCTGCACGGCAGGTCCATCTACGGCGCCGGCGCCTCGTCGTTCACTCCCCCCACCGACGTGAGGTACACCCAACGCGACGGCCGGCTCTACGCGCACCTGTTCGCGTGGCCGTTCGAGACGCTGCACCTCCCCGGGCTGGCCGACCGCGTCGACTACGCCCAGCTGCTTCACGACGGCAGCGAGGTCGCCATGCGCGTGATCGATCCGCACGCACAGGCGCAGAACATGACCCAGGGCAGCCGGAGGGCACCCTCACTCTCACGCTTCCGGTCCGCCGGCCCGATGTCGCGGTGCCCGTCATCGAGCTCTTCCTCCGGGACTGAGCCGCGCGGCGCATCCTCACTACATCCTCCCGCGCGCACCAGCCCGGTGCTCGCCACGGGTCCCGGTCCTGCCGATCGGTGCCCGAGACGGGTCTGGACCCTGCCGACCGGTCCCCTTCTCGACGCACATAACGGGACCGGCGGACAGCAACCGGACCCGTCGGCGCACGGGTAGCGGAGACGCACCCGGAACAGAGAGGCGCAGAGACCGCAGCGCGGGCTTCCCGCCGGTCCCGATCTTGCCGACTGGTTCCGTTCTCGGCGCAGATATTCGGACCCGCGGGCAGCATCCGGACCTGTCGGCGTGCGCCGCGGCCACGGACCCCCGAGCAAAGTTCACCCTCTATGGACGTTCCAGGCCGATCGAGGATGAGCGACCGTGCGAGTGCGTGCAACCGAGGATTCGAGGGTCCATCGTGACGTCCGACACCGCAACATCCGCGACAGCCGATCAGGATAAGAAGAGCAAGCTCAGCCTTCCCGCGCTCACCGCAATGGTGATCGGTTCCATGGTCGGTGCCGGGGTCTTCCAACTTCCGACCCGATTCGCGAGCCAGACCGGGGTCTACGGCGCCCTGATCGCCTGGGCCGTTGCCGGCCTGGGGATGCTCACGCTCGCCCTCGTGTTCCAGTCGCTCGCGAACCGCAAGCCCAAGCTGAACAACGGCGTCTACGTCTACGCACGAGAAGGATTCGGGATCTACCCGGGCTTCCTCTCCGCCGTGGGCTACTGGGCCTCCGCGTGTGCCGGCAACGCGTTCTACTGGATCCTGATCATGACCACGATCAGCCAGCTCTTCCCCCATCTCGAACCGGTGCTTGGAGCAGGCGACACGTGGACCTCGTTTCTCGTCTCCGGTGCAGCCGTCTGGGGCTTCTTCTTCCTGATCCGACAGGGCGTCAAGGAGGCCGCGGCGATCAACGCCATCGTCACGGTCGCCAAGCTCGTGCCCTTGGCCCTCTTCCTGGTACTCGTGATCTTCTTCTTCAAATGGGACGTTTTCGTCGGCAATCTGAGCGGCGGATACGACGTCCCCGGGGGGGACTCGCTCTTCCTTCAAGTGCAAGGCACCATGCTCGTCACGGTGTTCGTGTTCCTCGGTATCGAGGGCGCCAGCGTGTATTCGAGGCATGCGAAGAAGCGCTCGGACGTCGGAAGGGCCACGGTGATCGGGTTCCTCTCGGTGCTCGCACTCTTCGCATCCGTGTCGATCCTGTCGTACGGCATCCTGCCCAAGGCCGACATCGCGAAGCTGCAGCAGCCGTCGGTCGGTAGCGTCCTCGAGGCGGCGGTGGGTCCGTGGGGTGGTGCCGTGATCCGAGTGGGGCTCATCATCTCGGTGCTGGGCGCTTACCTCGCCTGGCAGCTCCTGGCGGCCGACGTGGTGTACGCCGCGGCGTCGGACAAGGACATGCCGCGCTACTTCGGACGCTTGAACAGGCACGACGCGCCGGCAAATGCCGTGCTGTGGACGTCGATCCTCGTGACGCTGATCCTGTTCGTCGTGCAGTTCGTGCACAACGCGCTGGACTTCACACTCGACCTCACCGCCGCGCTGTCGCTCGCACCATATGCGCTCGCCAGCGGCTACGCCGTGAAGATCGCCGTCAAGCGCGACGGTTACGACGTCACGAAGTCCGACCATCGCATCCGAGACATGGTGATCGCCATCATCTCCACCGTCTACACGTTGTTCCTCGTGTGGGCCGCCGGATACGTGTTCATGTTCCTCGCGGGCATCCTGCTGGCGCCGGCCACACTGCTGTACTTCTTCGCGAGACGGGAGCAACGGGCGGATGCTCAGCCGGGCCGGACGGTACGGATCTTCACACGGCCGGGCTGGGTGGTGTTCATCGTGCTCGTCCTGTTCGCGATCGTGGGCATCGTGCTGCTCGCCACAGGTGTAGTGCAGATCGCGCCCCCGGTCCCGGTCAACTACTACAACCACTGACTCCTACCGACTGCGAAACGAGAGCGAGGCGCTCCTGATGCCTGATCAGCCGTATGGCGTGTACTCCGAGGTGGGCAAACTGAACAAGGTTCTCGTCTGCAGACCTGGACTCGCTCACGAACGGCTCACCCCCAGCAATGCGGACGACCTGCTGTTCGACGACCTGCTCTGGGTGCACAACGCGAAGCGCGATCACCATGATTTCGTGCTGAAGCTCGAGGCTCGCGGGGTGGAGGTGGTGGAGTTGCACGACCTCCTGACGCAGACCCTCGCCGTGCCGGGTGCACGGGACTGGCTTCTCGATCGCAAGATCACGGCGAACGAGGTGGGACTGGGACTCATCGCCGACACCCGGGTATTCCTGGAGTCGCTGGATGACGCTACCTTGAGCGAACACCTGATCGGTGGTCTCTCCACGCGCGAGTTGCCTGAGGACTTCCGTGGCGCGTACGTGTCGCTGGCCAGGGAGTCGACAGGCGTCAACGAGTATCTGATGCCTCCCCTGCCGAACACGATCTACACCCGCGACACCACGTGCTGGATCTATGGCGGCGTCACCATGAACCCGCTCTTCTGGCCGGCGCGCCACGACGAGACGCTCCTGATGAAGGCGATCTACGACTTCCATCCCGACTTCACGGGCAACACCGTGTGGTGGGGTGATCCGGAACTCGAGTGGGGTCAGGCAACGTTGGAGGGCGGGGATGTCATGCCGATCGGCAACGGAGCTGTGCTGATCGGCATGAGCGAGCGCTCCTCGCGTCAGGCGATCACCCAGCTGACCTCGAGACTGTTCGAGGAGGGCGCCGCAGAACGAGTGGTGGTAGCCGGAATGCCCAAGCTGCGCGCCGCCATGCATCTGGACACGGTGTTCACCTTCGCCGACCGGGACCTCGTGACGTACTATCCGGACATCGTGGACGGCATCCAGGCCTTCTCCCTACGCCCCGACGACCACGGAGGCATCGAGGTGACGGAGGAGAAGGACCTCTTCGTCGACGTGGTGGCCGACGCGCTCGGCCTCACAAAGCTACGAACGGTGGAGCCGGGCGGCGGCTGGTATGCGGGTGAGCGGCAGCAATGGGATAGCGGCAACAACGCGGTCGCCGTAGAACCGGGCGTTGTCTTCACCTACGACCGCAACACGCACGTGAACACTCTGCTGCGGAAGGCAGGGGTGGAGGTGATCACCATCGTGGGTGCCGAACTGGGACGAGGACGCGGTGGCGGCCACTGCATGACGTGCCCGATCTCCCGGGAGGCGGTCGATTTCTAAGCGCTGCCGCCCACGCGTGCCTGGTGGCTGCGTGGATTGCGCGACCGCGGTTTCGGCCGGGCCGACGGGTCCCGTTACTGTCGAGGGGTCCGGATCGTGCCGACGGGTCCCCTTCTCGACGCACGGAACGGGACCCGCGGGCAGCATCCGGACCCGTCGGCGCACGCCGCAGCATCCGGACCCCGTCCGCGCAGGCCGCAGCACCCGAACCTGTGGACACACGGGCGGCGGAGACGCAGCTGGCGCAGAGAGGCGCAGGGACAGCAGCGGGGGCTTCGCCCACCGGTCCCAATGCTGCCGACAGGTCCCCTCCTCGACGCGGATATCGGGACCCGCGGTCAGCATCGGGAACTGTCGCGCATCCTGGCCGCTAGACGCGACAGCATCCGGACCCGTTGGCGCACACCGAAGCATCCGGAGCAAACATGGCGCAGGGACCGCGGCGCGGGCTTCGCCACCGGTCCGGATGCTGCCGACCGGTCCCCTTGTCGATGCACGTAATGGGACCAGCGGTCAGCATTGGGACCCATCGGCGGAAGGGCGTCGGCGCAGAGCGGCGTCGGCGCAGAGCGGCGTCGGCGCAGGGCCGCGTCGACGCAGAGGCGCGGCGGCGCGGGACGGCGGCGACGACGGAGACCGCGTGCCGCGGCCCCTACAGCCTCGCCTCCGGAATCGTCGGCTCGAAGAGCTCGACCGGGTTGCCCGAGGGGTCCTCGATGAGGATCTGCCTGCCGCCCACGCCGTCGACGATGTCGTTGCGCATCCGAACGCCGTGCGACCTCAGCTGCGCGACGAGCTCGTCGAGCCCGTCCACCTCGATCGCGAACCGGTTCCACCCGCCCGGCGTCGGCAGTGTGCCATCCGGCATCGCCTGACCACCGCCCGGTGATCCGCTCGGCGCGCTCAGCACGAGCCTGAGGTCGCCGTGGGAGAGCATGGCGAACGTCGGCGCCGGATGCATGACCACGTCGAATCCGAGCCGCTCCACATAGAACGCGATCGCGTCGTCGACATCGTCGACGATGTATCGCACGCTGACCGAAGGCACGGCTCGCCCGCTCTACAGTCGCGCCGATGCCTCGGTGAGCACGCCGCGCAGGATGTCGCGGATCTGCGCGAACTCGGTCGGGCCGATGGTCAGCGGAGGCGACAACTGGATGACCGGGTCGCCGCGGTCATCCGCGCGGCAGTACAGCCCGGCGTCGAACAGCGCCTTCGAGAGAAAGCCGCGCAGCAGCCGCTCCGACTCGTCGTCGTCGAACGTCTCCTTCGTGCTCTTGTCTTTCACGAGCTCGATACCGAAGAAGTACCCGGCGCCGCGAACGTCGCCGACGATCGGCAGATCGAGCAGGCTCTCCAACTCGGCCCGGAACAGCGGCGAGTTCTCGCGCACGTGCTCGTTGAGCTTCTCCTCCTCGAAGATGTCCAGGTTCTCGAGTGCGACGGCGGCCGACACCGGATGCCCACCGAACGTGTACCCGTGCGGGAACGACGCATGCCCGTGCTGGAACGGCTCGTAGATGCGATCGCTGACGATGCAGGCGCCGATGGGCGAGTATCCGCTCGTCATGGCCTTGGCGCACGTGATCATGTCGGGCACGTAGCCGTACTCGTCGCACGCGAACCACTGCCCGATGCGGCCGAACGCGCAGATCACCTCGTCGCTGACCAGCAGCACGTCGTACTCGTCGCAGATCTCGCGAACCCGCTGGAAGTATCCGGGCGGCGGAGGGAAGCATCCGCCCGCGTTCTGCACGGGCTCCAGGAAGACGGCGGCGACGGTGTCCGGCCCCTCGAACTCGATCATCTCGGCGATGCGATCCGCAGCCCACCGGCCGAACGCCTCGAGATCGTCGCCGTGTTCCGGCGCACGGTAGAAGTTCGTGTTCGGCACCCGGAATCCGCCCGGCGTGAGCGGCTCGAACATGGCCTTCATCTCGGGGATGCCCGTGAGCGCGAGGGCACCCTGCGTCGTGCCGTGGTACGCGATCGAGCGCGAGATCACCTTGTGCTTGGTGGGCTTTCCGCGCAGCTTCCAGTAGTACTTGGCCAGCTTGAACGCGGTCTCGACGGCTTCGCCGCCTCCCGTGGTGAAGAACACCCTGTTCAGGTCGCCCGGTGCGTAGCCGGAGAGACGATCGGCCAGCTCGATGGCCGAAGGATGCGCGTACGACCAGATCGGGAAGAACGCGAGCTGCTCCGCCTGCCTGGCCGCTGCATGCGCGAGCCGCTTGCGGCCGTGACCGGCGTTGACGGTGAACAGGCCGGCGAGCCCGTCGATGTACTCCTTGCCGTGGATGTCCCAGACCCTGTGGCCCTCGCCGCGCACGATGATCGGCACCCCGGTGCCGTCCTCCATCACGGACTGCCTCGCGAAGTGCATCCACAGGTGGTCGCGCGCCTTGGCCTGCAGCTCCGCGTTGCGGGCGGAGTCGTCCGCTGCCGCGCCGGGGCCTGCGGCCGTCGTGTCGGTGGCCGTCTGCGTGCTCGTCATCGTGCCCTGCCTTTCCGCCGCGCGCCGATGCGACGGCGGCGATCGTCACCACTCCATTCTCCGAACCGCGGATGCCCGCCGCAGGCCGGAAAGACGAATCGCCCGATTCGCCATCGTTTTCCGACGCCTCAGCGAGGGGTCGCCACCGCTGTCGTATCGTTCGGTGGTGACCACGATCGCCCAGGTGCGGCTGCATCGCACCACCGTCCCGCTCGTCCGCCCGTTCGTCACGGCCGTGCGCACGGCCACCGAGATCGACGTGCTGCTGGTCGAGGTGATCGACAGCGACGGACGCAGCGGCTGGGGCGAGGCACCGACCAGCTGGAGGGTCACGGGCGAGAGCCGCGCGAGCGTGACGGCAGCGGTCGAGGGTCCGCTGCGCGACGCGGTGCTCGGGATGCCCGTGGACGGCACGACGGATGCCGCTGCCGACGCGAGCCTCGCCCTCGACCGCGCCGTGGTGCGCAACTCCGCCGCCCGGATGGCCGTCGACTGCGCGATCTACGACCTGGCGGCGCTGGCGGCCGGGGTACCACTACGTGAACTGCTCGGCGCGACCGGGTCCACGGTCAACAGCGACATGACGCTCTCCGCCGTGCACAGCGACGACGGCATCGCGGGTCTGGCCGAGACGGCGGTGCGGCACCGGGACGACGGCTTCCGCACGCTCAAGCTCAAGGTGGGGGCGGGCGCCGACGACGTCGCCGCGATGCGCGCGGTGCGGGATGCCGTCGGCCCCGATGTCACGCTGCGCGCCGACGCGAACCAGGGCTGGACGCCATCCAGAGCCGTGGACGTCATCCGCGCCTGGGAAGACCTGGGACTCGCGGTCGAGGTCGTCGAGCAGCCCGTGCACAGGGACGACCTCGAGGGTCTCGCGTTCGTGACGGCGCATGTGCAGACGCCGGTGCTCGCGGACGAGAGCGTGTGGACCACTCGGGATCTGCGCGAGGTGATCGCGCGCCGGGCCGCCGACCTGGTGAACATCAAGCTCGCCAAGACCGGCGGCATCCGGGAGGCGGTGGCCGTGCTGGACCTCGCCGAGCGCGCCGGGATGAGGGCGATCGTCGGCTGCATGATGGAGAGCCACGTCGGCATCGCGGCCGCGAGCTGTGTGGCCGCCCTGGTCGACTCGCGGTCGGAATCCGCTGCCGCGCACGACCTCGACGCAGGGCTCTGGCTGAGAGAGTCGCCCGTGCTCGGAGGCATCGCGTACGACGGCGAGACCGTCGTCGTGTCCGACGAGCCGGGCCTGGGCATCCGCGGCCTCCGCTGACCTCACGGTTCGCGCGCCAACTCAACGGTTCACGGCGCGACCCAACGGTTCACGGCGCGACGCAAGGGCTCGCCCGCCGCGCCGCGACGCCCCTGCAGCACGAGATCCCGTCTCGAGGTCAGAAAATGCAGACGATCTGTTCGTCGATCGCATCTTTTGACCTCGAAACGGGATCTCGAGCAGCAGCGAGCCGACGGGGGTGAACGCCCTACGGCTCGCTGCTCCAATCCCCGAGCTCAGTTCACCGAGCTCAGCTCACCGACCTCGGCTCCCCGAGCTCAGCTCGCGTGCCTCAGCTCGCCGAGCCCAGGCACGTGCGCGCTGAACGGGCCGCGGTCGGAAGCGCGGTCTCACCGGCGGGCAGCGTGCCGTGCACCGCGTAGTACGCCATGTCGGTGGCCCGCTGCTGCGTCTGCGACGCCGTTGCCGCCGCCCCGTTCATGAAGAGGTCGGCGCCAGGCAACGAGTCGAGGGCACGGGTCACGTAGTCGAACGGCGTGCTGCCCGGGTCGACGGCCGACGGGTTAGCCCATCCGCACGTGTTGTACTCGAGCGCGTTCAGCGCGGCCTGCCCCACAGCGATCACGAAGTGATCGCCGGAGAGCGTCGCGGCCCACGCCACCTGATACGAGGTGGTCACCTGGCTCGCCGGCAGCCCGGCGGCCGTGGCCGCCGCCTGTGCGGCAGGCAGATCGGCCGATCCTGCGGCGTAGAGGAGCACGCGGTCGGCGAACGACGCCGGCGTTGCGGGCAGCGCCTGGGTCGTCCACGGGCCGCTCGGCGGTGCGGTGTCACCCGTCGTGTCCATTGCGGGACCGGATGCCGTGTCGAAGTACACCTGCAACGGCTGGTGGGCGATCGGCTCGGCAGCGATTCCGGTGATGGCGCTCGCCTTGCCGGGCAGTGCGCTGGTCTTCCAGCCGGAGCCGTCGTTGTACGACACGGCAGGGGTGCCGTCCGTGCTCACGAAGGCCACGACCGTGCCGAGCGGCTGCTTCGGACCGTCGACGAGCGTTCCCGGCGGGTTCGGGAAGTTCCCGAGCGGTCCGCTCACGGCGCTGGGCAGCTCGTACGTCGATGCGGCGATCGCACCGGCGGCAGGGCTCCCAGGAAGCACCGTCTGGTCCCACGCACCCCGTGACTTGCGCGTTAGCTGCACAAGAGCTGAAGCGCTCTTGCCGTGGGCATCCGCGCCGTTCACGATCACGCTCGCGACACCGTCGGGGGTCGTGACGGCGCTGAGCATCGCATCCTTCGACAGGCGCACGTTGGAGGGCACTGTGGGCCACGCGTGGCCGGCGGACGACGTGGTGGTCAGCTTGCCGTTGTGCGACACCGCGAACAGCGTCGGACCGTCGGCCGTCTCGGCCAGCGCGAGCGGCGCGGGCTGCACACCGGAGTGCGACAGCACGGCCGTCGACCACGAGCCCGACTCCTCGCTCGTCTCGTTCAGGTCGCCGTTCGCGTCCACGAAGAAGACAGCGGGGCCGGATGCCGTGTAGGCGGCGACCACGTCGGCTCCTTCTGCGGGCATGCCGGGCAGGGTCTTGCTCACCCATCCGTCGGTTCCGAGGTACGTCTCGGCCAGCGAGCCGTCCTTCGCGCGGTAGTACGCGTGCGGCGTGGTCGCGGAGTTCACCTCGGGGTCGATGTAGGTCAGTGCCGCGGGCGCGCCGCTGGATGCCGGCGCGCCCGCAGCCTGAACCTGGAGCCAGCTCGCGCCATCCCAGACGTCGGCAGCGAGACCGCTGCCCGAGCGCACGAACCTGTAGTACGACACCGGGTAGCTCGAGTACCACGTCTCCGTGGACGGCACGGCGGCGACACCGGCGGATGCGCCGACCACGTTCACGTTCCTGGTCACCGTGGAGATCGTGCCGAAGTTCGACGTGGCGGTCACCGTGATGGTGTGCAGCCCTGGCGTGGCGAACGTGTGCGTCACGTCGGCACCGTTGCTATTGGTGGCGCGGCCGTCGCCGAACGTCCAGTAGTAGCCGGTGACGGAGCCGCCGTCTTCCGTCGCCTTGGCGTGGAACACGGCATCCGTTCCCACCACCGCGGTGTCGGGACCGTCGATGGATGCGTGCGGCGTCGGATGCTGCGCAGCCGTCGGCGGCGACACCAGGGCCCACACCTCGCCCGAGCTCCACGTGTTGTGGGCGAACGTCGTCAGGTCGAGGTTGGTGTCGTGCTCCACCTTGACGTTGGTCGAGCTGCTGAAGTCGCCGTTGACCATGTCGACGGTGCCGTCAGGATTGACCGCCACGATGATGCCCACGTGATCCGCATAGCGGGCCGGGGTGATGGCACCGGCGTGGTAGAAGACCACGGCGTCGCCGACGGCAGGGGTCCCGGAGTCCGCAACGGGCGTCTGCCCGTCGTCGAGGGCCCACTGCACGAAGCTGGATGCCGCGGCATTGACCGTGTTCATGTCCTGCGTGATGCCGACCTGCTGCCAGACCCACTTCACGAAGTCCGCGCACCAGTTCTCGTTCGAGTTGCGCACCTTGAACGTCGTGTCGTACCCGCAGCCGTCGGAGTTGGCGGAGAATCCCGCCACCATCGTCGTGTACGGGTTGCAGTTGAGGCCGCCGAAGCCGGTCACGACGGGGTTGTCGCCCCTGCCCACCTGGCTGAGCGCGACGCTCGCGATCTTGGCACCCAGGCCGCTGTCATCGGCGGCGGCGCTCGTCGAGGTCGACTTCGCCGACGTGTTCGACGCTGACGTGTTCGACGCCGCGGTGCTCGACGGCGCTGCGGTGCCGGTCGGTGCAGGAGTGCTGGTCGGGTCGGCGGTTCCGGTCGGTGCCGCCGTGCTCGTCGGCGCGGTCGCGGCATCCGGCTGCGCGGTGTCGGCGAACGCCGGCTGCGCGAGCGCGAACGTGGCGATCAGCGCGGCGGGAATCGCCACGGCGGTCCAGCGCAGCCGCCGTGGTGGCGCCTCTCCTGGCCTGGAGCCCCGTCTCCTTCGGTTGTCATGTGCCATCTTCGTCGTCCCTCCTTGGGCGAATCCAGCCCTCCCGATGGGCCGGAATGGTCTCTCCTCACGGCAGGAGCGCTGCCGCCAGTGCTCTGATCGCCTCACGCCCGGGCTCCGCCTCGTATCCGCGCGTGCAGATTGCGAGGAACTGCCGCGAGGCCGCGGGCCCGACGAAAGCGACGTCGTGCTCGATACCGGGCACGTCGCCCGACTTCGAGCCCCACGGCAGTCCGTCGGGCACGACCGTGCCGATGCGCGGGTGCTCCTGCGCCTCCAGCACCTCGCGCATCCAGTCGGCGTTCCTGCGTGTGGTGAGCCGTCCGCCGACGATGGCCCGCATCACCGCCACCAGGTCGGCCGCCGTGGTCTCGTTGGTGAGTCCCGCCCGCACAGCGAACGGGTCGCCGATCCTTCGCTCCATGCGCGACCCGGTCGCACGGCAGAGCCGGAACGCCTCCGCGATCCGCCCCGGCCCCACGCGGTCGAAGAGCACGTTGGTCGCCTCATTCGAGGAGCGATCGATCATCATCGCGACGAGGTCGGCGACGGTCGCCATCGTGCCATCGGCGGGGAACGACGCGTCGCTGTCCTCCGGTTTGAGACCGAAGGTCTCTGTCGTTCCGTCCTGGTCGACGCACCTGAACACGCGGTGGCACTCCAGCCTGTCCTGCAGGCTCAGCTCGCCACGTTCGGCGGCGATGACGACCGCGAGCATCAGGCCGAGCTTCACGGTGGATGCCGCGTAGAAGACGGTCTGCGCGTTCCGCGAGGCGAGCATCCGCCCCTCGTCGTCGCTCATGGCGAAGGCGATGAGCGGCGCGGCTTCGGCCGGCGGCCGGATGGCGCCGGGGCGCATCCCCGTCACCGGCACGTCGTGCGCGATCCGGTTCGCTTCCGGAGAGCCGAGCGGGTTCCCGCTCACCTCGGACCGCTCAGCAGCACGTCCCGCGTCCGCGGTCGCCACAGGGCGTGCCGAGCGCTGTGCGGCATCCTGCCGCGGCTCCGTCCCCCGCTCGCGCACCCCGTTCATCCCGGCTACCTGTCTCCGCGCAGACCGGTCAGGCTCTCGCGGCTCGTCTTGAGCGCCTGCACGCTGGCCTCGTACGTCGTGCGCGCGACACCGACGAACACGTAGTCGACGATCGTCAGCTGAGCGATGCGGCTCGCCATCGCGCCCGAGCGGAAGGTGGTCTCGCGCACCGAGGTGAGGAGAGTGAGATCCGCGTCGCGGGTCACCGGCGAGCCTGGCACGTTCGTGATCGCGACCGTCGTCGCACCTCCCTCGTGCGCCACGCGCAGGAGCTCGCAGACCTCCCTGGTCTGGCCGCTGTGCGAGAACCCGATCACGACGTCGCGCGGACCGAGCAGCGACGCCGAGCTCACCGCGTCGTGCGCATCCGTGAAGCCGAGCGCGACGCGGCCGATGCGAAGCAGCTTCTCCCTGAGGTCTCTGGCCCCCATGTTGCTCGCCGCGACCCCGAAGGCGACGGTCCGCTCCGCGGCGGCCACCGCGTCGATGACGCTCTGCAGCGTGTCGAGATCGAGGCTCGCGGCCGTCTCCCGGATGCCGAACAGCTCGGATCCGCTGATCTTGGCCACCGTCTCGGCGAGCGTGTCGGTCGGAGCGATGTCCGAGCCGTAGCTGCTGTCGGCGCCCAGCTGGGCGGTCTCGGCCGCCAGCTCGGCGGCCATCTGCAGCTTCATCGCCGCATAGCCCGGAAAGCCGAGCGTGCGAGCGAACCGCACGAGCGTCGTCTCCGAGGTGTCGCAAAGTCGCGCCAGCTCGCTGATCGTCATCTCGAGAACCGCCTGGGGCCGCGCGATGACCACCTCGGCGATGCGCTTCATCGACGGCGGATACCCGTCGGACAGGGCCTGCATGCTGGACTGGATGCTCATGCCCGCGCGTCTCCGCCGCCCACGACAGCCGGCATGTCAATCATTTTCACGAATTCGCTCACCGATGGAGATGCTATCCATCGGCGGCATCCGCGTCGACCCCTTTTCCCCTTCTTCGACAGTGCGACGGCGGCGGTGCCGTCGCTACCATCGGAGCATGCACCGGGGCATGAGACGCACGCGACTCGGCATGCTCGCATTCGCGGTCGCCGCCTCCGTCGCGATCGCGCTTTCCGGCTGCTCGGGCGCCGGTTCGAGCGCCTCAGCCGACCGGCACTCCCCCACGAGCGAGCCTCTGCCCAAACCGACCACGGCATCCTGCCTGGCATCAGAACCCGCCGCCAAAGCCGTCAGGGTCGGCGCGCTCGAAGTGCAGGTGCTCGGCGACGGCGACTCCGGCGTGGTGATCTCGAACGAGAGCGAGCAAGACCTCTGCGACTGGAAGAACCTCGCAGACTCTCTCGTCTCGCACGAGTACACGGTCGCGCTCTACAACTACATCGGCGCCGCTGACGACAATGCCGTCGCCGTCGCCCGATGGATGCGCGAGCACGGCGCCTCGAAGCTCGCCCTGTTCGGCGGCTCCATGGGCGCCATGGCCTCCGTCATCGCGGCAGCCCGGCTGAAGCCGGCGCCGAACGCTCTCGTCGCGCTCTCAGCAGAGCAGTACCTGGAGGGAACGGATGTCGGCACGTCAGCTGCGAAGCTTCGCTGCCCGACCCTGTTCGTGACGGCGGACAACGACCCCTACGGCTCCGATTCCGCCGACGCCGGATTCCAGAAGCTGACGCCGAAGGGCGTGAGCACGCTCATCGTCGTGCCCGGATCCGACCACGGCATCCAGTTGCTCGCGCACCCGGAGGTGTCACAGCAGGTGATGGCCTTCCTCCAGGCACACCTCGGCTAACCCTCGACATGCGCCTCCACCTACGGGCACGCGCCGCCGGTTCGACCGCCGCACGCCGGGCCGCCGTCGACGCGGACGGATCGGCCGGATCCGGCGCGATTCGCGACTGAATCCGTGCACCGCTCTCGGCCGACGGTTGCCATGATGAAGACGGATCGCCTGTGCCGACGCTCCCGCGTCGCGCGATCCGCCATCGAAGGTGAGCGAAGCATCCATGCGATCTACCGTGTTCGAGCGTCTGCGGCCCAATGCAGCGATGGCCGACCACGCGCTGAAAGACACCCGCCAGTCGGTGTTCTGGCTCGAGGATGCTCCGCCCGACGCATACCCGGCGCTCACGTCGAGCACATCGGCCGACCTGGTCGTGGTGGGTGGCGGTTACTCGGGCCTGTGGACGGCGTTGCTGGCCAAGCGGCGCCATCCCGACGCGTCGGTCGTGCTCCTCGAAGCGAGGACGATCGGATGGGCGGCGTCGGGACGCAACGGCGGCTTCGCCGAGTCGAGCCTCACGCACGGCGAGGAGAACGGCAGGAGCCGTTTCCCCGAGGAGTACGACCAGCTCGCGCGCCTGGGCCGGGAGAACCTCGACGCGATCGAGGCGATCGTCCGCGAGCTCGGGCTCGACGCGGACTGGGAGCGCAACGGGTCCATCGACGTGGCCGTCGAGCCGCACCAGGTCGAGTGGCTGCGCGAGGCGGCCGACGGGCACAGCGCGGTGTTCCTCGACGAAGCGGAGCTGCGGGCATCCGTGCACTCGCCGACGTATCTCGGCGGCCTGCTCCATCCGCACGATGGAGCCCTCGTGCATCCGGCCAAGCTGGCCAGGGCGCTGGCACGAGCG
Source organism: Humibacter sp. (assembly GCF_035547335.1). Lineage (GTDB taxonomy): Bacteria > Actinomycetota > Actinomycetes > Actinomycetales > Microbacteriaceae > Humibacter. The sequence goes on along the minus strand of NZ_DASZVF010000021.1, from coordinate 39,743 downwards.
TGTGCGGATGCCGGCGTGCAGCTCTTCGAGCGCACACCCGTGACCGAGCTGGTCACGTCGGGTCTGAGCGCTGCCGAGGGAGTCGACGTGCGCACGGCGGCGCTCGACGTCACCGGACGTCCGTCGGCGGCCGTGGTGCGCGCCGCCAAGGTCGCCCTCGGCACGAACGCGTTCCCCTCCCTGCTCAAACGCAACCGCCTCTACACGGTGCCGGTGTACGACTACGTGCTCATGACCGAGCCGCTCTCCCCCGGGCAACGGGATGCCATCGGCTGGCGCGGAAGGGAGGGCATCGGCGACAGCGCGAACCAGTTCCACTACTACCGGCTGAGCGCGGATGACCGCATCCTCTTCGGGGGCTACGACGCCGTGTACCACTACGGCGGCCGGGTTCGCGAGCGGTACGAGCGGCGGGATGCGACGCACCGCATGCTCGCCGAGCACTTCTTCACGACGTTCCCGCAGCTGGAGGGTCTGCGGTTCACGCACAAGTGGGCGGGCGCCATCGACACGTGCAGCCGGTTCTGCGCATTCTTCGGCAGCGCGCGCGATGGCCGCATCGCCTACGCGACGGGATTCACCGGGCTCGGCGTCGCGGCGACGCACTTCGGTGCCGAGGTGATGCTCGACCTCCTCGCCGGGGCCGACACCGAGCGCACCCGTCTGCGGATGGTGCGCACGAAGCCGATCCCGTTCCCGCCCGAGCCCGCGGCATCCGTCGGCGTGAACCTGATGCGCTGGTCGCTCGACCGCGCCGACCACCACGAGGGCCGGCGCAACCTCTTCCTGCGCACGATGGATGCCGTCGGCCTCGGCTTCGACTCCTGAGCCGGCCGGCGCGCGCTCACCCGACCGTGCCGAGGAACTGCAGCGTCGAGTTCAGCGCGGAACGTGCCGCCGCCAGGTTGAGGTGGAACTGGTACTCGTGCTGCAGCGGCGGCGTCTCGTTCTCTGGGTAGAAGACGCTCGTGACCTGCACGCCGAGGCCCTTCAGCTTGGCGGCCATCGGCTTGGACTGGCCCGCGGTGAGCGGGTCGGCGTTGCCGCCCGAGATCCAGGTGCGCGGGAAGTCCTTGGTGACGTGGTCGATGGTGGTCATCGCCTCGCCACCGGGCGTGTGCGACCAGTCCTTCGTTCCGAGATACGCCCACAGCGCGGTGCGGAATCCCCATCCACCGATGCCCGGCGCCTTCGGTATGCCGCGCACATCGTAGATTCCGCAGTCGAGCACGACGGCCGCGAGGTGGTCCTTCGTCAGCGCAGGCCGGATGCCGAGCCTCTGTGTGTAGGACTCGTTCGTCGCCATCACGGCCAGCTGCGCCGCGTACTGCGCACCGGCAGAGTCGCCGGCCAGCACGATGTGCGAAGGGTCGACGCCGAGCTCTGCCGCGTGCTCGAGGATGTATCCGAGCGCGGAGTTGAGCTGTTTCAGTGCTGTCGGATACTGCGCCTCGGGCGCGACCGTGTAGTTCAGGCTGATGCCGGTGTATCCGTGCGACGCGATGATGCGGACGTAGGGGTCGACGTTGCTCTTGTCGCCGGAGATCCACGCGCCGCCGTGGATCCACACGACGGTGGTGCGCGGCTGAACGGCACCCTCGGGCGCGAACAGGTCGAACGTGGTGTCGGAGGATCCGCCTGGCGCGTACGGCACGTTCATCCGCTCACGAAGGCCGCCGGTCGGCGCGTACTTCTCCATCGTCTGCACGGTCTGATGCGCATTGACCTCGAAGACCGTGCGGATGAGCAGAGCGCTCGGCCACGGACTGACGAACGAGAAGACGGTCAGCACGCCCAGCACGACGATGACGGATGCCCACGCGATCACCGCGCGCCGTCGATACCACGGCCTGCGGCCCCGTTCCCCCACCCTAGAGACCATAGTGGTCGGGCGGCTGCGGCAGACGCAGCGTGGCTCAGGGTGTCGATCCCCAGTCGTTCGCACCGGTCAGGCAAGCGCTGGCGGAACGCGCGACGGCATCCGTCTGACGCGCCGTATTCCGTTCGCCGGCTACGCGAACGGGTTCGGCGTCAGCGTGTACTTGGTGGACAGGTACTCGTGGATGCCCTCGGATCCGCCCTCGCGGCCGAGCCCCGACTGCTTCACCCCGCCGAACGGCGCTGCCGCGTTCGACACGACGCCGACGTTCAGCCCCATCATGCCGGTCTGCATCCGCTCGATCATGCGCTGTCCGCGAGCCAGGTCTTTCGTGAACACGTAGCCGACGAGTCCGTACTCGGTGTCGTTCGCAATGCGCACCGCCTCGTCCTCGTCGTGGAACGGCACGATCGACACGACGGGCCCGAAGATCTCCTCGCGGAGGATGTCGCTGCCGGGCACGACATCCGTCACCACCGTCGGCTCGAAGAAGGTGCCGTCGCCCTCGATCGCCGATCCGCCGAGGCGCAGGGTCGCGCCTCGATCGACGGCGTCTCGCACGAGTCCGGACGCCTTCGCCACGGCCTTGTCGTCGATGAGCGGTCCGATGGTGACGCCCTCGTCGGTGCCCCTTCCCACCTTCAGCGCGCGCACGCGGTCGGTCAGCCTCGCGGCGAACTCGTCGGCGACATCCTCGTGCACGATGAACCTGTTCGCCGCCGTGCACGCCTCGCCGATGTTGCGGAACTTCGCGAGCATGGCGCCCTCGACCGCTTTGTCGAGATCGGCGTCGTCGAACACCACGAACGGCGCGTTGCCGCCGAGCTCCATCGACGTGCGCAGCACGTTCGCGGATGCCTGCTGCAGCAGCTTGCGCCCGACCGGCGTCGACCCGGTGAACGACAGCTTGCGCAGTCGAGGGTCCGAGATGATGGGCTCCGACACGGCGCCCGACGTCGTCGTCGTGATCACGTTCACCGCTCCGCCGGGGAGCCCCGCGTCTTCGAGCAGCTTCGCGAAGTAGAGCGTGGTGAGCGGTGTCAGCTCGGCCGGCTTGACCACGACCGTGCATCCTGCGGCGAGCGCGGGCGCGATCTTGCGCGTGGCCATGGCGAGCGGAAAGTTCCACGGCGTGATGAGGTAGCACGGCCCCACGGGATGCTGCGACACGATCATGCGGCCCGTGCCCTCGGGGTTGATGCCGTATCGCCCGGTGATGCGCACGGCCTCCTCGCTGAACCAGCGCAGGAACTCCCCGCCGTACGTCACCTCGCCGCGCGATTCGGCCAGCGGCTTGCCCATCTCCAGCGTCATGAGCAACGCGAAGTCGTCGGCGCGCTCCTGCAGCAGGTCGAACGCCGCGCGCAGGATCTCGCCGCGCTTCCTCGGCGCGGTCGCCGCCCACTCGTCGGCGGCCGCGACGGCAGCGTCGAGGGCACGGATGCCGTCGGCCGGCGAGGCATCCGCGATCGTCTTCAGCACGGACCCGTTCGACGGGTCGAACACCTTCAGCGCGCCGCCGCCGGACTCCCCCGCCCGCTCGCCTTCGACCCAGTCGCCCCCGATGTACAGCCTGTCGGGCACTCGGCTCAGCAGCTCTTGTTCGCTCAGCATTCCGTCATCGCCTTCCCCACGACATCCAGTCCCTCGTTCAGAAGCTCGTCCGAGATCGCCAGCGGCGGCAGGAACCGGATCACGTTGCCCCACGTGCCGCACGTGAGCACCACGACGCCCTCGGCGAGCGCCGCGGCCTGCACGCGCGCGGTGAGCGCGGCATCCGGTTCTCCCGTCTGCGGGTTCACGAGCTCCATGGCCATCATCGCGCCCCGGCCCCGAACATCGCCGACCCTTGCATCTGAGGCCTTCAACTCGTTCAGTCGGCGTTCGAGGATGGCGCCCAGCTCGCGGGCACGCGTGGCGAGGTCGTCGTGCTCGTACGTCTCGATGGCGGCGAGTGCCGCTGCGCACGCGATCGGATTGCCTCCATACGTGCCGCCGAGGCCGCCGACCTGGGAGGAGTCCATGATCTCGGCCCGGCCCGTGACGGCCGAGAGCGGCAGGCCGCCCGCGATGCCCTTGGCCGTCGTGACCAGGTCGGGCACGATGCCGAACTGCTCACTGGCGAACATGGTTCCGGTGCGGGCGAAGCCGGTCTGCACCTCGTCGGCGATGAAGACGACGTCGTTGTCGTTCGCCCACTTCTGCAGTGCGGGCAGGAATCCGTCGGCGGGAACGACGAAGCCGCCTTCGCCCTGGATGGGTTCGATCAGGATGGCCGCGAGGTTCTCCGCGCGCACCTGCACCTCGATCTGCCCGATCGCACGGCGGGCTGCCTCCGCTCCGCTCGAGCCGTCGCGGTACGGATACGACATGGGCACCCGGTACACCTCGGGCGCGAACGGCCCGAAGCCGTTCTTGTACGGCATGCTCTTCGCGGTGAGCGCCATCGTCAGGTTGGTGCGGCCGTGGTACGCGTGGTCGAACACCACGACGCCCTGCTTCCTCGTGTAGTGCCTGGCGATCTTGACGGCGTTCTCCACGGCCTCGGCGCCGGAGTTGAACAGGGCGCTGCGCTTGGCGAAGTCGCCTGGCGTCAGCCGGTTGAGCGCCTCCGCCACGTCGACGTACGAGTCGTACGGCGAGATCGTGAAGCACGTGTGGGTGAACTGCGCCACCTGCCGCTGGACCGCCTCCACGACGCGCGGCGCCGCATTGCCCACGCCGGTCACGGCGATGCCGCTGCCCAGGTCGATGAGCGAGTTGCCGTCCGCGTCGACGAGCACGCCTCCGCCCGCCGCGACCGTGGCGACCGGGACGGTGTGCCCAACGCCCCTGGCCACAGCTTCAGCCTTGCGCTCGAGCAGCTGACGCGAGCGCGGTCCGGGGATCTCGGTCAGCAGGCGGCGCTGCTGCTCCAGCTGCGGGCCGCCGACCGGGATGGCGGGCGCGGAGTCGGGTTGCGTGTCGACTGTGGTCATCGCTGTCTCGATTCGTTTCACGTGGCAGGCGTCGCGTCGACCGGATCCGTGTCGATCGGGTCTCGTGCCGCTCCGGCGGCCAGACCCGTATCGGACCGTTGTCGCACACGCCGATCGAGCCCTTCGCCGATGCGAACTTCTCGCCTCTTCGCCAGGCTAGGCCCGCGCTCGGCCGAACTCTCTGTACAACGTGTACATTCGGCGCCTTCTCCTGGACACTCTGTACACTCGCGCCATGCCGGCACCCACCGTCACGACCCTGCTCGGCCGTCGAGAGCTCGCCCTCCACCTTCTCACGCCGCAAGCGGAGCTTCCGTCGCAGGCGCTGGATGCCGCCATCTCCTGGGTGCACAGCTCCGATCTCGACGACCCCACTCCCTTCCTCATCCCCGGCCAGGTGCTACTCACCACGGGGACGCAGTTCGGCACGCCGCAGGCGCCCGCGGAGGGAAGCAGGACGTCGGGAAGCAGGACGCCGGCCAGCAGCGCGCCGACCGGTAGTGCGCCGGCCGGCAGCACGCCGACCAGTGGTGCGCCGGCCAGCAGCGCGGCGGACTACGACGGTTACGTGAACCGGCTCGCGCTCGCCCGCGTCGCCGCGCTCGGTTTCGGCACGGATGTCGTACGCCAGACGCCGGCCGAGCTCGCGGACGCGTGCGTGCGGCACGGCATCCCGCTGTTCGAGGTTCCGTATCGAACGCCCTTCATCGCCGTGGCCAGGTACGCGGCCGATCTCCTGGCCGAGCAGGCGTACGCCCGCAACACGTGGGCGCTGTCCGCACAGCGAGCGGTGTCGTTCGCCGCTCTGCGTGCCGATGGGCTGCATGCCACGCTCGACGAGCTCTCCCGGCAACTCGGCAAGTGGGTGGCGCTCGTGGATGCCGACGGCGCCGTCGATCGCGTGTTCCCGACCCGCGGGCTGACGGCATCCGCCCGAGCGAACGTCGAGACAGAGGCCAGGCGCTTGCTCGCAGTCGGCCGCCGAGCGGCATCCGCGATCGCGGACGGCGACACCGTCATGTCGCTGCAGACGATCGGTGCGAGCGACCGATTGCTCGGCGTGCTCGCGCACGGCGGAGCCGACGATCTCGACCAGGCCGCGCAGCAGGTGGTGACGAGCGTCGTCGCGCTGGCCGGACTTGCGCTCGGCCAGGGTCGCGCGCTCGAGTCGGCGCGCGCCACGATGCGGGCCGTTCTGCTGCGGGCGCTCGAAGACGCCCGCACGCTTGCCGACGACTTCGGCGGCGAGCTGGGCGAGCACACCGGGCTGACGAACGCCGACGTGGCTGCGCTGGACCGCGCCAGCTCCCATCTCGAGGCCGCTGTGCATCGTGCCTCGGTGGGAGCCGTGGCAGGACCGCAACCACCGGCGGACGCTGCAGGCGGGCAGCCGCTCGGTGAGCATCGGGTGCGTGGTCGGGCGACGGACCCGCGGGCGGCGGGCGGTGACCCGGCCGGCGCTCGATCTTCCCTGCTGGCCGCGCTGGACGGCGAGGATGGCCGCTCCCGGGCATCCGCGCTGCTCGCCCCGCTCCGCGCCCAGGACTCGGAGGGAGTTCTCAGCGCGTCCGTTCTCGTCTGGCTGGAGCACAACGGCGTGTACGACGCCGCCGCGCGCGAACTCGGCGTGCATCGCCACACGCTGACAGCGCGGATCCGTGCCGTCGAGAAGGCGCTCGGCCGGAATTTCGGCTCGTTCGCCGAGCGGGCGGAGGTATGGGCGGCCCTGCGCACGGTGCGCGCGGGGCACGATGGTAGGGACGGCTGAGGCGAGGTCGGACGGCGTCCGATCACCTCAGGTGGCGTGCGGATGCAGGCACGACAGGTCGCGACAGGGGGATGACATGGGCAAGAACGACCGCAAGCCGACGCCGCGGCAGCAGGACGCGGAGGCGCGTCTGGAGGTGTTCGCCGTGGACGCGGCCGGCGACGTGGTCGAGGTCGAGGCCGTCGAGGTCGTCGAGGTCGTCGAGGACGACGCGACCGACGTGCTCGCCGCGGATGCCGACGGTGAGGTCGCGCTCGAGGTTTCCGAGATGGTCGAGACCGTTGAGGTCGACGAGCCTGTCGAGGAGCCTGAGGCCGGCGAGTCCGTCGAGGCCGAGGCCGTCGAGGTCGACGGGACGGTTGAGTCGATCGAGGTCGACGAGACGGACGAGCCTGAAGCCGGCGGGTCGATCGAGATCGACAAGGTCGATGTCATCGAGACGATCGAGATCGACGAGCGTGAAGACCCCGCCGTGCCCAGCGACGAGCGCGAGGCCGGGGGCGAGGCCGAGCCGGGAGAGGCGTCCGAGCGCGGCGAGCAGGCACGCTGGCGCATGCCGGCCGAGACCGAGCCGCAGGAGCGCATCTGGATGGCCTTTCCGCGCGGTGGCGCGTACCTCGGCGACACCGCAGAGGAGCTCGACGAGGCGCGCAACGCGTGGTGCGAGGTGGCGCATCAGATCCTGCGGTTCGAACCCGTGACCATGGTGGTGGATCCGCACGATCTCGGTGTGGCGCGACGCTACCTGTCGAGCCAGGTCGAGCTCGTGACGGCGCCGCTCGACGATGCCTGGATGCGCGACATCGGCCCGAGCTTCGTGCTCGACGGGCGCGGCCGGCTCGGTGCGGCCACGTGGCGGTTCAACGGCTGGGGCGCTCAGGACTGGGCGGAGTGGGGCAGCGACTCCGTGATCGGAGCGCTCGTGGCGGCGCGAGCCGGAGCGACCCGCGTCGTGAGCGACCTCGTCAACGAGGGTGGGGGCATCCAGGTGGACGGGCTCGGCACGGTGCTCCTGACCGAGACGGTGCAGCTCGACCCGAACCGCAATCCCGGCAGGACACGCGAGGACGTCGAGGCGGAGCTCGGGCGCACTCTCGGCGGGACCAACCCCATCTGGCTGGAGCGCGGGCTGTACCGGGATGCGCAACGGTTCGGCACGCGAGGCCACGTGGACATCGTGGCGACGATCCCCTCGCCTGGCCGTCTGCTGGTGCACACCCAGGCGGATGCCGGGCATCCGGACCACGAGATCACCCGCGGCATCCTGGAGACGCTCCGGGCCTCGCGCACTCCTGACGGCGAGGAGTGGGACATCGTCGAGCTGCACGCTCCGCGAGTGCTGAGGGACGAGGACGACTTCATCGACTACAGCTACATCAACCACCTCGTCGTCAACGGCGGTGTCATCGCCGGCACGTTCGGCGACCCGAACGATGAGCAGGCGCTGGACATACTCGCAGCGGCATATGAAGGTCGGGAGGTGGTGTCTCTGGATGCGCGCCCGCTTTTCGAGCGCGGCGGCGGCATCCACTGCATCACACTGCAGCAGCCGCTCGCCACGGCCGGCTGAGCCCGCCCCGATACCACCGAAACCCGCGCCGTTACCGCCGGTTGAGCCTGTCGAAACCGCCCCCCTGCCCACTGTCGGGTTTCGACAAGCTCAACCCTCGGTAGCGCGGCGGCGTCAGCCGAGCTGCTGGCGCTTGAGTTCCACCACGCGCCGAGCGGCGTCATCCACGATCTTCGCGAACGCCGGGTCCGCCTGCGCCTTCGCCACGACCGCCGACACCATCGGAGCCGCCACCGAGGGATCGGCCGAGATGAGCACGATGTCCACGCCCGCCTGCACCGCGAGCACGGCCCGATCGGCAGGAGACCAGGCCGCGGTCTGTTCTGCCGCCGAGAGGTCGTCGCTCATGACGACACCGTCGAAGCCGAGCTTCTGACGCAGCAGACCGTTGATGATCGAGGACGAGAACACGGCAGGACCGCCCGGATCAAGCTGCGTGTAGATGGCCGTAGACATCATCACCACCCGGGCTCCGTGCTGGATCTCCGTACCGAACACGCCGATGCTGGGACTCGTCGCCGTCGTCGTCGTGTCGGTGACACCCGAGTCGGTGTCGGTGTTCTCGGTGACGGCCCCCAGCCCGGGAAAGTGCTTGATCACCGGGACGACGCCCGCCGTATCCATTCCCGCGCGGAACGCATCCGCATGGCTCGTGATCGTGGCCGGGTCATAGCCGAACTGCCGGTCGAAGCCGCCGATCGGCGGGTTGTCCGCTGCGGCGTCCGGCGAAGGGATGAGATCGACGACGGGCGCGAGATTCATCGTGACTCCGGCCGACTTCAGCTGCGACCCCCACGTGAGGGCGGCATCCTTCAGCTGCGACGGCTCCATGGCGCCTTGCTGCAGGGCCGACGGCATGTCGTCGAAACCGGGCCTGTTCAGCACCTGCACCTCGCCGCCCTCCTGGTCGGTCGCGACGAACAGCGGAAGGCCTGCCGTCGAGCCGGATGCGACCAGCGACGTGAACTGCGACACGAGGGCCTTCGTCGCAGCCACTCCGCCATGCGACCTGCCGGCCAGGAAGACGTTGCCTGCATCAAGGCTCTTCACGGCATCCACCGTCGTCGCGTCTGCTTCTGTCGCCTGGGTCCCCACCATGAAGAGCTGGCCGACCTTCTGCTGGAGCGTCATCCCCGCGATCGGGTTGCTGGTCGGCGTGGGCGTGGGCGTCGGCGTCGGTCTCTCCGTGGTGGGCGATGCGGTGCGATGCGGTTTCGAAGTGGATGCCGCGCATCCGCTCAGTGCGACCCCGGCGAGCGCGGCGCCGAGCGCGACCAGGCCGGCCGCGCGGAGCATCCGAGCCGTCGGTCTGCGCACGCCTCCAGCGTAGGGGGCACCGGTGCCTGGATGCCCGTCACGAGAGAACGCCTCGCGCTGTCGCCTCATGCCGTGGCGTCCAGCCGCCGCGTCGCCGCGTCGCCGCTTCGAAACGCCGCGTCGCCGCATCCGGAAGTCGTCTCACGCGCAGAAAATGCTCTCCGCCCGAAGGCGAAGAGCATTTTCTGCAATCGAAACGCGCTCGGGCAGCCGCGAAGCGGCTCGGGCGGCCGCGCAACGCGATCAGGCGGCCACGGGCTCCGGCTCGGAAACGTCCGCCGCGTCGTCGACGAACGGATCGTCGCCGTTCCGCCGCGCGTTGTACAGCTCCAGGTCGAGGATGCCGTTGCGCTTGGCCACGATCGTCGGGATGAGCGCCTGCCCCGCCACGTTGATCGCGGTGCGTCCCATGTCGATGATCGGGTCGATCGCGAGCAGCAGTCCGACGCCCGCGAGCGGCAGGCCAAGGGTGGACAGCGTCAGCGTGAGCATGACCGTGGCACCCGTCGTGCCCGCGGTCGCCGCAGATCCGACCACCGCGACGACCACGATGAGGAGGTACTGGCCGAGGTTCAGGTGGATGCCGTAGAACTGCGCCACGAAGATCGAGGCGAGCGCCGGGTAGAGGGCGGCGCAGCCATCCATCTTCGTCGTCGCGCCCAGCGGCACGGCGAACGACGCATACGCGCGCGGCACCCCGAGGTTGCGCTCCGTCACACGCTCGGTGAGCGGCATCGTGCCCATCGACGAACGAGAGACGAAGCCCAGCTGGATGGCGGGCCATGCGCCGGAGAAGTACTGCTTGATCGACAGCCCGTTGCTGCGAACGATGATCGGGTACACGACGAAGAGGATGATGACCAGACCCACGTAGATCGAGATCACGAAGACGCCGAGCGAGCCGAGCGCATCCCAGCCGTAGGTGGCGACGGCCTTCGCGATGAGCGCGAGGGTGCCGATGGGCGCCAGGCGGATGATCCACCACAGCACCTTCTGGATGATCGAGAGCACCGACGACGTCAGGTTGAGGAACGGCTCGGCCTTCTTGCCGACCGCCAGCGCCGCGATGCCGATGGCCGCCGAGATCACGATCACCTGCAGCACGTTGAACGACACCGCCGTGGTGACGGATGCCGCCGGCCCGGTCCCGACGACCTGCGACTGCGCCGAAAGACCGAACACGTTCGACGGGACCAGCCCGGTGAGGAAGGCCCACCAGGAGCCGACGTGGCTGGGAGTGGCGGCATCCGCCTTCGTCACTCCCGTGTGCACGCCCGGCTGCACGATGAGGCCGAGCGCGATGCCGATGACCACAGCCACGAACGCCGTGATGGCGAACCAGATGAGCGTCTGCACGGCCAGGCGCGCCGCGTTCGACACCCGGCGCAGGTTGGCGATCGAGCTCACGACGGCGGTGAAGACGAGCGGCACCACGGCGGCCGTCAACAGTGAGACGTACGATCCGCCGATCGTCGTGACCGTGGCCGTCAGCCAGTTCGGCTGAAGCGGCGTTCCGCCCAGGGAACGGGCGATCAGGCCGACCACGACGCCGGCGATGAGTCCGGCGATGATCTGCACGCCGAACGACGTGAGCCAGCGTGGCGCCTTGCGAGTGGATGCGGGTCGACCCTGGGCGGGCTCGCCGCCTGGTCCCTTGTTCTCTGCAGTCGTCGAAGTCACGCGGTCACGTTATCGACGCCCGAAGCGACGGTGTCGGCTGTGACGGAGTGTTACCGCGAGGGCGGATGCCGCCCGCCGGCGGGCCGTCAGCGGCGGGGGGCTGCGGCTTCGCGGCATCCGCTTCACTGACAGAGAATGCGGACGCTGGGACGCCGCGCAGCATTTTCTGCCACTGAAACGCCAGGCCGCTTGCGCCGGTGAACGCCGGCCCGGGCCGCGCCCGGTGAAACGTCAAGCCGTCCGTCGGCCGTGCAACGCCAGCGCTCGCGCTGCCGGTGAAAGCGGAACCGCGCCGCCACACCGACTTACGAGCCCGCGCGAGGAGTGAGCCCCGACGTCCGCAGGATGACGGCGCGAGTCGAGCCTCTGCGGAGCCGTGCGCAGATGCGATGGAATACCCCCATGACCAACGACCGCATCCCCGCCGTGTTCGAGCGCAGAGACGACCGCTTCGAGGGGATCAGGGGTGACACCGAACTGCGCATCCTGTTCGACGACGGTCGCTGGCTCGAGGGGCCGTCGTACTCGCCTCAAGGGCGCTTCCTGCTGTTCAGCGACATCCCCAACGACCGCGTGCTGCGATACGACGAGGTGTCCGGACGGGTCGATGTCTGGTCGCAGCCCGCCGGATTCGAGAACGGCCGCACGGTCGACCCCCAGGGCAGGTTCATCTCCTGCCAGCACGGCAACCGGCGGATCGTGCGCCGCGAGCACGACGGGTCCACCACAGTGCTGGCGGATGCCTACAACGGCCTCGCCCTCAACAGCCCGAACGATGTGGTGGCCCGCTCCGACGGCTCGGTGTGGTTCACGGATCCGACCTACGGCATCCTCACCGACTACGAGGGGCATCGCTCGGTCGAGCAGATCGGCAGCCGCAACGTGTATCGTTGGGCGCCGGATGCCCCGCTTGCGGTCGTCGCCGACACCCTGACCCAGCCGAACGGCCTCGCATTCTCGCCCGACGAAACACTGCTCTACGTCACCGACAGCGAGCTCCGCACCGTCACCGTGTTCGACGTGGTGCGCGACGAACTGCAGAACGGACGGGAGTTCGCCTCGAGCCCGGCGGGATACGACGGCATCCGGCTCGACGATCGGGGCCGGCTGTGGGCGGCCACTGGGGAAGGCGTGCACGTCTACGACCCGGATGGCACGCTGCTCGGCGTGCTGCGGTTGCCCGAGATCGCAGCGAACCTCGAGTTCGGAGGGCCGCAGCGCAACCTGCTCTACATCACCGCGACGACACGGCTCTACGTGATCCGCGTCACGGTCGAGGGCGCCAAGCGCCTCTGACGCAGAGGTACTTTGGCCGCCGGGCGGTCAGCTGCCTCCTCCGTCCTCGCCCCACCTGCCTCGTCCGTCTTCGCATCTCCCGCGGTGCCCCTTCCCCAGCCAGCGGTCCGCTTATTGCCGGGCGGTCCGCCTATTGCCGCGAATAAGTGGACCCGTGGACAGGAAACGGACCCGTGGAAGGGACGTGGACGCGCTACGGACGGGGACCGGGCCCGTGGACGCGACGCGGCGGTCGTGTGCAGCATGCCACGACCGGGGAGCCGTTGAGAGCCTCGCCCTCCCCGAGAGGTCCGCTTGTTGTCGGGCGGTCGGTTTGTCGCCGCGAAGAAGTGGACCCGTGGGCGGGAAACGGACCCGTGGACGGGAACCGCACCGCCGGAGACGGCAACCGGGGATCCGTGGACGCCACGCGGCAGTCGTGCCGGGGCATGTGGCGACCGGCGCGGGAGAGCCGCGTCCTCCCCGCGGGTCCGCTTGTTGCCGGGCGGTCCGTTTGTTGCCGCAGATTAGGGGACCCGTGGACAGGAAACGGACCCGTGGGCGGGAGCGCTGCATGATTCCGCATCTTTCCTTGCGCTCGGCTGTGAATCCCCGCTAAGTTGACGGAGGCCCATTCGGGTCATCCGTTCCGCTCGCGCGAGTCTCGCGCTCGAGCGGGCGATCAGGAATGCGAAAGGGGAACGTCATGATGCAGGACATCACGAACACTCAGCCTCACACCTTCGCATTCCGCGGCGCATCCCTGCTTCGTGAGCGTGGCCTCCGCGCAGGGACAGCCTGCTAGCGGTCTCCGCCTGCTGAGGCGCGCATCCGCTTGCTGACGCCCTCGCGGCCTCGGCGCCACCGTCGATCGCGCTGCCCGGTGTTTGAGCAGCACTAGATCGACTCTGCTCGAGTCTCGCTCGCGAGCTGTCGGTGCATCGGCAGTCCGACTCACACGAGTGGCGCGGCCACAGAGCCGGCAGCAGCGGATGCCGACCGGCTCGCCATCGACAGCGGGCGTCGGTCTGCTCCGCGGCGACAGCGGGCGTCGGTCTGCTCCGCGTCGACAGCGGACGGCAACGGGCCAGCGCAAGCAGCGGGCGTCGGCCGGCTCGCAGCGGCGGGCGTCGGCCGGCGGCAGCGGAAGGCGTCGTCCGGTGGCAGCAGCGGGCGACGGCTGGCTCGGCGACTGACCGACGCAGCGACTTCGACCGCACGCCACGGCCTCGGCGCCTGAGCTCGGCATCTGGCGCAGACCGCTGACGCCGACTCGACCGGCCCCCGCGCGTCGCGCCCGCTCCGTCCAAGCTCCCGCAACGGGGCTCGGCTCCCGCACTCCGTTCCGGCGCTCTCTGCTCTCCGCAGAGCGTGCCGCTGGCAGAAAACCCGCCGGCATCGACGCCGGACGACCGATCGTCTCTTGTATCCGCCCCTCGAGATCGCGGCTGACGGCATCCGTGCCCGCGCCGCGTGAGCCACGCCCCGCGTGGCACCCGTCGCACCACACGCACCACCAACCCCGCTCGACACGTTCGAGCACACTGCGAAGGAATCACCATGAACACCGAAACACTCGTCAAGCCCCGTGCCGCCACCACCGGCGCGGTCAGCTCGTGGAGCCGGGACTCGCATCCGCCGAGTCCACTGGATCGCATCGCCATGCGAGTAGGTCTCGCTCTGCTCCTCTGGGGCAGGCACCGGTACCGTGCGCGGCCCGATCGGGAAGCGCAATGGGAGCTCATCGCGCACCGCAACCGCCTCGAGCGGGAGCGGGCGGCTCGGGAGCAGGCCTGGCTCGCCGCGGCGCACGAGCTTCCACGCAGGTGACGCCATGAACGCGTCAACGGCCAAGGGCAGTCTGGTCGCCGCCGGCTATGTCCGGCGGCGACCGGCTCGCGTCGGCGCCGGTTGCGCTTCGAAACCGCTGCGCTGGCGTTGCCGGGTTTCAACAGGCTCAACGCTCGGTATCGCGGGGTCGCCCGGTTTCGACAGACTCAACCCTCGGTATCGCGCCCGGCGCTTTGGCAGCGATCAGCCGAGGATGACCTGGATCGCGGCCTCCGGCGTGTTCACGCGGAAGCTGAACGACTCCTCGAGGTAGAGGCTCACACTCTGCGCGTCGTGCGCGCTGTATCCGATCGCGAGATCCTGCCCCACCTCGAGCACGAAGTCGCCGCCGCGAAGGCTGAGCACGACCACGCCGTCGAGCCCTGGCACCCATTCAACCGGTCCGCCGAGGATGTCGCGCAGGTGCCGGATCAACGGATACCCGCCGCCCTCGTTCGCCTCGATCACGCTCGTCCACTGGGTCGGCCCGAGCGCGAGCGCGTACGGCCCGTCCACGCCGGAACGCTTCAGCGCGGCGATCGCCTGTGTCACCACGTCGTCATAGTCCTGCGGCGCTCCCTCGTGCACAAGCGGGCAGTGCGGGGACGCGGGGATGATGCCCGTGATGCCTACGGCATCCCATCCGTTGAACACCGCGGAGTTCTCCACGCGCGCGGCGCGCACGGCCGCCTCGTCGAGCGCGCTCAGGTCGACATCCTCCGCACCCCTGTCGACCGCGTCGAGCTCCTCCCGCTCGAGCGCGAAGTCCGCGCGCACCTCCACGAGCGGGAGCACCCTGCGGCTGCGCGCGATGACGGATTCCTCGGGCGCATCCACCACGCCCGTCACGCGTCCGAGGTTGGTCGCCGAGTGATCCCAGCCGTGCGGCCCGGAGAAGTCGACGAGCTTGCGCGCACCGAGCGCGACGGGCAGGCGAGCGGACGCCTCGGCATCCAGAAGCGCCCACGCCGCGTCGGTGAGCGGTGCATGATCGCGCAGCAGATGATTCGTCATGGTCTGCGTTCCTTCCGTGCCAGGTCTGTTGAATCGAGCGGGATGGCGCGAAGCGATCCGATCCCGAGACCGTCGCCGGCCGTCGCGCCGGACTCGTCGCTCTGCGCGCCAGACTCGTCGTCGTCCGCGGCGATCCCGAGCACATCGGCGAGCGCATCCGGGTCGGCGAGCGCCTGCAGCACCGGATTCGACGGCACGAAGAACGTGCTGCCCGTGACGGCCATCGACACGTCGAGGATCTTGTCGTAGAAGCCGGGCGGGTCGCCGATGAACATGCGGTCGATCATCCGCATGGTCACCCAGAGCCGTGCGGAGTAGCCGATGAAGTACGTGCCGAACTCCCCCGACCCGGGGCGGCCGAACGGCATGTTGTCGCGCAGGATGTCGATCTCGTCGCCGTTCTCGTCGGTGATGGTCGTCAGCGTCTTGTGCGCCTTCTGGTTCTCGACGCTGTCGTCGAGCTCCACGTTGTCGCTCTTCCTGCGGCCGATGACGGCTTCCTGCTCCTCCACGGTGAGATCACCCCAGGTGCCCAGATCGTGCAGGTACTTCTGCACGACGACGTAGCTGCCGCCGGCGAACGGGGCGTCGTCGACTCCGATGATGGCCGTGTCGGCGAGATCCTGACCGATCGGGTTCGCCGTGCCGTCGACGAAGCCGAGCAGGTCCCGCTCGTCGAAGTATCTGAAGCCCTGGGTCTCGTCTGCGATGCGCACCGTGCTGCCGAGCGCATCCAGCAGCAGCCGCTCCAGCTCGAAGCAGAGGTCGATGCGCTCCGCCCTGATGTGGAAGAGCAGGTCGCCCGCCGTCGACGGCGCTGTGTGCACGTCGCCGCGCACGACGGGGAACACCTCGAGCTCTGAGGGACGGATGCCCGGCACGAGCCTGTCCCACAGCAGGCGCCCGATGCCCACGACGCACGAGAGACGTCCGCCGAGGTCGCGGAACCCGACCGTCTTCACCAGGTCGTCGATCGCCGAGATCGTCTCCCGAACGATGTCGAGCGATGCCGGATCGTCGCGCACCGTGACCACCAGGAAGACCGCGAACCTGGAGAGCGGAGCGTCGACGCTCTGAGCATCGATCGGTACGCGATCGCCGTGGTGACTCGACATCCGGCTCCCCTCCGCTTCAGCCAAACACTACCGCCGAGCAGCCTGACCTCGCCCGCTCGGGCGGCCCTGCCTCGATGTACCGGGTCGGGCCCGGACCGGGTCGGCGCAGCGTCTGCAGACCGGGTAAGTTCACTTCACATGGAGGAGAGGCCGGTCGGGTCGCCGCGAGGGCCGGACGCGCCCACGCCCGCCCCCGCCAGCGCCGAGTCGGCCGCACGAACTCCTTCGAACCCGGCGGCCGCCGGCGGCGCGCCGACCCCGACGACCGGTCCCGCGACGGGCCCGACTCCCGGCCCCGCGAAGACGCCCGCCACCGCCGCCGACAGCACTCCCGCCCCGACTCCCGGCCCCGCGAAGACACCCAGCACCTCAGGCCGAGCCGTGCGCTTCGTCACGAACCTGTTCGGCACGGAATCCACGGTCTACGGCATCGTGCTCGTGACCGCGCTGATGGCGATCGGATGGAAGTACCAGACCGATCTCGAGGTGCTCACGTTCATCGTGGCGACGACGATCATCTTCTGGCTGACCCACGTCTACGCCCGCACCGCCGTTGCGCACGCTGACGAGGGCGGCGAGCCCGTTCCGGTTCGCAAGGCGTTCGGCGAAGCGGTGCGGCACTCCAGCGGGATGCTGCTGGCCATGCTGCTGCCGGCGTTCTTCCTGCTTCTGGCGGCACTGCATCTGATGGACGAGTACGTCGCGTACTTCATCGCACTCCTGATCGGCATCGTGCTGCTGGTGATGATCGGATACCTCGTCGCCCTGCGCAACAGGCGCCCGTGGTGGCGTCGGATCCTGGCCGCGCTCATCACGGGGCTGCTCGGCTCGATCGTGATCGTGCTCGGCATCCTCGCGCACTGACCCCAGCGGCCCAGCCCAGCGGCCCGGCCCAGCGGTCCAGCCCAGTGGCCCAAGCCGACCGGCACTGACCCCACGGCGTGAGCCCAGCGGCCCGTGCCGACCGACCCGAGCCGCCGGCCACGCGGACCGGAAAGAAGCCGAGGACCCGCGCCGGCTAGCCGGCCAGGCGCGTCGCTTCGGCGAGCAGGTCGAACTGTGCCAGGTCGGTGACATCCAGAAGCTGAAGGTAGACCCGGGCGGCGCCGAGGGCCCGGAGCCCGGAAAGCCGCTCGGCCACGTCGTCCGGCGTGCCGTGCAGGCCGCTCGTGCGCTGGGCGGCCGGGTCCAGGCGCTGGGCGCGAGCACGCGCATCCGCCTCGGCACGGCTCTCGCCGATCGTGGCCGTGAGCGCTATCGACAGTCGCAGCGTCTGAGGGTCGCGACCGGATGCCTCCGCGGCGTCGCGCACCCTTCCGAACCGCTCGTCCACGACCTCGTTCGCGACGAACCCCGTGTTGAACTCGCTCGCGAATCGTGCGGCGAGGGCCGGCGTGCGGCTCGGACCGCCCCCGCCGATGATGAGCGGGATGCGTGCCCCGGCCGGCCGCTGCGCGCCGGGAGCGGCGTCGAGCGTGAAGTACTCACCCTGGAACGAGAACGTCTGCCCGTCCGGCGTGCCCCACAGACCGCTCACGATGGCCAGGGCCTCCTCGAACAGCCCGAACCGCTTGGGCGGGAACGGGATGCCGTACGCCTCGTGCTCCGGCGCGTTCCAGCCCGCCCCCAGGCCGAGTTCGGCGCGGCCGCCCGACATGGCGTCGACGTTTGCCACCTGCACCGCCAACACTCCTGGATGCCGGAACGTGACGGGCGAGACGAGCGTGCCGAGCCGGATGCGCCGGGTGCTGACGGCGAGAGCGGCGAGCGTGGTCCATGCATCCGAGACGGCGTGATCGCCCGTGAAGACGCGGTCGGGGGCGATGTAGTGGTCGGAACGGAAGAACCCGTGGAAGCCGTGCGCCTCGGTGGCGAGCGCAGCCGCCAGCAGTCGGTCCCAGGTCATGCCGAGTTGCGGCTCGACGAAGATGCAGTATTCCACCGCACCATCCTGCCGGTCGGGACGCACCTGTACGTCCCGAGCGGCGACACGAGGAATGCCTGTCACCCGCGCCCGCGAGTAACGTTTGCCTCAGGCAATCGAGGTGACAGCATCCGCAGGCACTCATGAACGACGACAACCCGACGCCGGAGCGACCGGCCGCTCTGCGATGGCCGATCCTCGTCGTCCGCTACGCCGCCGTCGGCTTCGGGTCGGCGCTGGCCGCCATCCTCGGCGTTGCGGCGCTGACGGTCGTCGAGGGCTTCTGGGCACGCGGCAAGCTGCTTCGCACCCGAAGCGTCACCCCCACTGGCGCGAGCGGCCCGTTCGGCGAGCAGTACGACGGTCAGCCCCTTCACCTCGTGCTCATGGGCGATTCGCTCGCGGTCGGATACGGCTCGGACACCGACGACCAGACGGTCGGGGTCGTCCTGGCGAAACGCCTGGCCGAGGTCGCGAAACGACCCGTGCGACTCGACAACGTGGCGGAAGTGGGGGCCGAGTCCACCGACCTGCTGGCCCAGCTGATCGCGGTGGGAAGGATGCCCTCTGCGCCCGACGTCGTCGTGATCATCGTCGGCGGCAACGATGCCATGCACCTGAAGCCACTCGCCGACGCCCTGCATCCGCTGCGAGCCACGATCGGCGAGCTGCGCCGCATGGGCGCGCGGGTCGTGGTCGGGACGTGCCCGGATCTCGGGACCGTGCGCTCGTTCTTCGAGCCGCTGCGGTTCTTCGCGCACTGGCTCAGTCGCCTCCTCGCCACGAGCCAGACGATCGTGGCGCTGCGCGCCGGGGCACGGACGGTGTCGCTCGCCGACTCGCTCGGCCCGCTGTTCCGGCGGGATCCCACGTCGATGTTCTCGGCGATGGACCGGCTGCATCCGTCCGGTCTGGGGTACGTCAACGCGGCCGAGGTGCTGTTCCCGAGCGTGCGGGCAGCGGCGGGATATCCGGCGAAGGACGGCCCCTTGGTGCCCTACCGCGTATACGACAAGACCAGCAGCCATCCCCTCGCGTGGCTCGCGTTCCGCGCCTCCCGGCGGGCGGGCGTGCGGCTGCGCCACGCGAAGGATGTCGCACCTCCTGCCGCGTGAGGCGCGTCCCGTCGCCCGATCCCTCCCAGGCTTTCTCCCCTGCTTCGCCTGAGATCGAGCCCCGGCCTGTAGGCCGCCAACCTGGATCTCCGCGGTGCCGAACCTGGGTCTCCGCGCACAATCGGCCGCCTCGGGTTGCGGCACTGCGGCGGCTGCGGAATCGTGGCCGACTCATGATCGCAACCGGAAGGAGAGCACATGCTCACCCTCACCGAGAACGCCACCACTCTCGTGAAGTCGCTGACCACCCAGGCCGTCGATTCCCCGGAAGGCGGTCTGCGCATCAGCAGCCCGGAGCCGAATGCGACCACTTTCGCGGTGGCCGTGGCACCCGCACCGCAGGCCGATGACCAGGTGATCATCGAAGGCGACGCCCGGGTGTTCGTCGAGGAGAACGCCTCGGCAGCGCTCGACGACAAGGTTCTGGATGCCCAGCTCGACGAGCAGGGCGCCGTGCACTTCCAGCTCGGCCTCCAGGCCTAGGGCACGGGCGCGTCGCACGACGCAGCCTCGAAGGGGCGGGTCACCGGATGGTGGACCGCCCCTTTCGCGTCTGAGCCGGCAGACTCCAACTGATGCGGCTCAGCCGATGCAGCTCAGCTGAGCCACCGCACCGGCCCGGAAGCGGCATCGCCCGAGACGCCGCGTCAGCTGAGGAGCCCGGCGTTGGACGCCCTGCGAACGGCATCCACGCGCGACGTCGCTCCGAGCTTTTGGAACAGGCTGTACGCGTGGCGCTTGACAGTGCCCTCCGTGATGCCGAGCTCCGAAGCGATCTGCTTGTTCGACTGGGCCAGGCTGATCAGGCGCAGCACCTCGCGCTCCCGCTGCGTGAGCGACTCCCTCTCCAGGTGCGCCGGCCCCTTGGCCTGGACGGCGGGAGCCGTCGCGACCGCCTCCACGAGCGCATCGATGAGCACGGCGCCCGACGTCGACTTGCTGAGGAACGCCCTCGCGCCCGCTCCCTGCAGCACGTCGCGCAGCGGCGCGTGGTTGTGCATCGTGACGATGGCGACCGCCGACTGTGGGGAGACCCGCTGGATCTTGCGCAGCGTCTGCTCGACGGGCGTGCCGTCGATGTCCACGTCGAGGATGACGAGCACCGGCTGGTGCGTCTCGACGGCTTCGACGCCGCCGCTGCTCGTCGCTGCGGACGCGACCACGTCGATGCGGCCGTCGTTCTGCAGCAGGCTGCCGAAGGCATCCAGGAACACACGATGATCGTCGATCAGCACCGCGCTGATCGGCTCCGTCGCCGTCGCCTCATTCGTCGGCATAGGGCACCTCCACGATCACTCTGGTGCCGGTGCCCGGCGCCGATTCCAGCGAGTACGTCGCACCGATGAGCTCGGCGCGCTCGCGCATGCCGACCAGGCCCATCGCGCCTGGGCGGATGCGCAGCGGGCTGAAGCCGCTGCCGTCGTCCCACACCTCCACCCTCAGTTCCTGGCCGCCCCATTGCAGCCGAACTCCGACGGTCGCCGGCATGCCGTGCGAGAACGAGTTGCGCAGCGCCTCACGGATGATCAGGAACACCTGGTCGCGCGTGGCATCCGCCAACGGCTGCGGCTCGCCGGCCTCCGACACGTCCAACGCGACGTCGTGCACGCCGGCCTCGTCGAGGTAGAGTTGCACGGAGTCGATCAGGCTGCGCGAGCCGGTGATCTGGCGCAGCTCCATCGCGATCGTCTGCGCCTCGCCGAGCGCCTGGTCGAGCAGACCCCTCGCCTCCGTGCGCGTCCGATCGCGCTCCCGCGTGAGCTGGGTGTCTGCGAGATCGAGCTTCATCAGGCCGGATGCCAGGGTGTGCGCCACCCTGTCGTGCAGGTCCCGGGCGATGGACGCCCGCTCCTCGCGCTGCACCGCGGTGATGCGGTCGAGCAGCACGTCCACGTACGACAGCGCCGCCGAGGTGAGCAGCCGGAAGATCTGGTCGCTGAGCGCGATGGCGAGCGCGTCTTCGGAGACCGGATCACCGGCATCCTTCGTCGCGCGCTGCAGGCCGGGCAGGCTCGCCGAGAACAGCAGCCTCGCGGCCAGCAGGCTCTCGGCGGGATGGATGTGCTGGGTCGCCCGGATGAGGCCGACGTCGAGCCCGCGATCGTCCACCTCGTCGAGGCGAGGCTCCACCACGAAGCCGAGCTCGGCGAACGCCGACCCGAGCAGGAACCGCACCTGGTCGCGCAGGCCCTCCTCGACCTCCTCGTCTTCGACGAGCGGGCTCTGCGCGGCGATCAGGCCCTCCCGCACCTGGGCGAAGACGCCGTCGACGACGTCGTCGAGCACTGCCGTCTCGATCTTCATGCCACCACCACGATCAGGTTCGCAACCAGCTGACTCACCATGAACACCGCGTACATCCTCCGCTTCGATCCGAGGTCCCGTCCGTGAACCACCATGGCGAGCATCACGAGACCGGCGACGACGAAGCAGCCGGCGACGATCCGGCCGGCCGGCGACGGCACGGCGAGACCGGCGACGCCGACGAGGCAGCACGCCACGGTGATCGTCCACGCCGCACCGCGCATCCCGAGCACGACGGGCAGCGTGCGCCGGCCCGCGGAACGGTCGCCCTCGATGTCGCCGAGGTCTTTCGTGTTGCCCGCCGTCGCCATCCACAGCGACAGCAGTACGACGACCGACAGCGACGACGCATCCGGTGTGCCGCCTGCCGAGTACAGGCCTGCGAGATATGTGATGACTCCGCCCAGACCGATCACCACGCACGCCGACCACACCCGGCGCTTGGCAGCCAGGCGTCCGGCCGAGTACCACCAGCCGATCAGGAGCGACGCCAGCACGGATGCCGTGAACGCGAGCCCGAGCACCGCGCCGAGCACCACGCTCGCCACACCGAACCCGACGCACCACGCCACGGCCACCCGCAACGGGAGCCGTCCGCTCGCCAGCGGCCGGGCCGACCCGTTGAGACGGTCGCCGGGCAGGTCGGAGATGCCGTTGTAGAGGTACACCGCGGCGGTCGCGCACACCCAGGCGAGGAGCCCGATCACGACATGAGACCAGTCGAGCGCGTCGAGTCTCCCGCAGCCGCCGGCCGTGCCGAGGGATGCGCCCGCCACGAAACGCAGCGCGAACATCACGAGCACGATCGGCCGGCATTCCGCGAGCACGAGCGGCACTGCGTACCAGCCGAGCCTGCGGGCATCCTCTTCCCGCCGGGACTCAGCGCCGATCGTCACGCCAGCATCATGGCGCAGATCGGCGTCGACCGCGAAGGATGCCGGTGCGTCGCGCGTGATCGACGTAACACTGCGGGGCGAACGAGCCCGGGACGAGACACCCCGACGAATCACGTCTACGGTCGCCGGTCGCGCTCCGGAGCGGGCCTGTGCTCAGTCCTCCACTGCCGAAGCGAGACGTCGCGCGGCCGCGATCGGGATCGCGAGCCACGACGGTCTGTTGCGCGCCTCGTACACGGCCTCGTACAGCGCCTTGTCGAGCTCGAACGCGTCGAGCAGCAGGTTCTGCCGCGTCGCGTCGTGTCCGGCCCGGTCGCGGTATCCCTCGAGGAATGCGTCCCTGCACGCCCGAGCCCACTCCCTGGCACCCGGCGTGTCTCCGCACGCGCCCGCCACGTAGTCGAAGCTGCGCAGCATGCCCGCGACATCCCGCAACGGCACGTCCACCTCGGAGCGGCTCGCGAGCGACCGCATCGGCTCACCCTCGAAGTCGATGATCACCCAGTGTCCACCGGGAACGGCGAGGATCTGCCCGAGGTGCAGGTCACCGTGGATGCGTTGCAGCCGCGGCCATTCCGCGTCGGCCGCTCTGACGTAGAGCCGCTCGATGGGTGACCGCAGCTCGTCGAGTTCCGGCACCTCCCTCGCCGCGGCGTCCAGTCGTTCCCGCCAGCCGGTGAGGATGTCGGACACGTCGGCCGGCGCCGCAGCGCGCGTCGGCAGCGCGGACCCGAGCACTGAGTGCACATCGGCCGTCGCCTCGCCCATCTGGCGGGCGCTGTCGAGGAACGCCGTGCCGCCCGCCGCCGCGCTCAACGCGAGTTGCCAGGCATCCGCAGCGCCGGTGAGGAACTGCTGGGCGAACGCGAGATGTCCTCTCGCCTGGCCGTCGGCGCGACCCGCGTCGGGCCACTGTCCTGCGACGCTGCCGATGACGGCGGGCACGGATGCCGACCCCGCGGCGTACAGCGCGGACTGCAGCACGACATCCGGATTCTCACCGTGGTGCAGCGTGCGGAACACCTTACAGATGGCGTGCCGTTCTTCCGCCTCCCCGTCGAGCGAGTCGAGCGAATAGACGATCGACGTGTTCGACTGCTCTGCGCTCATCACGCGCGACGACAGCACCGTGGCGCGCCAGAGTTCGGCGTCGCTCGATGCATCGCCGTCCTGCCGAACTGCCACACCCCACGCCGCCGTGCTGGGCCTGTCCGCCGTGCCGGGCTCCTCCCCCGAGCCGTGCCCCTCCGCCGAGCTGCGCCCGTCCGCCGATCTGCGCCCCTCCACGCGGCCTTGCTCGACGATCAGGCGAAGCAGGCGCCGGGCGAACTCCGGGTCGTGAGGCGCGTCGTAGGCGTGCCGAGGCATCCCTGCAGGGTCGGGCAGCCGGCCTATGTAGGCGCCCTCCGCACCCTCCAGCTGCTCGTCGCGATACGTCACGGGCACCTGATAAAGGGCGCCCCTGCCCTCGCTCTCATCGAGCACGAAGTGCGTGGCAACCTGCACGCCGTGCTGAGAGGGCCACTCGAGCATGCCGAGCATTCGCAGGCGCGGAGTGGCGCCTTTGCCGGCGAACCATCGTTGACGTTGGATCCAGCCGGCGAGGTCTTCGTCGAGAGCAGCGGCCTGCGGCATGCTCCCGACAGTAGCCCGGACAGGTCACCTGACGATGAAGTGCACTTAGGGGTTGCGCGACGCCGAGGCAACCCGTAGACCGCGGGCCGTGCGGACGAGCACAATCACCCTGTGTCGTCTTCTCGTTCTCACCCCTATCCGCTCGGCGTCTCCCTCGTGGAGGGATCCGCGAACGTGGCCGTGTACTCCGAGACGGCCGACGCCGTCGAGGTCTGCATCTTCCACGGCGACCAGGAGTCCCGTGTCGAGCTGAAGGAGCGCACGGGCCACGTCTTCCACGGCATCGTGCCGGGAATGGGCGTCGGCACGCGGTACGGCCTGCGCGTGCACGGGCGGTGGGATCCCGCCGCGGGCCTGCGCCACAACCCGAACAAGGTGCTCCTCGACCCCTACGCCACCGCCATCGAGGGCGACTACGAGTGGGGTCCCAGCGTCTTCGCGCAGAGCCTCGACGATCCGCTTGTCATGGATGAGACGGATGACGCCGCCTCGGTGCCCCGCTGCGTCGTCACCAGCCCCGACTTCGACTGGTCGGGCGACCAGCCGCCCGGCACCCCGCTCTCGGAGAGCGTGATCTACGAGACGCACGTGAAGGGGTTCACCAAGCTGCACCCTGAGGTGCCCGAGCAGCTCAGAGGCACCTACCTGGGCCTCGCGCATCCGGCAGCGATCGAGCATCTCACCAGGCTCGGTGTCACGGCCGTCGAGCTCATGCCCGTGCACCAGTTCGTGCAGGACAACCACCTGCTGGAGAAGGGCCTCAGCAACTATTGGGGCTACAACTCCATCGGCTTCTTCGCGCCGCACGGCGCGTACTCCGCCGGCGGTGACGACGGCGGCCAGGTCGACGAGTTCAAGCGCATGGTGCGCGACCTGCACGCGGCAGGAATCGAGGTCATCCTCGACGTCGTCTACAACCACACGGCGGAGGGGAACCACCTCGGACCGACGCTGTCGTTCAAGGGGATCGACAACGCGGCGTACTACCGGCTCGTCGACGGCGACCCGGCGTCCTACTTCGACACGACGGGCACCGGCAACAGCCTGAACGTCGGGCATCCGGCGGCGCTGCGCCTCATCATGGACTCCCTGCGGTACTGGGTGACCGAGATGCACGTCGACGGATTCCGCTTCGACCTCGCCACCACGCTCACGAGGCAGGACGGCTCGGCCGAGCTGCACAGCGCGTTCCTCACGCTCGCCGAGCAGGACCCCGTGCTGGCATCGGTGAAGATGATCGCCGAGCCGTGGGACACGGCCGGATACCAGCTGGGCGGGTTCCCGGCCACCTGGTCGGAGTGGAACGGCAAGTTCCGCGACGACGTGCGGGACTTCTGGAACGGCGCCGACAACGTGCTCGGCACGCTGTCTCAGCGCGTGCTCGGCAGCCCCGACGTGTACGAGGCATCCCGCCGTTCGCCGCTGTCGAGCGTGAACTTCGTCACGGCGCACGACGGTTTCACCCTCGTGGACCTCACGTCGTACGAGCACAAGCACAACGAGGCGAACGGCGAAGACAACAACGACGGCGAAGACGACAACCGCTCGACGAACTGCGGCGTGGAAGGGCCGACCGACGACCCGGAGGTGAACGCCAGGCGGCGGGCTCAGCGCAAGAACTTCATGGCGACGCTGCTGCTCTCGGCCGGAGTCCCGATGATCCTCGGCGGCGACGAGCTGGGTCGCACCCAGGGCGGCAACAACAACGCGTACTGCCAGGACAACGAGATCTCGTGGTTCGACTGGGAGCACGTCGACGAGGACATGCTGCAGTTCACGGCCGACCTGGTGCGGCTTCGCCGCGACAACCGTGCGCTTCGCCCCGACTGGTACCGCCAGGCGCCCAGCACCGGCGCAGCCGACACGGTTCTCGTCGTGCGCTCGGACGGGCAGCCGTTCAAGCCGGAGGACTGGGAGAACCCGGATGTGCGATCGGTCACCTTCGTGCTCGCGCATGAGGGTGGCGACACGTTCGCGCTGCTGCTGAACTCCGCCGACAACGGCGTCGAGTTCCAGGTTCCCGACGCGCCAGACGAGCCGTGGCGACTGGTCGCCTCCAGCGACGAGGAGCAGTCGGCAGACAGGGCGCACACGACGCTCATCCTCGGAGGCAGGACGTTCACGCTGCTGCGGTCCGCGCGGAGCGGATCGTGAGAGCCGTCCCCACGTCGACGTATCGGCTCCAGATCACCTCGGACTTCACGCTCGACGACGCCGCAGCACTGTGCGGCTACCTGAAGCGGCTCGGCGTGGGCTGGGTCTACGTGTCGCCCGTGCTGCGCGCGGAGCCCGGTTCCACACACGGCTACGACGTGATCGACCACACCCTCATCGATCCAGAGCGCGGCGGTACTCAGGCGTTCGCCCGGCTGTCGGATGCCGCGCACCAGGCCGGCCTCGGCCTGCTGGTCGACATCGTGCCCAACCACATGGGTGTCGCGACGCCCGAGTTGAACGCCTGGTGGTGGGACCTGCTGAAGCACGGCCGCAAGTCCCGGTACGCCGACGCGTTCGACGTGGACTGGGCGGCAGGCGACGGCAGGATCCGCATCCCCGTGCTCGGCGACGGAGACGACGAGCTCGACCGGCTGCGCATCGAGCAGGACACGCTCGGCTACTACGACAACCGGTACCCGATCGCTCCCGGCACGTTCCATGAGGGCGACAGCCCGCGAGACGTGCATGCGCGCCAGCACTACGAGCTGATGAACTGGCGACGAGCGGATGCCGAGCTGAACTACCGGCGATTCTTCGCCGTGAACACGCTCGCGGCCATCCGCGTCGAAGAGCCATGGGTGTTCGACGAGTCGCACGTGGAGATCGGCCGCTGGTTCCGGGAGGGGCTGGCCGACGGACTGCGCGTCGATCATCCGGACGGCCTTGCCGACCCGCGCGGCTACCTGGACCGCCTCGCCGCGCTGACCGACGGCGCGCCCGTGTGGGTGGAGAAGATCCTCGAGGGAGCGGAGACGCTGCCGGCCAACTGGATGACCAGGGGCACGACCGGATACGACGCGCTCGGCGACTTCGACCGCGTGCTCGTCGACCCGCGGGGTCGTGCCGGGCTCGAACGGGCGCAGCGGCAGCTGGAATCCGAGCCGGCCTCCGTCGAGGCCGAAGACGCCGACCCGCGTCGACGCTGGCACGAGCTGATCCACGGCACCAAGCGCGGCGTCGCCGACGGCATCCTGCGCTCCGAGGTGAACCGGCTCGTGCGGATGCTGCGAACGGAATCACGCATCGCGACAACGGGCGAACACGACGACACCGACCTGGCGGACGCCGTCATCGAGCTGCTCGCCGCCATGCC
Organism: Humibacter sp.; assembly: GCF_035547335.1. Lineage (GTDB taxonomy): Bacteria > Actinomycetota > Actinomycetes > Actinomycetales > Microbacteriaceae > Humibacter. The sequence goes on along the minus strand of NZ_DASZVF010000021.1, from coordinate 12,133 downwards.
GGTGTACCGCACCTACCTTCCCGTCGGTGCCGACCATCTCGACGAGGCCGCCGCCGAGGCACGCTCCCGCCGCTCCGACCTCGCGGAGACGATCGACGCGACCGTGGCCGTGCTCGGCGAGTCAGGGCATCCCGTCGCCGTGCGCTTCCAGCAGACCTCGGGAATGGTGATGGCGAAGGGCGTCGAGGACTCCGCGTTCTACCGCGTCGCCACCCTGACCTCGCTCAACGAGGTGGGGTCGGAGCCCAGCGAGTTCGCCATCGACGTCGAGGAGTTCCACCGGCGGCAGGCGTGCAGGCAGGCGGCGCTCCCCGACACCCTGACCACGCTGTCCACGCACGACACGAAGCGCAGCGAAGACACGCGCGCGCGCATCACGGCGTTGTCCGAGCGTCCCGAGCTCTGGGCCGACGCACTCGAGCGGCTGCACGCGGCGGTTGGCTTCGGGGATGCGACGCTGGAGAACCTGCTCTGGCAGGCGGTCGTGGGCGCGTGGCCGGCATCGAGGGAGAGGCTGCACGCGTACGCCGAGAAGGCGTCCCGTGAGGCGGGCGTGTCGACGAACTGGACGAGCCCCGATGCCGCGTTCGAGGAACGCATGCACGCCGCGATCGACGCGGCCTTCGACGACGCGCGCGTCGCATCCGTGATCGAGCAGACGGTCGCCGCGATCGCCCCGGCGGGGTTCGTCAACGGCCTGGCCGCGAAACTGCTCCAGCTGGCAGCCCCCGGCGTGCCCGACGTGTACCAGGGCAGCGAGCTCTGGGAGCTGTCGCTCGTCGATCCCGACAACCGCCGCCCTGTCGACTTCGGCATGCGTGCCGACCTGCTCGCGCGCATCGACGCGGGATGGCTGCCGCCCATCGACGAGACCGGCGCAGCCAAGCTGCTGGTCACGGCGCGGGCCCTGCGGCTGCGCCGGGCGCATCCGGAGCTCTTCACCTGCTACCGGCCCGTGGACGTCGTGGGCAGCATGCGCGACCACGTCGTCGCCTTCGACAGGGGCGGCGCGATCGCCGTCGCGACGCGGCTTCCGCGCACGCTGCGCGAGGCGGGCGGATGGCAGGACACCGCCATCGAGTCGGGAGGCGACCGCCTGGTCGACGTGCTGACCGGGCGGCAGTTCGCGGCGGGAGGCGGCATCCCTGTCGCGGAGCTGCTCGCCCGCTATCCGGTCGCGCTCCTGACGGCACCGGAGCACGTGGACGGTTCCGCACCCTCACGCAGACGGGAGGCGTGATGAGCTTCGAGGTGTGGGCACCGTCGGCCAGGAGCGTCGACCTGGTGATCGGCGAGTCGCGGCATCCGCTCGCGCGCGATCCGCGACGCGACGGCTGGTGGCGACCGGATGCGTCGGTGACGCAGCTCGAGACGCACGGTCCGGTCGACTACGGGTACGAGATCGACGGCGAGGGGCCCTTCCCCGATCCGAGGTCCCGCCGCCAGCCGGCCGGCGTGCACGAGCTGTCCCAGACGTTCGACCCCACCTCGTTCGCGTGGTCCGACGGCGCCTGGACCGGCCGGCCTCTCGCCGGCTCGGTCCTGTACGAGCTGCACATCGGCACCTTCACGCCAGAGGGCACGCTGGATGCCGCCATCGGGCGCCTCGACCACCTGCGCGAGCTGGGCGTCGACTTCGTCGAGGTGCTCCCGGTGAACGCCTTCAACGGAACGCACAACTGGGGCTACGACGGCGTGCTGTGGTACGCCGTGCACGAGCCGTACGGCGGACCGGAGGCGTACCAGCGGTTCGTGGATGCCTGCCACGCGGCCGGCATCGGCGTCATCCAGGACGTCGTCTACAACCACCTCGGCCCGAGCGGCAACTACCTGCCGAAGTTCGGCCCCTACCTGCGCGACGACAAGGCCAACACGTGGGGAAGCGCGCTCAATCTGGACGGCCCGGAGTCGGACGAGGTGCGCAGGTACATCCTCGACAACGCCCTCATGTGGCTGAACGACTACCACGCCGACGGGCTGCGGCTGGATGCCGTGCACGCGCTCGTCGACACCAGGGCCACGCCGATCCTCGAGGAGCTGGCCGCCGAGGTGTCGCGCCTGTCGGCTCACCTGCGCCGTCCGCTGACGCTCATCGCCGAGTCTGATCTGAACGACCCGAAGCTCATCACGTCGCGCGAGGCGCATGGCGACGGCCTGGATGCGCAGTGGAGCGACGACTTCCACCACGCCTTGCACGTCGCGCTGACCGGCGAGACGACCGGGTACTACGAGGACTTCGCCGGGCTCGGCACGCTGGCCAAGGTGCTCAGGCGCGGCTACTTCCACGACGGCACGATGTCGACCTTCCGCGGCAGGCACCACGGCCGGTCGATCGACACCCTCACCATGCCGACCTCGCGGCTCGTCGTGTTCAGCCAGGACCACGATCAGGTCGGCAACCGGGCGGCGGGCGACCGGCTGAGCAGCGGCCTGGATGACGGCGGCCTGGCGATCGCCGCCGCGCTCACGTTGCTCGGCCCGTTCACGCCGATGCTCTTCATGGGCGAGGAGTGGGCGGCATCCACGCCGTGGCAGTTCTTCACGTCGCATCCCGAGCCGGAGCTCGCCGAGGCCACGGCCAGCGGCCGCAAGGCCGAGTTCGCCCGCATGGGCTGGGACGAGTCACAGGTGCCCGACCCGCAGGATCCCGAGACGTTCCTCAGGTCGAAGCTCGACTGGAACGAGGTCGAGAGCGGCAGGCACGCCAGGCTGCTCGCGTTCTACCGGGAGCTGATCCGGCTCCGTCGCGAGCGAGCGGATCTCACCGACCCGAGCTTCGCCACCGTCGGGGTCGACGTGGATGAGAACGACGGCTGGCTGGTGCTGCGCCGGGCGAGCACGGCTCTCGCGATCAACTTCGGCGCCGATCCGGTGACGGTGCCCGGGGTGGACGACACGGCCGTCGTGTCGTCGTTCGGCGAGCACTCGTCGACGGAGGGCGGCATCCGCCTCGGTGGCCACTCGCTGGTGGTCGTCGGCACCGGCGCGGCAGAGCGAGGCGACACGGATGCCGCCGGGCGAGGCGACGCGACCGCCGCGGCCGGCAGCGCTCACACGAACGCCGACACGAACAGGGAACGAAACGCCACGGAGGAGAGCATGGGCCAGGCCGGCAACGGCACCGGATCGGAGGTGCGGGGATGACGACGACGGACGAGTCGGCCGGCACGCCGTCGGGCGACGCCGTGGATGAGGCGCGGCAGGCGGCAGAGGCGGCGAACGAGGCCGCCGAGATCAGCTACGACGAGGAGCGGTACCCGGCCAGGCCGCACCGGCTGCGGCCCCGCGCGCAGCTGCGGGCCAGCGGCATCCGCCGTTCGTTCTCGGATCCTCGGTCGGCCGATGCCTCCAATCCCTCCTACGTGGAATGGCTGAAGCGCCAGTCGATGCTGGGCGACGCCGAGGTACTGGGCAGGGGCCTGTCCGGCCAGCCCAGCATGTGGCGCAACCCGTACGCGCGTCCGGATGCCAGGCGCGCCATCCGCTCGGCCTCCGTCTGGTTCACCGCGTACCCGATCTCGCTCATCACGCGGCCGGGGCAGTCGTACCTCGGGGCGCTCGGCGACGAGGCGTTGTGGCGCGCCTTCGAGTCCGTCGGCATCAACGCCGTGCACACCGGCCCGGTGAAGCAGGCGGGCGGCATCACCGGATGGGTGCAGACCGCGAGCATCGACGGGCACTTCGACCGGATCAGCACGCAGATCGACCCGATCTTCGGGCAGGAGGACGAGTTCCGCTACCTGTGCGACGTGGCGGAACGGCACGGCGGCAGCGTCATCGACGACATCGTGCCCGGTCACACGGGCAAGGGCGCCGACTTCCGCCTGGCCGAGATGGCGTACAAGGACTACCCGGGCATCTACCACATGGTGGAGATCCCCGAAGAGGACTGGACCCTCTTGCCCGACGTGCCAGAGGGTCGCGACGCGGTGAACCTCGACGCCGAGACGGAGGCGCGCCTCGCCGAAAGCGGGTACATCATCGGGCAGCTGCAGCGGGTGATCTTCTACTCGCCCGGCGTGAAGGAGACGAACTGGAGTGCGACCGCTCCGACCGTCGGCGTCGACGGACGCACCAGGCGATGGGTGTACCTGCACTACTTCAAGCAGGGGCAGCCGTCGATCAACTGGCTCGATCCCACGTTCGCCGGCATGCGTCTCGTCATCGGCGACGCGCTCCACTCCCTGGGCGATCTCGGCTCGAGCGCGCTGCGGCTGGATGCCAACGGGTTCCTCGGCGTCGAGAAGAGCGCCGAGGGCCTGCCGGGCTGGTCGGAGGGGCATCCGCTGTCGGAGGCGGCGAACCACCTCATCGGGAGCATGGTGCGCAAGGTGGGCGGCTTCACGTTCCAGGAGCTCAACCTCAGCATCGAGGAGATCCGCGACACCAGCCGGGTGGGCGCCGACCTGTCCTACGACTTCATCAACCGGCCCGCGTACCACCACGCGTTCACGACGGGAGACACCGAGTTCCTGCGGCTGACGCTGCGCGCGGCACTGGATGCCGGTGTCGATCCGGCCGGGCTCGTGCACGCCATGCAGAACCACGACGAGCTCACGTACGAGCTCGTGCACTGGGCCGCGCGGCACCGGGCGGATCCGTTCTTCTTCCGCGGCGAAAAGATCACCGGCGCGGAGCTGGCCGAGGCGGTGCGGGCCGACATGCTCGCCAAGCTCACCGGCGAGCGCGCGCCGTACAATCTCGTCTTCACGACGAACGGGATCGCGTGCACGACGGCATCCGTCATCGCGGCCGTGCAGGGGTTCACGACGCTGGATGCGATCGGCGACGACGACATCGAGGGCATCTGTCGCGCTCAGCTTCTGCTGGCCATGTTCAACGCGTGGCAGCCCGGCGTGTTCGCGCTGTCCGCCTGGGACCTGCTCGGCGTTCTGCCGTTGCCGGCCGACCAGGTGCGCGACCTGATCGCCACGGGCGACACGCGCTGGATCCACCGCGGAGCGCACGATCTGACGGATGCGAATCCCGGCGCGTCGGTGTCCTCCTCCGGGATGCCCCGCGGCAGGTCGCTCTTCGGGTCGCTGCCCGCTCAGCTGAGACGGCCGGACTCGTTCGCCTCGCGGCTCAAGGGAATCCTGCGGGTGCGGGAGGAGTACTGCATCGACGTGGCGACGCAGATCGACGTTCCGGATGTAGCGCATCCGGGCATGCTCGTCATGGTCCATCGGCTCGACGAGGGCGACCGCACGCGGGAGGATGCCCACGAGCAGGTCACGGTGCTCAACTTCAGCGACGAGACCATCGAGGGCACGGTGCGCTCGGATGTCCTGACCCCGCGCCGCGCCGTCATCGACGTCGAGACGGGCGACGAGATCGGCCGGGTCGATGACCTCAACAGCTTCTCCGTCAGCCTCGCCCCGTACGCCGGCCTCTTCCTGGTGCTCGACGACGTGGACGACGACACGGCCTGAGTCTCTCCCGAGCCCCAGCCCACACCCCCGACCTCTCCCGCGCCGAAAACAGGCATGAGCGCGCTCTCCGCGCGAGAACAGGCCATTTTGGCCTGTTCTCGGTTCATCCGCCTGTTTTCACAAGGGGGTGGTGGGTTCGTGCGGGGCGGATGGCGTGGGCCGGGTGGGGCGGATGGGCGGGGCCTGTGGGGCGGATGGGCGCCGGCGCCGGGTCAGGCCCGGCGACGGGCCAGGAGCACCACGCCGCCCGCCGCGAGCAGGAGGACGGCGAGCCACAGCCAGGCCTGCGCATCCGAACCGGTGCTCGCGAGCGGGTCGGCCGCCGCCTCTGCGACGTTGGTCACGTCGATCCGCGGCTGCGTGCCGGCATCCAGTCGCACCTGCGCAGTACGACCGTTCACGGCGGAGGTGATGGCGTCGGCCACCACGATGTCCGTTCGGGCGGCGCCGCCGGCATCCGTCTCCGTGATCGCGCACGTCGAGCCGGCGAGGACGGTCACCGTGGCGGAGCCGCCCGAACGCAGACCGAACGATGCGGCGGATCCCTGGGCGAGCGGCACCGGGATCGAGCCGTCGGCCCACGTGCACCGAGCGTCGAAGGAGAAGCTCGGATCCCCGGCGAACACGCCCGACGTGTGCTTGGTGACGGTGGCCGAGGCGAGGTCCCACTCGCTCGTGATCGCGAGCAGGTGCTGATCGCCCAGTCCCATCGTCACCGGTGGCGTCACGTGCACCGCTGTGGCCATGCCCACGGGCGAAGCGACCGAGCACGACGTGCCGTACGGCGCATCGAGGCTCGCCGCGAAATCGTTCTCGGCATCGAGGACCAGCTGGCCTCCGTCGGGAAGATCGGCCGTTCCGCTGCCATTCGGCCACTGGCACGACACGGTCGCCCCCACGGTCTGCGGCGCGTACTGCGACGCGGCCGGGCCAACGATGCTGGCCGAGACTCCGAGCGGCGCCGAATCGAACGCGTTCTCGAACCCGATCGCGGAACCATCGGCCTCGACGGTGGCGGTCTGCTCTCTCGACGGCGCGATCTGGGTGGCGTTCTGCGTGCCGTACTCGGTCACCGTGCACGACGTTCCCACCGGGAGACCGGCGATGGTGTGCGTTCCCGCACCCGTGATCGAGAAGGCGGATGGCCGCGTCGGGTCGTCGGTAGGCGGCGGAAGAATGCGGCCGTTGAACGAGCATGCCGAATCGAAGGCGAAGTCGCCGTCCAGGTGGTTCGCGCCGTCGTTGCCGGCGACCGTGGTCGAGACGACGAGGTCAGCGGCATCGAAACGGTCGGTCACGACGATCGCTGCGCCACCGAGCTCGATCGGCACGTCGGCCGACCCGCCGGAACCGCTGCCTGCCGGTTCGTAGTCGACAGCGGTGGCGCCGTTGCCGCCCTGCTGCGCGGCCGAGCAGCTCGAACCGAGTGGCAGCGCGCCCAGTGCAGCGGAGCCGTCGTCGGGAATGATGGTCCCGTCTGCGGTGAAGTGCACCGCGACCGTGCCGGCCGGGCCGAGCGGGGTGAGCGGATCCCCGCCCAGCGTGCAGGTGACGTCGACCGTGATCGGCACGGATGCCGCCCACGCTGCGGCTCCGGTCACGTCGACGCTGATCGGCAAGCGGCCGACATCCAGCGTGTTCGTGAACGTCACGGCGCTCCACGGATCCTGGTCTCCCGTCGTGAGGTTGACGGTCGCCCTGAGGCTCGTGTCTCCCAGCGACGTCACCGGAGCTGCGTTGACGGTCGAGGCCACGTGGCTGCTCGTCGCCCCCGCGTCGGTCAGCGTGACGCGGCACGACGCTCCTGCCGGCAGCGCTATCGACGCGGAGCCGCCCTCACGGGGGAACGTGAACGACTGGGATGCCGATCCCGGCACGATGTCGATGCCCGCGCCCGCGAACGTGCACTGGTCCACCCTCGTCGTGGCGGGCTTGGCGAAGATCGCCCCTGCTCCGCCGGTGGCGGTGGCGACCCCGAGCGGAGCGGCGATGAAGGCGTTGTCGACGTGGAGCGTCGCGGTTCCGCCCTGACCGACCGTCACCGCGACGGGCTGGGGCTGCGGTGTCGGATCGACGCTCGACGAATAGCTCGTGCCGGTCGCACCCGTGACACCGGTGTCCTGTGCGCTGCACTGCGACCCGCCGGGCGCGGCGACTGCGCCCCATCCGCCGCTCGCCCCTTGCACCGTGACGGTCTCCTCGAACACGACCGTGTCGTCCTGCACACAGGTCACCCGAACCTCGGCCGGCGTATTCGCCCAGGCAGCGGCCGTGCCGATGCTGCGAACGGTGAGGAGAAGGGAACCGGTCTGGAACGTCGCCGTGACGGCGACCGTCGGCGGGTCGGCGGTGATGGGTACCGTCTGCGACGGTGCGTATCCGATGGCGACCGCACCGTCGGTGTCGGTCTCGTCGACCGTGCAATCGGCACCGATCGGCAGGCCGGTGAGCGTCTGGCTCGCTCCCACCCCGAGAACGAAGTCGTGCGCGCCGCCGAGCGTCACGGCACGGCCCTGGAACTTGCAGGCGATCGTGCCGCCGAATTGCGCGTCGGGCGGCGGCGGGCTTCCGCCGTCGACGCTCTGCGTGACGATGAGCGAGCCGAGCAGGTAGTCGTTGTCGACGCCTATCCCGTTCTTCTCGGGCGTCAGCACGATCGTCGCGTCGGTCCCGGGCTGAGAAGTGCCGTTCACGCTGTACGCCACCGACGTGGCGCCGCTTCCCGCCGCTTCGGTGGCGGTGCAGGACGCGCCGACCGGCAGTCCGGGCACCGTCACGGTGGCTCCTTGCGCAGCCCAGGTCTCCTGGCCGTCGATCACGACGGTGCCGCTTGCGGCGGGATCGGTCAACGGAACGGCCCTGCCGTCGAGCATGCAGGCCAGTTGCACACCGAGCGACCCCAGAGTGAAAGACGTGCCGGGGTTGGTGCCCGTGATGGCGGAGCGCACCGTGATGCCGAGGTCGGCGACGGCGAAGACGTTGTCGAGCGTGAGGTGCGCTCCCGCATCCGGAAGCGTGACCTTCTGCGGAGCTGCCGGCGTCGAGGCGCCTCCTGTGCCGGTCTCTGTCGCGGTGCACTCGGATCCCGACGGCAGAGCGGTGAACTCGTGCGAGTGCCCGGCGGTGAGAGCCGTGGTCTCATCGAGTGTCGTCGAGGACCCGAGCGTGCACACGACGTGCACCCGGAACGTGCCGGCGAAGCGCGCGCCATCGCCCGAAGCCGTCACGGTGACGGTGAGGCTCGAGGTCGCCTTGACGAACGGAATCAGCAGCACGAAGCCGTCGCCATCCACGCCGCTGGGCTCGCTCACCTTCGCGCCGACTCTGGTGGACAAGAAGGCTCCGCCCGCACCGCCGCCGCCACCTGGGTACCCCGTGATGTGGTGACCGCCTGCGCCTCCAGCCGGGTATCCCGCACCTCCGCCGCCACCGCCTCCGGTCTGCTGCGTGTACGAGCCGGAGCCGTGGCCCTCTTCGCCGTTGCGGTCGGGATGCTTGCCTCCGTGACAGTCGGCGCAGCCCCCGGCCGCGAAGGCGTTCCACCCACCGCCCAGTCCGTTCGCGGCGAAGATCGTTCCCGCCACGCCTGCGCTCGAGCCGCCCACCCCGCCGCAGCTCTCCCCCGGATAGCCGATGCCGCATCCGATGTCACCGCCATTGCCGCCGCCACCCCCGGCGACGGCGATCAGAGAACGGGTCTCAGCATCGGCTATCGCACTCGCGCCTCCGCCGCGGCCGCCGTCGTTGCCGTTGTTGCTGTCGCCGCCGGCTCCCGTGCCGCCGAAGCCCGCGCCCGCGTGGCTGTAGCCGTCGCAACCGACCCAGATGTCGAGCGATCGGATGCCTGCGGTGCTGAAGTAGCCGGCCTGCATGGCTCCGGTGCCGGCGGGAGCATCGTTGTGACCGTGCGTTCCCGAGCCGCCGACCGCGACGAATCCGTAGGAGCTCACATCCGACGGCACTGCAGCCTTCTGCGGGTTGTCCGACGAGGAGACGCACTGCTTGGCCGGCAGCGGAGCGCCCGGGAAGACCGTCAGCCGGCCGCCGCCCGGGTGACCGGATGCGAAATAGGCGCCCTCCACCTCAGGAGCAGCATACGAGACGCCACCACCCCCACCACCGGCGGCCTGCGCGACCATCTTGTGCCCGGGTGAAGCGCCCTCATCTCCACCACCGCCGCCGTGGCCGTATCCCCCGCCGCCACCGCCGCCGCCCGAGGCGTAGTAACCGGTGTACCCGCCCGAGCCGTCGTCGCCGTCGGCGCGATGAGCGGCGCCGCCCTGACCGCCTCTGCCTGCATAGCCGGTACTCGTTCCCGGGCCGCCGGCCGTCGGCGGCTTGCCCCCCGCCCCTCCTCTGCCGCCATTCGGTGTGTTCTCGAAGGCCTGGGCACCGCCGGCTCCGCCACCGCCGCCCGCTACGGCGAGTGGCGCGTCGTGGCCTGCTGACTCCCACGCCAGCGCCGAGGATCCGCCGCCCGCGGCGCCGTCGTGATTCCTGCCGTGTCCGCCGGCACCGCCTTGCGACCAGCCGTTCGTCTTTCCGTCGGCGCCGGCACCGGGCTCGCCGAGCCACACTTCCACCTTTCCGCCCGACTCGACCGAGACGGTGCCGAGCACCGACCCGCCGGTTCCGGCCGGGCCTTGGAGGTCGTGTCCTCCACCGCCGCCGGACGCCCCGGAGAGAAGGAAGGTCACGGTCGGCACCGAAGGGGGAATCGTCAGCGTCGTGTGCGCCGACTCCTTCGAGTAGCGCAACTGGCACGGAACACCGAGAGCCAGCGAGGAGCAGTCGGCTGCGGCGTCGGGTGCCAGTGCGCTCCGCGTGACCTCGGCGGATGCCGCCTGGGTGCCGACACTGACCAAGCCGGCGGTGACGAGTGCGAGCGCGACGAAACCAGCGACAGCAGGCGCTCCCCAGGCGCCCAGCCGCGGCCCCCGCCCCGCGCGTACGCTCATACCCGGCTCACCGTAGCAAGGGAACAGGACCCGCGAAAGAGCCGGCCTCCCCCCGCACCTTCACGTGCCGCACCTCGCCGTCCCCGTCCCCGTCCCTCCACGTTCCCACCCTCTCGCTCTCCGTCCCGAAAACAGGCATGATCGCGCTCTCCGCGCGAGAACAGGCAGAATTGGCCTGTTCTCGGTGCATCCGCCTGTTTTCGCGCGGATGCGTGAGCCGAGATGGACGGCGGGAGGGACCCGTGGCGGATGCCCATAGAGGGCGGCGCCCATCGAGGAGGTAACGGATGTCGAAGGAGCTCGACGGCACGGTGGCACTCGTCACCGGGGCGAGCAGCGGTATCGGCGCGGCGACGGCTGAGCGCCTCGCCCGGGAGGGCGCATCCGTGGCGCTCGTTGCCAGGCGGAAGGACCGGCTGGAGGAGGTCGCGCGTCGCATCCAGACGCAGGGCGGCACCGCGCACGCGATCCCTGCCGACATCACGAGCAGGGCGGGTGCGGCCGACGCCGTGGCGCAGGCGGTGGATGCTTTCGGGCGCCTGGACACGCTGGTCAACAACGCGGGCATGATGCTAGTCGGCCCCTTCGCGGATGCGCCGGAGGGCGAGTGGGAGCAGATGGTGCAGATCAACGTGCTCGGTCTGCTCTACATGTCGAGGGCCGCGCTGCCGTACCTTGTCAAGGCAGCGGCCGACGAGCCGAGACGCACGGCCGACCTGGTGAACATCAGCTCGTCCGCTGGCCGCGTCGCCCGGGGAGGCACCGCCGTCTACAACCTCACGAAGGCGCAGCGTCAGAGCAAGCGCAGGCGGCATCGCGTGAGTGACACGCGAAAGTGGGCAGTCCTCGTTGGGCGATCCAGGCGCAGCGCCCCCCTGCTCGTCGCGTCACAGGAATCTGAAGCCGGGAAAGCCTCGCGGGGAGCGAGTAGCGAGCGAACTCGCTTCCGTCCAGCCCCCCACACGATCCTGAGCAGAAACGAAAACGGCCCGCTTTCGCGGGCCGCTCTCTTACTGTCTCAACACAGTGTGCGCCATGAGGGATTCGAACCCCCAACCTTCTGATCCGTAGGCAGTGGTTACGGCCCACATTTGCCAATAGATCAAAGGGCGATCGTGGAGCCGTGCACACATTGGTGCACACATACTGAGGCTCCGCATGCGCTGTCAATCATCGGTTGCCAGCCCGCAGAGCTCGGCCTGACGTCGAGAGCAGCCTACGAGGCTCAGGCCCTTAGTAGGTGCTCCGGTCGTGTCGGTAGTTGCTGGACGAAGCGCTCAAGATCAGTCACTAGATACAGCGGTTTCGTGCCGGAGAAGTGAGGCGTGACATCACCCAGACGCACATGCTGACGCAACCGGGTTGGCGACATCCCCAGCGCCTCCGCAGCGGTGTTGTGGTCCATTGCCACCACCGCGGTCGGTCGCGCGGTGTCAGCTGAGGTCCGCGTGCTCATCAGATGCCTCCGGCGAGCCGAGACCACGGCGGCATGCGGTGTCGTGTCGGGATCACCTGCATGCCGGGTTCGTCCTTCAGCTCGATGTAACTGCCATCCAGCGCTCGAGCGCTTTGTCGCACCACCTCTGCCAGCGGCGAGTCCGTGGCAGTCATAACCGTCCACCCCTCATCCACCATCCACAGCGCGATCTCCAACGCTCGCACCTTCTCCGCGCTTGTGAGCACCTGAAGATCCGTCGACAGCAGCACCACGGTATGCGCACCGTCCTTGGTAACAAGGTTCAC